>NZ_CP091037.1:1792500-2482500 GCF_021534965.1 Muricauda sp. SCSIO 65647
GATAATGCAGAGCGGAGAAGTTGATTTGGTTTTTTTGGATATTCAAATGCCGCAGATATCGGGCATAGAATTTGTGAAATCACTGGACAAGAAACCTCACTTCATCTTTACTACGGCATATCCGCAATATGCGATTGAGGGGTTTAACCTCAATGCGATCGACTATTTGGTAAAGCCAATTCCCTTTGTGCGTTTTGTCAAAGCGGTCAACAGGGTAAAAGAACGTATTGCATTGAAGGTCGGTTCGCATCAAAAAACGGGCAATGTGTCTTCAGCAGATGGCCTTATGAATGATAACAAATTCATTTTCGTGAAATCTGATTACGGAAATGTAAAAATTGAACTAGAAAATATAAGGTACATACAAGGACTTAAAGATTACCTCAAGATCAATGTTATCGACAGCAAGCCTATTCTTACCCTGATGAATTTCAAGGATATGGAAGATAAACTGGCAAGCAATGATTTTATACGGGTGCATCGATCATATATCATAAACGTAAACAGCATTGATTCTATTCAAAAGAGCAAAATCTTGATGCACGGTGAGAGGATTCCAATAGGTGAAAGTTTTAGAGAGGGTTTGATGAGAAGAATCGGGCTGCAATGACCTTAAGTGAAAGAACAAAGGCTTCCCAGACAAAATAGATTTACCGCTGTCTCAAAACACCCGATCTAACTATTTCCGATCAATCCAAGGCAAGATTATAGCCCGCCATAAGCTCTTTAAAATCAGCACTTCGTGTTTCAGCCACCAGCAAACGGTTGATCACATCAAATTGAGGGTGTGCCTTCGGCATGATAAAACTACGGTATTGCTTTTCGAAAGTGAGAGGTAAGAGCTGAACATTAGATTGCATCTGTCTGTTTCTTATCAAGTATTGTAGAGTGGTTCTATCATGGACCAACACCTCTATTTCTTTGTGCGACAGCGCCAAAAGGGCCATCTCGGCAGAACGATAGATCTGAAAGGGCTGTATGTCTTGGGCCTGTAAAAAGTCTGCGCCAGAACTACTGCCAACGACCCCGACCCTTTCTACCCCCTTAAGGTCTTCTAGACTGTTCACCTGCCCCTCGAGGCTATTAACGGTAAGGGTAGAGGCAATGGTGGCCGTGAAGCTTGAAATGATGATGACGGCCGTGAACATCCAAATAATGGCGATGGTCTTTCCGGCATTGGTTTTTGGGGCTTTGTCACCATAACCTACCGTGGTCATGGTCACCGCTGCCCACCAAAGACCATCGAATAGCCCTAAAATACCGGGACGAAACTGATACCTGTTGGCCCTTCGCTCTACAAACCAGAGAATGGTGCCAAAAGAAAGTAAGATCACCAGTAACAAAAGCACAACGTTTAAAAAATCTTTCGAAAAAAAGTTTTTTACAAAAATCTGGAACTGGCTCTGGGCCGATGAGGTGATGGCCACCCCGACACTCGACACATGAAAGGGCTGTGAAACGTTGAACCTTTCCATCCGCAATGGGGTATTGTAATATGGGTTGATGCCGATATCCAAATCGCCATAATCCAACGACCTGATGACCTCAACCGGATCACTGAACCGAATGTACTTGTAGGGAACATTCATTTCGGTGGCCAAACGTTCCCACAAATCGATCGAGAGACCAGAATGGTCTTTGTCTTCTTGTACGATCACAAATGGGGGACTCGTAAATACACCCACTCTTAGCGTATCGTTGGCCATTTGTGCCCGTACAATGCCCATCATCAACATCATTAGAAAAACCACTATGTTATATTTTGTAGTCACGTTGAATTCGATTGGTTGGTTACGGTCATTGAAAGAAATTTGACCAAGACCTGTATGAGGGTCAAATCTCTGTGCGAAAACCTTTCCTTCTCTTTTGCATAGGCACAAAAAATGGCATCAGCGCCATCTAGTTGCTTAAAAGGCACCAATAATAAGGAAGCATGGTCTTTGGGGTCTTTTCTGCCTATATATTGGATGGCTTCGGTTTCATGGTCGTTGATCAGCAGAGGGGTATCGGCGGATAGGGCATAGCTTTGCAAGTTCTCTTTTTCGTTGAACTCTTCTTTTCGTTCATGATAAAGCGCACCTTTTCGACCATAGCCCTTGAAATGCACTTCATTGGTTTTTACAAAACCAATTTCAAAGGCATCGAGGCCTGTTGGCAGGGTTACCAATTTTTTCAGAACGGGCAATACTTTTTCCCAAGGTTCATTTTTGGGGAGCTGAAGCAAAAGCCGGTTCAACATATAAAGATTGGTGCCGGTACTTTTCAATTCTTTTTCTCTATGTGCCAAGGCATCTGATTTGGCGGTCAATTGGGCCTGTTTGTCCTCAAGGGCCTTTTGCTTTTGAGAGAGTGCGCTAGAGAGATTTTTTGCTTTTGACCGACCCCATCGATACGTAATGTACCAAAAGGCAATCATGCCCATTACCAAAAGTAAACCCGTTCCCCACCAAGTGGTGTACCAAGCTTTTTTGACCACCATTGGAATCGATATAGGGTCACTCCAGCCATAACCCCCTGGTCTTTTGGCCCTGATGAAGAGAGTATACTGCCCCGATGTTAGGTCGCTCAGACGCATACTGGGCTCCCTGAAAGGCGCTGACCATTGTGCATGTTCTGAGGCTTCTTCAGAGAGTGATCGGCTCACCATTTTGTATTGGTATTGGATGCCTTTCGCAGGATAAGAAATGGTGGCCAGCCCAAACTGCACCTCTTCTTTATTAGATAGTGACAACCCTGAAAAGTCTACGGGATTGTTGTCGATATGGACACTTGTAATTCTGGGAGGGGCGGCGGCAAGGGGTTTTGGCCAGACCAATGTCGAGTGAACGGCACCTTCAGCGGTACCTACCCAAAGCGTTCCGTTTTCATCCATGGAAAGACATCGGTATGAGGCTATCTTTGAGGGAGTACCACTTTCTTCGTCAAATTGTACGTAATGGCCCGATGGATATAAATAAATAAGGCCGTCGGTATCGGTGGCCATCCAAACCCCGCTGTTGCCAAGGGCATGCACGGCACGAATCTCATTTGATGTAAACGGTCCCAAGTCTACCCGCTTTACGGTTTCGGTATCGTACTTGAGCAGGCCATCTGTGGTTCCCATCCAAACAATTCCGAGTGAATCAATAGAAAGGTCATGCACCTCAAAATTGGTGCTTACGTCTGGGGGCAAAGGCAAGCTTTTACTCTCAAAAGCATCGGCCTTTCTGTCGTATTTGAAAAGATAGGAGTCGGCTCCTATGCCGGCAGCATAAATCTCTGAGCGACCTCCTTCCCTGACGACAAGAATTCGAGAATTCAGCCCTTCATCGGCCCCATAGAACTTGAGCTGGCCATTTGATAGCAATTTTCCCACACCCCTCAAAGGCTTGTCAGATGGGGCCTGGCAAAACCAAATGTCACCAAAAGCATCGGCAGACATGAAGAACACCCCTCCTCCTCTTTTGTCCAAATCATAAGTGTGCCGTCTTTGTTGTTTCTCAAAAACCACAATTTCGGCATTGGCGGTGCCATAGTAGCTTTTTTTATCATAAACGCCCATGCCCGTTACCCTGTCTGCCCCTGAAATAGTACTGAACGACTTGGTGTTTTTATTCACATCTACTTGAAAGAGGTTTCCCTGCGAGATCAATACTTTATGGTCAATACCTGTGGCAATACTGAACACATTGTCATGGGGCATGCCATCTACAGCCTTGAAATAGTTGGTCTGCAACAGCCCCAAGCCAGTGGAGGAACCGACCCATATTTTTCCGCCCTTACGAAGCTGGTCTGAAGAAAAACCGATGCTATTGATTTTTTGAAAGGGAAGCTCTTCGACCCTATGCGGATCGTTTGAGCCAAATACTTTTTGAAGGCTGTTGCCATCTTCTAGAATGGTGAACAACGATTCACCTGAGGCAACAAAAAAAGTGCCTGCCAAATCACGCCCGATTTGGTCAAAGACCAAATCGGCGCTGATGATTTCATTCTGCTTTTTCAAGATGTTTCCTGATTTGATCGAATACCTTTCAATTTTAGCGCCCACCAAAAAGAGGTAATCTTCACCCACAAAAAAATGTCTTACGTCGCCAGACCTTAAAATATTGATAAAAGTGTTTATCGAGCTGTCGAAGATGAAAAGACTTCCATTTGACGCAAGGGCCCATAGGGTCTGGTTTCCATCTTCACCAAAAAAGATGTGGTCATGTCTTTTTGGCAAGGGGTATTTGTCAAGAATAGTACCATTTGAATCAATTTTCACAATGCCCACCTCAGGAGAATTTACCCAAAGATGCTTTTTGGAATCTATGAACAGATGATCGGCATAGCCTATTTCTGTTCCCTCACCAATGGCCGCAAGGGGAACAATTATGGCGTTGTCTTCTTCGTAATATAGCTTGAAGATGCCCGAGTCATTTGAAAAGACGACAGTATCTTGATTTTTGGAAACAATAGATCGAATATGCCTGCTTTTCAGTGACAGGTTGAAGTCTTGAAAGTTTTGGCCATCAAAGCGGTACAGGCCATTGTCAGAGGCGATCCAAATAAAACCTTTGTTGTCTTCCAAGGTCTGGTTCACTTTTTTAAAGGGGGTTTGATCCCCATCATAGAAAGTGTACCTGAAATTTTGGCCAAATAGAACTGTACTGGTCAGTAAGGCTACAAAGAACAATATGGAACAGTGGTATTTCATGGTCGGTCACCTTTTCAAGATATGAAAAAAAGAAATGTGGGGGCAACGCGCTTTTTTTGGCAATGGTTCAAATGCCAACAGTATTGATATTTTGACCCGGATCATTGGTGTGGCAGACCGTACCATCGTTTGACCTGAACATTGGTATTGGCCGTGGGAAAAGGGATAGTGAATACGACCATTTTTTGATTAATGGCCTTTTATTGTGGGCAGCAAAACATGCAATTGCCACATGCGGCCACAATGGCAAAATTGAGAATAGCTAAATCACACGAAACGAGTCGTTTATGGGTTTTTGTTCTTTTGTTTCCATTCTTTGATAAGTACCATGAGATTCATTATATTGGGCTTTTGCAACGAACCTGAACAAAGCCATTAGGCTTAGGCAACCACAGACTGCTTTTACGTATAAAAGGGCAATCAGTACAAAAACCATTAATTCAATAAATAGTAAACGAACGACCATGTCAAAGACCCACCGACCCGTAATAGAATTGAACAAAAGTGGCGATGTGACGCCATCAAAGATCGAGGTAATCAAAAACCTCATTTTTGGCGAGCAAATAGAAGCCTATGATGCCGAGTTTGAAAAACTCAAACAAGACATAATAGCCAAGAAAAAAGTATTGAACGAGCTTATTGAAGAGGTCAAGACAGAAGTCTCCCAATCGATAGACAATGTTTCCACAGACCTGAATATTCGAATCACCGAAGTAGAGCAAAATCTTGGGAACAAGGTAGAAGAACTCCAATCAGAAGCGGTCAACAAAGAAATGCTGGGCAAACTTTTGATTGATTTGGGTGAAAAAATCAAGAAAAAATAACCATCACAAGTTCATTGTAATGGATGAAAAAGACAGGCTCGAGATTATAAAAGACATACTGTTCACCGACGATCGGGAGTACATTGAAAAAATTTCAGAAAGAATAGCACTGCTCGAAAAAACGGTCAATGAACAAGAACGCCTGTCTTCAAAGGTTGACCCCATTATAGAAAACCAGCTCGAAGAATTCACCAAGAGCATTCCGACCACATTGGGGCCGACCATTACCGAAACCCTAAGGGAACAGATTCGAACACAAAGAGATGAGGTGGTCGATGCGCTTTTTCCCATTTTGGGCAAGATGATCAAAAAATACATAGCCCAAGAGATTAAGGCACTTTCAGAAAAAATTGATAGCCAATTCGATTTTATTTCTAAATGGAAGATAAGGCTCAGAGCCTTGTTCAGTGGCAAAAAGAAAAAAGAGCTGCTCTTGCAACAGCTCTCATCGGCCAAGATAGAACAAGTGTTGTTGATAGAAAAAGACTCGGGCATTCTCAAAGCAAGCTATTCAAAAACCAAGACCATTGATGAAGAGATGGTTTCGGGCATGTTGACCGCGATCAAATCATTTGTCGAAGATGCGTTCAACCAACAGAACCAAAACCTTGAGCTTATTGAGTATGAACTTTATCAGATACATCTTCAGAGCTTTGTCACCCATTATATGGCAGTGGTCATTTCTGGGCCATACGGCCTAAAATCAAAGAACAAACTTCAAGATCTCATTTTCGATTTTTACAACCGATATATGGCAATGAACGTCGATTTGGTAGTTGATTTTCCAATTCTTGAAAAGAAGACCAAAAAAGCGGACAAAAGAACAATAGAAAAAGAATTGGCCTCAAGTTTCGGCAATGCAAAAATCTAAGAAAATTGTCATCTTAGGCCATTTTGGCGTGGGCAAGACCTCGCTGATCAGAAGATTTGTGAAAAATAGCTTTTCTGATAAGTACAAGGTCACCATTGGGGTACACATCTCAAAAAAAGTGGTTGAGGTCGGATCTGACGAATCTATTTCAATGATTTTGTGGGATTTGGAAGGAACCGATGATATCAGAATGATTCGAAACCCATACCTTCTGGGTACGCATGGAGCTTTCTTTGTCTTTGATGTCAATCGGCCATCGACTTTTCAGAACATACAAGAAGACCTTTCGGTGTTATCGGAAAAAATGCCCGATGTTCCCCTTTTGATCATTGGCAACAAGGTAGATCTTGTAGATCAAGATGATTTAAATCTCCTTTTGAAAGAAAACGATATTTCTTTTGACTTTCTTACAAGTGCCAAGACAGGTGAATGGGTAGAAGATGCGTTTCTGCAAATGGCAACCCTTTTAAAAGATGCTTGAGCGTTACAAACAGCAATACATTGGCAAGAACATTCAATTTGTTTTTGTGGACGATGACGGTACGGTAAGAGAAAGCGACCAAACCATTTTTCGTTTTCAAATAGGTTTTCGCATTGCCGAGGTCCATCCGTTTTTTGAAACGCTTTCTTTCTTGGAAGGTATACAGGAAAATGAGTTTTCGTTCAATTGCGTACATCTCGAAGTTGATGACAATGAGCATATTGTCGATATAAGGGTTGTTGGGCAAGAGGCTGGAATATTGATGGTCATAATCGACCATACCCAATATTATCAAGAGTATCAGACCGTTGCACAGGCAAGAAATGAATCGATTATAAAAGCTGAGCTCATTGTATTGAAAAATAAGGAGCTCGAAGAGCGTGAACGGTTCAAGAACAGGTTTATCCAAAATTTCAGCCATGAGCTTAGAAATCCACTTACGGGCATAGTTTCCATTACCAATATATTATCGGCAACTGATTTGAACGTTCAGCAACGACAACTACTTGACTTTCTCAAAGAGGCCAATACCAACCTCAAATCAATGCTCGAAGATATCTTGAGCATCAGCATGATGGCTTCGGGAAAACTGGCATTGAAAGAAAAAGCGTTCAAGCTTTCAAGTCTGCTCGAACTTCTAGAGTTCACCTATGGCAATAGGGCAAAGAACAAAGGGCTGCAATTCTCGGTTGATGTAGATGAAAGATTACCTGAATATGTAGAGGGCGACCGATTGCGACTGTACCAGGTATTGACCAACTTACTTGAAAATGCGGTTAAATATACAGAAAGCGGCACGGTTTCGCTTACCGTTCATGTAAATCAAAAAAGGGCCAACAAGGTCAGTCTGCATTTTGAAGTCTCTGACACGGGCATGGGTATTTCGCCAGAAAACCATGTACTTATTTTTGAAAGCTTTTCACGCCTTGACCGATATGACAACAAAGGAGGGGTAGGGATCGGCCTTACCATTGTAAAAGGACTTTTAGAATTGATGGGCAGCGAAATTAAAATGGAATCACATCTTGAAAAAGGCACAAGATTCTACTTTGACCTTACCCTGAAATATCCTTTGTATTCAATTAAAAAATCACTTATCAAGTCTAAAGGCCGCATCGTAGAAAACACCATTTCAAAAAGGGATAAGAAATATAGGCTATTGTTGGTCGAAGACGACGAACGTGTGCAGATGACGCTTTTTAAAATTTTAGCGGACACGGAGCACTTTTATATAGAACTGGCAAATGATGGGGCACGCGTGATTGAAGAAGTGATCAACAATACTTATGACTTGATCGTGATGGACGTGAACCTGCCCAATGCTTCAGGTGACCATCTCACCCATATAATACGCGAATTGCCCTTTGGCAAGGTTCGAGACGTTCCTATTATTGGCATTACCGCGAACGCATTCGATGAAGATATCAAAAGGTATTTGAGAGTGGGCATGAATCAGGTGATTACCAAACCCTTTGAAGCGCATAAACTGCTCGAGGCCATTTACAACTATTTGAAATGACAAGGTTGTTGTAGGAAAAATACGAATAACTATGCATTTCATCGATGATTATACGCATTTTGTCGATAAGGCAAAGTTGTCTTTCCGTTCTTTCTTCCATTTATGAGCACCATGTTAGATTTAGATGCTTTTAGCTTTTCAAGGTGAAAAAGCCAATCAACAACCAAAACCAATGACATGGATTTTCCCTTTTTGACAGAGATTTTTTTCATCATCAGTTTGCTGGCATTTCTTATCGCCATGTTTATCATACTGCCGACATTGATCAATGATAGAAAGGGAAAAGGGCACCGAAAAAAAAAAGAAACACCTTTAGCCCACAGAATTGAGGGAGGCAAAAAAATGAAATATGCGATTGTTCGCCTAAAGCAGTAAGGCATAGGGTCAAGCTGTATGGACACTAACCATAGTTTACCCTTTGATCGGCCTAGGCTCAAAACTCTTCTGAGATAGCGACAATTGATTCACCCCATTGTTGATGTCGATGAAATTGGCATTGATTTTTGAGTTGGTTGGTTGATTTGGGCCCCGTCAAGGGGCCTTTTTTTAACTTTTAATGGCACATAGAATGAATACCGAACACGAGAACGAATCATTGTTTATTGGGGCTACGTTCAGTTGCGACCTCCCAAAAGGGCATGGTAAGAGATTACCAAACAAGATTCCATTTGGCACCTATAACGAACACGGGAAAGAAAACCATAACCACGGGTTGAACAATGAAGAAAACATTTGAAAGATTGCTATTGTTGTTTTTCGTGATGGCCGCACTCTTGAACCTTTGTTGCCTGTTGTTCAAATGACATAAAGAGGTAAGATTACCAATATTTGTGACGTTACTTGATCATCCGCCCATCCAACAAATTGATAATCCTTGAGCCATAGGCCGCATTCTTCTCAGAGTGGGTCACTTGAATAATGGTCACCCTGTCTTCTTCATTTAACCTTTTAAAGAGCTCCATAATCTCTTCGCTCTGTTGTGAGTTGAGGTTGCCTGTAGGTTCGTCGGCCAAAATCAACTTTGGTTTAGAAATTAAGGCCCTGGCAACCCCTACCAATTGTTGTTGTCCGCCGCTTAACTGGGCCGGGAACAAATCTTTTTTGCCCACAATATTGAAACGGTCCAGCATATCGCCGACCATGGCCTTGCGTTCTGAGCCTTTAAATTTTTTGTAAAGTAGGGGCATTTCCAAGTTTTCATAAACGGTCAGATCATCCAATAAATGGTATGATTGAAAGACAAAGCCTATATATTCTTTATACAGATTCGAGCGGTGCTTTTCTTTTAAGGTATGTACAGACTCGTTCAAAAAATGATATTCTCCCTCATCAAACCGATCCAGCATTCCGATGACATTGAGAAGCGTTGATTTTCCAGAACCCGAAGGTCCCATGATGGAAATAAACTCCCCTTCCTCAACGGATAGATTGATGTCTTTCAATAAGAATATACGTTGGCCACCCGAGTTGACCCATTTAAAGATGTTTTTTAATTGTAGTAGCATGGTACTCTATTTTAAATATGTTATTCATCCCTTAAAGATTCTACGGGATTTACTATTGCCGCCCTAAAACTTTGCCAGCTTACTGTTAACAACGCGATTGTCAATGCAGTAATTCCGGCTAAAGCAAATACCCACCAGTCAAGGTTTGTTTTATAGGCAAAACCCTCTAACCATTGGTTCATGGCATACCATGATACCGGTACTGCAATAATAAATGCTAAGCCTACCCATTTCACAAAATCTTTGTTTAACAAAGAAAGTATTTGGGTTATTGTTGCTCCGTTGACCTTTCGCACGCCAATTTCCTTCTTCCGTCGAATAACGGTATAAGAAGTAAGTCCAAACAATCCCATCGAAGCGATTAAAATGGACAAAATGGTGAAAATCTGAAATGCCGTGCCAAAGGCTTTGTCGTCTTTGTATTGGGCTTCAAAGTTTTCATCAAGAAAAGTGTATTTGAAAGTACTTTGGGGAAATATTTCCTTCCAAGTGTCCTCAATCTGCACCATGGCTTCCCCTAGGCCATCAGCAATCACAGCTTTTTGATTCAGTTTTGCAAGAATGTTACTAGAACTGGAGCCATATCGCAAAATCATGGGCTCAATACCCGTTTTCAATCCGAAATGGTGATAGTCCTTTAAAACTCCTACAATGGTCCAATCTTGATTCCAGAATCGTACAGTTTTTCCAATAGCTTCTTTCGAATCTGAAATTCCCATAAAACGAATGAATTTTTCATTCATGACAATGTCATTGCCAAGACCTTGGGAATTTTCCCTAAAGGGTTTGCCTGCGGCAAATTCAAAACCCATCAATTCAAAATATTTGGGGCTTACGGCGTAATTATAGGTGATACGTTTATCGTCTCTTCTTCCATCAGGAAAGGTAATTCCCGCACTAGAACCTAAATCTTCATATCTGCCGCCAGGAAAGGTGTTTGCAGTAGCTGTTTGTTCTATAAAAGGCAGGTTTTGCAATTTATCCTTAAACGTTTTTATCCCCTGAACAATAGTGGAATCAGAGCTTGAATTGAGCACTTGCCAATGTAGGGCGACCACTTGTTGCAAATCTGTACCTGTTGGTTGGTTTTTCAGAAAACCAATTTGCTTGCTGATCATTATGGTTCCCACTATTAAAACAATAGTCGCGAAAAATTGACCTATAATCAGTGCTTTTCTGATGTTAAGTCCCAAGGAGGATGAGTGAACCTTGCCCTTTAGTGTTTTGGTTGGAGTATAGCCACTTAGCACAAAGGCCGGATATATCCCTGACATGGCCGCTCCTAATAGGATTAGACCAAAAAGGGGCAATATTTGGGCAAAGTTTGGAATTCCGAAAGACAGCTCTTTTCCAATAAACGCATTGTAGGATGGCAAGAATACAATGACAATACCGATTGCAATGGCAATGGCAATAAAGTTCAGCAAAAGCGACTCCAACAACGATTGTATGATGATTTGTGGTTTCTGGGCCCCTGCTACTTTTCGAATGCCTGTTTCCTTAGCTCGTTCTATTGATTTGGCCGTAGAAAGATTAATGTAATTCAACCATGAAAGAACTATGATAATCAACCCGATTGCAAATAGGAACCGAACCCTTAGGATGCTCCCGTTTGCCTCTGCCTCATAAGGCTTGTTGGAATATAAATGAATGTCTTCCAAAGGTTCAATATTATGCCTTTCGAAGGGCAAGGCCTCTATTTTGAAATCCTTTATTTTTTGTTGCAGTTGCCGGGCATTCGTCTTTGGGTCAATGCTGAGAAAAGTATAATAGACATTTTGGTTCCAAGTATATTCCCAATCCCTCTCAAAAGCATCCCAAGCTCGAAAAGTGCTAAACGAAACTAAAAAATCGTTCTTGATATGTGTTTGTCGGTTGTTTTCTTTTAGAATTCCCGTGATAGTAAAAGAAGGGCTGTTTCCATTATGCAGTTTTAGTGATTTGCCCATAGGTTCCTCATTGCCAAATAATTTCTTGGCCAAAGATTCTGTTAAGACCATGGAGTAGGGTTCGGTTAAGGCATTTTGTGCATTCCCTTGTCTTAACTTAAGGTCAAAAAGCTCTAAAAAAGAAGGATCGGCCAAAGACCCTTTGTTGTGCTCATAGATTTCATTGTCTTTTAGGAGCACAATACCGTTAAAATAGCGCAGCCTTGCATAATCAAATATTTCAGGAAAATTTTCCTTTAAGGTTTCCCCCGTTACGATATAGCTATTGGCATCCCCTGCGACCCATTTATCCCCTTCAAGGTAGTCCATGTAGGCCCTGTAAATGTTTTCAGAACCATCAAAAGTGTCATAGCTTTCTTCATGGTTGACATATAACATTATCAGTATAAAACAAGCGGTGCCGACAGCCAGACCAAAGATATTTATGAAAGAATACAGCTTGTTTTTGAGCAAATACCTCGTAGCGATTTTCAAGAATAGTTTGTACATGGCTTATTATTATTCTGTCCGTAAACTTTTCACCGGATTCGCTACAGCGGCTTTTATGCTTTGGTAGCTAACCGTAAGCTGAGCAACGTTAAGTCCAAAGGTGTTGAGAAATGTAATAAAGGATTGATTTTTTAACATGATTGTTTGTTTTAATGATTGAAATGACTTTTTACTCCGTCCTTAAACTCTTTATAGGGTTTGTTTGTGCCGCTCTAAGTGTTTTATATCCTATTGTAAGCACGGTGATTAGAATTACGCCTGTAATGGCAAGGGCAAAAATCCACCAAGACAGCTGGGTGTGATATTTATAATTCTCAAGCCATCGATTCATTAAAAGCCAAGCAATTGGCGAGGCGATGGCCCCCGCAACCAAAATCATCAGCAGGAAATCTTTGGCCAATAGCGCCAAAATGTTACCTAGACTGCTTCCCAAGACCTTTCGAATACCGATTTCCTTTGTTTTTTGGGTTATAAAGAAACTTATTAGGCCATAAACCCCCAAACAGCCTATTAGAATGGCCAGTGCTGAAAAAACCTTGGTCAACGACAGAAATTGTTGCTCCGCTTCATATTGCTCTGCCACCCTATCATCTAGAAACTCGTAGTCAAAGACGAAATCGGGAAATAATTTTAACCATTCCTTTTCAATACCTGATAGAATTTTTGAGGCTTGACCCAAGTTAATATTTATTGCAAATTCACTGTAATAATCTTCAATGGGTGCGATAAAAACCGGACTGATGTTTTCAACAAATGATTCATTATGAAAGTCTGAGATCACTCCGACGATTTTCGATTGTACATTGCCTCCATTAATTTCCAATTTCCTTCCAAGTAGTTCATTTACATTGGAAACACCAACTTTTTCGGCGAAGGTTTTATTGACCAAAACTTCGTCAACGGTATCTTTTTCCATGAAATTTCGACCGGCCAAAATAGGAATTTCGAATGTACCGACATAATCACTGTCAGCTGCTTTGACCTGTATATTGAATTCTTCATCTTCTGGTTTATTGTTGTATCGAACACTAGTACCCCAGTTTCTGTTGCTAGCACCAGGTGAAGCGAAACAAGTAGTTATCTTTTCTACGCCCACAAGGTTTGAAATGCGTTCTTTCAAACCTTTTAACTGTATGCCCTCAACATTGTCATTTGGAATTTCAACCATAACAATGGAGTTTTTCTCATACCCCAAATCTGAAGAGATGGCATATTCAATTTGTTGGTTGATCACTATAGTACCAACAATCAAAACAATTGCAATGACAAACTGGGTAATCACTAAGGTTTTACGTGTTATCGAACGACCCATGTCTTTAGTGGAAAGCTGATTTTTTAAGGCTAAGATTGGAGCTACCTTGGCCAGCAGCACTCCAGGGTAGCTGCCTGCAAGAAAAGTAACCAAGAGCAATAGCAACATTAAGAATCCTATGAACCTAACATCCAACATGTTTTTTAATGAAAGGGATAGATCAAATAGGGAATTAAACCATGGTAGCACCAAAAAGCATATGCCAATACCAACTAACAAAGCCAAAAAACCGGTCAGTAAGGTCTCTACCATGAATTGCCAAAACAATTGGTTTTTTAACCCGCCAACAACCTTGCGCAAACCCACTTCCTTTGAACGGTAAAAGGATTGTCCGGTTGAAATATTGATGAAGTTGATACAGGCCATTCCCAAAATGAAAAGGCCTATCAAAGAGAATATCCAGAGCGTTTTTCTGTTCACATTACCTCCGTACTTTGTGTTTAGATGAATATCGGCTAAGGGCTGAAGTTTATAAACATGTTTATTTTTTGATTTTGGTCTAAACTTCTTTGGATATTCAGTAAGATTCCTTTCAATTGCAGCAATATCTTGATTGGGATGTAGCAAACCGAAACACATGAGATTCGAAGTGATTCCTCCCCAACTCTCACTGGCAACAAAATCAAAAAAAGAAGATATTGTTGCAAATGAAACGAAGACTTTACCAGTGAACATAGTGGTTTCAGGGAATTGTTTCAATACCCCTGTAATGGTAATGAGCTCGGTATTTCCAAGCAAAAAGCTCTTTCCAATAGGATTTTCATGCCCAAACAGCCTAAGGGCCATATCCTCAGTTATAACTGCCGTATTTGGTTCAGTAATTGGAACATCACCGGAACCGTTTACCAAAGGGAAATTGAATATTTTAAAGAAATCTGCTTCCACAAACCGCAATTCGTCATCTAACTTTATTTTTAAGTTGCGGTCTTCAATGGTTAAAACTTCATCGCCCCAATATATCATTTTCGCCATTTTGGTGGCGTAAGTGTAGTCTTTCTTAAAGGCATTCGAAAATCCGGGGGGAACAGAAGCAGTATGCGTAATTATATCCGTTTGCTGTTCAGTAACGAACCTAAAAATACGTTCACTGTTGTGATGGAATTTATCATAGCTTAAATGATGGTTGACAAATAAAAATATCAGTGTTGCACATCCAAAACCTATTGCCAGGCCAAGAATGTTGATCAGTGAGAACACTTTTCTTTTTAGGAGACTCCTCCATGCTATTTTTAATTGGTTTTTAAACATGATTTTGTCTTTTTTATTGATGATTTACTCTGTGCGTAAGCTTTTCACCGGATTCACTACAGCTGCTTTAATGCTTTGGTAACTAACGGTAATCACGGCAATGGCAATGGCCAAAAAGGCGGCCAAAAGAAGCATCCACCATTGAATCTCGATTCGATATGAGAAATCTTCAAGCCATTGGTTCATGGCAAACCAACCTACAGGAACTGAAATAAGAATGGCCCAACCCACCATTTTCAAGAAATCAGTGGTCAGACGATACGATATTTGGCCTACACTGGCCCCCAAAACTTTTCGTACCCCGATTTCCTTTGTTCGTTTTTGGGCATTGAAGGTAGCAAGCCCGAACAGGCCCAAACAGGCAATTAGAATAGAGAGCACCGTAAAAACGGAAAAGATTTTGCCCAATCGCTGTTCTGCCTCGTAGCTGTCATTGAAGGATTCATCCAAAAAATAGTAATTGAATGGCTGACCGGGGGCAATCTGTTGCCAGATACGTTCAATACCCGAAACAGCTGCAGAAATGTCTTGAGGGCCCAACTTGACGGCCATAGATCCCGGGAAACGCCCGATAGTCAAGCCCAAAGCTTTGATGTTGTTTCTTAAAGATTCAAAATGGAAGTCCTCAACAACCCCAATAATGGTCTGATAATCGATATTGTCACCGGCCTCACCTAAATCTGGTGATACCCTAAGCCCTAGGGCATTTTCCGCATTTAAATTCAAGACCTTGATTGCGGCCTGGTTGAGAATAATGGCCGAAGAGTCGGTAGGGATGTTTCTATTGAAATCCCTGCCGGCAATAAGCCGTAGCCCCAAGGTAGAAACGTAATCATGGTCAACCCTCCAATTCTCCATATTAATGGCTTCTTCTTGATTAAAGGCACCTTCTTTGAAAAAAGTTTGACTGCTTCTCGCCGATGGGGTCGGGAAAAAGCTGCTCAAGGTGACATTCTTCACCTGTCCCAACTTTTTCACCTCGTCTCTCAATGACAGTATTCGATCGCCAGCATTATTGACGTCTTCCAATACCAACACTTGATCTTTTTCAAAGCCCAGTTCTTTGCTTTGAATGAAACGCAGCTGTTGGTAGACCACCACGGTAGCAATGATTAAAAAGACCGAAATGGCAAATTGGAAAACGACCAAAGAGCTTCTTACCTTACTTCCACCAACATCTGCAAAACCACTTCCTTTTAGAACCTTGACCGGGATGAACCGCGACATAAAAAAAGCTGGATATGTACCTGAAAGCAACCCCAACAAGACAGTTGCCGCTCCCAAAGCCAGCCAGAACAAAGGATTTTCAAAAGGAATGGAAATCGCTTTCCCGGCCAGGTCATTGAAAAGAGGCAGCACGAGAAACGCCAGACCGATCGCCAAAAGCAACGACAAAAAGCAAATGAGTCCTGATTCTGTGAGAAATTGGCGAACAAGGTCTTTTTTGTCAGACCCTAAAGTCTTTCTGACCCCTACCTCTTTGGCTCTTTTTAGCGAATAGGCCGTGGAAAGGTTCATGAAATTGACACTTGCCAGCACCACCAAAAACAAACCGATAAAAGATAGTATATATATGTTTTGAATGCTACCATTGGCACTGAGTTCTGCCTTCATATTAGAGTACAGGTGAATATCGGTAAGGCGCATTGTAGAATACTTGATGTAATTTCCCGAGGCTTTAAAAGACGCTTCGGTCATGCCCGGATAGTAAACCTGCACCCACGGAATCAAATATCGCCCTAGCAACGATTGCAGTTCCGTATTAAACTCTCCCATGTTTGCAGATGGAACCATTTTTATAAATGTGAAGTAGTTGTGACTGCCCCAATGCCCAATTTGGGCAAATTGAAAACCTGACATTGCCATGAACACTGAGTGGTGCCTTAGAAACGAGTTTTTTGGCAAATCATCCATCACTCCGGTTACGGTGTATGTTTCTGAATTGTTGAGCACCATGTTTTGACCTAGGGCATTGGAAACCCCAAAATGTTTTTCCGCAGCGGTTTTTGTCAGCACCAAAGTGTTCGGTTCGGTCAAGGCGGTATTGGGATCACCGACCAAAAGCTTTACTCCAAACATTTTAAAGAAAGTTGAATCTACAAAAGTGGTATGCAACTCCTTCACGTTCGCGGTGACATTTGCCTTTCTGATGAGTAGGCTTCCCCGATTCAGAAAACGGGTCGCAAGCTCTACCTGGGGGTAATCTTTGACCAAAGTGGCCCCCATAGGTTCTGGTGTCTCGGCAAGTTGTTCGGCCAAACCTCCAAATTTGTTATCTGCATTGATGCGATAAATTCGGCCAGAATCGGCAAACATTTTGTCATAGCCCAGTTCATCATGAATGTAAAGGGCGATAAGTAGGGCACCACCCATACCAATGGCAAGTCCAAAGGTGTTGAGAAAAGTGAAAAATGGTTGCTTTTTTAAACTTCTCCAAGCGATTTTGATGTGATTTTTTAACATGATTGTTTGTTCTTTGATTGATATGTGATCATTCTCTACACAAAACTTCAACAGGATTGGTAGTAGCGGCTTTAAAACTTTGCCAGCCAACTGTGAGCATGGCAATGGCCAAAGTGCTGATTCCGGCCAAAGCAAATACCCACCAACCGATGGTAGTTTTATAGGCAAAGCCCTCTAACCATCTATCCATGGCCCACCATCCTAAGGGAATGGCAATGGCAATGGCGACTAAAACAAGTTTTATGAAACCAGAAGTGAGCAGGTTCACGATTCCAGCTACAGAAGAACCCAACACTTTTCGTATACCGATTTCGTTGAGCCGTTGGGCCGTGGTAAAGGCTGTTATTCCAAGCAGCCCCAAACAGGCAATGATAATCGCAATAATTGAAAAATATTGAAATAATGTGCTTAGTAGCGACTCCCTTTGGTATAACCGTTCAAACGCATCGTCCAAGAAAAAAAATTCAAAAGGTCTGCCAGGTACAAATTCTTTTAATTGTGCTTCAATAGAATTTATGGTTGACGCGACATCTGATCCCGATAATTGAATTAGAATGTTATCGATGTAATAGCTTCTGGGAGCAACGGTAAGAATCAAGGGTTGAATTTTATCGTGTAGCGATTGCAAATGAAAATCTTTTACTATTCCTATTAGACGCCCTTCTTTGGCACTTGAAGAAGAGATACCTGTCATGGACAACTTCACATTTTGCAAATTCTTGATTCCAAACTTTGATGCCGCCGCTTCATTCATTATAAAGGCCATAGTGGAATCGGTGCCATGTTCATTGGAGAATCCCCTCCCATTTACAATGGCCATGTCTAATGTGTTTATGATGTTTTCATCTACCAAAAGGGTGCTTAGATTGGCTTTGGTAACCAGGCCATCGTAGTTTATCGATGTTTCAAAATCATAAAAGCCCTTTTCCCACGGAAAATTTGAAATGGTAGAAACTTCCTTTACTCCTTGTAGTTGAAGAATCTTGTTTTTAACGGCAACAAACCTATTTTGAACAGCCTCATCCCTTACGGGAACCACAAGTACTTGGTCTTTCTGAAAACCTAAGTTCTTCTTTCGTATGTAGTGCATTTGCGATTGCATGACAACCGTTGCAATGATCAAGGTAACCGCAACGACAAATTGTAATACAAGTAAGGCTGATTGAACGGAAGAGGATTTTTTCCCCTTAAATACAGAAGTCCCCCTGCCTTTCAAAAAGGCAATCAGTCGAAATCTGGAAATAATCAGAAAAGGAATAATGGAAATTAGAATGCTAAGAAGCAGCAATAACCCCATTAGGTAAAAGATAACCCCTGTGGTGAAAATCGAAGATAAGTTGAGTTGTGTTTTCATCAGTGCATTGAACCCAGGAAGAACAAGCACCCCCCAGACCAGCGCCAATAGCATGGAAACAAAAAGAAAAGCAAAGCTTTCTAGCAGCAATTCTTTCCATATACTGCGATTATTGGCTCCTAGCACCTTTTGAATGCCAACTGCTTTTAAGTGTAGTACTATTTTGGTAAGGAAAAGGTTAACAAAATTGAAGGCCGCCACAAGCAATATGACAATGCCAACGGCGATGAAAAGAAATAGTACATTTCGATTGATCGAAGGGTGCAATTCGTTTTCAAGCCCTGAAAAATGAACCTCGGTAAGACCTTGAACGGCATGTGTTCTTGTCTTTCCTATATTTTCAGGCAAGAACTGTTTTTCAACACTTTTGATGTATTGTACGGTCTCGTCAACATCGACATTTGCGCTGAGTTGTACAAAGCTATAAACAGGAGGATAGTACCATGTGCTATTCGAATCGGCTATCCAGGACCCCCAGATATCCTCTGCCGCTGCCATTGGAACAATAAAATCGAATTTTAAGCTAGATTGATCGGGGGGATCCATAAGAATTCCTGCTACTTTGAACGTATGGTTTTGTTCCACTTTCAGCACCTCGCCCAATGCATCTTTTTTGCCAAAATACTTTCTGGCCATGGCTTGAGTTATCAAAATGTTGTCAGGAGCCGCCAAGGCCTTTTCTTTATTGCCCTGAACAAGGGGAAAAGAAAACACATCCAAAAAAGAAGGGTCTACATAAAAAAAGTTGGACTCTTGAAAAAGATTTAGGTTTTGGTCATCACTTATGCTAACATTTTGCGGCAATATCCTAACCGTTTCCGCTATCGAGGAAAATTTAGATTCAAGCAGCGGTGCATAGGGCATAAAAGAATTGGCAAAATTTCTGGTGATGCCATCTTCAGAAGCCTCGTGGGTGGTAATTCTATAGATTTTATTCGCATGTTCATGAAAGGTATCATATTTCAATTCATTATCGACAAATAGAAAGATGACCAAACAACAGGTAATGGCCACAGAAAGGCCAAAAAGATTTATTAGCGTGTTCAGGCGGTCTCTTGCGGCCCTTCGAAAAATGGTCTTCAAATAGTTTTTGATCATGATGGTTCAGTTTTTTGATGATTATTCGGTACGCAAACTCTTTACCGGATTGGCATTGGCGGCCTTTATGGCCTGAAAGCTCACGGTAATGAACGTGATAAACAGGGCTCCTAAAATGGCCGCTGCAAATATTGCCCAAGACAAGTCGATCCTATAGGTATAATTTTGCAACCATCCTTTCATTATATAGAATGCTATGGGTATAGCGACTGTGCATGCAATGAGGACCAGGGCCAAAAAGTCTTTGGAAAGCATTTTCCATAGACCAAATACCGACGCGCCCAACACCTTTCGAACCCCTATTTCCTTGGTACGCCGTTCGGCGACAAAAGCCGTAAGCCCAAAGAGTCCCAGGCAGCTTATAAAAATTGCCAAGACCGTGAAAATCCCGGCCAAACTCGCCACGCGCTCCTCTGATTGAAACTTGATGGCGTATTGGTTGTCTACAAACTGGTAGTCGAATGGTACTTTTGAAAAATGCTCCTTAAACACATTCTCAACCATTTCGAGGTTTTCCTCTGTGCTTTTTTGTGGGTTTAGCCGAAGATTGTAAAAATTGGTTATGCCATATTTGTCGAATGCATAAACCCCTTGTCTTACTGGCTCAAAGGGAGATTGTACAATCATATCTTCGACCACTCCGATGATTTTTAAGGGAGGGTCGGGGCTATCAGTATCTGAATTTCTTAGGTATTTGCCAATCGGATTGGAAAGGCCCATGTATTTCATTGCGGCCTTATTGATAAGGACGGCATTTGAATCTGTTGGAAATTCCCTAGAGAAGTCCCTTCCCATGATTACCTTTAAACCAAGTGACTTGGCATATTCTGGGGATACAAAAGTCCAAGCTAGACTTACTTGAAAATCGTCTGGTTTTCCATCCCAGGTATAGTTGCCTGCATTTGACCAGATTTCAGTGGCAGGTGCGCTAGAGGTCGACATTTCTGTTATGGCGCCCGATGCCAGAAATTCGTTTCGAATCAGTTCTCTTTTTTCTGAAAACTCCTGCCCTGCGGCGGGTATTTGTATAAGCCCTTCTTTATCATAGCCAACCGGCCGGTTTTTTACAAAACGAATCTGTTGCAATACCACCAGGGTGCCAATGATAAAAGCCGCCGATGCCGTAAACTGAATGACCACCAACGCTTTTCTTGGGAGAACCGAAAACCGTCCGACCTTAAATGTGCCCTTCAGGGCCTCTGCGGGCTTAAAAGAAGACAGATATAGTGCCGGATAGCTTCCCGATAGCAGTGCCGTAATACAAATAAATAGCATTGAAGCCATCCAGAATAACGGACTTTTCCACGGTAATTGTACTTCCTTGCCAGACAGTTCGTTAAAGCTACCCAAGAAGACCAGTACCAAGATAACGGCAAAAAAGAAGGCCAATAGGGTTATCAAAAAAGATTCTCCAAGAAATTGATGCACCAAATGACCCCGATTTGAACCTATCGTTTTTCGAAGCCCTACCTCTTTGGCCCTTTTTTCAGATCGTGCAGTACCGAGGTTCATAAAATTGATACAGGCCAGCACCAACACCAAAATGCCTATAATACCAAATAGCTTAACATAGGTAATACGGCCACCTGCTTGGCGGCCTTCCTCAAAATTATTGCGCAGATACCAATCTTTCATGGGAAAAAGAAAGAGTTGGGGATTGCTTTGGGCCTCGGGGAGTTGGTCTTTCTTGACGTTCTTTATTATAGCGGTAACCTCATCCATCTCCATATTGTCGGCTATCTGTACCAACATCTGAAACGAGTTGTTGTTCCAACTATCCCTGGCCTCCGAGACCCATTCACGCCAGGCTAGGTACCTTTCCCAGGGTATCAAAAATTGGAGACCATGAAACGAATTGTTAAACGGTATATCCTCATATACCCCGGTTACGGTCGCGTCAATTTCGTTATTTACCCTGACAACCTTTCCTATGGGGTCTTCAGACCCAAAAAGAGCTTGAGAAGTTGATTTGTCCAACATAATACCATCGATATCTTGCAGGCCATCCTTTTGGCCGTTCACCATTTTGAGGTCTAACATATCAGTGATACCGGCCTGCATGTAATTCCCCATACGGGAAATGATGTTGTCATTATATGCCAAGCTTTGTTTCCATTCCCATGATGCCATTACAATATGTTTGAAATGGTCTGCATATTGTTCCCTGAGTACAAACTCCAAAGGTCTGGGTACGGCATTCCCGGTATTTATACTTCCATTTCTTGTCCTATTCTGATAAACTTGGGCAATTTGGTCCTTATTCCCAAAATATTGGTCATGGGTCAATTCATCTACCACCCACAACCCGATCATCAAGGCCACGGCCATTCCAACAGCCAGCCCACCTACATTGACAACCGAGTAGATTCTATTCTTCCATAAATTGCGCCATGCGATTTTTAAATAGTTTTTTAACATGATGTATTTCTTCAGTTTTTAGATCATTGCCGTTTTTGTGATCATCCGTTTCATGTACTTGTTCTTTTTTGTATGAGACCTACAAGGTCTTTTCCATCTACGTTGGTGCCCTTCACCCATATTCCCCCTGCAAAGGGGCACGACCAATGGGGATATCTAATTGGTGGTGGGCTTTCTATTGCTCCCGTAATCCCTCTACCGGGTTCCCGTTTGCTGCACGAATAGCCTGCCCACCCACGGTCAAGAGCGCAATGCCCAACGCCATTACGCCCGCGGCCACAAAATACCAAAGGTGCAGGGGTATTCTATAGGCAAAACCCGATAACCAATTTTGGGCCAATAGATAGGCAATGGGCAGGGCAATGCACATTGAGATCAAAACCAGTTGCACGAACCCCTTTGAAAGCATCAGCATAATTTGGGAGGTGCTTTGGCCCAAGACTTTTCGAATACTGATTTCCTTTCGTCTTCTTTCAGTAGTAAAGATGACCAGACCAAACAAACCTAGACATGAAATAAGGATGGCCAAGCCCGCAAAGTACTTTGACAGGGAGGCCACCCGTTGTTCCGATGTATAGAGTTCTTGAAAGTTGCTGTCTAAAAATTCATATTCAAAGGGCAGGTTGGGGTTAAATGTTCGATGCAGTTTTTCCATTTCGGCAAGGGCCTCTTTTTCCTTACCGGCCTTTATTCTAACCATTACCTTATTGGTGGCATTGGGCATCAAGGTGAGGAACAGCGGCTCCACCTTATCGTGCAACGACTTAAAGTGAAAATCCTTGACGATTCCGATTATTTTTCCCTGACCAAAAAATCCGCGTACAACCTTGCCCAAAGGATCTTCAAGCCCCATTGTTGCAATGGCCGTTTCATTGAGCACAAGGCCTAAGCTATCGGCCCCAAATTCTCTGCTGAAGCTACGACCCGCCACTAACTCCATGTCCATGGTTTCTATAAAACCGTAATCGGCGCCGATTACCTGAAAAGCAATATTTCTTTCGTTCCTTCCTTCCCAATCCAACCCAACGGACCAATTGTGGCCCACCATGCTGTGTGTCGTAGTGGATGCGTTCAGCACTCCGGGCATATTCTTTAACTCTGAAAGAAAGGAGGCCTTTTGGGTTTTTATCTTGCCCTCGACACCAAACAAGACAACATTGTCTTGCCCATACCCTAAGTTTTGGCTTTGAACATAATCCATTTGTTTGTACACCACCAATACCGATGCAATCAAAATAATGGAGAGGGAAAATTGAATGATGACCAATCCCTTACGTGTCCATAATTCTCCAAAAGATTGGCTTAGTTTTCCTTTTAGGATTGCCACGGCATTGAACCCTGATAGGTAAATGGCAGGATAGCTTCCAGCAAAAAAGCCCGTAAAAATGGCAATGCCCAAAGCAACCAAGACAAAGGGTACATTAAAGTCCAATTCCAACTGTTTTCCAACGATTACATTGAATTGTGGCAGAAAGAGTGCCACCACGATAACTGCGATGATCAAGGCCATAAATGCCATTACAATTGACTCGCCAAGAAACTGTGCTATAAAAACCCTTCGGTTTGCCCCAACGGCCTTTTTTACCCCAATCTCCTTCAATCTTTTGGTTGCCCTTGCCGTAGAGAGGTTCATAAAATTGATACAGGCAATGACCAGAATGATAAGGGCAATAAGGGAAAAGAGCCTAACATATTGGATTCGCCCCCCGACCTGTTTTCCATTTTCATATGTGCCATGGAGGTAATGCTCGGAAAAGGGCACCAAGACCGCGGTTCTAATGGTATTTTCATTCGCACTTTTTCGAATCTTGTCTACCTTGTCATTCAATGCGTTGACATTGGTTCCTTCTTTTAGCAGTACATACACCTGTGGGCCACTGCCATTCCATGTATGGAGCGAATTCCATGGAGGAACATCTTTATAGGCATGGGAGGAAAGGGCAAAATCGAATTGGATGGTGGAATTGGATGGGGTTCCGTCAAAGATTCCCGAAACCGTAAAGAGCCTGTCTTGCTCGTACGTTATGGCTTGACCGACCACATTCTTGGCAGTACCGAACAACTTTACGGCCAATTCTTTTGAAATGACAATGGAGTTGGGGTCTTCAAGCAATTGGTTTTTGTCGCCATAGCGTAGCCCGTAGGAAAAAATATTGAAATAATCTTTACCGACAATCTGCCCCACTGCCTTGATATTTTTCTCGCCAATGGAAAGATTGTGCTTGCCAAACCAGGAGGGAGGAATGGCCTCTGCGGCATATTCTACCTCGGGCATTTCATCGACCAACAATTCTGCCATGGGACCGAAAGTTTCTATCATCGTCTTGATACCATCGGTAAAATTCAAATGTTCTATCACCTGATAGATCCGGTCATGGTTTTTATGGAATTTATCGACGCCAAGCTCGTCAAGCACCCATAGCGATATCAACAGGGTACAGGCCAGGCCTGTTGACAAGCCGATCATGTTTATTAGAAAAGAGCTTTTATTTCTATAGATGTTTCTTAGAAATAGTTTAAAATTTTGTGTTATCATGATGGTCGTCTTAAGGGCCGCGGCCGCCCACTCTATAAGGGGAACAGGATCGCGCTTTGATTTTTTACATTTTCATTCTCTTATCTTTTTCCTCCCCTATGGGGGAGCCTGACTTGCTGCTAAGCAGGCCAAAAGGGATTTTTTATTCCGTTCTTAGGCTATTTACCGGATTTGTCATGGCGGCACTTATCGATTTAAAACTGACTGTCAATAATGCTATTGCGATGACCAAAACTCCAGCCAACCCAAAAGCCCACCAAGGCATATCGATGCGATATTCATAGTTGGTCAGCCATTTATCCATAAAGTACCAGGCAACGGGAAAGCCAATTACAATGCCGATGACCACAAGCTTCAAAAAATCTTTTATTAAAAGACTTGTGATTTTACTGACCGAAGCACCCAGCACTTTTCGTATTCCGATTTCCTTTACTCTTTGCTGGGCCGAAAAGATGACCAGGCCGAACAGCCCTAGGCATGAAATGAATATCGCCATTAGCGAAAAGTATTGGGAGAGCCTAAAAAATACCGTCTCGCTTCTATACATATCATTGTACCATGCATCGGTAAAGATGTACTGGAACGGAATTTCGGGAAGTATTTGGGCATACACGTTTTCTAAAGCTTCTACCGTTTGGGCCACATTTATGGGGTTGATTCGTGCTAAAACCGCTCCCCTGTTCAGATATTCCCCATTACGGATTATTAATGGGGGGATCGTAGATTTTAAGGTATTTACGGGAAAGTCTTTCATCACCCCTACAATTTCACCTTCTCTGCCCCACATCGCCAAGGGCTTGCCTATCGGATCTTCAAGCCCCATTATTTTCAAAGCGGTCTCATTAATAATGTAGCCCGAATTATCGGCAACACGGTCATCGGCGAAATCGCTGCCTACAAGTAATTCTGTACCCCAGGCCTCGGCAAAATCAGATCCTACGGCCATACTCATAAATATGGTTGGGTCATTATCGGGTTTGCCAGTCCAGACCACGTCGTCAAAACCATTTGATATCTGCATGGGCCCTGCATCGGTGATGGATACGGATTCAACACCAGGAAGTTGTAGCACTCTTTCTTTTAGGCCAGCAAACGTATGCGTAGAATCGCCTTGAAAAATAAAGGCAACCACATTGTGGCGGTCAAAACCGAAGTTTTCATGCTGTATATAATTTATCTGACGTGAAGTAATCAGCATTCCTGAAATCAAGATGACCGTCAAGGCAAATTGAAAAACCACCAAGCCTTTCCGTACCCATTGTGAACTGGCATTGGCGTTGCCATTGCTTTTGAAAGTGTCTATTGCTTTAAAGGAAGACAGTACGAATGCGGGGTAACTTCCAGATACAAAGCCTGTCAACAGTGCAATTCCAAAAATACCCGACCAAGATAAGGGCGATAGGCGAAGAAGACTTAAATCCTTTCCCGCAAGCTCGTTGAACATGGGCAATAAAAGTGAAACCAACAGCAATGATAAAATGGTGCCAATGAGAGAAAGTAGTAGCGCCTCTCCCAAAAACTGGGATATCAAACTTCCTTTTTTTGCACCCAAAGATTTCCGCACCCCAACTTCTTTGGCTCGTTTTATTGAACTGGCAGACGCCAAGTTCATAAAGTTGATACAGGCGATCAACAAAACGAAAAACGCGATGAATCCAAAAATGCGCACATTCTCGATACGACCACCGGAAATTATGCCGTTCTCAAAGCCGTTGTGCAAATAGCTCTCGCCATAAGGTTGCAGCCCCAATTCTACCGTAAAATTGGCATCTTCTTCCGTTCGGTACGGAGTTAGAAAATCTTTGATTTTGGTCTGTACTACAGCGACATCAGAATTCTCTTTAAGCATTATAAAGGTCGGCGGACCGCTATTGGTAATATCGGGAGCCCAGCTGTTTTCTTCAAGAAAAATATCCCAATGCACGAAAAAATCGGCTTTTTTGGAATTGGCAGGGCTAGCGTCTTTGAGCACAGCAGACACCTGTAACGGACGGCTGTTCTCATAAGTGATCGATTTGCCAATAGCATTTTCGACACTCCCAAAAAATAGCTGCGCCATTTCTTCTGATATCGCGATATTATCGGGCGAATCCATTACTGAGGCTACAGTACCTTCCAAGAAGTCGTACGAAAACATATCAAAATAATCGTCACCTACATGAAACCCTTCCTGTCTAAACGTTTTATCCTTATAGGCAAAGGTTTTAGAGCCTCTCCAGCTCGTGGGAGCGGCTTTCTCGATTTCGGGGATCTTATTTTTTAGTTCCTTGTAAAGTAATGCCGGGGTGGAATAGAACGCATCTACTCTGCCCTCGAAGATTTGTCTTTGATATACCGAATAAAGGCGGTCTATATTCTCATGGTAGTTATCGACGGCCAGTTCATCGGAGACCCATAGATAAATAAGTAGACTACATAATAGCCCGGTCGCCAACCCAATTATATTTAAAATTGAGAGCACCTTGTTCTTTATGATGTTTCTCCAAGCGATTTTTATATAGTTCTTAAACATAACTGCCCGCTTTTTTGATTATTCGGTGCGCAAGCTTTTTACGGGGTTTCGTATGGCCGCTTTAATGGCTTGATAGCTTACCGTAATAAGGGCGATTGCTATGGCCAATACGCCAGCAAATAAGAAGGTCCATCCCGATGGTTCTATCCTAAAATCAAAATTTTGTAGCCACTCACGCATAAAAATCCATGAAACGGGAATGGCGATCAAACAGGCCAACGCCACCAATTTTAAAAATGATTTGGATAGTAGGGTGGTGATGTTGCCAACCGAAGCTCCCAAAACTTTTCTGACACCTATTTCCTTGATTCTGTTTTCTGCCATATAACTGGCCAACCCGAACAGTCCCAAACATGAAATGATAATGGTCAACAACGTAGACCACGAAGCAAGGGTCTCTGTGCGTTTTTGGTTATTGAACTTGCGTTCGTATTCTTTGTCGACGAACTTGTATTCAAAAGGATAATTCGGATTGAATTTTTTGAAAATTGTTTCGGCCTGTGCCAAATTTTCCCCTATTGAACGATTGGGGTTCAGCTTCATATTGATAATATTGTCGGCCCAACCACAGTGCACGATCATGGGTTCTATCTTTTGAAACGGGGAGGTGAGTATAAAATCTTTTACCACCCCGATGACCGTCCAATCTGTGCCCATATCGCTGATCTGTTTGCCAATGGGCTCGTCAAAGCCCATGTGCGCTACGGCAGCTTCATTGATGATCATGGCCGTGGAATCAGTGGGAAATCGGGTTTTATCAAAATCCCGTCCCTCGACCAGTTCAAAACCAAAGGTTTTAATGACATCGTCGTCTGCATTGAACCTTAAGATCAAGGTTTTGTCTTCGGGGTCTTTTCCTTTCCAACCTATATTCCAAGAATTACTCCAATTTTGGGTGATCGGAGACATCGTTTTGGTCACTGCGACCGTAGTGCCCGATGCATTCAATTCTTTCTTGATGAGGGCATAATTTTTTTGCAGATCACCTTCCATTTCAACATACACCAGCTTGTCTTGAGAGTACCCCATTTGACGGTTCTGCACCTTGTTCAATTGTTGTCTGACGATGAGTGTCGAAGAAATTAAAATGATCGCTACCGCAAATTGGGTGACCACCAATATTTTTCTTGGCGTAATGAGCGTGTTCTGTTTTTGAAAAGTTCCTTTGAGTACAGAGGCAGGTTTAAATGCGGATAAATATAAAGATGGATAGCTGCCCGCCAACAATCCTGTAAAAATGACAATCGCTCCAGAGATGACCCAGAACATAGGGTCCCTGAAATTTAATGACAAGGGTTTTTCGACCAACCCACTAAAGGTGGGCAATGTGATGACCACAAGTATCAATGCAAAAAAGGCACTGATTATGGCCAGTAGTATTGACTCGCCCATGAACTGACCGATAAGACTACTCTTTCGGGCGCCCACCACTTTACGTACCCCTACTTCTTTGGCCCTTTTTTCGCTCCGCGCGGTACTTAAATTCATGAAATTGATGCAGGCAATGAGCAATACGATTCCGGCGATAATGCCAAACATGCGTATTATGTCTATTTGCCCTCCCTTCTCAAGGCCGTTTTCAAACTCACCGTACAGATGGTTGCGCGAGAAAGGGTAAAGGTAGGTTACCATTTCAGGGCTATCCTTATCATGGACTTTCCTTAGTGTTTTAATTTTTGAAGCAAAAGAACCATGGTCCACGCCATTTTTGAGCATTACGTAGGTTGCTACAGAGTTATTGCCCCAGTTTTCATCGTCTAACCCTTTTTGGGTGAGGTATTTCCACGGGATCAAATATTCAAAAGTAAATTCGGTGTTTTTGGGCAAGTCTTTTAAAACCCCGGTAACGGTAAAAAGATCTTCATTGTCGATTTTGACCGTTTTGCCCATGGGATCGTTGTCACCGAACAGTTTTTTGGCAAAAGTTTCGGTTACCACAACGGAATTCACCCCATCCAAAACTTGGTTTATATCGCCTTTGACCAAAGGAAAACTGAAAATGTGCAAAAAATCTGGATCTACAAAGGTGCCATTGCCCTTGATGTTCTTTTCGCCATTGGTGAACAGAAATAAGTTTTCATAATTATGACGGGTAACCCGTTCCACTTCGGGATACATATTCTTTATGGTCTTGGCCATAATTTTCGGTGTGGAGTTCCATGTCCAGATTTCACCATCGACTGGATATTGGTTGTACACCTGATAGATTCTAGCATCATTGTCATGGAATTTATCAAATCCGATTTCAAAATTGATCCATAAAACAATCAGTGCCGTTACGGTAAGGCCGATGGACAATCCCAGAATGTTAAGGGCAGAAAACCCCTTGTTCCGTAATAGGTTCCTCCAAGCGATTTTTAAATAATTCTTGAACATAGCTGTTCACTTTTTGATTATTCGGTACGCAAACTTTTCACTGGGTTTTGCTTGGCAGCCCTAATGGCCTGAAAGCTTACGGTAAGTACCGTTATTCCCAAGGCGCCCAACATGGCCAAAACAAAGATCCACCACTTCAAGATGACCCTGTACGGATACTCTTGCAGCCAACCGTTCATTATATAATAGGCTATGGGCACCGCGATGAAACATGAAATGATGACCAGTTTCAAAAAGTCTTTTGAGAGCATGTTCCACACATTGAAAACAGTGGCCCCCAACACTTTTCTTACCCCAATTTCCTTGGTGCGCTGTTCGGCGACGAAAGAGGTCAATCCGAAAAGGCCCAAACAACTGATAAGGATCGCCAAAGCGGTAAAAATGCCAGAGAGTGTTCCTATTCGTTGCTCTGCCGCAAATTTTTCGGCATATTCATCATCGACAAAATCATATTGAAACGGTATGGCCGGGAAATTTTCTTTGAACACCCGTTCGATGACGGCCAAATTTTGACTGGCACTCTGATTGGGGTTGAGCCGCAGGTTATAGTAACTAAAATTGCTGAAGCGATCGTATACATACCAGCCCTGTTTGACGGGCTCATAGGGTGATTGGGCGATCATGTCTTGAACTACCCCGATGATCTTCATGGTCGGGCCCGGGTCTTCTTCATCTGAATCTCGAATGAGCATACCCACAGGATTTTTCACCCCCATATATTCAACCGCTGTTTCATTGATGAGTATTCCCAAAGAATCAGAGGCGATATCCCTTGAGAAATCCCGCCCTTGAACAATCTTTAAATCAAGTGTACTGGCATATTCAGGTGAGACTTCGGTCCACGCGAAATCTTCCTGAAAGCCATCAGGTTTTCCTTCCCAGGTATAGCCACTTCTATTAGACCAAATGCGGGTGGTGGGGCTGCTCGATGTAGCCATTGCCACGGCTCCTCCCGACTTTAAAAACTGCTCTCGCATCAAATCGGTCTTGCCCTCAAAATCTGCCGACCAGGTCGGTATTTGTATCAACCCTTCCCTATCATACCCAATCGGTCGATTTTTGGCATGGTTGATCTGTTGCATGACAATGACCGTGCCGATGATAAAGGCCACGGAAACGGTGAACTGCAAGACCACCAGTATTTTTCTTGGCAAACCTGAATATTTGCCTCCTCTGAAAGTTCCCTTTAGCACATCGACTGGCCTAAAGGAAGACAGGTACAATGCAGGATAACTGCCGGCCAGCAGTGCCGTGAAAAGAATAAAGACAATGGAAATCAACCAGAATCTGGTGTTTTCCCAAGGAAAGGCAATTTCTTTTTTCGCCAATTCGTTGAACCCGTTCAAAGACAACAGTACAACGGCCAGTGCAACAACAAAGGCAAAAAGCACCACTAAAAAAGACTCGCTCAAAAATTGATAGATCAACTGCCCTTTTTGAGAACCTATTGATTTTCGAATACCTACCTCTTTGGCCCTTTTTTCAGAACGCGCAGTACTCAGGTTCATAAAATTGATGCAGGCCAAGAGCAGTACAAAGCCCCCAATGACACCAAAAAGCCAAACATACTTGATTCGGCCACCGACCTGTTTACCCTGTTCGAAATTGCTCCGCAGATGCCAATCGGCCATAGGAAGCAAAAATAGTTGGGGATTGAACTCTGCAATATCTTCATCGGCATTCTTTTTAACATCGATGATGGTGTTGGTTACCTTTTCAAAGGTGGTGTTGTCAGTAATCTGCACGAACAATTGAAAAGAATTGTTGCCCCAATGGTCCAATGATTCTTGAATCCACTCCCGATTGGCCACATAATGGTCCCACGGAATGATGTAATCGGTCTCATTAAACGCATTGTTGAAAGGGATATCTTTATATACAGCAGAAACATTCAGATCGTATTGATTGGCGATCTTTACCACCTTGCCAATGGGATCTTCTTTGCCAAAAAGGGCATCAGAAGTTGATTCTGACAGCATAATGGAATTGATTTCACGCAGCCCGTCCTTTTCACCTTTGACAATCTCAAGGTTCAGCAATTCAGGTGCTATGGGCTGCATATAGTTGCCGGGGCGGGAAATGCTCTTGTCTTGGTATTTAATATAGCTGTCCTGCGTCCAAGAAGCCATCATCAAATGTTTGAAGTTGTCGCCATACCCATCACGCAAAGCAGGCTCTAAAGGCAAGGGTATGGCAGGACCGGTTCCTACATTGCCGTTAAAGGTTTGTGATTGAAAAACCTGGGCGATTTTGTCCTTGTTCTTAAAATAATTGTTGTAAGACAGTTCATCATAGATCCAAAGACCGATGGTCAAGGTAACGGCCATGCCCAATGCGAGACCACCAATATTGATTGCCGAGTATCCTTTGTTCTTCAAAAGGTTTCTCCAGGCGATTTTTAAATAGTTCTTTATCATGATTGTCCGTTTTTTGATCGATTATTCTGTACGTAAACTTTTTACCGGGTTGACCACTGCCGCCCTGATACTTTGATAGCTTACCGTAATTATGGCAATACCCACCGCCAATGAAGCCGCAATTGCCAACATCCACCAACTGACTTCAATGCGATATGAAAAATCTTCAAGCCATTTGTTCATGGCATACCAACCTATGGGCAATGAAATAAGTATACCTATACCGACCAGCTTGATAAAGTCCATAGTGAGGCGGTATGAGATTTGGCCCACACTTGCCCCCAATACCTTTCTGACCCCTATTTCTTTGGTTCGCTTTTCTGCATTGAAGGCCGCTAATCCAAATAACCCAAGGCAGGCGATTAAAATGGACAGGGTGGTAAATATGATAAAAATGCGACCCAAACGTTGTTCAGACTTATAGGTGTCATTGAAAGAATCTTCCATGAAGTAATAGTCAAAAGGTTGGCCAGGGGCAACGTTGTTCCAAATTCCTTCTATACTTGCTATGGCGTTTGAAAAATTGTCAGTCTCCAGCTTTACGGCCATTGAACTTGCAAAATTGCTTAAATGAAGGCTCAAGGCCTCTATTTCTTCCCTGAAGGGGGAGAAGTGGAAGTTCTTTACCACTCCGATAATCGTAAAATACTCTGGGTTTTCTTCGCCAAAACCTTGTGTAAAGCGCATACCCACGGCAGCTTCTGGGGAAACCCCGATGGTGGCAATGGCAGATTCATTGATGATTATACTTGTTGAGTCATTTTTGAATGCCCGATCAAAATCTCTCCCTGCGATAATCTCAAAACCCATGGTCGACACATAATCATGGTCAACGCCCCACGTCTGCATGCTTACGGCATTTTCTTGGTCAGTGGCCCCTTCTTCAGGGGCAAAAACAGTATCAGACCTACCTGAAGGTGTTGGAAAAAAACTGCTCAGGGTAGCATTATTGACGAACCCCAGTTTTTTCACCTCTTCCTTAAACGAAGCAACCTGATTTCCGGCGGTAAAGACATCGTTGACTATCAGCACTTGTTCTTTGGAAAAACCCAGGTCTTTGTTCTGAATATATTGTAATTGCCGATACACGACCAAAGTGCCAATTATCAAAAAAACAGAAATCGCAAACTGGAATATAACCAGACCGTTTCGAATTTTTTCACCTTCCAGACTATTGCCACCGGTTCCTTTTAGCACCTTGACCGGAATGAATTTTGACATAAAAAATGCTGGATAGCTTCCTGAAAAAAGCGCCAAAACAATCCCTGAAGCGAATAAGATCAACCAAAAGAATGGACTTGCATAAGGCATTGAAATATCTTTGTCAGCCAAATCGTTGAAATAGGGCAAAGCCAATATGGCCAAGACAAGGGCCACTAGAAGTGAACCGAAGGAAACCAGACCAGATTCAATCAAGAACTGGCGGATAAGCTCTCTCTTATTTGAGCCCAGCGTTTTTCGTATACCTACTTCTTTCGCCCTTTTCAAAGAATGTGCCGTGCTCAAATTCATGAAGTTCACACAGGCAAGCACAATCAGAAAAATGGCGATAAAAGAAAGTATGTAAATGCTTTGAATAGTATTGTTGCCACTTATTTCAGCCACCCTGTCAGATTTCAAGTGTATATCGGTCAACGGAATGGTACTGTAGATCAGATGATTTCCGGCTGCCTTGAACTGTTCTTCGGTAATGCCCGGCATATATTGCTGTACCCCTGGAATTACATATTTCCCCAAAAAGGCTTGTAGGGGTTCTTGTAAATCTTCTACGCGCGCAGACGGGATCAGTTTGATGAACGTTTGGTAATTGTTACTGGCCCAGTTTACCACGCGAGAATCATCATAACCGGCCATGGCCATAAAAATTGAGTAATCCCTTAAGAATGAATTTTTCGGTAAATCGTCGATTACGCCAGAAACGGTATAGGTTTCTGTATTGTTCAAAAGTAGGTTCTGGCCTATGGCATCGTTAATGCCGAAATGTTTTTCAGCGGCCGATTTGGTCATTACCAACGTATTGGGAGACTTTAGGGCGGTTTTTACATCGCCCACCAAAAGATCCACACCGAACATCTTAAAGAAAGTTGAATCAACAAAAGTCGATTGAACTTCTTTTACATTGACTTCGGTATCTGACTTTCTGACCAGCATGCTGCCCCTTGTACGAAATCGTGTTGCTAGCTCGACTTCAGAAAAATCATTGTCAATCGTTTCAGCCATAGGGGCCGGAGTAACCGCAAATTTGCGGTCTTCTCCACCAAACTTTATATCTGCATTGACTCGATGTATGCGATTGGCATCGGCGAACATGGTGTCATAGCTCAGCTCGTCATGTATATATAATGAAATAAGTAAACCTCCGGCGATACCGATAGCGAGGCCCATGGTGTTGAGCAGGGTAAAAAAGGATTGCTTTTTTAAACTTCTCAAAGCGATTTTTAGATGATTTTTTAACATGATATTGATTCTCGATTGATATGATGAATTACTCTGTCCGCAAACTTTTTACGGGGTTGGCCATGGCCGATTTTACCGATTGAAAACTAACCGTCAATAACGCTATAATGGCGATGGCGAAAAATGGAATTGCAAAGTAGGTCCAATGGATATTGATCCTAAAAGCATACCCGTTCAACCAGTTATTGATGACGTACCACGCCAAGGGGATTGCAATTACGAATGCCAATAGCAATAGAATGGCAAACTCTTTATATAAGAGCTTTAAAATACGCACTACTGAAGCCCCCAACACCTTTCGAATTCCGATTTCCTTGGTACGCTGTAACGTGGTATAAGAGGCCAGACCAAAAAGCCCGAGACAGGCCACCAAGATGGCCAGGGTGGTAAAGATCCCGAATACCTTTCCAAACCGTCGATCAGCTTTATATTGTGCATTGAACCGCTCATCAAGAAAAAAATAATCAAAGGTATTTCCGGGAAAAAACGTGTCCCATTCAGACTGTAGCAAAGTCAGGCTTCGTTGGATTTGGTCAGTTTGGATTTTCAGCGAAAAATACCCGTAAACATCAGGGTTTAGAATAAGGATAAGTGGCTCGTAGGCGTCACGTAGCGATTCTTGGTGAAAATTCTCAATCACTCCTACAATTTCACATTGGTCGCCCCAGAATTCGATCTGTTTTCCTATTGCTTCTTCGGGGTCGTCAAAACCTAGCTGCTCAATTCCCTTTCTGTTGAAGATCACGTTTGTTCTTTCGGCACCGAAGTCTTCTGAAAATTTGCGTCCCGCTACGATCTTGGCCTCAAAAAGGTCTACAAAGTCATGGTCTACACGAATGAACCTATATTGCTTTTGCTCTGTGTCGTCTTGACTGAGCAACCGTATGCCTCCGGCATTATCACCCGGACCGGTTCCGGGAACAAAAGATGACACAGCGACATCTTGAAATAAGGGATGTTGTAAAAGGGATTGCTTAAATGCCCTTTTCTGGTTCGAAAAGGTAGAATCTGCCACGATTGGAGGGGGCAATACAAGTGTTTGCGAAATATCAATGCCCAAAGATTGATTGCGCATGAACTGAATTTGTTGGTAAATTACCAACGAGCCTATCAACAAAAACAGGGAAGCAGCAAACTGAAATACCACCAGGCCCTTTCGCAGACCGGCACCTTTTGTTGCCCCAGACATATTTCCTTTAAGCACTTCGACCGGCCTGAATTTCGATAGTACCAGGGCGGGGTAAAAGCCTGATAAAAAGACACCTACCAGATACAAAAATGATAGCCCCAACCAAAAATGGGCATGCGAAAACAGGTCATAAGAGACGTATTGATCTGATAAGCGGCCAAAGGAGGGTAAAACTAGTACTATGACAATCAAAGCCAGCATTACGGCTAAACCATTGAACAAAGCCGACTCTAAAAAGAACTGTGTTATCAAATGTTTACGCTGCGATCCGACCGATTTGCGAACACCCACCTCCCTTGCACGGCCCATTGCCCGGGCCGTGGCCAGGTTAATATAGTTTACCCATGCTATTACAATGATGAAGATCGCGACACCCAAAAGTAAGTACGCCATTTTTGAATTGCCATTGGGGCCAGGCTCTTCCAAATAATTTGAATAGAGGTGTATTTCGGTCAATGGCTTCAAATAATAGGTCACTGAAGCATTGAATCGCCGCATCAACTCACCTACCCCCTCATCAACAATAGGGGGAAACTTGGCCTCTACATCGATTGGGTTTACGCCTTTTTGAAGCAATACATAGGTGAGGCATCCATCCCAATCCCATGCTTGCTCGGGATCACTCGTTCCATCAGAGTTTGTTTTCACTTGTTCGACAAAACTGGCATAAGAGGCCAAAAAATCGGGTCGTAATTGTGTGTTCATGGGCATATCCTTGAATACTCCCGTGATCCTATACGTTTTACCCCCGCTGATGGGCAAGATATTGTCTACCACATTCGTGGTTCCAAATATCCTAAGGGCGGTACTCTCAGAAATAGCGGCCGTATAGGGCTCCGTTAAAAGACTTTCGGTCTTGCCATAGAGCAGCGGATATGAAAAAACGGTAAAAAAAGAATTGGTGGCAAAGAATACTTGTTCGATTTTCAGGGGGCGGTTTTCCACTTCAACGACGATGTCGCCTGTCCGCACCACTTTTACATACTCTTCTATTTCAGGAATCGCCTCCTTAAAGGAATTACCAACGGCATAGGCCCCCGCCGCCCATTGTGTCGATAGTTTGCCATTGTCGTATCTATCTTGTTGTACGCGGTAAATACGATCCTTTTTTTCATGGAAATCTTCATAACTAAATTCAAACATGACATATTGTAAAATCAATAGACATGCCGCTATGCCAATGGCCAATCCTCCAATATTTATAATAGAGTAGACCCTGTTCTTGATCAGGTTGCGCCAAGTGACTTTCAGATAGTTTTTGAACATGATTCCCGTTTTTGATTTGATGATGATGAATAAACTCTCTTACATAATGGCTCCCACGGCTCGATTTTGACTCTCGGTGACGATCTGCCCATCAAATAGGTTCACAATTCTATGGGCATAGTGAGAATCTCTATCAGAATGGGTCACCATAACGATGGTGGTGCCTTCTTGATTTAGCTCGGTCAAAAGGTTCATGACCTCGATACCATTTTTTGAATCGAGGTTTCCGGTTGGCTCATCGGCCAGGATCAATTTAGGATTGGTGACCACGGCCCTTGAGATGGCCACCCTTTGTTGTTGTCCACCGGATAGCTGCTGTGGAAAATGCTTTTTTCGGTGTGCGATTTTCATTCGCTCCAATACGGCCATGACCTTTTCTTTACGCTCGCTTTTGCTCATCTTTAAGTAGATAAGTGGAAGCTCGACGTTCTCATAAACGGTCAGCTCATCTATGAGGTTGAAACTTTGAAATACAAATCCCAGATTTCCCTTTCGCAACTGGGTGCGCTGACTCTCCCTTAACCCGGCCACTTCATGGCCTGCAAAATTGTAACTGCCCTCGGTCGGATTGTCGAGCATGCCGATGATGTTTAATAAGGTGGATTTGCCGCAGCCAGAAGGCCCCATGACCGCAACAAATTCACCTTGCTCTACCTTGAGGTTTACGTTGTTCAGAGCCAATGTTTCCACTTCTTCCGTTCTAAAGCTTTTTTTTAGGTTTTTGATCTGTATCATTTTTTTGACTGATTTATTTTAATACAATTCGTTCTGCTTCTCCGAAGCTATCATAATTACTGGTTATTACCTGTTCGCCAGGTTGAAGTCCTTCAAGTACCTCATAGTACCTAGAATTTTGTTTTCCTATTCTTATATCGCGTCTTAGGGCTTCATTTCCATCATTGTCGACCACAAACACCCATTGTCCGCCGGTGCTGGTAAAAAATCCACCTTTTGGCAATAGCAGGGCATCGTTTGAGGCGCCTAATTGCAATCTGATGTTATAGGTTTGACCGGTGCGAATGGTAGCAGGCTTGTTTTGGGTAAACACCAAATCTACCCTGAACCTTCCGTTCCGCACCTCGGGATACACTTTTCGTACCCTGAGCGGATAAATGGTATCGTTTCTTTCCAGCTCAGCGGTCAAGTCGCGCCTTACACGGTCAATATAATGTTCGTCTATGGCAGCTTCGATCTTGAAGTCTGTCAGCACATTGATTTGCCCTATGCGCTGCCCTTGGGCTATGTTCTGCCCGATCTCGGCATCTAAAAAGCCCAATTGCCCATCGGCCGGTGCCCTCACGTTGAGGTGGTCTAACCGCTCGTACACCATTGAGAGCGTCTTTTTCATGCGCTCCAGATCTGTGTCAAGACCGGCTAGGGAGGTTTTTCGTAATGCGTCGTCCTGTTCTGTTTGCAACTTTACGATCTCATATTGCTTTTGGGCCAATTCGTAATTTTCTTTCGAGGTCAAATAGACTTCCTTAGATATGAGTTCATCTTTATAAAGTGAGGTATTTTGCTCGAAATTTCGCTTTAACCGTTGTAGATCGGTGCTTGCGGTGGCCAATGATCTTCTACCTTCGACTTGTCTGGCATCAAAGGTGAGACGTGTAGAGCGCAGGTCATTTTGCTTGAGCGCCAAATTACTTTCGCTGGCCAATATCTGCTCATAAAGGTTCATATTCTCCAATTTCAATATAATGTCTCCCTTTTTGACCATGGCGCCTTCTTCTATCAGTTTTTCTGTGACCCTTCCCCCTTCATAGGCATCCATGTAAATAGTGGTAATCGGCGCCACTGAACCATTGATGGTGATGTAGTCATCAAACTTACCGTGGGTAACTTGGGCTATGGAAAGTCGCTCTTTCTCTGTTCTAAAGGTTGATTTCGAACTGCCGAACGCCAGTTTCCAGCCCACGAAGAGCAACAGCGCGCCAAGGGCGATATAACCGTAGTGTTTCGGCCGAAGTCCTTTTTTCTTTTCTAACTGTATATCCATGACTAATTAATGTTGAATATGGGCAAGCCCTTGTAAAAGTCTAATGTGCTCGTGTTGACCCGCAACCGCAACCGCGCCTGTAAATCTTGATTCTGCGCCGTGGCAAAAAGATTTTTTGCCTGACCAAGCTCTATGGCGTTGATCATGCCCTTTTCATAACGTTTTTGGGCGATGGAGAAAGCAAGTCGCTGCGATTCCATTCTTTTATCTGTCTGCGTCGTTTCTGCCTGTAACGCATCGTTTTCTTGAACCAATTGCTGAATGATCTGATAGAGCTCTTGCTCCGTAATTTTTGCATTGTTCTTTGCCCGCTCTAAGGCGATTTTTTGTTGTTTCACCCTAGATCGGTTGGCCCAGCCGTTAAAAATCGGGACATTTAATGTAGCCCCGATATATTCGAACCTGTTTTCTTCAAACTGATCTCTGAACGGCACGGTCACGAGAGCACCATCAATTGAATCCCTTTGTGTTTCGAAGTATCCTGTACCAATACCTCCCTGTAGTGAAATGGATGGGTAAAGACCTCCTCGTGCCGCTGCCAATTGCTTTTTGGCCGCTTTGACACGATAATTCTGAGCCTTAATGGAGGGCATAAAGCCTTTCGCTTTTGTGAAGATAGAATCTGAAATAACAGCTCCATCAGATTTTGGCATATTACTTAGTTCAGGCTCTATGGTGATGTCTTTTTCCCCTTCAATATTCATGGCCTGCACTAAAGTCAATTTGGCGGCTTTCAGGCGATTTTCGTTTTGGGTGAGGGTCAATTTATCGGTAAAAAGAAGTGATTCGGCCTCATAAAGATCTGCACCGGCCATTACCCCTAGTTCTACCTGTCTTTTTACCAAATCATAATTGGTCTGCGAGATTTCTACCTGCTCTTCCGATATTATTATCAAACCTTCGATAAACTGAATGTCATAATAGGCCGACATCACCCTGAATGCCAACAAATATTTCTGTTGTAAGTGCTCTTCCTTAGTTGCCTTGTATAAAAACTTGGATGCTTTCAAGGTGTTGATTTTTTGAAAACCCTGAAAAAGATCAAAAGCGCCATCTATGGAATAGTTGTTCGAAAAAATATCGGTGTTGACAATACTGTTGTCATCTGGATTGACCTGACGGCCATATCGTACGAAGTAATTGGCAAAACCACTTACCGTTGGCAATAAATCTCGTATAGATTGCTTGTAGGTTTCTTTGTTTGATTCGGTATTGAACTGAAAATCATTTAATTGAAGATTATGATCGATGGCATAGTCGATACACTCTTCCAAAGTCCAAATCTTTTGAGAAAAAGTGGATATTGAAATAAGGAAAATCAGAACCGTAATGTTTTTTCTTAAGTGCATACGTATTATACTGTGCCAAAATGTAAACCATTGTTATGCCATGTTCTTAGTTGTTTGATTTACAAATTATTACAATGAAGCAAGATGATAATGAATTTTAAGAATGTAAAATTTTTATACAAAAAATGTCAAATAATTTGACACTTCATTGATTTTCTGAATGCCTTATTCGTAGTTTAGCCATAATACGAAGTTCGATACTATGACCCATGCGAAGATATTGGTGGTTGATGATAACAAAAGTGTTTTGAGCGCTCTTGAAATTCTATTGCAATTTGAGTATGAGAACGTCGAAACGATATTTAACCCGAATCAGCTTTCGTCATTTCCACTTTTGGAGGAATTTGATATCATTCTTCTCGACATGAATTTTTCTGCGGGTGTCAATACCGGAAACGAAGGCCTCTTTTGGTTGAAGGAAATCAAAAAGAAAGCCCCGAACACTTCGGTGGTTATGATGACCGCTTATGGGGCGGTCGACTTGGCCGTAAAGGCCCTTAAGGAAGGTGCGGCAGATTTCATTCTAAAACCTTGGAACAACGATAAGCTTTTGGCCACCGTAAAATCGGCATATGAACTGAGAAAGTCAAGGCAAGAAATACACAAGCTGAAAAAAAAGGAGAGCAGCCTGAAACAAGTTATCAATGAAGACAAAAACTATATCATTGGCAACTCAAAAGCATTGAACAGTGTATTGAACCTTACCAGAAAAGTGGCCAAAACCGATGTCAATGTGCTGATAACTGGCGAGAACGGTACGGGAAAAGAGCTGATAGCCAGAGAGCTGCACAGAACCTCAAAGCGAAAAGCAGAGGTTTTTATAGGGGTAGACATGGGATCTATTTCTGAAAGTCTTTTTGAAAGCGAACTGTTTGGCCATGTAAAGGGGTCGTTCACTGATGCCAAAACAGATAGGGTCGGAAAATTCGAGGCTGCAAACAAGGGCACATTGTTTTTGGATGAAATCGGAAACCTTTCACTTCAAACCCAGGCAAAATTGCTTTCGGCCATACAAAACAAGACCATAGTCAGGGTAGGTTCAAATAGGGCGATTTCAGTTGACATACGCCTTATTTGTGCCACCAACTGTAACCTTGAACAAATGGTTGTCGACGGACTTTTTCGCGAAGATTTACTGTATCGAATCAATACCATACATATTGAAATACCGCCATTGCGGGATAGGGATGAAGACGTTTTGATCTTGTCTGACTTCTATTTGAAGCGATTTGGGCATAAATATGACAAGCAGGGCCTTCGAATCAACAATGCGGCACAAGAGAAGTTGATGCAATATGTTTGGCCGGGCAATGTACGTGAGCTGCGTCACATTATTGAAAGAGCCGTCATTCTAAGCGAAGGAAACATTTTGAAACCTGAAGATTTTTTGCTCAGTTCCAAAAGCGCTACATCGTTTGAACTGGGGCCTACCACGCTTGATGAGATGGAGAAACAAATGATCTCACGAGCATTGGAGCAACATGATGGCAATTATAGCGCGGCTGCAGAGCAATTAGGGGTTTCACGACAGACCCTTTACAACAAGATGAAGAAATTAAAAACCTAATGGCCAGTAGAAATTTTTACTTGCAGCTTATCGTTAGGGTCTTGCTCATAGCGTTGACGGCAATAGGGTTATCATTTGCCTTGGTGAGACAATATTACCTTTTGATGGGTGTCTTGGTATTATTTTTTGTCTTGCAAACCTATTTTTTGATTTCATATATCAACAGTACGAACCGAAAAATCGCCTATTTCTTTGATGCTATAAAAAATGAGGATTTCACACTTCGGTTTCCTGAAAAGGTTTCCATAAAATCATTTAAAGAGCTGAACCAGAGTTTGAATAGGGTCAACGGGCTGATTCAAGAGGTACACTTACAATTGCAGATTCGTGAGCGGTACTACCAAGAGATAATGAGGCAGGCCAACATAGGCATCATGACCTTTAATAAGAAAGGACATATCCTTTTTTCAAATCCCACATTGGAAAACCTATTGAATTACAAACCGTTGAACCACATCAAACAACTCAATCAAATCGATGGTCGATTATATGGGATTTTTGCGTCAATGGAACCTTTTGATAGAAAGCTGGTGCAGTTGACCAATGAACGCGAACAGATACAACTGGCACTCAAATCGACACCATTGCAATTAGATGGACAAGATTTGCTTTTGGTGGTCGTGCAAGACATTCACAGAGAACTTGATGAAAAAGAGACCGACTCTTGGGTTCGTTTGATCAGGGTGTTGACCCACGAGATCATGAACACCATTACCCCCATTACCTCTATATCAGAATCTATTTTAAAGTATTTTGGAAATCATGGCCGTCTCGTATCCGCCGATGAGCTCAACGAAGACAAAATAAGAAATACGGTAAAAGGGTTGAAGGTGATCAGCCAGCAAGGCAGCGACTTGATGGAGTTTGTGCAATCGTACCGTAGTTTTCTGAACGTACCCAAACCTGATAGGATATTGGTAAGAACCAAAAAACTTTTTGACAAGGTCGAGGTGCTGACCCAACGCAACTCGAATGACCTAATTGAAATTTCATGGATTTCATCACCAGAAGATTTAGAGCTTTTCATTGATGAAAAGCAAATTACACAGGTACTGGTGAATTTGGTCAAGAACGCGATCCATTCTTTGGAAGACTCGGAAAAGGGTAAAATACAGATCAGGGCGTTTGAAGATAAATCAGGAAAAAAGTATATCGAGGTCAGTGACGATGGCCCTGGAATTCCACAAGAAATCATAGAAGATATTTTTGTGCCTTTTTTTACCACCAAAGACAAGGGTACGGGCATAGGGCTGAGCCTATCAAAACAGATCATGCATCTTCATGGAGGCAACATAAAGGTACATTCAGAGCTGGGCAACACCTCATTTTTACTTTCCTTTTGAACGGGACCGTTCTTTTAAAAAGACTTGCGGTCATTTAAATAAGATGATCAAAGCCCCTATCGCGGTGACCACCAAAATAAAACGGCGATAATGTTTCTCATTGATGCGTTTGACAATTCTTATGCCCAAAGCGAGGCCAATGATGATGGCCGGAAGCAATTTCAAATTGATGGCCAATGTTTCGGGGGTGATGGTTTTCCAGACAAAAATGTGAAAGGGAAGCTTAAAAAAATTGGTCATAAAAAACAGCCATGCCGCAGTGCCCACGAATTCGTTTTTTGGCAATCGTATGGCCAAAAAGAAAAGGTTGGTAAAGGCACCGGCAAGGTTTCCTATCATGGTACAGATACCGGCCACAATTCCGACAGAGCCTGCGAAGGTCCAATGTTGGGGCACTTTTTTTGACTTTCTGTTTTCCCACCAAACCAAAATGACAAGACTCAGCAATATAACGAGCGCCATGCCAATTTTGAACTGCTTTTCGGGCAAATCTTTTCCCACAATGACCCCTATTAAGATACCGAGGATCATCCAGGGCAAAAACTTCCACAAATAATCCCAACGGGCATGGCGATTGTAATAGATCACGGCAAAAATGTCACCGACCAAGAGCAGGGGCATCAAAATTCCTGTAGATTCTTTTGCGCCAAATGCCAAGGCCAAAAGGGTCACATTAAAGATCGATAGCCCCTTTAGTCCCGATTTTGAAATACCCAACAAAAAAATGGCGGTATAGGCCATCGCCCAACCCAAAACAGAAACTTCGTTCATAAGACGTATGGTGTTGTCTAGCTAATATTTAAGGTAAAAGTAGTCGTTAAAATACTATATTTGGCTTACACCAACTACCTGACCATGGAACTCAGTACGTTAGACTACAGCTTCATCATTATTTTTTTCACGATTGTTTTAGGAATCGGAATTTACGTTTCGAAAAAGTCGGGCAAAAACTCTTCTGAGTATTTTCTCTCAGGAAGAACCATGCCCTGGTGGCTTTTGGGCCTTTCGATGGTGGCGACCACATTTTCGACCGATACGCCCAATCTGGTCACTGATTTGGTACGTACCAATGGGGTATCGGGAAATTGGGGGTGGTGGTGTTTCTTGCTCACCGGTATGTTGACCGTTTTTGTGTATGCCAAACTCTGGCGTAAATCAAATGTGAAGACCGACCTTGAGTTTTACGAGCTGCGATATGGGGGAGCCCCCGCTAAGTTCTTACGAAAGTTCCGTGCCGTCTATTTGGGCATTTTTTTTAATGTGATCACCATGTCGGCAGTTACTTTGGCGGCCATTAAAATAGGGGGCATCATGCTGGGCCTTGAACCTTGGGAAACCGTTGTGAGTGCCGGCCTGATAACAGTTGTGTTCAGTGCCTTGGGCGGATTCAAAGGGGTTGTTTATACAGATTTCCTATTGTTCTTTGTGGCCATGGCCGGAGCTATTGGTGCAGCATATTACTTGGTGAACATTCCTGAGGTGGGTGGTATACAGGCCATTATTGAAAGTGAAAATGTCAAGGACAAACTCAATATTATACCAAACCTTAGCGATACCAAGGCAGTGATCACCATTTTGGTGATTCCGTTGGCGGTGCAGTGGTGGAGCTCTTGGTACCCAGGAGGCGAACCGGGCGGTGGCGGATATATCGCCCAGCGAATGTTGGCCGCCAAAAATGAGAACCATGCCATAGGGGCGACTTTTTTCTTCAACATCATGCACTATGCGCTCCGTCCTTGGCCATGGATTTTGGTTGCCCTGGCCTCATTGGTGGTGTATCCTGACATTGCCAGTATTTCTGAGGCCTTTCCAAATGTGCCGGCCGACAAACTGGGGCATGATCTGGCCTATTCGGCAATGCTGACCAAATTGCCCAGTGGCTTGTTGGGGGTGGTATTGGCCTCGTTGATCGCTGCCTACATGAGTACCATTTCTACCCAGCTGAACTGGGGATCCTCGTATATGGTCTTCGATTTTTACAAGCAGCAGATCAATCCGGATGCCACTGAAAAACAAATGGTAAGGGTCGGTAGGCTATCTACCGTGGTCTTGATGGTTTTGAGTGCCTTTTTGGCCTTGGCGATGCAGAACGCCATGGGCATTTTCAACCTGTTGTTGTCGTTCGGGGCAGGTACAGGATTGATTTTTATTCTTAGATGGTTCTGGTGGCGAATCAATGCTTGGAGTGAGATTACGGCAATGTTTTCCTCGGGTATTTTGGCCATTCTCCTGGAAACTACCTCGCTGAGACCGATGCTGTTCAGCCCTGAAACAGGAATTTTACCCGATTGGGGCGAATTGCCCTTCATCATGGTGGTGACCTCTGTAATATGGTTGTCAGCTACCTTTTTGACACAGCCAGAATCAAAAGGAGTGCTGAAAGACTTCTATAGAAAAATACAACCCGGTGGGCCGGGCTGGGCAAAAGTGGTACAAGAAGCAGAAGCTGAGAATGATCCGGTGGTCAAAGGAAAGGAGAAATGGAGCGTACCCTCTGGTATCGTTGCCATGTTGCTGGGTGTCGTGTTGGTGTATTCGACCATGTTCGCCACGGGCTATTGGATCTATGGCAGAACCACGGCCGCTATGGCATTGACGGGCGTAGCCCTTGTTTCGGGTTTCTTGTTGATACGTGCATGGAACAAAATGAAAGATAACTTGTTGTAATGGCCAATCTTCAGAACCGAATTATTTCAGTCGATATATTTAGGGGGCTGACCATAGTGCTCATGATTTTGGTCAATACCCCGGGCACATGGTCTGCGGTATATGCGCCTTTTCTGCATGCCGAGTGGCATGGGTATACCCCAACAGACTTGGTATTTCCGTTCTTTTTGTTCATCGTGGGTACATCTATCGTGTTTGCCTACAAGAACAAGAGGCCCGCTAATGCGGCCACTTATAAAAAAATTACGATTAGATCGTTAAAACTTATCGGTTTAGGGCTTTTCTTGGGGGCTTTTACCATCAGTTTTCCATTTATCAAAGAGTTTTCAGAGATTCGGTTTCCCGGGGTGTTGCAGCGCATTGGGGTCGTATTCTTTTTTGCAGCGGTACTTTTTTTGAATTTTAATTGGAAAACGTTGTTGGGGATCTGCATTTCTATCTTGATCGGCTATTGGCTGTTGATGGCATTTGTTCCTGTAGAAGGGATACCTTCGACTTTTGATAGGGCCCCGAACAATTTGGCCAACTATCTTGACGTGCAGGTATTTGGTTCACATAATTACAGGCCAGATTATGATCCTGAGGGATTGCTGAGTACCCTGCCCGCTATCTGCAGTTCGCTTTTAGGGATTTTCACAGGGTTGATCCTGACCTCAAAGCAAGCTGAAAAAGTCAAGATACTGTTTGGCCTTGGGGGCTCAATGCTCATAATCGGACATCTTTGGGATTTCATCTTTCCTATCAACAAGGCATTGTGGACAAGCAGTTTCGTTTTGGTCACTGCAGGCTGGGCGAACATTTTTTTGGCATTGATCTATTATCTTACCGATGTCAAAGGGCTTCGATTCGGAAGCATTTTTCGCTATGCCGGGGCCAACGCCATTGTCGTGTACTTCATGTCGAGCTTTGTCACCAAACTCTTCTATTCGATAAAGGTAAATGAAGACACCTCTTTACATGGGTGGTTGTTTGATACTCTTTACGCACATGAATTTATGTCGATGCAGCTATCATCATTACTATATGGGTTGACCATAGCGGCCTTTTATTGCCTATTGGCCTATGTAATGTATAAAAAAGGGATTTTTATAAAAGTATGATATGCTGATGTTTATAAAAATCCTTTTGACTTCCTGCATCGAGCATCAACCTTCTTTCCAACCTTAAACCTTGAACCTTAAACCTTGAACCTTCAACCTTGAACCTTCTACCTGAAACAACAGAAACCGAAAACACCGAACGTGCGGCATCTAGGTCGCCATCAACCTTGCTACATATTTACCAATGACATCAAACTCAAGATTGACAGTGCTACCCACGTGATAGGTTTTGAAACGGGTATTTTCATAGGTATAGGGAATGATTGCGACACTGAAATAACCATTTTGCGAATTGACCACTGTCAAGCTCACCCCATCTACGGTGATCGAACCTTTTTCAATGGTCACATTGTTTTGCGCGGTATCGTACGCAAAGGTGAAGACCCAACTGCCGTCTTTTTCGTCGATATGGGTACATGTTGCGGTTTGGTCGACATGGCCTTGCACCAAATGACCGTCTAACCGGGTGCCGAGTACCATGGCACGTTCAAGATTTATCAAATCACCTATCTTCAACTCATTTAGGTTAGACTTGTTCAAGGTTTCTTGAATGGCGGTTACGATATATTCATCGTCGTCAATGGCGACTACGGTCAAGCACACACCGTTATGCGCCATACTTTGGTCGATTTTCAGCTCTTTGGCCAAGGGTGATGAAATCGAAATATGTAAATTGCCCCCTTCTTTTTTCAGTGCGGCCACTGTGCCCAAGGTTTCGATAATTCCTGTAAACATGTCTTTGGTAAATTGCCTAGATTTGCGGTGTAAATGTAGCCATATTTATGGGAGGGAACACAAAAATAAAGCTAGGTATTTCTATAGGGGATTTGAATGGGATCGGATGTGAGGTGGCCCTTAAAACTTTTGAAGATGCCCGAATGCTTGATTTTTGTACTCCGGTGCTCTTTGCTTCGAACAAGACTATTTCACACCAAAAAAAATCGCTATCCCTAAACACCAATTTTAATGGCGTATATGACGTCTCGAAGATGGTCGAGGGCAAAATCAATGTGGTCAATGTCTGGAAAGAATCTCCAAGAATAGAATTTGGAAAACCCACCGAAGAAAGCGGTAAGTATGCCATAAGATCTTTACGGGCAGCAGTCGAAGCTTTAAAAAAGGAGGAAATCGATGTTTTGGTGACCGCACCGATTAACAAAAACAACATACAATCTGAAAATTTCAAGTTTCCTGGCCATACCGATTTCTTGGCCCAAGAACTCGAGGGAGAAAGCCTGATGTTCATGGTAACCGATACCTTGCGCGTGGGGTTGTTGACCGACCATATAGCAGTGAAGGATGTCGCCCAGGCCATTACACAAAAACGGGTTTTTGAAAAGGTGGAAACCATGATGGACTCGCTAAAAAAAGACTTTGGTGTCAGAAGGCCGAAGATTGCGTTATTGGGCATCAATCCGCACAGTGGTGATAGGGGCACCATTGGTCAAGAAGACGACAAAATCTTGAAGCCCGTGATTCAAGAACTCTTCGATAAGGGGCATTTGGTGTATGGGCCGTATTCTGCCGACAGTTTTTTTGGCTCCAAAACGCATCAGAACTTTGATGCCATTCTGGCGGCCTACCATGATCAGGGATTGATTCCTTTCAAGACCCTATCATTTGGAAAAGGCGTGAATTTTACCGCTGGTCTTTCGAGGGTACGCACTTCGCCCGACCACGGTACTGCTTATGAAATAGCGGGCCATGGCAAGGCTGACGAAAGCTCTTTCAAAGAAGCGGTTTTTGCGGCCATCCAAATTTTCAAGAATAGGGTCGAGTATGAAGAATTGACCAAAAATCCATTGAAAAAACAAAAAGTCAAGAAATCCGCCTAGGGCGTTCGCCCACATTGAATTATATAGTGGTAACAGTTGGGCATTTCTAAATAAATGGTATCTTTGCACCCGCCAGAACCGAAAGGGCCTGGCTTCCTTTCGAGGATATGGCAAACTGAAAGAGCGAAAAATGGAGATGAAGCAGTTCACGATTCCGTTTTCGGGATTGAAACAAGGTAACCATTCGTTTGCCTACACGATAGGGAATGAGTTCTTTGAAGCCTTTGATTATCACGAATTCAATACAACATCGATTGAAGTGAAAGCACTGCTCAAAAAAATGAGCACCATGATGGAATTGCTTATCACTGCAAAGGGATCGGTAAACGTTGATTGCGATTTGACCAATGAGCCGTACGATCAGCCCATAACCTCAGATTTGGATCTTGTGGTGAAGTTTGGGGAAGAATACAACGATGAAGATGATGAGATCTTGATCATTCCGCATGGCGAGCATCAAATCAATATTGCGCAGTATATCTTTGAAATGTTGGTACTGGCAGTGCCACAAAAAAGAGTACATCCGGGTGTTGTTGACGGTACGTTGAAGTCAGAATTGTTGGATAAGCTTGAAGAGCTACAACCGAAAGAAAACAAAAGGGAAGAAGGAAATACCGACCCAAGATGGGACGGATTAAAAAAATTTTTAACAGATAAATAGGAAATCATGGCGCATCCTAAAAGAAAAATATCAAGAACAAGAAGGGACAAAAGAAGAACCCACTATAAGGCAACCATGCCAACCATTGCCAAAGATTCGACCACTGGTGAAATGCACCTTTACCACAGGGCACATTGGCATGAAGGGAAATTGTACTACAGAGGGCAGGTCTTGATCGACAAGACCGAAGAAGAAACCGCTGCTTAGTCGTATAGTATTCGAAAAGAAAATAGGACTCCCGTTGAGAAGCATCGGGAGTTTTTTTATGGCAGCAACCAAATTTCCAAAAACAAATGTGTTTGCAGCAAAAAATCACAAAAAATCACTATTTTTCCCTGTTTTTGGGTCAAATTGTGCCGTTTTTGACTAAAAAAGGACACTAAAATGAATAAAAGAACAGCAGCGATCACAGCTGTGGGAGGCTATGTCCCCGATTTCGTGTTGACCAACAAGCTGTTGGAGACGATGGTTGAGACCACTGACGAATGGATCACCACCCGAACCGGAATCAAAGAACGTAGAATTTTAAAGGAAGAAGGCCAAGGCACCTCATTTCTTGCCATTAAAGCTGCTGAAGACGTATTGCAAAAAAGAGGACTTGACCCCTCTGAAATCGATATGGTGCTCATGGCAACGGCAACGCCCGATATGCCAGTGGCCGCGACAGGAACATATGTGGCATCCCAAATCGGTGCTACCAATGCGTTCTCTTACGATTTGCAGGCTGCCTGTTCCAGTTTTTTATATGGCATGTCGACCGCTGCCCGCTATATTGAATCGGGCAGGTACAACAAAGTATTGTTGATAGGGGCCGACAAAATGTCTTCCATCATCGATTATACCGATCGAACGACCTGTATCATTTTTGGTGATGGCGGGGGAGCCGTTTTGTTCGAGGCCAATGATGAAGGGTTAGGGTTACAAGATGAGCATTTGCGAACAGACGGTGTTGGGCGGCAGTTCTTGAAAATCGAAGCAGGAGGCTCTATTTTACCAGCTTCAGAAGAAACGGTCAAGAACAAACAGCACTATGTGTTTCAAGATGGTAAATCAGTATTTAAATTCGCTGTATCGAATATGGCAGATGTATCGGGCTTGGTCATGGAACGCAATGGGCTGACCCATGAAGATGTGAATTGGCTGGTGCCCCATCAGGCGAACAAAAGAATCATAGACGCTACGGCGAACCGAATGGGCCTTGACGAGAGCAAGGTCATGATGAACATACACCGATATGGAAATACCACATCGGCAACCCTCCCACTTCTGCTTTATGATTACGAGAAGCAGTTAAAAAAGGGAGATAACCTGATATTTGCTGCTTTTGGAGGCGGATTTACTTGGGGCTCGATCTATTTAAAATGGGCCTACTGATTAGAAACTAACTAAATCAAATATTTCATGGACATCAAAGAAATTCAAAGCCTGATCAAGTTTGTCGCCAAATCTGGTGCCAGCGAGGTAAAACTTGAGATGGAAGATTTAAAGATTACCATTCGTACCGGATCTCATACCTCTTCACCTGAGACAACCATCGTACAACAGATTCCAGTGGCCCAGCCCCCTGTGGCCCAAGCACCGGCACCTGTTGCCGAAGCACCGGCGGCTCCAGCGGCAGAGCAGAAAGAAGTGGATGCGGATGACTCAAAGTATATTACGATAAAATCACCCATTATCGGTACTTTTTATCGTAAGCCTTCACCTGACAAGCCGCCATTTGTTGAAGTGGGAAAAACCATAAATAAAGGGGATGTGCTCTGTGTGATCGAGGCCATGAAGCTCTTCAATGATATCGAATCAGAAGTGTCGGGCAAGATTGTCAAGATACTGGTAGAAGACTCGTCACCGGTTGAATTTGACCAACCGTTGTTCTTGGTGGACCCCAGTTAATCAAAAGTTTAAAGTTTAAGGTTTATATGTTTTGGGTTACCAGATCTTGACATATAAACTGCTAAACCATGAACTCTTAAACTCAAAAGTATGTTCAAAAAAATATTGATAGCAAACAGGGGAGAGATTGCACTGCGGGTAATCCGTACCTGTAAAGAAATGGGCATCAAAACAGTGGCGGTATATTCCAAAGCAGATGAAGAGAGCCTACACGTTCGCTTTGCCGATGAGGCAGTTTGTATAGGCCCTGCACCCAGTAACGAATCATACCTGAAGATACCGAACATCATTGCTGCCGCTGAGATTACCAATGCCGATGCCATTCATCCCGGTTATGGCTTTCTTTCTGAAAACGCCAAGTTTTCGAAAATATGTGCTGAATCTGACATCAAGTTTATAGGAGCTTCTGCAGAGCAGATTGAGAAAATGGGTGATAAGGCCACGGCCAAAGAGACCATGAAAAAAGCGGGAGTGCCGACCATACCTGGATCGGATGGAATCTTGAAAGATGTGGAAGAGGCCAAAGAAGTGGCCAACAAAATGGGTTATCCAGTGATGATCAAAGCCACGGCTGGTGGTGGCGGAAAAGGGATGCGTGCCATTTTGAAAGAAGAAGAACTCGAAAAGAACTTTGAGAGTGCCGTTCAAGAGGCCGAGGCAGCTTTTGGCAATGGTGGTATGTACATGGAAAAACTGATTGAAGAACCCCGCCATATCGAGATTCAAATCGTGGGGGATCAATACGGCAAGGCATGCCACCTATCAGAACGCGATTGTTCGGTGCAGCGAAGGCACCAAAAGCTTACCGAAGAGACCCCTTCACCGTTCATGACCGATAAATTGCGTGATGCCATGGGCAAGGCAGCTGTCAAAGCCGCCGAATATATTAAATATGAGGGGGCGGGCACGGTCGAGTTCTTGGTCGACAAGCACCGTAATTTCTATTTTATGGAAATGAATACCCGTATTCAGGTTGAACACCCCATTACCGAACAGGTAATCGATTATGATCTGATTCGCGAACAGATCTTGGTGGCAGGCGGTGTTCCCATTTCTGGCAAGAACTACACTCCGAAATTGCATTCCATCGAATGTAGGATCAATGCTGAAGACCCTTATAACGATTTCAGGCCTTCGCCAGGCAAGATAACCACATTGCACACGCCGGGCGGTCATGGTATTCGATTAGATACCCATGTGTACAGCGGCTACGCCATTCCGCCGAACTATGATTCGATGATCGCGAAGTTGATCACTACGGCCCAGACCCGTGAAGAAGCCATCAATAAGATGCGAAGGGCCTTAGATGAATTTGTCATTGAAGGCATAAAGACGACCATACCCTTTCATCGTCAGTTGATGGATGACCATGACTACTTGGCCGGTAACTATACCACCAAGTTCATGGAAGATTTTGAGATAGATGAAAAATACCTATATTGAATTCGCCCCGACCTAGTCGGGGTTTTTTGTATGCGATTAAGTTATTGGGAATATAAGACTTGGTTTTCCGAGATTGACTTTACAATAGTAGGAAGCGGTATTGTGGGGCTCACTACTGCCGTTTTTCTAAAGGAGAAATACCCAAAGGCAAAGGTACTGATCCTTGAAAAGGGCGTTTTACCCCAAGGCGCAAGTACCAAAAATGCAGGCTTCGCCTGTTTTGGAAGTATCTCAGAGATTATTTCAGACCTTGAGAACCATAAAGATGAAGAGGTGTTTCAATTGGTAAGACAACGGTTTGAGGGCATTGACACACTTCGAAGACTTTTGGGAGATGACCCTATTGGTTTTGAACAAAATGGTGGACACGAAATCTTCTTGGATAAGGATATTGGGCTATATGAGAAATGCCAAAAAAAAATACCTGAGATCAATGCTTTTTTAAGACCCATTTTCAAGGGTGATCCATTTCAAGAACTGCCCAACCGGTTCGGCTTTCAAGGAGTACAAAAGCGATACATCACCCATCGGTTTGAAGGCCAGTTGGATGTTGGAAAAATGATGTGGCAACTGCTACAAAAAGCCCATGAAAAAGGGATCATTGTTTTAAACGGCATGGCGGTGACCGCTTTTGAGGATAATGGAGATGCCGTGCACATAAACATTGCAGGGGTTGAATTGGTCACAAAAAAACTCTTTGTTGCCACCAATGGTTTTGCTGGCCAATTGCTCAATAAAACGGTCAAACCCGTAAGGGCACAGGTACTGGTGACCAAACCCATTAAAAACCTGCATATCAAGGGCACTTTTCATTTTGATGAGGGCTATTATTATTTCAGAAATGTCGATGATCGCATTTTGTTTGGCGGGGGCCGAAATCTTGATTTCATCGGAGAAGAAACAACCGATTTTGGTACCACAGGCCCTATTCAAAAAGAATTGAAAAGACTACTTGCAGACATCATACTTCCCGACCAAGAGTTTGAGATCGATCGCTCATGGAGTGGAATCATGGGTGTGGGTCGCCAAAAAACCCCTATTGTTGAACAGCTTTCAGAAAATGTGTGCTGTGGCATTCGATTGGGGGGAATGGGGGTGGCCATCGGAAGCTTGGTCGGCAGGCAGCTTGCAAACTTTGTGTAGTGTGGGTGTTACCATTGACCCAGATTCTATACCTCGGGTCTTCTACGATTTGCCTTTTTCTGGGAATCCTTTTTCTTGGATTTTAATCGTTTTTCAATGGAGCTTTTGGAAGGCTTTGTAGGTTTTCGTTTTTTGGGAACGTGCAGGGCTTTTTTCAGCAACGTAAAAAATCGTTGAGTAACTAATTTTTTGTTTTGATGCTGGCTTTTCGCCTCGTCACATTGCAGTATCAAAACATGGTCTTTTGTTAGACGTGGCTTCAATTTTTCAAGGGCACGCTCTTTTTCGCTTGGTGTGAGCGCCAATGTATTTGCTAAATCAAATGTCAATTCTATTTTCGAACTGACCTTGTTGACATGTTGCCCACCAGAACCACTACTGCGAATGGCCTTGAACTTTAACTCCGAAAAAAGCTTCTCCTTATTCATCGGTCAATTGTTTATCATTCTTTTGTTGACCAGGGGCAAGGGTATGTTCAAAAAAACTTTGACATGAGCTTTCAGGGCATGGCTGTTGGAGAAGAAAATGTGTTGCCCATTGTCGGTAACGCCTTCAATAAGATAGGTGCTGCCCTTAAAATGACTTTTGATTACGTATACCTCCACACCACTTTCTTTTGAAATTTGAAATTCATGCGGATATACCAGTATTTTGGCATCGGTCTCGGCGTACTCTTTGAGCAGTTTTATGGGCAACTCATTCACTTGGCCAAACAAAGAAGCCACGTATTTTTCTTTGGGCTTATCATACAGTCTTTGGGTAGGTTCATGCGCTATCTGAACCCCATCTTTGAGCACCAAGACCTCATCGGCAAAGGCCAATACATCTTCGGGGTCATGGGTGGCCGTAATTATGGTGACTCCTCGTTCTTTTAAATAGGGAAAAAGCTTATGCCGAAGTTCATATTTTTTAAACTGATCAATACTGCTAAAGGGCTCGTCCAAAAGAAGAATGTCCGATTCTTGGGCCAAGGCTTTCGCCAAAGCTACGCGCTGCTTTTGGCCACCACTTAGGTCTTTGACCTTGGCATTGGCAAAGGCCGTCATGGAAACAGTATTGAGCAATTCGTCAACACGGGGCTGATGTGTGTCCATTTCAAAAACGGAAAGATGTTCTGCCACATTTTCAAAAACTGTGGTAAAGGGCATCAGGTCAAAATCTTGGGAAACATACTTCATATAGTTTTCCCCGGGAATCAAATTGAAGTTTGGCCCCAGAACCTTGGCGCTGTTCCAATGCACACTGCCTGCATCAAGCTGTAGCAATCCGTAAATGGCCTTGAGCAATGTGCTCTTGCCCGAACCGCTTTCACCAATTATGGCCAAATGCGTGCCCTTTTCCAGAGAAAAATCAATGTTTTTCAATACGGGCTCCTTTTGATAGGAAAAGGAAATGTTTTCTACGTTGAGCATGTAACAAGAAATAATCCGCTTCTAATGGAAACGGATTATTATAAGGTTTTATTGAAAGCTAATGGCTCAAATCAATCCTTGAACTCCTTTAAGATCCCCCGATTGGGCAATTCGTCAAACCCCATATTGTAAAGGGTGAACCCAAAAATATCGGCATATTGCTCAATGGTCTTACTCACCGGGGTTCCTGCACCGTGGCCCGCTTTGGTCTCGATACGGATCAACACCGGATTTTCACCTGCTTGCTTTTCTTGCAGTTCGGCGGCGAACTTGAAGCTGTGTGCTGGCACCACACGGTCGTCATGATCGCCGGTGGTGACCAAAGTGGCAGGGTAGTTTGCCCCCTCTTTTACATTGTGTACGGGCGAATATCCTTTCAAGTACCCAAACATCTCCTCGCTTTCTTCTGAAGTGCCGTAATCGTAGGCCCACCCTGCACCGGCGGTAAAGGTGTGGTAGCGGAGCATATCCAATACGCCCACGGCAGGCAGTGCCACTTGCATCAAATCAGGCCGTTGTGTCATAGTGGCCCCCACCAAAAGCCCTCCATTGGATCCTCCGCGAATTGCGAGATATTCTTTTGCAGTGTAGTTGTTTTCAATCAGGTATTCAGCAGCGGCGATAAAGTCGTCGAAAACATTTTGCTTTTGCATCTTGGTTCCGGCGATATGCCACTTTTTACCATATTCACCGCCACCGCGAAGATTGGGCACGGCATAAACGCCACCTTGCTCCATCCAAACCGCATTGACAATACTGAAAGAGGGCGTCAAACTGATGTTGAAACCTCCATAGCCATAAAGAATGGTCGGGTTTTTTCCATTGAGTTCGATACCTTTTTTATGGGTGATGATCATCGGCACCTTAGTGCCATCTTTAGAGGTGTAGAATACCTGGGTCGATTCATAATCATCAGGATTGAAATCAATGGCAGGCTTCCAGTATTGCACATATTCGCCTGTTTCCACATTGTATTTGTAAGATGAGCCCGGGGTATTGTAGTTGGTGAACGAAAAGTAGAACTCCTTGTCCTCCTTTTTGCCACCGAACCCTCCGGCACTGCCCACACCGGGTAGTGCTACTTCGCGTACAAGATTGCCCTCATAATCATATTGCAATACTTTCGAAATCGCATCGACCATATATTCAGTGAAAAAGTAACCCCCTCCCGTTCCGGCGGTCAGCACATGTTCGGTCTCAGCAATGAAATCTTTCCAGTTTTCAGGAACTGGATCTGAAGCATCGGTGACCACGATCTTTTTGTTCGGGGCATTTCTATTGGTCACCAAATAGAGTGACGGGCCCTCATTGTCGATTACATAGGTGTCAGATTCGGTATCGTCAAGCACGGTCACCAATTCGCTGTTGGGCTTTGTTAGATCTTTCAAGAACAATTTATTGCCTGAAGTGGAAACCGATGCGGTGATGAACAGGTATTTTTCATCTTCGGAAACATAGCCGCCCACATACCGATGTTTTTCTTCGGCCGTTCCACCAAAAATGACCTGATCTTCTGATTGTGGAGTGCCCAATTTGTGGTAATAGAGCTTGTGCTGGTCGGTTTTGGCCGAAAGTTCGCTGCCATCGGGCTTGTCATAACTAGAGTAGAAAAAACCGTCATTGCCCTTCCAAGAAATGCCGCTAAACTTGATATCGACCAACGTATCTTCGACAATTTCCTTGGCCTCGGCATTGATGACAATGCCCTTGCGCCAATCGCTTCCCCCCTCAGAAATTAGATAGGCCGCTTTAGAGCCATCTTTGGTAAAGCTTAGCCCCATCAAAGAAGTGGTGCCATCTTCAGAAAAGGTATTGGGGTCTAAAAACACTTCAGCTTCACCATTTTCCTTTTTTCGATAGACCACGTATTGGTTTTGTAGGCCGTCGTTTTTATAAAAATAGGTGTAGTCGCCCTCTTTGAAAGGAGAACCCAATTTTTCATAGTTCCACAGTTTCTCAAGGCGGTCTTTTAGGTCGTTGCGAAATGGAATGCTGTCGAGATACCCAAAAGTGACCTTGTTCTGGGTTTTGACCCAGGCCTCGGTCTCGGCACTTCTATCATCTTCAAGCCAACGGTAGGGGTCTTTGACCTCGGTGCCGAAATAGACATCAACGGTATCGACTTTTTTGGTTTCAGGATAGTTCACAACAATGGGATCTCTCTCTTTTTTTGTTTTACAGGCCGCAAAGATAAGCAGTACTGCGAGCAGTGTTATTTTTTTCATTTTCGATAGGATTGATTTGGTTAAAAATACCATAAAAAAACCTTTGAATTTGTTGAAAATCCAAAGGTTTAACGAATTTTAACCCTTTACTGCGATTTAATGCCGAGCCAAAATTTTTCGTACTTCGGCGATGATCACATTGGGCCTATCGTGATGAATATAATGACCACTTCCATCAACGATGAGATGCGTGCTTTTTGGAGACATTTCAGCCAGTTCATTTTGAAAGACCAACCATTGATCCCTTAGTTTTTTGCTTTCTAAAATAGATGATTTTTTACCTGCGGTCAAAACGGAAATCGGAACTTCTGGAAAACCGGGTTTTCCATTAAAATCATTATGGGCATTTTTGACAATATCGAGCTCATACTTTCGGTTACTTTTTTTGATAGACATGACCAATGTGTTATAGATCAACCCATGTTCGTTTTTAAAATACTCGAATTGCCCTGGGTGTGAAGCATCCAAAAAGATAACTCCGGTTACTTGCCCAGGGTACAATCGTGCAAACATATTGATGTATAATCCACCCGCCGAGTGCCCGATCAATAGGTAAGGAGGGGGCACGTTATTTGACCTAAGGTTTTGATGTAATTGTTGGGCTACCTCGACCACGTTCTTGGGCGGATCGACCACTGTACTCGAACCATACCCTGGTCGGTTATAGGCGTATACCTTTGCTATGGTGGCCAACGAGTCAAGAATGGGTCTCCAAGTGTCCATTGTCGGGCCCATGCCTGTTTCGAGCACTATGGTGGCCGTACCTTCACCCATGATGATCTGCTCAACGGTTCTATTTTTGACTTGTTGTCGGGTAACATTTTGCAATGGGGCGCAGTTAACGAACAGAAGAACTGTTAGAAGCGGCAAGAAGCTGTATGAGAATACGTTTTTCATTACTTTGATTTTCGATTTACTGACTATTTGAAAAGCGCTCTCCCATGATTCGCATTGCCTCAAGAACCGCGGGAATACTTTTTTTCCCTTCCCTATCATAAGAATTGGTCACTGCAAAATTGGAAAAGGTTCGATCGGCACTTAAGAAAAGTTGGGCGAACCATTTGGCATTGCTACCTGAATGAAAAATACCATTTTCAGTAACATTCCACCCTAGGGCATAACCAGAATTACCGACCTCTTTATGTAATAGATCCAAAGTCTCTGGTTTTACGATATTCGTTTTCCCCATGTGCAATTCGATATATTTTGCCAAATCATCCAATGTGGTGTGAACGGTACCTGCAGGCCCTAAGGCAATGGGGTTGTCAGAGAAAATATCCATTGGGTCCTTGGGCTCCCATTCCCCATGTTCAAACTGATGTCCCCAAGGCTGCTCATCACCGTCATTGCCAGGGGCACCAAAATGGGTATTTTCCATAGCAAGGGGATCGAAAAGATAGGTGGTCATCAGGTCTTCCCAAGAGGTTTGCATAATCAGCTCTAACATAACACCGGCAACCACATAGCCATTATTGCTGTAGGCGAAACCATTTTCTCTTGGTTGGTTCAAAACGGCAATGGCCCATTCTTGCCTTATTTCAGAGATGTTACTTGTATCGTGATGGTCAACAGAATAATCATTTGGCGAGACACCACTTGTATGCGACAATAATTGTATGAAGTTGACCTCTTTATATTCCTCGAGATATCCTTCAGAAGCGACATCGCCAATAGTGGTCGTCCATTCTAAATGGCCTTTTTCGACCAATATCCCTATCAAGGTCGCGGTCATCGATTTTGTAATGGAACCAATGTGCCATTTGTTGTTCGTACTGACCTGGGTTGTCGTATGGGCAGAGTGAACCCCAACGGCTTCTTTTTCCAAAACGCCATTTGTGCCCATGGTCATTGTGGCAAGTGAAGGAACATTTAGGTCTTCAAGAATTTTTTCAAGATTGGGCACCAATAGCGTATCACCTGCTTTTCCTACACTCAAAGAGGGGGTGGGCACAATGGGATCATTGTCTTTACTGCAACTTAGGGTAGTAAGACTCAAGAGTGAAACAAGAAATAGAACTAGTGTTTTCATGATCGCTGATTTAAAGATTACCCGCCAAAGGAAGAGTAGCCTTGCCTCATTTTAAAACTTTGTTGACCATCGAAAGAGAGGTGTTGACAAACACCGTTTTTCCCTTTATCTGGCAACTTTTTGCCATTGGTCAACACTTATGGCATGTTGGTAAACTTTTTATTTTCAGTTAAAAAGGATTGAATACCTTTCAGGTGATTTATCACCAAGATTCCAACGATGGCCTGGAAAGCAAAACATTTTAGAAGACTGATCGTTCATTCATTGAGTTGGCTGGGTTTTGTCTTTCTGATGAGTAGCAAGGCTGTGGATTTGACATGGGGATTTTTCGCTCGTTCAGAAGGATCCATTTTTCTTCCGGTGCTCTATGGAACTGTTTTTGGAGCTATTATTTTTTATGGCAATTATTACTATTTGATTCCCAAATATTTTAGCCAACGCAAGAAATGGAAATATTGGTTTTTTGCTGTCGGGTCGCTCTTGGTGGTTTGTGCCATAGAATCTCTGGTCGATATTTTGGTACTGATTCAAAAGCATGGCCTTCAAGAAAAAAACAGCGATGGTTCCGAAGATTTTGGGGCCTTTGCAACTTTGGTTTTTGCCAATACCTTGACGGCCAATTTGGCCTGTCTCATTTTTTCATTTGCCTATCGATTTCCAAAAGATTGGATTAGAAATGAAAAGCAAAAGAACCAGTTGGAAAAAGACAAGTTGCGTTCAGAACTCGATTTTTTAAAAGCGCAGATCAACCCCCATTTTTTGTTCAACGGGATCAACAGCATTTACCACTTGATCGGTTCGAACAATGAATTGGCGAAGCATACCCTGCTTCAGTTTTCGGGACTGTTGCGCTATCAATTATACGAGTGCAATGTAGATTTCATTTCCTTGCAAAAAGAACTTGAATATTTGAAGAACTATGTGAACATTGAAGAGATAAGAAAAGGGGAAGATGCGGTATTCTCTATTGATTTTCCCGATATGTCAGACAATCAATTCAAGGGGTTAAAAATCGCTCCTTTATTGATTTCGCCCTTTTTAGAGAACGCATTTAAATATTTGAGCCATAATTCAGAAAGAGAACGAAATTATGTGAACATTGCCCTTGGGGTAACGGGCAATGTACTGCACATTTTTATTGAAAACAGCACAGATCCCAAACTAAAGAAGAAACCCGAGAGCGAAGGGGGCATTGGCTTGGTCAATGTGAAACGACGACTGGCATTGATGTACCCCAATGACAAGCATCAATTGACAATTTCTTCTGAAGACCGTAAATTTCAAGTAGAATTGATACTCAGTTTGCATGAAAATTAATTGTTTGATCATAGATGATGAGGCCTTGGCCCGAAAAGGATTGCAAGAGTATGTTTCCGCCTTGGATTTTCTTGAGCTCAAGGGGCTGTGCAAGAATGCCATACAGGCCAATACGCTTTTAAAAGCAGAGGACATACACCTTATTTTTTTGGATATTGAAATGCCCTTGATTTCGGGGATGGATTTTCTGAAATCATTACAAAACCCGCCTAAAGTCATTTTTACAACGGCATATACCGAATATGCGGTCGAAAGTTTCGAATATGACGTGGTCGATTATTTGGTGAAGCCCATTTCAATGGAACGGTTTCTGCAGGCCTGTAATAAGGCCCACAAAGTCATTCTCGGCGATCAAAAAGAAGGTATTGCCGATACAAAACCTGCAGATGAAGATGATTTTCTTTTTGTTCGTATCGACAAAGAATTGGTGAAAATAAAGTTTGATGATATCCTGTTTGTGGAAGGCATGCAGAATTACGTCAAAATTTTTACCAAAGAGCAAACCTATATTGCCCATTTGCCACTCAAGAATGTAATGGAATGTCTCCCCAAAGAATCGTTTTTTCAGGTTCACAAGTCTTTTATATCGTCACTGGACAAAGTTGAGGTCATAAGTGGCAACCAATTGATCATCCAAAACCATAAAATACCCATAGGGCGCACCAAGAAAGAAGCTGTCTTGGCGTTGTTGACAAAAAACAGACTACTCAAAAAGTGATGTTGACCAAAGTAATTGGGGAATGAACTTAAACCAAGTCTTTTTCCACTAAATACTCAGCGATTTGTACCGCATTGGTAGCGGCCCCCTTACGTAGGTTGTCAGAGACGATCCACATGTTCAAGGTGTTACGCTGGGTTTCATCCCTTCGTATACGGCCCACAAAGACTTCGTCTTTATCATGCGCATAGATGGGCATGGGGTAGGTGTTCGTATCAGGATTGTCTTGTACGGTCACCCCGTGGGTTTCGTTGAGTAGCTTTCGTACCTCCGATAAATCAAAATCATTGTGAAATTCGACATTTACTGATTCTGAGTGCCCGCCCGCCGTAGGAATTCGAACCGCTGTTGCCGAAACCGAGAACGTACGATCGTCCAATATTTTTTGCGGCTCACGGGCAAGCTTCATCTCTTCTTTGGTATAACCGTTTTCTAAAAACACATCACAGTGGGGCAGGGCGTTTCTGTTGATAGGGTACGGATAGGCCATTTCACCCTGTACGCCGGCCATTTCATTTTCTAACTGCTGTACCGCTTTAATGCCTGTACCAGAAACCGATTGGTAAGTCGAAACGACCACCCGCTTCATTTTGTATTTTTTGTGCAAAGGGTTCAGGGCCATGACCATTTGAATGGTCGAACAGTTGGGGTTGGCAATGATTTTGTCTTCGTTGGTGAGCACATGGGCATTGATTTCGGGCACCACCAATTTTTTGGTGGGGTCCATGCGCCATGCAGATGAATTATCGACCACCGTTGTGCCGACTTCGGCAAACTTAGGGGCCCATTCCAAAGAAGTATCGCCGCCTGCAGAGAGGATGGCAATATCAGGTTTGGCAGCAACGGCGGTTTCTAGACCAATGACACTGTATTCTTTGTTTTTAAAGGTTAGTTTCTTTCCAACAGATTGCTCAGAGGCGACCAATAACAACTCGGTTATCGGAAAATTTCGCTCGGCCAACACCTTTAGCATCACTTCACCTACCATGCCTGTTGCTCCTACAACTGCTACTTTCATTGCATTTGATTTTAGAGAGCAAATGTACTGCACGTATTTGGTTGTACAATACTTCTTGAAGCGTATTTCAAAAAATCACAGATTGTTATAAATAAAACAACCACCATGTTTTGTCATGGTGGTTTGGGTTAAACCTGGTGTAGCGGTCTGCCGCTTACGGCCATTATTTTTTCAGCGCATCGCGTATTTCCATCAAAAGATCTTTTTCTGATGGCCCGGGGTCTGGAGCCGGTTCTTCTTTCTTCTTCATTTTGTTGACGCCTTTGACGATCAAGAACATGACAAATGCCACGATCAAGAAGTCGATTACATTGGTGAGAAAATCACCATATAGAACAGCAACTTCGCCCACTTTTTCACCCGCATCGTTCATGGTTCCTTCTTTGATAATGTATTTTAGGTTTTTAAAATCCGCATCGAACAAGAGACCGATGAGAGGAGAAACGATACCTCCGGTAAAAGAGGCCACCACCTTGTTGAAAGCGGCACCCATGACGAAACCTACAGCAATATCGACGAGGTTTCCTTTCATGGCGAAATCTTTGAATTCGCTAACAAATCCCATTTCTATAGTTTAATTGGTTAATACGGTAACAATGTAGGCAAAAAAGCGATGTATAGCAATAGAGCCATCCAATTTAGGGGATGATCAGCCGTTTGACCCGTTGCGAGATGGCGGTCAATATTTCGTAAGAAATCGTATGGGCAGAAGAGGCGAATTCTTCTGCGGAATGGTTCCCGCCAAAAATAACGACCTCATCGCCCTCTTCACAATCGATGTCAGTGACATCGATCATAATCATGTCCATGCAGACATTACCGATAATCGGCGCTCTTTTCCCCTTGACAAAGACATGGGTCTTGTCACCCCCATATTGCCTTCCTATACCATCGGCATGGCCAATGGGAAGCGTGGCCGTGATTCGATGGCCGTCTGATTTGAAAGCACGGTTATAGCCAACACTTTCGTCAGGTTCTATTTTGTGCATTTGTGAAATAACGGTTTTCAGTGTGGCAACGGGTTTGAGTATTTCATCAATTTCATGATGGTTGCCATACCCATATAGCCCGATACCACTGCGTACCATTTCGAACTGTGCTTCAGGATAGTTGATAATGCCCGATGTGTTCAGCATATGTCGTACGGGCCGATGGCTCAGTTTTTGGGTGAGCGCTGTACTGATTTTTTTAAAGGTGTCGATTTGTTGAAGACTGAACGCGCGTTCATTTTCGTCTTCTGAAGCGGCCAGATGGGAAAAAACAGAAACTATTTCGAGCTCGTCCCTTCCGTCCAACACTTTTAAGATATGATTCACATCATTTTCCCAAAATCCGAGACGGTTCAGGCCCGTATTGAATTTGAGATGTACAGGATACTTATGCTGTGCCTTCTCTTTGGCCACTTGCAAAAAGTCACGCAATATTCGTGGTGAATAAAGACTGGGCTCTAGACAGCGGTCTATGAGCTCGCCAAAATTGATCACTTGGGGGTGCAGTACCAAAATGGGGGTTTTGATACCGGCATCGCGTAAAAGCACCCCTTCTCTGACATAGGCCACAGCAAAGTAATCAACCTTCAAGGCCTCAAGTTTTTTGGCTATCGATACCATATCACTGCCATAGGCAAATGCCTTTACCACAGCCAGAAATTTGGTCTGCGGGTCGAGCCTTGATTTGAAATGGTCGAAATTGTGTTCGAGTGCAGAGAGGTCAATTTCAAGAGTGGTCTCACCGATTCTACCCATTGGCCGCTTTCTTTTCAGTGATGATTTCTTCGGCATCGACCTGCATCTTGCCGACCTTTTCTTTCAACATGGCCTTATAGAAAGCCGCTCGGCTCAAAGGCTCGTACTCATCGGTCTCGCCCAAGAGTACCAACTTGTCATCATTTGATTTTCTAAAACTGTAATTGGCAAGGTTTCCGGTACGGGTGCAAACGGCGTGAACTTTGGTCACATATTCGGCGGTGGCCATTAAAGCGGGCATGGGGCCAAAGGGATTGCCTTTGAAATCCATATCCAATCCGGCGATGACCACTCGAACACCTCGATTGGCCAAATCGTTACAGACCGTTATGATCTCATCATCGAAAAACTGGGCCTCGTCGATTCCCACCACATCACAGCTGTCGGCCAAAAGGCGAATATTTGCCGCGGCCGGTACAGGGGTCGACCGAATTTCGTTGTCATCGTGCGAAACCACCATTTCCTCATCATATCGGCTATCGACGATAGGTTTGAAGATTTCGACCTTTTGCTTTGCAAACTGCGCACGGCGCAATCGTCGGATCAATTCTTCGGTCTTGCCCGAGAACATAGATCCGCAGATGACCTCTATCCATCCGAACTGTTCTTTATGATTGACCGTGTTTTCGAGAAACATGTTGTACTTTTAAACGAAAGTAAGCTGTTTTCCGTTTCTATTAAAAGGAAGTTTAAAATTACTAAAATTTACACCGGCCATTTAGAACAAAATTTAACCTTTTGTTCAATAAAGGGCACGGATTTTGGTGTTACATTTATATAAAGAATTATAATGATGAAGCGTAAGATTAGGGAAGAGCTGGTAAAACTGTCAACAGATATCATCACTTCACGTGAAGATAAAGAACTGACCGACCTTTATGAAAAGGCAAAAGAATTGTATGAGAAGTTGGCGGTCTTGAAATTCATCGATGAAAATTTGAACGATATCGAGGTCGATGTATCGAAAAATGTATTGGCTGCCCGTTTCGAAAAAATGGCTACCGCTGTTATAAGCGGCAATACTTCAGTGCCCGAGACCAATCCCCATGAAGAAGATATCATTACCCCAGGTATGGAAACGATAAAAGATATGGTATCTGAAATGCCCAGTGAGGCCGTAGAATATATATTTTCAGATTTCATCGCCAAGCCGACGAATATGAAAAGTGATAAGGAGATTTTGACACCGGAAGTATCCGAAATCGAGGCGGAAAAACCCAAACAAAAGTCACTCAATGACAAGTTGACCACCAAAAAGCTACAGATAGGCCTCAATGACCGTTTGGCCTTTGTGAAACATCTGTTCAATGAAAACACTGAAGATTATAACCGGGTCATTTCTCAATTGAATACCATCGATACCGAAGAACGCTCCATGTCTTTTATCGATAATATGGTGAAGCCCGAGTATAACGGTTGGGAAGGAAAAGAAGAGTATGAGAATCGTTTCAAGGCACTGATCGAGCGTAAGTTCGCATAGTGTGGCTTTCTTCTTACCTTTAGCAACGAACCAATATCATCTTGTTTATGCTTAAAAAGATTCTCTATTGGGCGTCAACCGGTATTTTGACGCTTATCATGCTTTTTTCTGCTTACAACTACTTCTTCAACCATCAAGCGATTGCTGACTTTTATGTGAACATGGGGTATCCCACCTACTTGATCTATCCTTTGGCAATTGCAAAAATCTTGGGGTTGGCCGTCATTTGGGGCAATTTTTCAAAGGCCCTAAAAGAATGGGCCTATGCGGGGTTTTTCTTCAATACGGTTCTGGCCTTTTTTGCCCACTATATGGTGAATGATGGGCAGCATATGGGAGCACTCATTGCTTTTGTGGCGGTAATGCTTTCTTATTTCACAGGAAAGGAAGTTAGGCCTTAACTTCACCCCATGGGAAAGTTATATTTGGTGCCCACGCCCATTGGCAATTTGGAAGACATGACCTTTCGGGCCATCAAGGTGCTCAAAGAGGTTGATTTGATTCTGGCGGAAGACACCCGCACCAGTGGGAAGCTCTTGCAGCATTATGAAATCTTGACCCCAATGCAGAGCCACCATATGCACAACGAGCATAAAACGGTAAACGCCTTGGTCGAACGTATGAAATCTGGGGAAATTTTTGCCCTTGTTTCAGATGCGGGCACCCCGGCCATTTCCGATCCGGGATTTTTATTGACAAGGGCCTGTATCGAAAACGATGTTGAGGTCGAATGCCTTCCTGGGGCCACGGCCTTTGTTCCGGCGTTGGTGAACAGTGGCCTGCCCAATGACCGATTTGTTTTTGAAGGTTTCCTTCCCATAAAAAAGGGTCGCCAGACACGGTTGATGGCCCTAAAGGAAGAGACCCGTACCATGGTGTTTTATGAGAGTCCGCATAAATTATTGAAGACCTTGACCCAGTTTACGGAGTATTTTGGAGAAAACAGACCAGCTTCGGTCTCTCGAGAACTCACCAAACTATATGAAGAAAACATCCGCGGAACGCTATCAGGGGTATTGCAACATTTCACAGAAAACCCGCCTAAGGGAGAACTGGTCATCGTGGTAGCTGGAAAGAAATGATGGAAAAACTGCTTTCAGATATCAGAAACTGCACGGTCTGCACTAAGCATCTGCCCTTGGGGCCACGCCCTATCGTTGCGGCAAATTCAAAAGCCAAAATCGCCATCATCGGCCAAGCACCTGGTAAGAAGGTGCACGAAACGGGCATACCATGGGACGACCCCAGCGGAAGGCAATTGCGAAAATGGCTGGGTGTCACTGATGAGGTGTTTTATGATGAGACCAAGATGGCACTTATACCCATGGGTTTCTGCTATCCCGGAAAAGGCAAATCAGGTGATTTGCCGCCCCGCACCGAATGTGCCCCACTCTGGCATGAACCACTATTAAAAAAAATGCCAAACCTGCAGATGATTATTTTGATTGGCCAGTATGCCCAAAATTATTATTTGGGGAACAAAATGGGCAAAAATTTGACCGAAACGGTGAGGAACTTCAAAGACTACTTGCCCGAATATTTTGTGTTACCGCATCCATCACCAAGAAACCGGTTTTGGTTAAGTAAAAATCCGTGGTTCGGAGAAGAAGTTTTGCCTAAATTGAACAACTTGGTCTCTAAGTTCATTTAAGTTGCCATTCTTCTGGTCACGGGAATGACAAAGAAGAAAAACCTAATTTCTAATAGCGAAGCGGTCTAGCGTCTAAAATCTAATACCTACTCCCATCATGTTTTCCTTTCTGCCAACCGTATTTGCCCAGATATTGCTCGGCGCTTTCTACGGCACCATCTTCGATCGAGGTACCCATTGAGTCATTCCAGCGATTGAGGTACCCAAATAGCGAGATGACCCCCAACATTTCAACAATTTCACCATCATTCCAATATTTATGAAGTTGTCTTTTGATTGTGGCATTCACGGTATTGGGTACCTGTGAGGCGGCCAACGCAAAATCCAAAGCGGCGCGTTCTGCATCAGAAAAGGCCTCGTGGGTGCGGTATTCCCAAATATTGTCTAATTGTTCTTGTTTGGCACCATAGCGCTCAGCGGCTCTAATGGCATGGGCTTGGCAATAACGGCAACCCGTGGCATTGCTGCTCACCCAGGCTATCATGCGTTTTAGGGCCGAGGTAACACGCCCTTCATTGGCCATGACGGCCTTGTTCAAATTAATGAAGGCCTTTGAAATAGCCGGTCGGTGCTGCATGGTCAATACCGAATTTGGGCAAAAACCCAAGGTCTCGTTAAAGAATTCGGCCAGTTCTTTGGTCTCTGGGTCGTGATTGGGGTCTAGTGGTTCTACAAGTGCCATCGGGGGTTGATTTTATTGTACTTTTGATTTTTACAAGAAACAAAATTTTATGGCAACAACAAATCATATTTCAACAAAGTGGTTGGGCAATATGGCCTTCGAGAGTAATAATCCATCGGGGTTAACCCTGAAAATAGATGCGAGTCCTGAAGATGGGGGTGATGGGGCTGGCCTTCGCCCGAAAGCTCTTATGTTATCTGGCTTGGCAGGGTGCTCTGGCCTAGATGTTGCCTCGCTGATAAAAAAGATGAAATTGGAAGTCGATGATTTCCATATTGAGACCATTGGTTCGCTTACCGATGAGCACCCAAGGTATTATGACAAGGTCAGTATCGAATACCATTTTTACGGTTCCAATCTCAATGAGGCCAAATTACAACGTGCCGTAGACCTGTCTTTAGAAAAGTATTGTGGCGTGATGGAGATGTTCAGACGGTTTGCCAAGATGGACATTGAAACGGTTTTTCATACAAGATAAGTTCAAGCACAAGCACAAGTCCCAAGTTCAAAATGAATGATAAAAGGTATGATTTAGAAGATAGGTTAGTCGATTTTGCTGCCGCCGTCACCCTTTTTAGCGAAAAGTTGCCCAATAATTTTACGGGCAATTACAACGGTAATCAAATGTTGCGTTCGTCAGGAAGTGCGGCCTTGAATTTTGGGGAAGCCCAAGGAACCATTACTGATAGGGATTATGCCCATAGAGCAGGAATCAGCCTTAGGGAACTAAAGGAAACAAGGGTGAACCTGAAGATTTTGTCAAAAATTGAATACGGCAATGTTAACAAACGTATGAGACTATTAGACGAGGTTGAGCAGCTGATAAAAATCATCGCGACCATTATCAAAAACAAGCTGTAGATGCACTTGATCCCTACACTTGAACTTAAACTTGGGCTTGACTCTTGAACTTCAATTATGCGCTGGACACTAAAACCAAAACCTGACCAAAAAGATATCGAGCGGCTTTCCAACGAACTGAAAGTCGACGGTTTGGTAGCACAATTGCTCCTGCAACGGGGAATAACCAATTACGAGGAGGCCAAAAATTTTTTTAGGCCGCAACTCACAGATTTACATGATCCTTTTTTGATGAAGGATATGGATATTGCCGTTGGCCGAATCGAAAAGGCAATCGCCAATAAGGAAAACATTTTGATATATGGTGATTATGACGTCGATGGTACCACTGCAGTGGCCCTGTTGTTTACCTATTTGGGCGAGTACTATGAGAATGTGGCAACATACATACCTGATCGTTATACTGAAGGCTATGGGGTTTCATTTGAGGGAATAGACTTTGCCGACGACAACGGTTTTTCATTGATCATCGCCTTGGATTGTGGCGTCAAGGCAATTCGGCAGATTGAATATGCCAAGAAAAAAGGAATAGATTTCGTCATCTGCGACCACCATAGGCCTGGTGAACAGCTCCCAGAAGCCGTTGCGGTCTTAGACCCCAAAAGGAGAGATTGCGATTACCCCTATAAAGAACTTTGTGGCTGCGGAATTGGGTTTAAATTAACCCAGGCCTTGGCTTTGAAAAGAGGACAGACCATTGATGATCTGGAGCCCTATCTCGATTTGGTCGCCACGGCGATAGGGGCCGATATTGTACCGATAACCGGTGAAAACAGGGTGTTGGCCCATTATGGCCTACAAGTGATCAACATTAATCCACGAACCGGATTTCGGGCCATCATTGACCAGATCAAAAAGAAAACCTTGACCATCACAGATGTGGTATTTATCATTGCCCCCCGAATCAATGCTGCGGGTCGTATGAAGCATGGCCAATACGCGGTTGACCTCCTCATAGAGACCGATTTGGACAAGGCCGTTGAATTTGCCAAGAAAATTGAACTGTTCAATCTTGACCGTAGGGGGCTAGATCAAGAAATTACCGAAGAGGCCTTGATCCAGATTCGCGATAATAAAGAAGAGGAATACTTCACCTCTGTGGTCTATGCCGAACATTGGCATAAGGGCGTTATCGGCATCGTGGCCTCGAGACTGACCGAGACATACTATCGCCCCACGCTGGTCTTTACCAAAAGCGGTGATAAGCTGGCAGCCTCGGCACGTTCAGTAAAAGGGTTTGATGTATATGAAGCCTTGGAAGGCTGTTCTGACCATATAGAGCAGTTCGGCGGACATAAGTACGCTGCGGGGCTCACGTTACTTGAAGAACAATACGAAACCTTCAAGAAACAATTTGAAAAAGTGGTCTCTGAGACCATAGACCCCATATTGTTGACCCCTGAAATTTCGGTTGACACCCAGATCGAATTGAAAGACATTACACCGAAATTAATGCGAATCATTCGCCAATTCGCTCCCTTCGGGCCTGGCAATATGACGCCTATTTTTATGGCCAAAGATGTTCAAGACACGGGCTATGGAAGAGGGGTGGGCGAAGATGAAAAGCATTTGAAGCTTTCATTGACCCAAAAAGGCTCAAGGCCTATTGGTACTATTGGGTTCAATTTGGGAAATAAACTAGATGTGGTAAAAAAGAAACATCGTTTTGATGTTGTATTTTCTTTGGATGAGAATGAATGGAACGGACAAGTGAGCCTGCAATTAAAACTAAGGGATATCAAATGAGAATAGAACATTTGGCCATTTGGGTAGCTGACCTTGAAGCCATGAAAGATTTCTATGAAATCCATTTCAATGCCAGGGCAGGAGAGCGGTATGAAAACCCAACGAAAAACTTCACCTCCTACTTTTTGGATTTTGGTACAGGTTCGAGACTTGAATTGATGCACAAACCGGAAATTCCTTTTTTGGTGAGTCAAGAAAGTGAACGTCTCGGACTGGTTCACTTTGCCATTTCAGTAGGGTCAAAAAGAAAAGTCGACACCCTGACCGAAAAACTCAGAGCTGATGGTTTCAGTATAGTAGGCGAACCTAGAACCACAGGCGATGGCTACTATGAAAGCGTAGTGCTCGACCCTGAGGGCAACCGAGTCGAGATTACTGAATAGCCTGCCACATACGTCCATATTCCAATACTTTTTTGATTGCATCAAATTGGTTTAGAAGCTTTTATGATATATGTCATAAATCCAGCCGCTTGTTGCCCGTACCTTAGTCTCTTATTTTAGGATTAAAAAATAATTTATGGATTCAATTACCAATACCAAGAGAAAAGTATACCGTTTTGGCCATCGACAGACCGATGGCGACCGAACCATGCGCAACCTTCTAGGCGGTAAGGGCGCCAATCTTGCTGAGATGAGCCGTTTGGGCATTCCCGTTCCGCCAGGGCTTACCATTACCACCGAGGTTTGTACTGAATACAACGCCATTGGAAAAGAGGCAACGGTCGAGTTGATAGCCGAAGAAGTACGTGAGGCCATTAAGCAGATAGAAGCTGAAATGGACACTGTTTTCGGCGAAGATAAGAATCCGTTGTTGTTGTCAGTGCGGTCGGGGGCAAGGGTTTCGATGCCCGGTATGATGGATACGGTATTGAACCTTGGCCTGAACGATGTTTCGGTATTGGGCGTTGCCAAAAAAACCAATAACGAGCGCTTCGCTTGGGATTCATACCGGCGCTTTGTACAGATGTATGGCAGCGTGGTCATGGGAATGAAACCTGAAAACAAAGAAGACGAAGATCCCTTCGAAGAACAGATCCACCAAACAAAAGAGGCACGGGGCATTTCTTTAGATACCGAATTCACCGTGGAAGACTTGAAAAATTTGGTCGTTGACTTCAAGAAATTAATCAAAGAAAGAACAGGGCAAGACTTTCCCACCGACCCATGGGAACAATTGTGGGGAGCCATAATGGCCGTTTTTGATAGTTGGAATGGAGACCGGGCCGTCTATTATCGCAAGATCAATGGTTACCCACCAGACTGGGGCACTGCGGTAAATGTACAGGCCATGGTATTCGGTAACATGGGTGAAAATTCGGCCACAGGTGTCTGTTTCACCAGAGATGCCGCCACAGGGGCCAATCAGTTCAATGGCGAGTACTTGATCAACGCACAAGGTGAAGATGTGGTGGCCGGTGTTCGTACCCCCCAACAAATCACATTGGAAGGTTCAAAACATTGGGCAGAATTGGCCAAACTTTCTGAAAAAGAAAGGGCAGCAAAATATCCATCCCTACAAGAGGTGATGCCCAAATTGTACCAAGAACTATTCCGATATCAAAACCAGTTGGAAATCCATTACCGTGATATGCAGGATATGGAATTTACCATTCAAGACGGCAAATTGTGGATTCTGCAAACACGAAACGGTAAGCGAACCGGTGCGGCCATGGTCAAAATTGCCGTAGATCTGCTTAAAGAAGGCATGATTGACGAAAAAGAAGCCTTATTGCAGATTCTACCTGAAAAATTAGATGAGTTGTTGCATCCTGTTTTTGATCCACGCGCTTTGAAACGTGCGAAAGTCATCGCCCAAGGATTACCGGCTTCACCAGGTGCCGCCACGGGGCAAATCGTCTTTTTTGCCGATGAGGCCAATAAGTTCAAGAACAGTATTTTGGTTCGAACCGAGACCTCGCCCGAAGATTTGGAAGGAATGGACCTTGCCAAAGGCATCTTGACCGCAAGGGGAGGTATGACCTCGCATGCGGCAGTGGTGGCCCGGGGCATGGGAAAATGCTGTGTTTCAGGGGCAGGAGCTTTGAAAATCAACTATAAAAAACGAACGATGACCGTTGATGGGCACGAATACCACGAAGGCGATTGGATTTCCCTCAACGGCACCACAGGAAATATCATCGATGGAAAAGTGGCCACCATGGAACCACTGCTCAGTGGTGAATTTGCCGAAATCATGACATTGGCCGACAAATATGCCACTATGAAAGTGCGTGCGAATGCCGATACCCCGAAAGATGCGAAGACTGCCCGCAATTTTGGGGCGCAGGGCATCGGATTGGCACGAACCGAGCACATGTTTTTTGAGGGCAATCGCATCATGACCATGCGGGAAATGATCTTGGCCGATACCATAAAGGGCAGAAAACTGGCTTTAGAGGCCTTGTTGCCCATGCAGCGAAATGACTTTGAAGGACTTTTCGAGGCCTTACACGGGCATCCCGTAACGATTCGATTGTTGGATCCACCATTGCACGAGTTTGTTCCCCATCAATTGGCTACACAAAAAGAATTGGCAGAAGACCTGCATATTTCATTGGCGGCCGTCAAGAACAAAGTCGCTGAATTGCACGAGTTCAACCCCATGTTGGGGCATAGGGGCTGTCGTTTGGGCATTACCTATCCTGAAATCACCGAGATGCAGACCCGTGCCATTATTGAGGCGGCCTTGAATGTAAAAGAAAAAGGTATTGAAGTAAAGCCCGAGATCATGGTCCCATTAGTGGGTACTTTGGAAGAATTTGAAAGCCAAGAAGAAGTGATCAAGCAAACGGCCGAGACCGTTTTTCAAGAATATGGTGACCGAGTCGACTATTTGATCGGCACCATGATAGAAGTGCCCCGTGCGGCTCTGATGGCAGATGCCATTGCGCAAAGGGCCGACTTCTTTTCTTTTGGCACCAACGACCTTACCCAGATGACCTTTGGCTATTCTCGTGATGACGCGGGCAAGTTTATGTCATATTATCTTGAAAAAGGTATTTTAAAAGCTGACCCATTTGAGGTCTTGGATCAAGAGGGTGTCGGTCAACTGGTGGCCTTGGGCGCTAAGAAGGGTCGAAGCACCAAACCTGATTTGAAAGTGGGCATCTGTGGCGAACATGGGGGCGAGCCTTCATCGGTCGAATTCTGCCATGACAACGGATTGGACTATGTGAGCTGCTCACCGTTCAGGGTTCCGATTGCAAGAGTTGCTGCAGCACAAGCAGCACTATAATAAATAGATTGCCTGATTTTGGGAACGCCGTAGAAAAGTTGATTTCAAAGGAAGCAAATCCGGAGATGACTTTTTAACGGCGTTCTTTCTATTCTATTTTTTTAAGCTTAAGTTGCGCGCCATCAAAAACGGCATAGGTGAAATGGTTGATCCAGTCACCTAGATTGACATAGGTCGACTTGCCATTGAGGTCAATTTCTAAGGGAAGGTGACGATGCCCAAACACAAAAAAGTCATAATGCTTCGTTTCCAATTTTCGCTTACAGTAATGTACGAGCCATTCTTTGTCTTCGCCCAAAAACTGTGCATCCGCTTCCCCTGAAATGATTTTGTTGTTGATGGAAAGGTGCTGTGCCAACCGAACCCCCATATCGGGATGCAGCCACCGAAAGAACCATTGTGCCACAGGGTTCGTAAACACTTTTTTCATTCGCTTGAAACCCTTGTCACCCGGACCAAGCCCATCGCCATGGCCTATCAGAAAAGAAGTGTTGTCTATCTTTAGTTCTTGGGGTTTGTGATATACGGGAATGTTCAGTTCTTCCTCAAAATAACCGTTCATCCAAAGGTCGTGGTTGCCAACAAAATAGGTGATGGAAATGCCTGAATCGGTCAATTCAGCTAGCTTTCCCAAAGTACGGGTAAAGCCTTTTGGCACTACTTTTTTGTACTCGAACCAAAAATCAAAGAGGTCGCCCATTAGATAAATGGCGGCTGCATCTTCTTTAATGCTATCCAACCAGGCCACAAATTTCTTTTCGCGCGGCAAGCTCTCTTTGGCCGTGGGCGCACCCAAGTGGTTGTCACTGGCGAAGTATGCTTTTTTGCCCTTTGGAAGAGTTATTGAATCCATTCAGAGGTTAAAAATACAAACTTAGGGTGTAGCAGTGGTGAAAAAGTCTTTCCAAACCACCGTCTTTCCTGTTTCGGCAGCATGTTTGGCGGCTTCCAAGATTTGTACGACAATCAAGTTGTTTTCAAGGGAGGAAACCCCAAAGGCATCCACAGGCAGATTTTTATTGACCACTTGGGCCAAGTAGGCAAAAGGATCGTGAACACCCATTGGTAGTGGGGAAGCAGTAATGTTCTTTGGTCCGTCTTTTTCATTTTCGAGTACCTCCATATCCTCTCCATTTTTACAGATGACATAGCCTGATTTGCCATAAACTTCCATATCCTTGCGATTGTGCGACCAGTTCCAGGAGGCCTGCAAGATGACCTGAACATCTTTATAATCTAAAATGATGGTGGCGTCATCTTCCACCTTCGGATACAGTTCAGGTTTATACTGTCTCGTGGTACAGGTCACTTTTTCTGGGGTTTGGCCTTCCAAAAACCATGTGGCCAAATTGGCACCATAGCAACCAAAATCGGTAAGGGCTCCACCGCCGTTCAAAACGGGATCTGTCAACCATTCCAAAAACTCTTCGTTGCAACCAATTTCAATTGGCCCGGGGTGACCGTGATGAAATACCATTCGTTGAATGGGGCCTATCTTTTCTTCCTTTTTTACCAAAGAGTAGGCTTTTTCATTTGAGCCGTACCATGAGGTTTCGTAATTGGTCAACAACTGCACCCCGTGCTCTTTGGCCAACCGGGCCATTTTTTGGGCATGCTCCCAATTAACGGCCAAAGGCTTTTCGACCATAACGTGAACCCCTTTTGGGGCAAAAAACTCGACCACTTCTAGATGCCCGTAAATGGAATTGAAGGCCAATACAGCTTCGGGTTTGACTTTTTCATAAAGCGCTGGCATTGAATCAAAGACCAAATCCATTGAATAGCCATGTTGCCTGCCATATCGCTCTGCCAGTTCTCGGTTGGGCTCTACTATGCCCACTATTTCAATGTCGCCCAGTTTTTCCCTGCCCAAGATCCAATGCACATGAGTATGCACTAAACCGATCACCGCCACTTTTAGCGGCTCTCCCTCATAATACGATGGGCTTTCTTGAGTATCCATAAGCTCATTTGTCTTGGGCACGTCTTTTTGTTTGCAACCCACGCTCATTATCAAAAGTAAAATCAGACCGATTGATTGAAAATGTTTTATCATATAGATGGTATTGATTGAAAAAAATGGTTCAACGTTTAAACCGACGGTTATTGCGAATGCGCATGATTACATAAATCGCAATGACCAATACGGCCAACAAGGGCAAAACGAGGTCACTGTTTAAATACGATAGAATGTCCATATAGCTATTTTTTAAGGTCTGAAAGAACCGCTTTCGTATTGGGCGACAGAGCCAATTGCCCTGACTGTTCGGCACGTTCAAGCAATAAATCATCCCAATGTTCGGTACCGAACCATAGGGCCTTCTTCATTTTTTCCAATGCTTCTGGATTATAAGCGGCCATTTTTTGTAGATAAAAATCGAGTTCTTTGTCCATTTCCTTTATAGATCCAAAGACTTTGGCATACAGACCCTTTTCTTTGGCCCAATAGGCATTTTTCCACTCTGTGGGATTCAAGGCCAGCTCTGCCAGTGCGGCTTTTCCAGCTTTTCTTTCCACGGCCGGGGCGATTACCAAAGGGGCGATCCCGATTGAGATCTCAGATAATTTTATGGAGGCCGCTTCAGTGGCGAACACATAGTCACAGGAAGCGGCAAGCCCTACACCACCGCCGACCGTTTTGCCCTGCACACGACCGATAACGGGTTTTTTGCATTTTCGCATGGCGTTGATGACCTGGGCAAAACCACTGAAAAAAGCCTTTCCTTCCTTTAAATTGGATATGGCCAGAAGCTCATCAAAAGATGCCCCGGCACAAAAGGCACGGTCACCTTCTGATTTTAAGAGTATGAGCGATACTTCTGAATTACTGGAAAGCGTATCAAATGCATCGGCCAAGCGCAGCAGCAATTCCGAGACAAACGAATTACTGGCCGGATGCCCAAATTCTACGATAGCTATACTGTTTTCAATTTTGGTGTAAAGACTTCCGTTGGGTCGATCTGTGCCCATAATATGGTTTTGTCCAAAATTAAGTTTTTTGGAGCAAGGGCCTGAATTTTCTTCTAAATTTAAACACCAGCGCAAAGCCCCTTATGGCCATCCAAACCACAAAGGCGATCCAAATGGCATAGAATCCCCAGCCCAATGCCTTGCCGATGTACAGCGTGGGCAAAAAGCCCAAGAATGTGGCCGTCAGCAGCACATTTCTAAGGTACTTCATTTCGCCGAGACCTTTAAAGAGTCCGTCAAAAACAAAGGCCAGTGTGTTCATCGGCAATCCTAGAATAACAATGAAGAAGATACTGTAAAAGGTATTCAAGACAATGGTCTCGTTTGAAAATATTCTCCCCAGCGGATAATAAAAAACAAAGCCGATAAGCATCAGAACCAGACTGACCATCAATCCGTAAACGATTATTTTCTTGGCCAGTTTCCATAGACCTTTATAATCTTTCGCGCCCAATAACCTGCCGCCCATACTATTGCCCGCAGCTCCATAGCCATCGATGAAAAAGGCGGCAAAAAGCCATAGATTGATGGCAATGGTGTGTGCGCCGATATATCGGTCACCCAATGCCGTGGCCTCCCTGACCGCGACAATCAGTGCCACGTTCAGGGCCAATGCCCTTACAAAAAGGTTAAGGCTCATAAAAATCAATCGTTTTAACTCATGATTTAATGGAAAACGAAGCTTTAGACTGATGTTTGTCTTGCTTTTCAATAAGAAAAACACCAAAATGGCCATGACCGCCTGTGAAATGAGACTGGCCCATGCAGCGCCCTCTAGGTACATGGCAGGAATGACATCTTCAATTCCATACACCAATATAAAATCAAGAACAATATTGAGTCCGGCCCCAATCAAGGCAATGACCATAGGATAGAATGTATTTTGAAGGCCCCTAAAAATGCCAAAAACGGCAAAAGTGAACAATGTGAGCGGGAACCCCCATACCCGAATCGAATAATAACTGATACAGTAGTCAAGAATCTTGCCCGAAGCCTCAAAGAGTTTGAAAATATCCTCCACGATAAAAATGGTAGAGCCCAAAATCACGAAGCTCAATAGAATATTGAAGAAAATGGCCTGGGCAGGTAGATTTTCGACTTCTTTGATTCGTTTGGCGCCCAAATACTGTGAGATGATGGCCGAAATGGCACTACGGGTCTGGCCCAATACCCAAATCAACATCGAAAGGAAAGAACCGACAATACCGGCAGCGGCCAAAGATTCCAACCCATCTACGGGAATATTGCCGACAATTGCCGTATCTGTGATGGAAAGAACAGGTTCTGCTATGCCCGAAATGGTAGCGGGGATAGCCAAATTGTTTATATTTCTAAAAGTGACAGCGGTTCGTGTAAGCATAGTAATCAGAGCACCAACTCGTAACAGTGAAAAGGATGTTCGCTTTGTTTTGGAAAGTAGACATCAGCCAATCTTTTATATCCTCTCATTTCATAAAACCGTTGGTTTCTTTTGTTTTGGGAAAAAGTATCTAATCTAATGGATGCAAATTTACCTGTTCGAGCCAACTTTTCGGCAAAGTCCATCAAAGATCGGGCGTGGCCATGACCCTGAAATTTGGGATGTACGCATAGACGGTGTACATAGATGTTGTTTTCATTGGGGATCAACCAGTCTACTGATTTGTACTCGTCATCGATAAGGGTGGAAATGGCAATGGCACCGATGATTTTTTCGCCCACCTCCTTAACATACAGCTCTTGTCGCTCCACATCCCTCATAAAGGCAGTTTCTGAGGGGTAGTGATCGTTCCATTGATAAATGCCTCTTTGCTGCATAGCATGGGCACAGGCCTTTGTAATCATCAAAATTTCAGGTATTTCAGATATCTTTGCATGTCTGATCATCTAAGAAGGTAGATTAAATTGTAAATTTAGGTCATAATCATAACAACCAAGCTTATGAAGAATATATTGGTGCCGGTGGGCACGTCACCAAATTCGCATGAGACACTTCAGTACGCTGTAAATTTCGCTTCAGATTTTGGGGCCAACATCTACGTTATGGATGTGTTTACCGTAACCACTGGCGCCGGAAATCTGGGCAAGGTTACCGAGAAAGTGGCAGAAAGCGGCAAAGCATATATCAAAGAAGTCATTTCAAAAGTTGACACAAGAGGTCTTGACATCAAGATTGCCTCGTACAACGGCGACATCATTGATGGCTTGATAGATATTGAAAAAGAATTGGGCATTGACCTGATCATTATTGCACCAAGAAGCAATGACATCAATGAAGAGCTCTATTTGGGAAATACCTCTGGGCGAATTATCAAGCAGACCGAAATACCAACGCTGATAGTACCAAAAGGCACCAAGCATTCTCCCATCAAGAATATTCTATGCGCTTTTCGTTCAGGGATATTGAAGCACAATAAGATTTTACAACCGTTGATTGAGGTTACTGAAAAATATCATACCGAGGTAAACCTATTACTGGTGAAGACACCGGGTTACACCGAAGATGATTTACAGGTAAATACCGCTTTGATGGATTTAAGCAAAAAGTTGACCATTTCTGAAAATCCGACCACCTATTTAGGCGTTTTAGAGCACTTTCAAAAAAATCAGCCAGATATTCTATGCGTTTTCAGAAGAAAACGCGGATTTTTCAAAAAACTATGGGAAAAGAACACCATTCGTAAATCAGAGTTCTATGCACCAATACCCGTGTTGGTCTTGAGTGTGAAAAAAGACTAGCTTTTGCCTAGGAGACATTTTGAAACTTGGCCAAAATGTATTTCCTTTGCGCTCTCTTTCGGGGCATTAGCCCGCCCGGATGAATCCATTCATCCGTTGAAGAAAGTGGCGAAAAGAAATATAATTTTGGGGCATTAGCTCAGCTGGCTAGAGCGCTACGCTGGCAGCGTAGAGGTCATCGGTTCGACTCCGATATGCTCCACAAAAGGCACCTTTCAATAGGTGCTTTTTTTGTTTTTGGAAAACAATAACATTTTGCTTTTCACCGAACGGCGCATCGTTCATATCTTATGGGTCAAATTTTGTATGATGGATTTAAAAGGAAAAGTTGCCTATATAACAGGGGGTAGTAAGGGTATTGGCCATGGCGTGGCCAAAACGCTTTTGAATGCAGGAATGAAAGTTGCCATAAGCGGAAGAACGTTAAAGACTGTACAAGAGGCCGCTTCCATCTTGGGAAGCGAAAAGAGTGTGCTCGCACTTGAATCAGATGTCACTAGCCTTGAGAATGAGCAACAGGCCATCAATACCATTCTTCAGAGGTGGGGCCATTTAGATGTAGTTTTGGCAAATGCAGGTGTGGGTCACTTCGCCCCGGTCGATGAAATGGTTCCGGAACAATGGCACCAAATGATGAACACCAATCTAACCGGAGTTTTTCATACTCTCAAGGCTTCGGTTGAGGCATTAAAAAGCTCAAAAGGGTATTTCATGTCATTGGCGAGTCTTGCCGGCACCAATTTTTTTGCCAATGGGGCAGGGTATAATGCCACAAAATTTGGCGTTGTCGGCTTTACACAGGCTGCTATGCTTGATTTGAGAAGGTATGATATAAAAGTCACCACCATCATGCCCGGCTCCGTGGCCAGTTATTTCAACGACAATGACCCCTCTGAAAAAGATGCTTGGAAGATACAGCCAGAAGACATTGGTCAAATTGTTCTCGATCTCTTGATGATACACCCGAGAACGTTGCCCAGCAAAGTTGAGGTGAGGCCGACAAGGCCAGATTTGAAATAATCAGGCCTCTTCTTCAACAAATGGGGCATCAACATTGAAAAGGGAAACGATCAATTCTTTTAGACCGCTCTTGAACCGGTCAAGAAGTGTGGCGTCTATCAGATGTTCTTTTTGTTGGCTTCTCGCAGACGGTTTAAGAGCGAACATAATGGGTTCGGGGTTTATTTTTTTGACAGGAATGATTCCAGCGGTCAGATGCCCAATAGTTGATTCTTTTGCATAAAGAAGGCTATAGCAAAGCAACTGAAAGGCTTTGCCGAGTGAAGGGTCTTGGGTAATGTTTTTCATATCGGTTATTTCGACCTCTGAAGAAATAACACGCCCTGTCTTATAGTCTAAGATGCGCAATTGCCCATCTTTTTCATCTATCCTATCAATTTTTCCTTTCAAAGTAACAGGGAACCCCAATTCTTGAATATCTAGATCGAGGGAGACTTCTTTTTCGATGCCCAAAATTTTTATTTCATGTTGTTCGGCATCTGATATTTCATTATCGATCAGGTTTTGCAAGTATTTGGTGATTACATTGAACACGATAAGGGTTTGCCCACTTTTTAAGCTGTTCGGCGAATACCATTTCAGAAACTGTTCTTCTACAGTGGGGGCAATTTTTTTCTTTGTTTCTTCAAGCGCATAAGTAGTCAAAAAAGAGTTTTCAAAGGGCCGATAGAGCACTTCCAATGCGTCATGTACAATGGTGCCAAACGTATTGGCGGCGATGTTCTCTTCTACTCCATCCGTTTCCTTTATTTTGAGTACGTTCTTTTTGTAAAACCCAAGCGGATTCTCGATGTAATTGGCCAATGCCGAGGGTGAAAACCCCTTTTCGGCCAAAATTTTCAGGGTATCGAGCAGGCCAGGGGTTTTGGGTACTTCAAACGAGAATTTTTCTGAAGCTGAAACTATGGGTGAGGCAATGTTGTGTTCTACATAGTGTTGAAGTTTCACATCTGTGAGCAGTTGTGTGAGCAAACGACTTTTTTCACCACCTTCTAGAGTATCGATTTCGGTATTGTACAACAAGTGAATGTTTTTGGCCCTTTGTAACAGGCGATAGAAATGATAGGTGTAAATGGCATCTTTTTCTTTGTGGGTGGGCAGGCCGAATTCTTTTTTTACATCAAAGGGGATGAATGAACTGTTTGTTTTTCCGGTAGGCAAGATACCTTCGTTTACAGAGGTAATGACCACGGTTTCGAAATCGAGATTTCGACTTTCGAGCATTCCCAAAATTTGTAACCCTTTAATGGAATCTCCTTGAAAATCGAGCTTTACGTCAGAAACTTGCTTTGCTAACAGTTGTTTGAGAATGGCAATGTTGTTTAAAAAAGAATGGGTCAAGACATTTTCATGCAGTGTAGTGAAAAGACTGTGAAAGTGTTCAAGTTGTTGCAATTCAAGTGCATTCTTTTCTTTTTCGAAATATTTTTTAAGTGAAAGGATGGCTTTTAAGCAATTATTGATGAACTGCCGGGGGTTCGGAAGACTCTCAGCAAAAAACATCGATATAAAGGTATTCTGATCAGGGGAATCAGATCTGAGATGTGAAAGACTTAGATACGTTAAATTTTGCGAAAATATTTTGCTCTTTAACATCGAGACATAACTATTGCCGGCTTTATGCAACAATATCTTGGCATAGGGGTTTGCCAATAACAGTTGTATGTCTTTGTGGTACCAGCCGTGCTTAGACCTATTGATCGACAGGTTCATCAGCGTGGTAAAGAAATCATATAACGGTGTGTCGGCCAAAGATAGGCCCATCGTAACATTGACTTTGGCAATTTCTTTGGGCAATGCATGTAGTATCGGCACCAACAATGATTCATCAGCTAGAACAAGGGCCATATTGTTCAATTGCCCCGGATTGGTGGTATTTATTGTTTCAAGCAATTGACCGACATATTTCGCTTGGGCAATATTTTTGGGGACCCCTGTGATTTTTATCGATTTTTCGCCAAGAAAATTATCGGTTATCCCTTTGAGTGGATTGCCGCTAAAATAGGGCCAGCCCTTCTTATATCTTCTGATAAAAAGTCCGGCATCATGTACGGGGTCATTTAGAAAGTAAGAATCCAAATCCCAATAGATATCGGCATTGCCTTTCGCAAGAAATGCTTGAACAATCTGTGTTTCGGCAGTGTTCAAGGCGTTGAAACCTATGAATAGATGTTTATGGCCATTTGTTTCGATGTAGCCATCAATGTTGTTGCTGGCTTGCCGGTAGGCCAACCCCTGATAAGCCTTTCCTTCTTCAATGAGTTTTTGGGTAAAAGACTCATATACTGAATGGGCATTTTGCCAGAACTTAACATAGCCTTCAACCAAAGGGGTCTTTTCTGCTTTTAGGTTCCAGTTTTTAATTCTATGGATTTCAGATAGATAATTGAACAGGGTCCGATAATCGAGCAGGTAACGGTCGATTTCATTGAAATCTTGCAATAAAGTATGTGCCCATCCCAAAAATGATAGAAAGTCTTCTTTGGGCTTTTCATCTGAAGTGGTTAGGCTTTCATATAGGGTCAACAAGAGCTCTTGCTGTGTACTAGGTGAAAGTCTGGATAGTTGCCCGATGAAGTCTTCTATCGATAGAATCGAAGGTGCAAAAATGGGCTTATCTATGCGTTCGGCTAAGTATTTCCTCAGAAAAACCCCTGCTCTTTTACTGGGTAAGACAAATGTCAGTTGATTCAGTGACACATGTTTCTCGAGAACATCATCAATAACATCTTCCAAAAAAGAGCGCATTGTTAAAAATAAAAAAAGCTCCGCATTTGCGGAGCTTTTCTTTTATCGAAAATTGTTTTTGAGCCTTACTTTATCAAGTTGATTTCAACCCTTCTGTTTTGGCTTCTACCAGCTCTTGTGTTGTTGGTGGCGATTGGCTTATCTTCACCATAACCAATAGCGGTCAAACGATCAGAAGCGATACCTTCGTTAATCAAGAAATCACGTACTGAATTTGCTCGTTTTTCTGAAAGCGATTGATTCAATTTGGCGCTACCAACACTATCAGTGTGTCCTTCAACAGTAAACTTGGCATTTGGATACTCGTTAAGAATTCTGATGATGTCAACAAATACACTGGTTGATTCAGGCTTCAAAGAAGCTTTGCCAGTATCGAACAAGATAGTTCTAGCGTAATCGTTCAACTGCTTTTGAACCTCTTCTGTAACTTCTGGGCAACCATTGTTTGCAACAGTTCCGGCAACCTCAGGACATTGATCGTCTTTGTCAAGTACGCCATCACCATCACTATCTGGCCATGGGCAGCCATTGTTCTCAGCAGGACCTGCTTCATTAGGACACTGATCATCTTTGTCAGCAACACCGTCGCCGTCAGCATCAGGACATCCAGCCAATGCCTCAAGACCAGCTTCGTTTGGACATGCATCGTCTTTATCAGCGATACCGTCACCATCAGCATCAGGACAACCGTTCAATTCTTTTAAGCCAGCGGCATTTGGGCAATCATCTTTACCATCTTCAATGCCATCACCGTCTGAATCAGGACAACCGTTGAATGCCTCAAGACCAGCAACCTCCGGGCAGGCATCATCTTTGTCATAAATGCCATCGCCATCAGTATCGGTACCTCCGAAACGGATAGAGAAGCCAGCCAAGTGCTGGAAGTGCTTCACGCCATAGTCTTCAAAAGCGTGCTTATATTGTGTCTGAACCGTGAAACCAAAATTGTCGGTGAACCAATAGTTGAGACCAACGCCACCATTCACTGTTCCTGCGCCGATTTCATCAACCCAAGTATAACCACCGCCCACTTCAACAAAGGGATCTAATTTGGTGTTCTTTAGAATATTATACTTAATGGTACCATCAATGGCATAATGTGATAGGTCATCTGCAGTAACATCTCCAAGCTTTTCGATTCTGTTAAGCGATCCTCGAGCACCTACAGAAAAGCCATCACCGATGTATTTCGAAACGGCTATGTATGAAATCGAAGGGATGATGTTCCAGTGATCGTTTACATTGAAATACTCATCGAAAAGTCCGCCTGTTGGATATGAGGCATCAGAATCATTGGTAGGATAAACATCAATTGCGTTCACCCCAACGCTCACCTGCCAAGGATTATTTTCGTCTTGCGCCTGTATGCTGTTCAAGCCAAAAAAGACAATAGCAACAGCTACTAATTTGCTAAGATGTTTCATGTTCAAAATTTTAAGTTTAAGTGTTTATCAGCTGCAAATGTAAGTTGTTAAAAACTATTAACAAAATCAATCACTTATTTTTTTTCCTGCATTTCATGGAAAAATTTGCGCACTTAAACGATATTTAATTCCTTTCCAACTTCAATAAATGCATCGATCGCTTTATCAAGATGTTCCTTTTTATGTGCTGCCGATAATTGTACACGAATTCGAGCTTTGCCCTTGGGCACAACGGGATAGAAGAACCCTATGACATAGATGCCCTTTTCGAGTAGCATATCGGCCATTTTTTGCGATAGTTTGGCATCGTAGAGCATTACCGGCACAATGGCAGAATCACCATCGATGATATCAAAACCGGCTGATTTCAGGCCTTTTTTGAAATATTCTGTGTTTTCTTGCAAGGTATCGCGCAGTTGGGTATCATTTTCAAGCATATCGAATACCTTAATAGAGGCACCTACTATGGCCGGGGCAAGTGAATTTGAGAATAGGTAAGGTCTTGAACGCTGACGGAGCATTTCGATGATTTCCTTTTTACCAGTGGTATAACCGCCCATTGCACCCCCAAGGGCTTTTCCCAGCGTACCGGTGATGATGTCTATACGATTCATCACGCCTTTTTCTTCCAAGGTTCCTCTTCCGGTCTCCCCAATAAATCCGGCCGCATGGCACTCATCGATCATGACCAGTGCATCATATTGTTCAGACAGGTCGCAGATTCTATCCAAAGGCGCCAATAATCCGTCCATTGAAAAAACACCATCGGTCACGATTATTTTAAACCTGGCTCCGTCATCAACGGCCTGTTGCAGTTGTTTTTCAAGGTCGGCCATGTCACTATTGGCATAACGATAACGCTTGGCCTTGCAGAGCCGAACCCCATCGATAATGGAGGCATGGTTCAACGAATCTGATATGATGGCATCTTCAGCAGTGAGCAGTGGCTCAAATACCCCCCCATTGGCATCAAAGGCCGCAGCATATAATATGGTATCTTCAGTACCGTAAAATTGTGCGATTTTGGCCTCCAGCTCTTTGTGTATATCTTGGGTCCCGCAGATAAAACGTACTGATGACATGCCGAAACCATGTGTGTCAAGCGTTTTCTTTGCCGCAGCGATGACCTCTGGGTGCGATGATAGCCCCAAATAGTTGTTGGCGCAGAAATTGATGACTTCTTGACCCGTGGAAATCTTGATGACAGCATCTTGGGGTGTCGCAATGATGCGCTCTTTTTTGAACAGTCCGGCTTTCTTGATTTCTTCAAGTTCGTTTTGAAGATGTTCCTTTATTTTTCCGTACATAGATTTTATGGTTTTAGACAAATATCGGTGTTATCGTATCATTTATATATAACAGTACTTTCTTTTCGATTATCAGGCCCATTTCTGTCAATGCTTTTGCGTATTCATTTAACTGGATTTGATGTTTTGGTGAGGGACTCCCGGTCTTATAGTCGATCAACGACACCTTGTTTTTCTTTATCACGATCCTATCTGGGCGCAGAAGATTTCCCTCGGCGGTAATGATTTCTTGTTCATTGAAGACATCATTGTCTTCTGAAAAGAAGGGTGATAATTCAGGACGTTGCACCACATCGTCCAACTTTTTCTGTAAATACACCAGTTCTTCTTCAGCAAGCGTATGCTGAGATGCCATGTTGGCCAAAGCTTGGGGCACATCTTTGCCATACTTGATCTGACTTAAAACGTCATGAACAAGATTACCTTTTGAGATGGCTTCTTTTCTTTCGGCAGACATGAATGCACGATTTGAAACTGCTATTTTCAAATTTGAATGCTCTATGGCAGTGGGCCGCATGGCAACAGTGTCAGGAATTCTGTCTACCACTCTTTCCGTCTTTTCGGTAAGACTTCCAAAGCTATATTGCAACCGTCCATCTTGCCAAAGGCCTTTTTCCAAAAGATAATCCTTGAAAAGTCCGGAATAATTGTCCGGTTTTGAGGAGACCCCTAGAGGGCAAAGTATATACAACGCATTTATTGCCCTGGTCATGGCCACATAGAGCACGTTGAAGGCATCGAGTTGGGCTTTTTCAAGTTCTTCTTGGTACAATGTTGCGATCGGGTTGCCCATATGTGCCATTTTCTTGTTCGAATTCAATAAAACACGGTCGAAACCCAAAAAGTCACCGGTATTCACCGGCATCCATAATTTCTTTGGCTTGGTATCGACCAATTTTGAATCGGCGTATGGAAAAATGACCAGTTCAAACTCAAGTCCCTTTGCTTTATGAACGGTCATAATCTGAACGGCATCAATACCCTCAGGGGTAGAAAGGCTGATCTTGTTTTCATTGAGACGCCAGTATTCCAAAAAAGAAAGAATTTGCGAGCCCTCATTTTGCTGAACCGAAAAAGCCTCATCCAACAATGTGAAAATATAGGCATCTGAATGGCCCCAAAGGTCGAATTTGGCAATAGCCAATTCTAAAATATCATAAACCGTTTTCGAGTGTAGGCCATTACGATCAAACCCAAAGCTCCCTGATAGGTACTCTGTGAGCGAGCCTAAACGTTGTGTGATGGATTCGTGCAAATTATCTTCTTCTCGCAAAAGAAATTTCAAAATTTCAAAGGAAGCTTCTTGGTCACCTGAATTTTCGAGCCATGTCAACAGTGCCAAAAGAAAAGTGATGGTCTCATTGTTTTTGAGCAAAAGCGAATCTGGCGACAGCAATGGCACATTCTGCTGTTTTAGAAAATTGGCCATCGAGGCGGCTTTTTGGTTATCGCGGACCAGAATGCAAATGTCGCCGTAACCGTACTTTTTTTGGATGGCATTTTGAACAATGTCGATTACCTTTTTGCAGTATTCGTCTTCTGCCTCATTTTTTTCCAAAAAGGAGATTTCGACAAAGCCACCCTTTTTAGATCGAATTTTTTGTCGGGAACCTTCAGAATAGAGCCGCTGATAGGTTTCGTTGTGGAGAAACCTTGAAATGTGTGAAAAAAACGAATTGTTCAGCTTGATGATTTGTTCATGGCTTCGCCAATTCGAGGCCAGGGGCTCTATCGAGGGCTCGACTACAAACGGACTGCCCTGTAGGTTGATAAGGTTCAAGAACTGCTCGGCCTCGCCGCCCCGCCATCGATAGATAGATTGTTTTACATCGCCCAAAAGGGTCAATGAGCCTTTTTGCCCTTTTTCATTCATACCTTCCAATGCATTGGCTATGAGCGGAACAAGATTCTTCCACTGCATTTCAGAAGTATCTTGAAACTCATCGATGAAATAATGTCTGAACTTTTCACCCAGCCGCTCATAGATGAAGGGAACGGGTTCATTCTTGATGGTGTCGGCAATGATGGTATTGAATTCAGAAATGGGCAATAGATCGCGCTCTGCCAATATTGCCTTGACCTCTTTCGATATTTCGTTCAGCACTGTCATTGGCACGATGTTCTTGTAACAGTTTTGTAAGAACGTCATTGACCAAAAGGTCTGTCTGATATGGTTGAACAGTTCGATGAATCTGGGGTGTAGGGCATCAAGCCTTTCTTTTATCTTCTCTGTGGCCGTTTTGTTGTAGAGTGCTGTTTCTTCAAAGTTTTGCTTCCAAGATGCATCGAAGTTGATATTGAAATTTTCGTCTTTAAGGGTTTGCATGAACTTTGGAAAGTAACCACCCTTGAAGTCTGAAAACCCAAGGTCATTCGAGGTAATGGTGCGCAACGCTTCAGTGGCGGTTTCCTTAATCTGTATTTCCTTTGACCTTATATCGGCCCTCAATTTTTTCTGCAACGCCAAAAAATCTTCCAGATTCTTGTCTTTCAAATGTTTCAGGTGTTTCGAATGCACTTCTTGAAAGAGCAGTTTTCCGGTTTCGAACAAGTCTTTGAAAATGTTCCAACTTTTGTTCGCCTCGATTTTTTCAAAAGAAAAATCCAGTAAAAATCGGGTAAGTCCCTGATCGGTTCCTGCCCTGTCCAGAAGGCGGGCTATGGCTTCTTCCAACAATAAATCGACATCGAGCACGACCTCAAAGTTTTGCGATATTTTCAGGTCGCGTGCAAAGGTTCTGATAATGTTATGGGTGACCCGATCGATAGTCGATATTTCGAAAAGTGAATAGTTGTGCAAAATGACCTTGAGCAACGACCTTGAACGTTGCACGAGCTCTTCATTTGACAAGGAAAGTTCGTTGCAGAGTTCTTCTGCCATGCTACTCTCTTTGACATCTGAAAGGCGCGAAAAAAGTTGTAGGTTACCCAAAATCCGCTCTTTCATTTCGCCCACAGCCTTGTTTGTGAAAGTAATGGCCAATAGATGCCTGTGGTCGATTTTCGAATTTGGGTCAAGTAACAGCTTCAGGTAATTTTTGACAAGTTGATACGTCTTGCCAGAACCTGCAGAAGCATTGAAGATCGTAAAGGTTTCGCCGTACAAGTTTTTATTTGCAAAGTACTGATTCTTATTGGCTTCTTAACATAACATTATGGGAATTTATTTGTTAAAATTGTACCTTTGAAGCAGAACATTATTAACGTAAAAACTGAAAAAATTATGGCTTTTGAATTACCCAATTTGCCTTATGCCTATGATGCTTTGGAACCACATATCGATGCCCGTACTATGGAAATTCACCATACCAAGCACCATAATGGCTATACCACAAAATTGAACGGAGCGATTAGTGGCACCGATCTTGAACACAAGACCATCGAAGATCTTTTGAAGAATTTAGATATGTCGAACGGCGCAGTTCGAAACAATGGCGGCGGTTATTACAACCACTGCCTTTTTTGGGAAATAATGTCACCCGATGGGGGAGGAAGCCCTTCGGGCGAGTTGGCCACTGCCATCGATGTTGCCTTTGGCTCGTTTGATGGGTTCAAAGATAAATTCAGTGCTGCGGCAGGAAGTCGATTTGGCTCAGGCTGGGCTTGGCTGTGCGTTCATAAAGGCGGAAAACTCGAGATTTGTTCGACCCCCAACCAAGATAACCCATTGATGCCCGAGATAGGCTGTGAAGGCCACCCAATTTTAGGATTGGATGTCTGGGAACATGCTTACTATCTCAATTATCAGAACCGAAGGCCCGATTACATTTCAGCTTTTTTCAATGTTATCAACTGGGATGAGGTCGCAAAACGGTATGCAGGGAACAAATAGGAAATTTCTATAAAAATGTAGTGAAAAGGCGCGCCGAAACCGGTGCGCTTTTTTTATTGCGAATGGCTCAATAGCATAGAATAGAAAAGGGCGGGGAAGCCCCCACCCTTTTCGTCCCAAATCTTACCATAAACTTAACCTACTTATGCTATGGCAATACTAAATTACTGGTATTGTGTAAAATAACAAAGAAAATTTAATGATTTTTTTGAGCTTCCCGTAAGATTCTGACAGAAAATTCAATCGAAAAATTTGTTTAACGGCTTGAATTTCAAACATAAAGAAGGCGGAGCTAGCTCCGCCTTCTTTCCCCAAATCTTACCATGAACTTAACCTACTTATGCTATGGTTTTCCAAATGTATTTCAAGCCCTTATAACCGAAAAAGCTTTTAGACGAATGCCCCTTTAATCGGTTGAAATACCCGATTAAAACAAAGGGATTATAAAATATGAAGAAAAGGATTACGGATATTTTTAAAAGGAAGTGCCTGAATATAAAAAAGGTGGAGAAGTCTCCACCTTTTTTGCCCCAAATCTTACCATGAACTTAACCTACTTATGCTATGGCAAGCACTAATTTAACAGTCTGCTACTCCTAAGGGCTAAAAAGACGGTAAAACACCGTTTTCATCGATGAAAAGCATGCTTCTCTGGTTAAACGGTAATCTGTGAATAAGCACGCTGGTTTTTGCCTTCATAGAAATTCACGAAAGCACGATTGACCACTTTGTTGCCCCCGGGGGTAGGGTAGTCACCGGTAAAGTACCAATCACCGAGATTCTTTGGGCAAGCGGCATGAAGGTTTTCGATGGTCTGATATATAATCTGTACTTCTGCCTGTACGTCTTTCGGACTTAGCATTGATGCTATCTTATCAGATATCTGTCCAGCGGTGAACGGGGCATAGAAATCCTGCACATAATTGACGGGCTCAATTTTTGGAGATTTTACCTGCTCTTTACATTTGTAATAAATGTCATCCACAATATGCATCGTACCCTGCTCTTTGTGTAGGGCAAGTGCAGCCCTAAAGGCCACGAAATCTTCGAGCTTGGCCATGTCGATGCCATAGCAATCAGGATATCGAATCTGGGGAGCCGAAGAAACCACGATTATCTTTTTCGGATTCAATCTGTCCAACATCTTAAGAATACTCTTTTTCAATGTGGTGCCCCGAACAATACTATCATCAATAATAACGAGGTTGTCAGACTTTTTGACCGATCCGTAGGTGACATCATAAACGTGGGCAACCAAATCATCCCTACTGCTGTCTTGGGTGATAAACGTTCTGAGCTTGGCATCTTTTATGGCCACTTTTTCGATTCTTGGCCGAATATCAAGAATTTTGTGCAGTTGCTCTTTGGTAATATCCTGGCCCAAGGCCAAAATCTGTTCTTCCTTTTTTTTGTTCAAATAGTTTTGTGCCTCTTTCACCATTCCGAAAAAGGAAGTTTCAGCCGTATTTGGAATATATGAGAACACGGTGTTCAACAAGTCGCCGTCAACCGCCTGCAATATTTGGGGAAACAATAACTGTCCCAATTTTTTACGCTCTCCATAGATTTCTTTGTCACTGCCCCTAGAGAAGTAAATACGCTCGAATGAACATGATTTTTTTTCTACGGGCCGAATGATTTCCCTGATGGATGTGGAGCCATTCTTTTTGATGATAACGGCGTGCCCTGGATCGAGTTCTTTTACGCTTTCGTAGGGAACGTTGAAAACCGTTTGAATGGCAGGCCGTTCTGAAGCCACCACGACAATTTCGTCATCTTGATAGTGATAAGCTGGCCGAATGCCCGCCGGATCCCTCAACACAAAGGCATCGCCGTGGCCTAAAAGCCCAGCCATAGTGTAACCGCCATCCCAGTTTTTGGAAGACTTTTTCAATACTTTGGCCACATTTAACCTTTTGGCGATCATCGGGGAAGCTTCTCGCTTGTTGAAACCTTCTTTTTTGATTTCTTTGTAAAGCTTTGCCACGGCATCGTCTAAAAAATGACCGATTTTTTCCATAACCGTGACGGTGTCTACCATTTCTTTTGGGTGTTGCCCCAGTTCGACCAAATTTCCAAAGAGTTCATCCACATTGGTCATATTGAAATTACCGGCCACGATGAGGTTACGGTGCATCCAATTGTTCTGCCTTAAAAAAGGGTGTACACTTTCGATGCTGTTTTTGCCAAAGGTACCATACCGTACGTGTCCCAAAAGTAGTTCGCCGATATAGGGAATGTTTTTTTTCTGCCAGGCCACATCAGAGGTTTTGTCAACGTTTTCAGAAATGACCGAATTGACCCTTGCATTGATTTGATCAAAAATATCTTGAATGGGCTGCGCTTCGGCCGATCGTACCCTGCTCATATATCGCTCACCAGGGGCCATGTTCAGTTTGATGCTGGCAAAACCGGCACCATCTTGGCCTCGGTTGTGCTGTTTTTCCATCATCAGGTACATCTTGTTGACACCGTAAAAAGCCGACCCGTATTTTTCTTGGTAATATTCTAAGGGTTTTAGCAGCCGTATCAGCGAAATCCCGCATTCGTGCTTGATAGCATCACTCATCTCACAAAAATATGAAACCCATTGATCACAGGGTTTGGGGTTGTTTTAGTTCAATATTAAATTGGGTCAATTCTTTAAATTGCAATAGTCGGTCGTTGACTTCTTTCTTTTGCAAGTGCAACATACGGTCGACACCGAACTTTTCTACACAGAAAGAGGCAAGGTTCGATCCATGTATAACGGCGTTCTTCAAATTCTCAAACGTTATGTTCTTTGTTTCGGCGAGATACCCGACAAAGCCCCCGGCAAAGGTGTCACCGGCACCTGTTGGGTCGAAGACCTCTTTAATTGGCAATGCAGGGGCAAAAAAGATATGATCTTGATGAAACAGGAGCGCACCGTGCTCTCCCTTTTTGATGACCACATATTTTGGGCCCATGGCCTGTATTTTTGAGGCTGCCTTGACCAATGAGTGTTCATGTGTCAATTGCCGTGCTTCCTCGTCATTGATGGTAATGACATCGATTTTGGCTATCACCTCCATGAGTTCATCCCACGTGTTGTCCATCCAAAAGTTCATGGTATCTAGAACGATAAGTTTGGGCCGTTCAGACATTTGGTCAATGACACTCATCTGAATATCAGGATGAAGATTGCCCAACATCACTACATCGGCATTCTTGAATGTTTTGGGCACAAGTGGATCGAAATTAGCGAGGGTGTTGAGTTCCGTCACCAGAGTATCTCGTGTGTTAAGGTCATTCCGGTATTTTCCTTTCCAAAAGAACGTCTTACCGCCTTTCACGATTTCAACACCTGAAAGGTCTATATTTTTGTCCCTCAAAAGCTGTAAATAGTCTTCAGGTAGATCGTCACCCACTACCGAGACAATGCCCGATTCAACCTTAAATTGCGAGGCGGCCATACCTATGAAAGTGGCCGCGCCACCTAAAATCTTGTCCGTTTTTCCAAAAGGGGTTTCAATGGCATCAAAGGCTATGGTGCCCACAATCAAGAGTTTGCCCATTTAGCAAATTTTGGTGCAAAGATACAATTATTTTCGGCCAAAGTCTGCAGGAATCTCACCCCATGCCCTGGTCTCCCACTTGACGATCGGCGTATTGTATCGATTGGACTTTAGCCAGTGTTCAGCGCGTTCAATAAGCTCAAACAATTTCTTGTTCTTTTTGTTTTGTTGAAGCTTGGTGCCACATTTTTTCTTTTGAACCCAACCTATGGCAATACGGGAATCGGAATAAAGTAAACGATCACTCTTTTTTTGCTTTAAAAAGGCCAGGCCATGCACTAGGGCCAGAAACTCACCGATATTACTGGTGCCCTCGGTAAAAGGCCCTTGCTTGAACAACACCTTTTTGGTACGTGTATCGACCCCTTGATACTCCATTTTGCCAGGATTGCCACTTGAGGCGGCATCAACTGCAATAGAGTGATAGTTTGGCTCGCCGATTTTTAAAAGTTCTTCTGGAGTAAGTCTTGGTTTACCCACTTTCTTTCCTTTGTATTCGAGATAGTTGCCGTTGAATGCTTTTTTGGCTTCCTGAAAGGTGGAAAAAGATTTATACTGTGCGCCCTTGAAGCCTTCGATCTGGGCCTTGCAATCTTCCCAAGACTCATAGATTCCGGGGCGCTTCCCCTTCCAAACGACATAAAACTTCTTCTTAGCCATCGCCCAGCAACAGTTTTTCAATAACTTTCGGGTAGTGCTCGTACTCCAGTTCATGTACTTTCTTTGCTATGCTCTCTATACTGTCTTCACTGTTGAGCGCTACTTTTTCTTGATGGATGATCGCCCCTTCATCATAGTGTTCGTTCACGTAATGGATAGTGATGCCGGTTTCTTTTTCTGAATTTGCCCTTACGGCTTCATGTACCCTGTTTCCGTACATGCCCTTACCTCCGTATTTGGGAAGCAATGCCGGATGAATGTTGATGATTTTATTGGGGAAGGCCTCTACGAAAGAGGAAGGTATTTTCCAAAGAAAACCTGCCAGAAGGATAAGGTCGGGATTTTCATGTCTGAGCAGGCTCAACAATGTACCGTATTGAAAGGCGGCCTTGTTGAAATAAAAAGCCGGAATATTTAACCGCTCACACCTTTGCAGCACTTTGGCATCAGATTTATTGGTCAACACCAATGAAACTTTCGCAAGATTTCCTGAATTGAAATACGTAATGATGTTTTCTGCATTTGAGCCAGAGCCAGATGCCAAGATGATAAGTTTTTTCATGCTAAGACAAGATAACTATAGGTGTCTTCAACGGGCCGCTAAGTTAAGGGCAAAGAATTTAACCCAGTAATTTACAGCACATTTTATCGCCGAATAGTGTATTTAAACCAAAGTTTACTATTTTTGCCAACGATTTAAATTTAAAAACCGATATAACTATGTCAGACATTGCATCAAGAGTTAAGGCCATTATCGTTGATAAACTCGGTGTTGACGAAAATGAAGTAGTACCTGAAGCAAGCTTTACCAACGATTTGGGTGCAGATTCTTTGGACACTGTTGAGCTTATCATGGAGTTTGAGAAGGAATTCGACATCCAAATTCCTGATGATCAGGCTGAAAACATTGCTACGGTCGGTCAGGCCATAAGCTATATAGAAGAAGCAAAGTAATTTATGATATCTTACTAAGATTTTAGATTATCCATGTGGTAATTGAACCACATGGATAATTTTTTTTAATTTAAGGCTGAATAGGTCAAAAATCAGTTCAATGCAGTTAAAGCGAGTTGTAGTTACCGGTTTGGGAGCCTTGACCCCGATTGGCAACAATATTGATGCCTATTGGGACGGATTAAAAAATGGAAAAAGCGGTTCTGCCCTGATCACATATTTTGACACGGAAAAGTTCAAAACCAAATTTGCCTGTGAACTAAAGGGGTATAACCCACAAGACCATTTTGACAGAAAGGAGGCCCGAAAACTTGATAGATTTGCCCAATATGCACTGGTTTCTTCAGAAGAGGCAATAAAAGATTCAGGTCTTGACCTCGATAAATTGGACAAATTCAGAGTCGGTGTTGTTTGGGGAGCAGGTATTGGAGGGCTTGAAACCTTTCAAGATGAAGTCATTGGGTATGCCAAAGGTGACGGTACCCCAAGATTCAACCCTTTCTTTATCCCTAAGATGATTGCGGACATTGCACCTGGCAATATTTCCATCAAATATGGTTTCATGGGCCCGAACTATACGACGGTCTCTGCCTGTGCTTCTTCAGCGAATGCTATGATCGATGCCCTGAACTACATACGTTTGGGCCATTGTCAAGTTGTGGTGACAGGAGGTAGTGAAGCTGCAGTGACCATAGCGGGTATGGGCGGTTTCAATGCCATGCATGCCCTTTCTACAAGAAACGATAGTCCCGAGACCGCCTCAAGACCCTTTGATGCCACTCGTGACGGGTTTGTTCTTGGCGAGGGAGCTGGCGCTTTGATTCTTGAAGAATATGAGCATGCCAAGGCCAGGGGAGCGAAAATTTATGCAGAGGTAATCGGTGGCGGGCTTTCAAGCGATGCCTACCATATGACGGCACCACATCCTGAAGGCATCGGAGTGGTGAAGGTGATGGAGAACTGCCTTGAAAATGCTGGCGTCAAACCTGAAGAAGTAGATGCCATCAACACCCATGGGACCTCGACACCCTTGGGCGATGTGGCAGAGCTAAAAGCAATATCAAAAGTGTTTGGCGACCATGTGCACAATATCAACATTAACTCTACCAAGTCTATGACCGGGCACCTTTTAGGGGCTGCCGGTGCAATTGAGGCAATAGCGTCGATATTGGCCATAGAGCATAGTCTGGTACCACCTACCATTAACCATAGTGTGGTCGATGAGAACATCGATCCCAAGTTCAACCTTACCTTGAACAAGGCGCAAGCACGGGAGGTTAATATAGCGATGAGCAACACCTTTGGTTTTGGAGGGCATAATGCCTGCGTGCTTTTCAAGAAAATAAGTTGAGAAAACAATGAAGTTTTCGCCCAAAATATTTAATTCCCTTCCGAAATCGGACGGGGATTTTTTTTTGGGAATGAAAAAAATTCTTGGTTTTAAACCAAAGGATATCGGTATCTACAAAAAGGCCTTTTTACACCGATCTTTGAATAAAAGGGATGTTGATGGCAACCCCTTGAACTATGAACGCCTCGAGTTTTTGGGCGATGCGATGCTGGGCACCATCATCTCAAAACACCTATACAGTGAAGTTCCCAATGGAGATGAGGGCTATCTGACCAAAATGCGCTCAAAGATCGTCAGTCGAAAACACTTAAATGAATTGGGCAAAGACCTCAACTTGCTCAAACATGTAGAAAGTAGAATACCGAAATCACATTTTGGTGAAAACATACATGGCAATGTGTTTGAAGCAGTGGTCGGAGCCATCTATTTAGACCGTGGATATCACTACTGTGAGAAGTTTATTCATGAAAGGGTCATTGAACCTTATGTTGATATTGAACAATTGGAAGGAAAGGTCATTAGCTATAAGAGCTTGGTCATTGAATGGTGTCAGAAGCAAAAAAAGAATTTCCATTACGATGTCTATGAAGACACGGGCAATGATGAGTTGAAACATTTTGCGGTTAAACTTTCAATAGAAGACAAAATAGCGGCCAAGGCAAGGGCCACCTCAAAGAAAAAAGCAGAAGAAAAAGCATCAAAGCGTGCCTACTTTGCACTACAGAACAAAATTGAAGCGGCTCAATCATGAAATAAGTAAAACGCAAACGTTTTCGTAACGCTTCTATGGTTTAAACTAACGTTATCTTCTAGGGAAGTTGTCTCAATAGCTTTATATTTACAATTCGCTTTGATTTAATGTTGACAACCCACAAGATATCGGCTGAGCTGTTCTACGATTCATTCGACCTTATTGCTATTCATAGCAGTTTGAACGACTATACGTTGGCTTATGCGCTCAACAAGCATCAGGGACTTCGTTTGCAGCGAAATCAAAAAGACCGGCAACTCAACAATGGCATATCTTTTCCTGTTTTTGATTGGCATGATGAAGTGAGTGATTGTGAGTACGTCTTATTTGGGAACAAGTGTAGAATCGATGAAAGTCAAAGGTCTGATGGCCTTTTCGAGTTTGATACGTCTATGAGAGCATATTATTTGGTGCAAGAGCGAAAAGAAGTTGATTACTTTTTGAAGATCTGTACAGATCAAGACTCAAAAATTGCGCAAATGGCGCAGAGCATCAATTTAATTTCGGGCGTGGTCATGGCCTATGGGCTAGAGGCCGATATGTTAAAGTCTAAGGCAAACCTAATTTTTTGAAAATGCCGACCAAGAAAAAGACCAAGATTGTGGCCACTTTAGGGCCCGCTACGAATAGGCGTGAAACGCTTAAGAGTATGATAGAGGCTGGGGTAGATGTCTTTCGCATCAATTTTTCACATGCGAATTATGATGACGTGGTCGAACGTATCGACCTGATCCGAGATCTGAATAAAGAACTCGGTACAAATACCGCCATTTTGGCAGATCTACAGGGTCCGAAGCTCAGGGTGGGGGTCATGGGCGGTGAGGTTGTCGTGGCACCCGACGATGAAATTTCTTTTGTTACCGGAGAACCCTTTGAGGGAAATGCTGAGCGGGTATACATGAACTATAAAAACTTTCCCAAAGATGTAAAGCCCGGTGAGCGAATTCTTCTTGATGATGGCAAACTGATTTTCGAGGTGCTATCGTCAAACTCAAAAGATGAAGTGAAGGCCAAGGTTGTTCAAGGGGGGCCATTGAAGTCAAAAAAGGGGGTCAATTTACCCAATACGAACATCTCACTTCCGGCGTTGACCGAAAAAGATATCAAAGATGCCATTTTTGCCGTCAAGCAAGAGGTTGATTGGATCGCCCTTTCATTCGTTCGCCATAGTCAAGACCTTATCGATCTACAGAATCTTGTTAAAGAGCATTCAGAACATAAAATACCTATCATTGCCAAGATCGAAAAGCCGGAGGCAGTCGAAAATATTGATAAGATAGTCGCCTATTGTGATGGAATGATGGTTGCCCGTGGCGATTTGGGCGTCGAAATTCCTGCCCAAGAAGTACCGCTGATTCAAAAGAAACTGGTATTGCGTGCCAAAAAGGCGAGAATACCCGTAATCATCGCTACCCAGATGATGGAAACCATGATCACGAGCCTCACCCCTACCAGGGCCGAAGTAAATGATGTGGCCAACTCGGTCATGGATGGGGCCGATGCCGTAATGCTTTCAGGAGAAACCTCGGTGGGCAACTATCCGATTCAGGTAATCGAGAAGATGACCAGTATCTTAAAAAGCGTCGAAGGGTCAAGTTTGATAACGGTTCCTCAAAATCCGCCCCATATTCGAACCAAGAGGTACATCACCAAATCGGTCTGCTATCATGCAGCTTTAATGGCCAATGAGATACAGGCCAAAGCTATTTCTACCCTTACCAATAGTGGCTATACGGCTTTTCAAATCTCAGCTTGGCGGCCAAGCGCCCATATACTGGTCTTCACTTCAAACAAACGAATACTTACACAATTAAACTTGTTATGGGGGGTCAAGGCCTTTTATTATGATAGATATGTCTCTACCGATGAGACCATTGAAGATGTGAACGCCATTGCCTGTAAAAAAGGGTTTTTAGATGTGGGCGATATGCTCATTAGCCTTGCAGCCATGCCCATAAAAGATAAAGGAATGGTGAATACCTTACGGGTCACAGAAATAGAGACCTGTAGTTTTTAGGCTACTTCTTTTTCGTAGGCAATGAAGTTGATCACATCGCCCGAGGTGTTATAGATCGGTTCTGCAAGAATTCGACAGTTGTACGTGCTTCCGTCTTTTCTATAATTTAGTATGGTCTCTTCAAAAGGCTCTCTTTTCTTTATAGCTTCCCCGATTCTTTTTGATGTTTTTTGGCAGGTATCCTTGCCTTGAAAGATTTTGGGTCGTTTGCCCAAAATTTCTTCGGGGCTATAACCGGTCATGGAGAAAATATTATGGGTTGCATGAACAATTCGCAATTGTGCATCGGTGACCACGATTACAAGACCGTCATTGAGCAAATGGTCTTCAAAAGGTTGCGATGCGCTCCACTTATTCCTTTTTGCAATGTTTTTCAAAAGAGAGATGTCTAGATAATTATTACAGATAGTATCGAAATGCATGGCATAGAAATCCCAAGAGGCCAAGGGAGGGCTTTTGATCGTTAGTGTATCATAAAATCGTTGTGCCGCAGAATCATAGACTTCAAATTCTTTCATCTTCCAAAAATTGGGATATTCAGATTATCTGTAATAAATACCTTCTATTATGGTATCAATACTACAAAAAACACTGAGGATGAATAAATATTTGGGCCGTATTAACCTTTTTGTTCAACGATTATCTGGTTTAGGGAGAATCATAGGGTGTAAGGATAAACAAAAAAATAGAACAATATATAAGAAACAGGTCATCATCATATGAAATTTGAATATCGCGATTCTAAAATTGGGGCCCTTCTAGGGTTTACCGACAACATCAAAAAAGACCAAAACGCCTTTACCATTACCAAAGACACCATTAAGTTTCTTTGGAACCGTCAAGACCAACCCGTCTCCTTCTCTTTGGATGGCCAAGAGATTGTGCTGCAACCAAGGCAGTTGGTCACACTGACCTACCTGCAGCATGTATCATTTGAACGCACAAAACAGCCAATTGCCGCATTCGTCTTCAATCGTGAATTTTATTGTATCAATGACCATGATAGTGAGGTCTCGTGCAACGGCATACTCTTTTTTGGCACCCAAGACATACCGATAGTCACCATTCCAGAAGCGCAGCGACAACGCTTCAATTTATTGTATGAGATCTTCATGGAAGAGTTTATGACCTCAGATAAAATTCAGGGCGATATGCTGCAGATGTTGCTTAAGCGTCTTATCATAATGTGCACGAGACTGGCGAAAGAACAGCTTATCGTTAAAGAACTCAACAACGACCAAATCGATATTATTAGAAAATTCAATTTTTTGGTCGACGTACATTATAAGACAAAAAGAAAAGTGGGCGAATATGCCGATATGTTATATAAGTCGCCGAAGACACTCTCCAATCTTTTTGCAATCTATAACCAGAAAACGCCACAGCAGATCATTCTTGAACGATTGGCACTTGAGGCCAAACGATTGATTCACTTTACCGATAAACAAAACCAAGAAATCGCCTATGAACTTGGGTTCAACGACCCGGCCCATTTTAGCCGATTTTTCAGAAAGATGACCCAAACCACTCCCTCAGAGTATAGAGAAAGCCTGAATTTATCTGCCTAAGGGAAATTTTGACAAGCGGTCGGGAAATCGCTCCTAACACCTGCCTTCTATTTCAGTACATCTTTGTGCCATAGTTTAAAAACAAGAATGATGAACGCACAGAGATCGCTTTTTAATCTCATTGAGATTTTCAGAACAAATAAAGCCTCGACAACGCCGTCCGTTGCCATAGAAGAACATTGCAACAAGAAATACCACCATGATTTCTACTGTGATGCCGAGAAACCTTTTATAAAGAATTTTTAATCAGAATAATAATCCTATAAACAATTAAGATCATGAGCACATTTAATGTACCCAGAAGGGAAGAAGTAAGTGAAAACAACCAAGCCTTGTTCGATACGCTTGAAAAAGCCGTGGGCTTTGTACCCAATCTATATGCCACATATGCGTATTCAAAAAATGCACTTGGCAATTATTTGACACTTTCAGGCGCAAAGACTTCATTGAGCGCTAAAGAGAAAGAAGTCGTAAACCTAGCGGTGAGCCAAGTGAACGGCTGTTCGTACTGTTTGTCTGCGCATACCGCCATCGGTAAGATGAACGGTTTCAGCGATGACCAAATAATAGAACTGCGTCTGGGCAAGGCTTCTTTTGACAACAAACTGGATGCTTTGGCACGTTTGGCCAAAAACATCACCGAAAATAGAGGGGCAACAGATGCAGAAGTGGTCGAGAATTTCTTTGCTGCCGGATGGACCAAAGAAAATTTGGTCGATACCATAGTATTGGTCGGTGACAAAACCATTTCAAACTATCTGCACAAAACGACTGATGTGCCCATTGATTTTCCTGTAGCGCAACCCTTAGAAGCAGCAACAGTATAGTAGAATTCAACAATAAATCTAAATACGTAAAAATGAAAAAAGTAATCGCAATTTTAGTTTTGACAATAGGTGTAGTGCTTAACGCAAATGCACAAGACAGCATGGTCGATAAATCGATGAAGACCATTGAGTTGGAACAAACCCCGGGAGAATTTACCAAAAAGAGTTTGACCGTCAATGAAGGCACCTATGTTTTCGAGATCAAGAACAATGGTATTGACCACAATGTGGGCTTTGTATTGGTAAAGAAGGGAAAGGATATCAGCAAACCTGAAAACCATATTCAGACCGCTTATGTTACCGCACCGGTAAAAACGGGTGATACCCAAAAATCAAAACCCACTAAGCTTGAAAAGGGAGAGTACATTTATTTTTGCCCATTGAACCCAACGGCGACAGACAATCTTTTGATTGTAGAGTAGGTCGATCTAAATAGTTGAAAGCCCCGACATTTTTAGTCGGGGCTTTTTTCTGCCCATTGAACCCCATTGAACAAACTAGGGGCCATATTCTTTGCAAGGTAAATAGGCCAATCGCTTTTGTGCACATAGCTTTCCGTCATGGCACTTTCATAAAGCAGATAGAGACCCCCTGATATTTTTTCGACCTCGGCCTTTGAAATATTCACGAAGTTACGTCGCACCAACCCTTCTAAAAACAGCAACAAATCCTTTTTTTGTTGGCGAATGACCTCGGCAATTTTTCGATTTTCTTGTGGCAGTTCACCATAAATTCTTGAAGCCCAACAGCCATAAAAAGCACTATTTCGATACACATCGATCAAATAATCAAAAATGGCCATTAGGGCTGGTTTGCCTATTTCGCGACGCTCTGCATAGGCCTTTAGTGCAGAAATAAAGCTGCGATGCCTATCTTCAAGATAAGCGATACAAATAGCATCTTTTGATTCAAAATGATTATACAGTGTGGCTTTGGCAATGCCGGCTTCTTTTATGATTTCATTGATTCCGGTATTGTGGTATCCGTTTCTGTAAAAGAGTGAACCGGCTGTTTTTAAGATGTGAAGGGCGATATCTGGGGCTGACATGCCTTCAAAGTTAAGAAAGACCGGTTTGTCTACCAGCTTTTTTTCGTTAAAAATCAAATCTTAGCTGTACCGAGATTGAATTTTCCTTTGGTTCTGACTTCTTGTCTGGGGTATTCAGATTTGAAAGCGATATACCCAAAAGCCGTACAGAGTTTTCTAGAGAAGACTGGTACAAAAGCTCTTTTGCCATTTCTAGGATCATGGCCTTTTCAGAAATGAAATAGGGCAGGGTCTTACTGCGGGTCTGTAAGGTGAAATCGCTGTACTTGATCTTTAAAGTCACCGTTTTTCCGGCGATTTTTGATTTTTTTAGGCGACGCTCCAGTTCTTGTGAGATATTCTCTAAACGTTCCAACATAAAGATTTCGCTGCTCAGGTTTTCACTAAAAGTGCGTTCGGCCCCCACTGACTTCGGGGTACGATGTGGCTTCACGGCACTGTTGTGCTGACCGCGAACCACATGGTAGTAGTATTTGCCGTTTTTTCCGAAATGGGTATTCAAAAAAACAAGTGACTTTTCTTTTAGGTCTTTGCCGTTGAAGATGCCCAATCGATACATTTTTTCGGCAGTGACCTTGCCCACGCCATAAAATTTTCGAATGTCGAGGCCTTCCAAAAAAGGGATGACCTCCTCTGGGTTCACGGTTTTCTGTCCGTTGGGTTTGTTGTAATCACTGGCCACCTTGGCGATGAACTTGTTGATCGATATGCCCGCTGAAGCGGTCAATCCTGTTTTTTCAAGAATTTTTTGTCGTATTTCCTTGGCGATCAAGGTAGCCGACGGGTTTCCTTTTTTGTTTTCGGTCACATCTAAATAAGCTTCATCCAGCGAAAGGGGCTCGACCAAATCGGTATATTCAAAAAAGATGTCTCGTACCTGCTGCGAAACTTCCTTATATCTGTCAAATCGGGGTTTGACAAAGATGAGATCTGGACAGTTTTTCTTGGCGATGTAGCCAGCCATGGCACTACGAACCCCAAATTTTCGTGCCTCATAACTGGCGGCCGATACCACACCGCGTTTTGAACCGCCTCCTACGGCTATGGGTTTCCCCTTTAGTTCTGGATTGTCATGTTGCTCTACGGAAGCATAAAAAGCATCCATATCAACATGAATGATCTTTCGTAAAGGGAAATCCATTTCCATACTATAAATGTATGACAACTTGCAACGAAAAGGGCACGTACGAAGAACAACTTGGCCATTTAGAACAGCCGTATCCATAAGGGAAAAGGTATCGATACTCTTTTTGAACTACCCTGGCCTTGTTAAAAATCTGGTGGAGAGAAACAAGAAAATAAACTTATATGTACATATGTTTAAACATAATTAGTATCTTAGAGGCCCTTTTGGTATGTCTCGCGCTATGCAAAGAAAGACTTCTCAATATTTGCTTCCGGTTTTCAAGAATGGCCACAATGATTCATCATATGATATCTTTCCCTCATTTCCTCTTAAAAGTGGGGTCATCAACGAAGGATATAAGGGTTTGGCCCAAGAGATCCTAGGGAAAAAAACAGTAATTCTTGATGGGTATATCGGTGTTGATTGGCATGAGGTATGCACTTCACTGGGGGCTGAACTTCAAGAAAAAGGTCAAGAGGTATCATTCATTCACGTAAAGGACTTTTTGAGGCCAGAAAATGAGATTTCAGTATTGATAGCACCTTTTTTGGGAGCAGATGATCCCTTATTTGGACACAGGGCCGATATCGGTCTCTCTGCGTATTTTGATCAAGAGAAGTTGAAAAACCTCGAATTAGATGAAAATGCCGATAGCAATATTATTTATGGTACCGGGGCAGCCCAAACATCGATTGAAGGTTTTTTGGTCTATTTCGACATTCCGAAGAACGAACTTCAATATCGAATGCGCGCCAATGCCATAACCAATCTCGGTTTTAGTTCCCCCAAAGATCATAAACAAATGTACAAGCACTTTTATTTTGTTGATTGGGAAGTGCTGAACAGGGAGAAAAAAAGATTATTGCCCCAAATCTCCATTGTGGTAGACCAACAGCGGCCAAACCATCCTACTTGGATGATGGGCGATGCGATGAGAAAAGGCTTGGCCAGAATGTCAAAAAGGTACTTCAGGGTCAGGCCTTGGTTTGAACCCGGTGTTTGGGGCGGTCAATGGATGAAGGGAAAAATAAAAGACCTAAATCAAAAAGTGCCGAACTATGCCTGGTCTTTTGAGATGATAGTACCCGAAAATGGATTGGTGTTTGAAAGTGATGGTCTACTTTTGGAAGTCTCGTTTGATATGCTCATGTATCAAGAGCGTGAAAATGTCTTGGGCAGGGCAGCAAAGAGATTTGGTGATGAATTTCCGATTCGCTTCGATTTTCTTGACACATTTGATGGGGGCAATCTATCGGTACAATGCCATCCGTCGCCAGCGTATATCAAAAACAATTTTGGTGAAAATTTCACTCAAGACGAAACCTATTACATACTTGATGCGGGAAAAGGCGCCAACGTATATCTAGGGTTTCAAAAAGATATTGATTCCGCAGAATTTAAAGAAGCCCTTGTTCATAGCCATAATAGCAAGGAAGTATTGGATGTTGAGAAATATGTACAAAAGCTCCCTGCCAAAAAGCATGACCTTTTTTTGATACCCCATGGTACTGTTCACTGTTCGGGGGTTGATAATTTGGTTCTTGAAATCAGCGCTACACCTTACATTTTTACTTTCAAAATGTATGACTGGCAACGGTTAGATCTAGAGGGCAACCCGAGGCCTTTGAACATTGAAAGGGCATTTGAGAATCTTAATTTTGAAAGAAGGGGCCAAAAGGTGGCCGAAACATTGATATCTAAACCCAGGGTAGAAGCTTCGGGAAAAAACTGGGAAAAAATACACCTGCCCACACATCCCGATCATTTTTATGACATATATCGATATGATTTTGATGATGAAGTACATATTGACACCCAAGGGCAGTGCCATGTACTGATGTTGGTCGAGGGTGAAAAGATAGTGCTGGACACCAATGGGGCCGAACAAGTTTTTCATTACGCGGAGACTTTTGCCATACCGGCAGCAGCGGGCAACTATAGCTTGATCAATAAAGGAAATGCAAAGGCAAGGGTCATTGTCTCTTTTGTAAAAGACGAAATGTGCTGATTATTATCTATGGGAACAAAAAAAACATATTGTCTGCTCGTAAACCTTATGCTGTTGGCCATGGCCTATTCACAGCAAGAGATAGTCTGGCAAATTGGGCGGTCAGACAATAGCGGAAACGAGTTTGCCTTGGCCCCGTCAGGGTTCAATAAATTTTTGGAGAAGGATTTTGGATGGGAAGACCGTTTTTTTGTAATTGGGCATTCAGAAGAGCGCAAAGATTTTCCCTATGTGCTGCCCGGTGCCGACGACTACTGGGGCGGAACATCTGGATTATCGGGCATACGCCCCCATCAATTGAACCTGTTGTTCGGCATAGCCAAAAAAACGAAAAAAAGTACGTGGAAACTTATTGTGGATATTTTGGATTGCAGCCCCGAAAAACCACCCTTCTTAAAAGTGTCCCTGAATGGACAGTCATGGAAATTTCGTTTAAAAAATGGAAAGAATGCCGATGCCTTAACAGGGAATATGGCTGATTCTCAAGAGCAAGTAATTGAAATTCCCGTTGATGCCGAACTGATAAACGAGGGGGGCAACGAGCTTCAGTTGACAACTTTGGAGGGAAGTTGGCTAGTGTTCGATCAAATTAGATTGGAAGCTTCTGGGGATGTGCGTTTGCTGAAGCCAAAAAATATATTTATCAAAAAAATAGAACCTGCCCACTATGAATTACTTGAAAATGGCATAAGGTTCCAACCACTTTTGCTAGAGGCACAACATTTATCAGGAACGCCAGAGCTTAGGGTGCAATTGGATGATAACGATGTATTTAGAAAAGTGGTCGAAAATGGCAGGCATGTTTTTGAGGTGCCCATGCCATCTGTGGGCAAATCAAAAATGAGTCATTATAAAGTTCTTGTGAACGGAAAGATTGTCGACGAAGGCACAATCAAAAGAACACCACAAAAATTGAATCGCCTCGTAGACTACGTAGACACCAAAATAGGTTCGGGCCATTCAAGGTGGATGATAGCCCCAGGCCCTTGGATGCCGTTCGGAATGGCGAAAATAAGTCCCGATAATCAGAATAGTGGTTGGCAGGCAGGATATCAACCTACTTTTGAAAGTGTCGGAACCTTCAGCCATATTCATGAATGGACCATGGCAGGGTTGGGCACGTTTCCCACCAACGGTCCTTTGGTTACTGAAATCGGCAATCAAGGGGAACCCGATACCGGGTATCGCTCCCGTATAGATAAAAAAACCGAAAAAACCCCTTTGGGCTATTATTCGGTCGTACTAGATGATTACAACATCAAGGCAGAGCTTACGGCCACAACAAGATGTAGCTTTCAACGGTATACCTATCCTAAGAATGTGCCCGGTTCAAGAATATTGGTCGACCTAAAAATACCTGCTGAATATGGCTATAACATAAAAGAAGCACATTTAGAAAAAATAAGCGATTACAAAATCGTAGGGTACAGCAAACAGGTTTCACCATCGGTCTGGGGCGAGCAGTATTACAGAAAGCAGATGGTCGAAGATGGTGACAAGCGAAGAGAATGGGATGAGATCGAACAAGAGTACACCCTCCATTTTGTAATGGAATTTGATAGACCCATCACTGGGTTTGGCATTTGGGCAGACGGCCCTGAAAAGGGAAATAAAGATGTATCGACTTCAAATGATGTCGATAAGCTTACGTTGGTCAATCCTGAAGATGTCGTTGCCTTTGTTGGTTTTGACACCAAAGAAACCCAAGTGGTGCAAACAAGAACCGGATTGTCTTTTGTAAGTATTGATAATGCGGCCCTCAACTTGAAAGAGGAAATTACAACACCATTTGGGTGGAGCTTTGATAAGGTGCGAAGCCATCATGAAGCATCGTGGGAACAGTTGTTGGAAAGGGTATTGATATCCACAGACGATAGATTGGAAAAAACACGATTCTATACCAATATGTACAGGGCATTGGTGAGCCGTAACATATTTAGTGATGTAGACGGCAGTTGGGTCGATGCTACCGAGCAAGTACGTAAGTTTAAAAATCCTGACGACGTCGCACTTGGGTGCGATGCCTTTTGGAATACGTTTTGGAATCTTAATCAATTTTGGAACCTGATCACTCCCGACTGGTCTTCAAAATGGGTGAAATCGCAACTGGCGATGTACGATGCCAATGGCTGGCTGGCCAAAGGGCCTGCTGGAATGGAGTACATACCCGTTATGGTGGCAGAGCATGAAATACCGCTGATCGTGGCGGCCTATCAAATGGGAATACGTGATTTCGATGTTGAAAAAGCCTTTAGGGCCATATATAAAATGCAAACGGTTCCCGGTGAAAAAGTGGGCAACGGTTACGCAGGCAATAGAGATTTGGAATCGTATCTAAAATATCGCTATGTGCCCTATAACAAAGGGCGTTTTTCCAATACGTTAGAGTATTCGTTCGATGATTTTGCGGTATCACAACTTGCCAAGGCACTTAATAAAAAAGAAGAATATACCGCGTTTATAGACAGGGCATATTGGTGGAAAAATGCAATTGACCCTGAAATCGGGTATGCCAGGCTTCGACATTCAGATGGCACATGGTATGAGAATTTTGACCCCATCAAAACGGGGGGAAACCATCAATTTGTTGAGGGCAATGCATGGCAACTCACGTTTTTTGTGCCACAAGACATTCCAGCCCTTGTCGAAATTATTGGGGAAGACGAATTTGTAAAACGTTTGAATGGGGGCTTCGAGGTGAGCAATATATGGCGATACAATGCCCCCAATGAGCTCTACTGGGATTTCCCCGTGATACAGGGAAACCAGCAATCAATGCATTTTGCCTACTTGTTCAATTGGGCAAAAAAACCATGGCTTACCCAAAAATGGAGTAGGGATATCATGCAACGTTATTACGGTTATGGCGTGTCGAATGCCTATTTGGGCGATGAAGACCAAGGTCAGATGAGCGCTTGGTTCATCATGTCTTCCCTTGGGCTTTTTCAAACAGATGGCGGTACGAGAGAAGCTCCCATCTATGAGATTGGCAGTCCTCTGTTCGAAAAGGCTGCCATTAATTTGAATAATCGATATGGCAGGGGCAAAACGTTCACCATTATTGCCAAAAACACTTCTTTTCTCAATAAATATGTACAAAAAGCGACCCTTAACGGTGTAGAATTGAACAATTTTTGGTTTTCTGCAAGTGAGTTGACAAAGGGAGGGGTATTGGAATTGATTATGGGTCCCCAACCAAATAAAAGCTGGGGCGTGAACGAACTGCCAAAAAACCCAAAATGATGAAATACGCAACAACCGTCCTTCTTCTTTTATTGTGTCTTGCAAGCTGTAGCGAAAGCAAGAATGAAGAAAAAAAGCCCTTGCACGACCTTGTACAATATGTAGATCCACAGATTGGCTCTGTTCATGGCCGATGGTTTTTTTATACACCTGCGGCCCGACCCTTCGGCATGGCAAAACTGGCACCGCATACCAATGCGTACAATAGCCAAGGAGGATGGGGCCCCACGGGCTATGATGACCGCCATACCTCCATTGAGGGGTTTGGCAATTTTCATGAGTTTCAAATCGGGGGATTGGTGATTATGCCAACCATCGGATCGTTGAAGACCGTTCCGGGAACCTTGGAAAATCCTGATGAGGGATATCGATCTAGATTCGATAAAGAAACCGAACATGCCGAGGCGGGGTATTACAGTGTTCATTTGACCGATTATGACATAAGGGCAGAACTGACCTCGACCGAAAGGGTAGCACTCCATCGATATACCTTTCCAAAAACCGATGAGGCCCACCTCATTATCGATATCGGGCATAAACAGGGTGAGAGCAGCGATGTGACCGATGCCCATGCCCGACTTGTCAATGGAGATGAGGTGGAAGGCTATATCGAGACCTATCCCGAATACGTGAAATTCTGTGACCCAGAAAAAAGGGTAATGATGTATTTTGTGGCCAAGCTCGGCAAAAAGCCCATAAAGATGGGAAGTTTCATCGATTCCGTCCAAAATGTGGGGGCTACAAAAACCAAGGGGATCAACAACGGACTCTACCTTACTTTCTCAATGCATCAAGAAGAGATTTTAGAAATGCAAATTGGGTTGAGCTATACTTCGATAGCCAATGCCCGCTTGAATTTGGAAACCGAGACCAAGGGAAAAGATTTCGACACTATCAAAAACGAATCCAAAAACATTTGGAACAAGAAACTTAACAAAATAGTCGTTGAGGGCGGTAGGGAAAAAGATAGGGTCAAGTTCTATACAGGGCTTTACCATGCCCTATTGGGTCGTGGCCTTTCAAGTGACGTCAATGGCGATTATCCCTTGGTGGACGGAAAAATAGGCAAGACATCTTTAGATAGCGATGGCAAGCCCAAGTACCACCATTACAATACCGACGGCATATGGGGCGGTTTCTGGAACCTGAGCCAGCTTTGGGCTCTGGCCTACCCCGATTATTTTAGTGAGTATGTACAGTCGAATATCGATTTTTATAAAGACAGGGGCTGGCTACATGATGGGGCGGCCAACGGTGTTTTTACCAATGGCGTGCAGACCAATTTTCAAGGTCTTCTGTTGGCCTCTGCCTACAATGTGGGCATACGTGACTTTGATATAAATAATGGTTATGAGGCTGCCTTGAAAAATGAACTTGAATACCGTGGCAGAAATTTGGGCAATGGAAAATATGATTTAAGCCACTTCATTAAAGATGGGTATGTATCGTATAAAGATACCGTGATCTCTAATGGCTGGGTATTCAATTTTGGGGCATCGCACACCTTAGAGTATAGTTTTAGCTCGTACGCCGTGGCGCAAATGGCCGAGAGCATGAAAGACAAGGAAAGCCATGACAGGCTCATGGAGCAGGCGGGGTATTATAAGAACCTGTTCGATCCCGAAACCAAGTTCATACGCCCTAGGCTCGAAAGCGGCGCTTTTATCGAAGACTTTGACCCCATGAGGGGCTGGGACGGTTTTCAAGAGGGTAATGCGTACCAATATACCTGGTATGTTCCCCATGACCCTGCAGGCCTTATCGATCTTGTCGGTAAACCCTTGTTCAATGAACGCTTGGAAACCATGTTCACGGCTGCCCAAAAAAGTATGTTCGGGGGTAACCCAGAAGAGATCCATAGCTTTTCAGGGGTAGAAAAACTTTACAATCACGGTAACCAGCCCTGTTTGCACAATGCCTGGTTGTTCAACTATTCGGGCAAGCCCTGGCTTACCCAAAAATGGGTTCGCACCATTTGCAATGAATTCTATGGAACCGAACCTTTGCACGGGTATGGCGTAGGGCAAGACGAAGACCAAGGGCAGTTGGGGGCATGGTATGTCATGGCCTCTATGGGCTTGTTCGATGTGCAGGGACACACTTCAGCAAAACCAACATTTCAGTTTGGAAGCCCCCTGTTCGACAAGATAACCGTACAGCTCGATAAAGACTATTATCCAGGTAAAGAACTGGTTATTGAAACGAAGAACCAACACCCGAACAATCTATATGTACAATCACTTACATTTAATGGCAAACCGATTGCCAAAAACTGGATGTACCACAGTGAATTGATGCACGGGGGCAAGCTTGTTTTTGAAATGGCCTCTGAACCCGATACCGAATGGGGCACAAAAACCCCACCCCCCTCAATGTCAACCGAAAATAATAGATGATGAAAAATATGATACCATTCTTTTTTGGCTTTTTACTTATTGGCTGTGTCGCTGATAAAGAGAATAAGGAACTGGCCGAAAAAATCCTTTCCAACCAACAATTTGAAGAAGTAAAAGATAGGGCCTTGGCAGTTGTCAAAACCGGATTCAATGCGGGAGATGGCTATCGTGAAGTCTGGATCCGTGATTACAACACTTTTATCGAACTGGCGGCAGAAGTATATCCAAAAGAAGAACTGAAAGAAAATCTTCTTGTTTTCTTTCGTATGCAGGGTGACGATGGAAACATTATCGATGGGTTTACCCCTGCAGAAAAGATAGGCGAGGGAGAGACCGACTTCAGTTACTCAGAATTGGAACCCCGCTATGCTGGCCATAAAAATACGGTGGAGACTGACCAAGAGACCTCTTTGGTACAGACTGTTCATAAATATGTCAAGGCCACCGGCGACACAACCATACTTGATGTGGAAATAGGCGATAAGACCGTGTCGGAACGAATGGAATGGGCCATGGAATTTCTTATGAACGAACGTTTCTCAAAAGAATATGGTCTACTTTGGGGTGCCACTACCGCAGATTGGGGAGACGTGCAACCAGAGCATGGTTGGGGGGTTGACCTCGATGAAAATACACATAGGGCCATTGATATTTACGATAATGCGATGATGATCATCGCATTGAACAATTTGGTCGAACTCTTGCCCCACACAAAAAGCAAATGGCTTTCTATACGCGATCAATTGGTAGAAAATTCGAGAACACATTTATGGGATTACAAGAACCAAAAATTCATTCCACATATTTATTTGAACGGCTCACCCTTCCCGCAAGACTTCAATGAGAATGAAATATATTATTTTGGCGGAACGGCAGTGGCGATAGAAGCAGACTTACTGTCAGAAGAGGAAGTATTGGGGTCTCTTGAAGAAATGGTGTCAAGGGTGAAACAGGCAGGTGCAGCATCAATCGGCCTTACGCTCTATCCGCCTTATCCCGATGGTTTTTTCGTGAACAAAATAATGAATCCAGAATACAGCTATCAAAATGGTGGCGATTGGACCTGGTTCGGAGCTCGCATGATCCAACAATTGGTCAGATATGGTTTTGTCAAGGAGGCGTATGAACAGCTATTGCCCATGACCGATAGGGTGATAAAGAACGATGGTTTTTATGAATGGTACACGATTGATAACAAACCTGAAGGTTCGGGAACGTTCAGGGGATCGGCCGGGGTACTGTATATGTCAATCAAGGGAATGGAAGAATGGGCCAAGGCCCAAAACAAGTAAAGATGGACTTTAAACTGGACCAAAAAAGCCCAATACCCTTTCATGCACAAATAGAAGGGTATCTACGAACTTTGATCGTTCAAGAACAATACCGTAACGGCAATAGCTTTTTGCCCAATGAAGTGACCCTTGCAAAAAAATTGGGGGTTTCAAGAAATACGGTCAGGCAGGCCGTCAATACCTTGGTCAATGAACAGCTGATAGCGCGCAAAAAAGGGGTTGGCACCAAAGTCGTTAATAAAAGGATAACGACAAGACTTGATAATTGGATCAGTTTTACCAAAGAAATGCGCAAACAGGGTATAGAGGTGGTCAACTATGCAATCGATGTTTCCCATATAAATGCCATAGATGAGGCGTACGATGCACTGGGCATTTCTAAACCTAAGAAGTTGTGGAAATTGGAAAAGATAAGAGGATCGAAAAAAGCGAAATACCTGTATTCGGTATCGTATTTTCATCCTCGGGTCGGCATTACTGGGCATGAAGATTTCACTGTTCCATTGTATGAATTACTTGAAAACCAACATGACACCCTAGTGGCTACGTCCAAAGAAAAAATTAGTGCCATCAGGGCCGATAAAGATTTGGCCACGGTACTTGAAGTGGCCATTGATATGCCAATATTGAAGCGGGAGCGCTTGGTATGTGATGCCGGAGACAGGCCGGTTGAATACAATATTGTATATTACCACACCGATTACTTTACATATGATATCGAAATCAAAAGAGAACTATAGATAGATAAACAATGAATGATCAAATAACAATTGGTGTAGATATAGGAGGTAGTCATATTACAAGTGCCGCAGTGGATTTACGTTCCAATGAAATTCTTCCTGGAACTACCCATTCGGTCAAGATCGATAATAAGGCATCAAAAGAAATTATCTTAAAAGATTGGAGTACGGCCATCAACAAGACCATTGAAGCTGCAAATATTGTCGACATGGCAAATGTTGGATTTGCCATACCGGGACCTTTTCATTATAAGACCGGGGTAGCCATGTTCGAGGGAGGAAACGATAAGTACGAAAGTTTGTACAAGGTTTCCATACCAGATGAATTGCCCCAATATATAGATAGTGAAAATGTGACGCTGAGGTTTCTCAACGATGCCACTGCTTTTGGGGTGGGCGTGGCCACGCAGGGTAAGGCGAAGAACCATAATAGAGTTGTTGTCGTTACCTTGGGCACGGGCTTTGGTTCGGCATTTATAAAAGATGGTGTGCCTCTGGTAAATCATCCTGAAGTTCCCGAAAGTGGCTGCCTTTGGGACAAGCCCTACAAATCGGGCATTGCCGACGATTATTTTTCAACCCGTTGGTGCGTTGCACGCTATCAAGAAATCTCTTCAATTAAAGTTTCTGGGGTCAAAGAAATAGCGGAGGCGAATACCGTTCATTCAAGGCAACTGTTTGAGGAATTTGGCAAAAACATGGCTGATTTCATGATACCATTTCTTAAAAAATTTCAACCCCAAATTCTTGTCATGGGCGGAAATGTTTCCAAAGCCAGTGACTTGTTTCTACCAACTCTTGAGAGTGAACTGCATAAGGTAGATGTAACGATCGGGTTTGAGATATCTTCGTTAATGGAAGATGCTGCCATCATTGGCAGCGCAAAGCTTTTTGACCCTACATTTTGGAATTTGGTAAAAGACGACTTACCCAACCTTTAAACTATTGTAAATGACTTCAAAAAAAATCAACCTTAGTAAAATATTGCCCGTATTCCTAACATTTATCGTTATGGGGTTCGTAGACATAGTAGGGGTTTCCACCGGCTATGTACAGAAAGACTTTGATCTTTCAGACACCATGGCACAGTTTCTCCCTTTTATGGTGTTCATCTGGTTCTTTGTGTTCTCGATCCCCGTCGGGGTACTTCAAGATAAAATAGGGAAAAAACGTATGATGAACATTGGTCTTGTAATCACTTTGGTGGGGTTGCTCATTCCTTTTGTCTATTATTCGTTTGCCTCGGCTTTAGTGGCGTTCATTGGTATAGGCATCGGCAATACGATCATACAGGTAGCTGCCAATCCGCTGTTACAGGAAGTCGTTTCCAAAAAAAAGCTTTCGAGTTCCCTGAGCCTCGCCCAGTTCGTAAAAGCCATTACATCGCTATTGGGCCCCATATTGGCCACCTATGCCGCCATTACATATGGAGACTGGAAATGGGTCTTTATCGTATACGCCCTTGTCACATTGGTTTCAGCACTTTGGCTTTCGGGCACGGGCATAGAGGAAAACATCAAATCTGAGACACCTGCTTCGTTCAGGTCGTGCATGCAGTTGTTGACCAACAAATTTGTTCTGGCCATGGTCATCGGGATATTTCTCATTGTCGGGGCCGATGTGGGCATGAACTCCAACATTCAAGGATTTTTGATGAAACTTCATGGATTCTCTTTGGAAAAAGCTTCCTATGGCATTAGCATATATTTTACCGCCCTCATGATCAGTAGGTTTGTTGGGGCTATTCTATTGCAATTTTTAAAACCCGTATTTTTCTTGGTGACCACTACTGTTTTGGCCTTGGCAGGTATTTTGCTGATTTGGTTCTCTACTTCTGGACTTATGGCCCAAACAGGTATTTTCATAGTCGGCTTGGGCGCAGGAAACCTTTTTCCACTTGTGTTTTCAATCGCTATAAATGGAATGCCCAAACGAGCCAACGAGATATCAGGTTTATTGGTAATGGCCATAGTGGGCGGGGCAGTAATTCCGCCGATAATGGGCGCCTTAAGTTCAAGCAGCGGAGTGACGGGAAGCTTATTGGTATTGGCGCTCTGTTTTGTCTATATGCTCGTGGTACCCTTATTTAAAAACAGAGACGAAGTTGCCGGTCAGTAGCAGGTAAAAGTCCGAGATGATCACCAAAAACAGAAGGGACTGAACATGATCGAAATTGAACGTAAATTTTTGGTGACCACCGACACCTTCAAACATGAAGCCGAGGCGCAGACCCGAATGGTCCAAGGATTTTTGAACACCCATCCAGATCGAACGGTAAGGGTACGAATTGCTGATGGCAAAGGATTCTTGACCATAAAGGGAGCCGGTAACGATTCGGGTACCAGTCGTTTTGAATGGGAGACAGAGATACCGTTGAACGAAGCGACCGATCTTATCGATTTATGCGAGGGTCCAATCTTGGAAAAAAACAGGTTCACCATACCCTTTGGAAGACATGTTTTCGAAGTAGATGAGTTTTTGGGAGAGAACAAAGGGCTCGTTATCGCCGAGATCGAGCTTTTCCATGAAGACGAAGTCTTCGAAAAACCCTATTGGTTGGGTGAAGAAGTTACGGGAAACATAAAATATTACAATTCACAACTGACAAAAAATCCATACACGCAATGGAAAGAATAAGGTATGTATTTGCATTGACCCTACTGTTGACGGTTTCTTGCAAGCAAACGGAAAACCCCACAGAACAACCTATTGAAGTGGCTTCTGCCAAAGCCGAAAAAACCATAATGGAAATAAAGAACAAACTCACCTCAGAGGGTTATCAAGTGGTTGATTTTGTTGACGAAGAGACCAAAGACACTATTTTGATGCAGCAATATTTTGTGGCCTTTTTAAAAAGCGGGCCCATTCGTTCGCAGTCAAAAGAAGAGGCCGATAGTCTTCAAATGCTTCATTTGGCACATTTGAAACAAATGTACGATCAGGGCTATGCTGACATTTCTGGCCCTTTTGGTGACGAAGGTGAGGTGCGGGGAATCACAATTTACAATGTGCCCACCTTAAAAATGGCCGATAGCCTTGCGAATATGGATCCCGCTGTAAAGGCGGGCCGTTTGGCCATTGAGGTAAGGCCTTGGTGGGCCGCTAAGGGATACCCTTTGAGATAGTGTCTAAATAGAAGATTTAAACTGCTCCAAAAATCTCACATCGTTCTCGCTCAGCAAGCGAATGTCAGGTATTTGGTGCAACAACAGGGCGATTCGGTCAATGCCCATGCCAAAGGCAAAACCTGAATAAACCTCTGAGTCGATACCGCAATTCTGTAACACATTGGGGTCTACCATGCCACAGCCCATAATTTCAAGCCAACCGGTACCTTTGGTCATACGGTAATCGGTCTCGGTTTCCAACCCCCAGTAAACATCGACTTCGGCACTGGGTTCTGTAAAAGGAAAGTAAGAGGGGCGCAGTCGAATCTTTGACTTGCCGAACATTTCTGTAGTGAAATATTGTAACGTCTGTTTTAAGTCGGCAAATGAAACGTTTTTGTCAACATAAAGACCTTCTACCTGGTGAAAAAAGCAGTGCGAACGCGCCGAAATGGCCTCATTGCGATAAACACGGCCCGGTGAAATGGTACGAATGGGGGGCTTATGCTTTTCCATATAGCGTACCTGAACCGAAGAGGTGTGTGTTCGCAAGAGAATATCGGGATCGGTCTGTATGAAGAACGTATCTTGCATGTCGCGGGCAGGATGGTATTCTGGCAGGTTCAGCGCCGTGAAATTATGCCAATCATCTTCAATTTCAGGCCCTTCTGACACATTGAAACCTATCCTAGAAAAAATATCGATTATTTGGTTTTTTACTATTGATATGGGATGCCGGGCCCCAATTTCAACAGGTTCGCCAGGCTTGGTAAGGTCATCATATTTTCCTGTAAGATTATTTTGGTCTTTCAATGCCTCTTGAAGTGCATCGACTTTTTCGGTAGCGGCTTTTTTCAACTCGTTGATGACCTGGCCAAACTCTTTTTTTTGTGCTGCGGGCACATTTTTGAACTCGGCAAAAAACTCGTTCAAAAGGCCTTTTTTGCCCAAATACTTAATTCTGAACGTTTCGATCTCCTCTTTTGATGTAGAGGTAAAACCCTCAACTTCTTGTAAATATTGTTTTATGGTATCTATCATTCTTGGCGGCCTTATTGGCCGACAAATTTAATGAATTGTACAAGAAAATGAGGTAAAAGCATTAGCCGTTCTATCAGGTCAAGAATATTTCAACAGCAATTTGATGCCATAGATTTTTATATGACATCCTCCACATTTTCTTTGACCCAATCAATACAATCATCAACATTTTCAAAAACATGTTCTTCGGGAATCAAATCGGGGATAATATCAATGCGCTCCATCATATATCTCGGTTGATCTAAAATACCCACCAAGAGAGCGGTCTTACCATTTCTTTTGAGGTCTTGCAAGACATCTTCCATGGCATAAAGACCAGACTGGTCCATATACTGCATCCGATCCATTCTGATAACGACCGTTGAGGCAAAATGTGGTATCTGTAGCGCCAATTGCTGAAAATCACTTGTGGATCCGAAGAAAAGGGGCCCCTTGATGTGCTTGATGACGACCTCTTCCTTGAGTTTTTCCGGAAAACCTTTTTCATCTGCCCAAGGCTGTTCGTGCAGTGGTTTAACATCTGATCGTTTGGCCGTCAAATCCCCGATTTTCTTCATGAACATCAAAGATGCGATGACCAGGCCAATGCCCACGGCATAGACCAAATTCCATATCGACGACAAAACCAAGACCGTCAACATGATAATGACCTCAGAACTGAGCTTCAATGGGCCCAGCTTTATGTCTTTTGGCAGGTAAGGAATGGCCTTTAGGCCCTTATAATCCATTACCCCGATACCCACAGTGACCAAAATACCGGCCAAAACCGCCGCAGGAATTTGTGAGGCCACAGGACCAAGAGCGAGCAAAATGAGCAAAAGCAAAACACCGGCGATCATACCCGAAAGGCGGGTCTTGCCCCCTGAATTGATATTGACCACCGTACGTATGGTGGCACCGGCCCCGGGAATACCGCCAAAAACGGCCGCTATACTATTGCCTATGCCTTGCCCTACCAGTTCTTTGTTGGGTTTGTGCTTGGTATTGGTCATATTATCGGCGACCACAGAGGTCAGCAATGAGTCGATCGCCCCCAAAAGGGCCAAGGTAAGGGCCGTAAAAATATAGGGTGTAATGGCCGTCAATTTGAATTGGGTAAAAATGTCCATCTGCAAGATTGGCAACCCTTCAGGAATCTGTTCAATAGGGCGGTAATCGAGTCCGAATCCAAAGGCAACCCCCGAAACGACTATCAAGGCGACCAGGGTGCTCGGTACGGCCGTGGTAATGCGTTTGAACCCATAAATGATAAAAATGGTCGCCAAGGCCAAGACCAACTCAAGCCAATCGATATTTTTCAAGGCTCTGGGCAATACCTTGATGGTACCTACTACCCCAGAGGCATCTTTGGCGGCAAGGGTTTGTGATTCTTTGAGTATATCGGCCTCAGTGGTCATTTCTGCCCTTCGAATGGTTTCCTCAAAATCTTCCAGTACCAAAATGCCCTCACCGGCCTCTTCTTTGAGAATGTTCTCTAAAATCTCCTCTTCTGCTGCCGGTATATACTCTGACACATAATCGTTGTCTTCTTTTGGATAGTACCCTACCGCTGGAAGAATCTGGGTGACCAGTATGATGACCCCGATGGCTGTCATGAACCCCGAGACCACTGGGTAGGGAATATACTTGATGTATTTACCAAGCCCTATGATTCCCAATCCTATCTGCATCAATCCGGCCAAAAGAAAAACTGCCAGTATGATGGGCAGCGCTTTGCCCACATCACCATCGTTTACGGCCAATATACCTGCAATGATGACCATGCTTACAGCTGTCATGGGTGCTGTCGGGCCAGATATTTGGGTGTTTGTTCCTCCGAACAAGGCGGCAAAAAAACTGATGAATATCGCTCCGTATAATCCGGCACTTGGGCCCAACCCTGAACTCACCCCGAACGCAAGTGCCAAGGGTAGTGCTACGATACCTGCGGTGATGCCTCCAAAAAGATCGCCCCTAAAATGGGCGAAAAGATTCTTCATATTGTTGATTTAAAGAAAGATTGTTTGTGAATATCGGATTGGCAATAAGAGAACCTTAATCTGGTCGTATGTGATAGATGTCATCTAATTGTGTGACATCGTTCATGCTGATTTCCATATCGTTCGCAATACCCGTTTTAATGTCATATACCCAACCATGAAGATGAAGAAACTGACCTTCTTTCCAGGCATTTTGTACTATCGAGGTTTTGGCAAGGTCTGCAACCTGTTCCTTGACGTTCAATTCTACCAGACGATCCCACCTTTTATTTTCATCGTCGATAGCCTCAAGCTCTTCTCTATATTTGGCATAGATGTCTTTGATATGGCGTATCCACTTGCCTACAAACCCGACAGTACTGTTCCCCATGGCTGCTTTCACGCCTCCACAGCCATAGTGCCCGCATACAATAATGTGCCTTACTTTAAGGGCATTGACCGCATATTCGAGCACACTGAGCATATTGATGTCTGTATGTATGGCCATATTGGCAATATTTCTATGGGTAAAGACCTCGCCAGGTTCAGCCCCTATGATCTCGCTCGAGGGTACCCTGCTGTCAGCGCAGCCCAGCCACAGCAACGGAGGGTGCTGCCCCTTTGACATTTCACTGAAATATTCAGGATTGCTGGCAAGTTTCTCGGCCGCCCATTTTTTGTTCTTTTCAAGAATATCTTTATAGTATAACATAACAACGATGCTTTTATTTAGGCTTTAAAATAGGGGTTTTGAAGCATATTTAAAAGTAATACTTTTGCAAATAATGCTGAAGGTGATCAAAAATCTTTTAGAGATTTTAGGTTTTCGGTGGGCATCCAACCTGTCTGCCCATCGGCTATCTTGATTTTACTCCATCCATCATATTGGTCAAGTACATTGACTTTGGTGCCTTCATGCAAGATGAAGACCGCTTGGCTTCGATTGTTGGGTTCAGCTGTTATCTTGACCTCTTCAGAAAAGATAATCGCAGGTTTATCGTTCTTGTACTCTTGATGTCTCAGATAAGAAAAGATCAGTGCCCAGAATGCCAAAAACATTGAAACCATGCTTGAGATGAAAGCAATGCGTTTTTTTAATGCTGAACGCATGAAATAATAAAACAGATAGGCCAAGACGAATATCATTGCAGATATGACCGCCATGGCGGCCCACTGGTCAAAAGAAAAAAGGCCTATAACACCTTCATAGATTTTTGCCATGGCCGTTTTGGGCATTTTTTCTATGGCATCAAGCCTCATGTTCTGGGCATAGACCAAATTGTTCTTGATTTCACCATCGCTGGGGTTTAGCAATAGGGCTTTTTCATAATAATAAATACTAGGTCCTATTTCGTTCAACTTGTAATGGGCGTTGCCCAAATTGAAATATAGTTCTGAAGAATGCAGCCCATCTGCTATTATTTCTTCATATAATTCAATAGCTTTTTGGTATTCGCCCGAATTGTAGGCATCATTGGCCTGGGAGAACAATTGATCGCTTTGGGCATTTGCCCACACGCTGGCAAACAATACAACACTAGCCAAATATTTCTTCATATTCACAGTTGTTTGTCCATTTTCGAAATGACTTCACTTGCCTTGTCGTAATCTTGCTGCATCTGCACTTCTGAAAAGGGACTGTACCTAGCCATCTCGCAGTTTTTTAGCAATGCGATGAAACCATTGACAGTATCTTCATCAACATCTTTATCATTCAACAGAACCATTATCTTCTCTTTGCTGAACTCACTGGTGACGATTTTCAGTTTGGCTTTCAGGTAGTTGTGAAGTGCTTTTTCCAATGCGATATAAAAATGATCTTCGTTGCCCAATTCTTTTTTGGCCGTTGATAGGTATTTTTTGGCCAATCTATCTGCTCGCTTCAATCTGTTTCCTTCCACATCACTTGCGATGGCCTTTCTTCTTTTGAACACCAAAATTGCTACGGGAATAAGCAACAATGGCGAAATCAATAGCAGATAGAAGCGTGTTGAACCAAAGAAAAAGTCAGTATCGATCTTAGTGAGGTTTGGGTTCACTTTTATGAAATGGAACTGCTTGCCCGTGGGCACGACAAATTTGGTGCCTCCATTATTAGAAGCTATCGAGGTGGTAGCATCGGTCGGGCCTTGAAGTACATCCAAGGTGATTTCTTCCGATTCAAGTGTATGGTATTTTCCTGTCTTCGGATTGAAATAACTGAAAGAAATGCTCGGAATAGGGTATTTTCCTTTATAGGAAGGAACGATGGTGTAATTGTTGGACACTTTTCCCTCCATGCCGGAAGAAGTGGTTCGAACTTTTTCCTCAAATTCAGGTTCATATACTTCCAGTGCGCTCGGAAGCTCGGGCTCTGGCAATTGAAACAACTTTAAATTTCCATTGCCACTTACCTCAATTTTGGCCTGCAACGACTCAGAGGCATTCAATGAAGACTTACTTGTGCTCACAGAAAAGTCAAACTGGCCGACCGCTCCTCCAAAATTTGCGGGTTTGCCCGTTTCAGGCAGCCTTCTGACGTTGAGCAGCCTTTTGCCTGCAGAGACTGTCTTGCTGGCCTGCTTATAGATTCTGCCTCCAAAAAAATCACGCCTGTTGGTGGGAACATCCACATAAATTTCAAGTGATAACGGCTCGATTTCCAATTTTCCGGTTTTCTGCGGATAAAGTACCATCCGCTTTAAGACAACACTCCGATAGGGCTTGCCCCTGAAAGTGGTATTGACCGTATTATACTTGGTCACAGGGATATCTTGACTCCAGAAATTATTGTACTTGGGGTTGTCAATATGCCGATAATTGGTTACGCTGATATTCGGACTGATATATAGTTTGTACACCACACTCACGGCCTCGTTCAGGTAGGGGGAAGATTTTGAGACCTCGGCCACTAAGTGAAGGCTTTCATCGGCCACATCATCTACTGTCTTGGGGGCATTGGGGTTGTCTACCGCCGAGGTCACTTCGACCGCTTTCGGAACGGTCTTGTATGTTTCACCACTGATTTCGATGGTGGCCTGCTCGATGGTGAACCTACCCTGTTTCGTTGGGGTCAGAATATAGGAGTACGATTTTGAAAAACTGCGTTTGCCGTTTATCCATGAAGAACTTATGGATTGCGATGGCCCCATGACTACTTTGAACCCCTCAAAATCTGGCGGAACAAAATTATCGCCATCTTTGTTCATCTTGAACTCGACCCGCAACCGTTCATTGACCCCTAATTTTTCTTTGCTCAAGTTGACATTGAAAGTAACTTCATCGTCTTGTGCCAAAGCTAGGGGCGCAACAAGAAACGCGCAAAGAAAAATCAACGAATATTGTAGAAAACGCCGCTGCATCACCAGTCTTTTTCATTTTTGATTTTGGCTCCCTTTACTTTTTTCGCCTCCAATTTTTCTTGAACCTTTTTCTCTTCGTTCTGCATGGCCTCTAAAAGGTTCTGTATCTGTTGTTTTGACAGTTGGTTCGGTCTAGGTTTCTTTTGTTCGTCAGGTTGGTCGCCTTTGTTGGGTTTTTGTTGCTGTTCTTTTTTCTGCTCTCCTTCCCCTTCTTTATTTTCTTCGGGCTTTTCATTGCCTTTGTCTCCTTCGTCCCCCTCATCTTTGTTTTGGTCTTCGTTCTGCTCTCCCTCGTCTTTCTTGTCGTTTTCGCCCTGGTTGTTCTGATCTTGGTTCTGCTGTTGTTGGTCTTGTTGGTCTTCGTTTTGTTCGTCGTCTTTGTTTTGGTCGTTTTTTTGTTCGTCTTGCTGTTTTTTCAACATTTCCTTGGCCAAGGCCAGGTTATACCGTGTCTCCTCATCATTCGGGTCATTGCGGAGGGCTTCTTTATAGGCTTCTACCGCCTTTTGATATTCTTTGTTCTTCATGTACACATTGCCCATGTTGTGATAGGCTTTGTGTTTTTCTGGTTTGGCCGTGGCTTTTTCACCAGCTTGTTTGAAGCGCCCAAAGGCTTCGCCAAAGCTCTCCCGGTTATAATAGGCCCTTCCTAAATTATAAGGGGCGGCAATATTTTCAGGATTTTTTGAAATGGCCTTACGGTAATCTACCTCGGCACCCACAAAATCGTTGGCCCGAAGCTCTTTATTTGCCTCATGGGTAAGGTTTTGTGCTGTTCTGATAGATTTTTCATCGATACCATTATCGCCAGCTTCTTCTTGTGTACGGCCAATCTGCCCGAACGCCAAGAAAACCAGTAAAAAGATCAAACCACTCCTATCCATGGTACTCTTCATTGAATAGATTCAATTTTTTTAACCACTGTGTTTTTCTGTCCAAAATGAAAACATCTAAAAATAGAAATAAAAGGCCAATGCCCAAGAACCATTGAAACTGGTCTTTGTATTCTGCAAACTGTTTGGCTTCGAACTCTTTCTTGTCCATTTTGTTCAGTTCTTCCTTGATAAAATCCACTGCATCATCGGTATTGGTGCCATCGATATATTCACCGTTGCCCTCATAGGCGATCTCTGCGAGCACAGACTCGTTCAATTTGGTGATGACCACTTCGCCCTCGGCATCTTTTTTAAGGCTTTCGACCACTCCGCTTCGCTTGATGGGAATGGGTGCGCCCTTGGTCTTGCCCACACCGATCGTGAACACACGAATACCATTTTCAACTGCATTTTCAACTGCCTTCAGGGTCGATCCCTCAGAATGGTCTTCACCATCGGAAATCACGAAAAGCACCCTGTTGGTCTGTTCGGCATCGTCGTAATAGGTGCTGGCCAAATCTATGGCCGCATTGATGGCCGTACCCTGTGATGACAGCATATTGGTGTTCATGCCCTGCAAAAACATTTTTGCGGCACCATAATCAGTAGTAATCGGCAGCTGTGGATATGCTTGCCCCGCATAGGCGATGATGCCTATTCGATCGCTGGCCAACTGGTTGATGATCTCTGAGACCAGTCGTTTTGACTTTTCTAAACGATTGGGGGCAATATCTTCTGCCAACATACTTTTTGAAACATCGACTGCGAAGACGATATCGACCCCTTCTCTTTTCACCGTTTCAAGTTTGGTGCCGATTTTTGGATTGACCAACCCGATAATCAAGAAGAAAAGGCCGGCCAACAAGAAGATCATTTTTAAGGAAGACTTCAAAATTGACCTGTTGGGGGCCAACCGTCTCAAAAGTTTTTTATCGGCGAACTGCTTTTGCACCTTGACTTTCCATAGTTGCAGCAATAGAAAGACCAAGACCATTATGGGCAAAATGGCCAGCAGATAAAAATGAATTTTTTCGTCAAGCTGTATCATTAGATAGAACTTCTAAAAAAAGTACTTCGAAGTACCCATTCCATTAACAGTAAAGCCCCGGCCAAAAAAACCAATGGCCTGAACTTTTCTTCGTATTTATAATATTTGAACTCTTCTATTTCGGTTTTTTCCAACTTGTTTATCTCTTCGTAGATTTCTTCAAGTTTCTCGTTGTCGGTCGCCCTGAAATAGGTGCCTCCGGTCAATTGGGCAATATCTTTCAAAAGCTCTTCGTCAATCTCTACTTGACGCATGCCATAGCGAAATGTACCGTCACGATTGTAGGCAATCGGTGTCAGTGCATTGCCATTGGTGCCTAGGCCGATGGTGTACGTCTTGATATTGTATTCAACAGCGAGGTCGGCAGCCGTTTGTGGCTCGATGAAGCCCGAGTTATTGACTCCGTCGGTCAATAAGATGATAACCTTGCTAATGGCCTTGCTTTCTTTCAATCTGTTGACCGAGGTCGCCAGCCCCATACCGATGGCGGTACCATCTTCCAGTTCGCCGTAAGAAATGTCACGAAGGGCATTCAGTACAATCGATTTGTCGCTGGTGATCGGGGTCTTTGTATAGCTTTCTCCGGCATAGGCCACTAAGCCAATTCGGTCGTTTGGTCTCTTTTTGATGAAATCGGCGGCCACTTCTTTCAAGGCGACCAAGCGGTTTGGTTTGAGGTCTCTTGCCAACATACTTGATGAGACATCGATGGCCATGACGATGTCGATTCCCTTGGTGGTTTTGGTACGTGTAGAGATATCTTCTGTTTGAGGCCTTGCCAAGGCAGTGATGACCAACGCCAATGCCAGCACTCTTAGCACAAAGAGCAAAGGTTTCAATTTCGGGAGCAATGAAGTATGTGAGAACCCTTTGAGACTTGACATTTTTAAGGAGGGTATTTCTCTCTTCCTTTTAAAAAAAGACCAAAGTATGGCCACTGGCAACAGTAACAGTAACCAAAAAAACTCAGGATTCGCGAATTCAATATGCTGCCACATCACACTTGGGCTTTAACATCGACCGAAGCCAATATACGTTCAACAATCTTTTCTGCATATTCATCACCGTCGAGCCAGTTCAACAAGACATGTTGTTGAAAGCCTTTTCCACCAAAACTCAAGATCACATATTTGCCACGTACCAGTTCATCAGAGTCAGGTACTTTGAATTGGCCGCTACCATAAACCTTCAATCCTTGTATCCCGGCTTTTGTCACAAACTCTTCTTGTTTGGTAATAATGTTTCTGGCCCCGTCTTCTTCGTATTTTTTCAAAATTTGCTCGAGGGTCTTTTCAAAATCGGGCTCGACCGCCTCTGTAAACGAGGTCGCTGTCGCCGCTACCGTGAAGAGGCTCTCTTGGCTGTTGTAGACAAAGGTCTGGGTGCCATCGATCTTTTCTTTTGCTTCTGTCGGGATCTCTACTTTTTGTCTGATGAGTACTTGGGGCGTTTCCAATTCTACAGGAGGGAATCCATATGAGCTGCTTACCCACTCACTTTCCAACAATTCTTTTGTAGGATGCCCCAAAACGGTGTCTTTTACTTCCTTGAAACCAAAATAGGCAATGGAGGCCGCGCCGCTCAAAAGCAAAACTCCCACAAAAATGGCGGCGGCCCAATAGATTCTTTTTTGGCGTTTTTTTCGGGCAAGCTCTTTGAGATATTCTTCATTCTGAAGTAGTTCTTCCTCTGTGGGCTCTGGTAAGGCCTCTTTGGTCTTGACCACGATCAATTCGACGGCTTTTCTATCTTGTTCTGCAATGGAAGTCTGTGGTCTTGACCTTGCAAATTTCACCAAGTCGGCAGTTTCGAGTACTTTCTTGAACTGTTCGATCGTAGCTTCTTCAAGATTGAGCTCTCCAGCATCTTTGAGCATTTCCAATTTATCGATGAGTTGGTTGGTGGTGCTCTCTAGGGCAGAAACATGTACTTCTTCCTCTAGGTACGATCTTACGATATTGGTCAGTTCAGAATAATACTTTTTGTATTCGTCTTGTATAAGGTATCTCGAATTTTCTAAGCGTTTCAATTCGAGCAATGCTCTGTCATATGCAGGTAAAAGGGCCTCTTTTTCTTCTTCGGTCAAGGGCTTTTTTCGAAGGAAAAACCAATAGATGGGGCCACCGATCAGAAGCAACGCCAAAAGAACCCCCAAAATGATCTTTATAATTCGGGCATAATTTTTTTTGACCTCTATCAAGGGCTTGATGTCGTACATTTTCTGAGTTAAGGTATCGACAGGTACCGTGGCGACCGCGATTTGAAAAGAATCGGTCAAAAAAGGCTGTTCGTTTATGCCGATTCGCTGTGGTGGTATGGTGTACGAACCACTGTCGAACTGCGTCAACGCATAGATGCGCTGAAGCGTCATTCGCTCTTTGTTTCTTGTGGTGTCGATGGTCAGGGCCTCGACCATTTCAAGGGGCGAAAAGGTTTGGTCTTCAGGAAAATGAACAAGGTCTGTCGAATCGGTCTCCACGGTTATCTTGTACCGAATTTGTTCTCCGATTTTGATGGAAGTGGTATCGACTTCGGCCTTGACCTTTGATTGTGCAAAAGAAAAATGGGCATGACAAAATAGCAACACTACGGCCAAGGCTTGGGCCAAGGGCGTTGTAAACATTGTATTTTGTCTGTCACACTTCATTTTATCCTCTCTTTTTGAAATAGCCCAGCAATTTTCTAACATAGCTTTCATCTACCCGGCAATGAATGATACCGCTGCCAGATTTGGTGAAAGAATCCACAAAATAATCGACCTTTTCATGATGAAACTTGGTGTAATCTTCACGAACCCTCTTTGATTGGGTATTGATCAGGCGCACATCGCCCGTTTCGGCGTCCAACAGTTGTACCAGACCCAGGTTCGGAATCGCTTTTTCCCTTTGGTCATAGACCCTGATACCCGTTACATCATGTTTGTTGCCCACAATTCGAAGCGTATTGTCATAGTCATCTGAAATGAAATCAGAAAGCACGAATACAATGGCTTTTTTCTTCATCACGTTGGTCAAAAACTTGAGTGCCTCGCCAATGTTGGTTCTAGAAGTATTGGGCTTGAATTCTAACAGTTCCCTGATAATTCGCAATACATGGCTTTTTCCCTTTTTTGGGGGAATGAAAAGCTCGACTTCTTCAGCAAACAAGATCAAGCCCACCTTGTCATTGTTTTGCATGGCCGAAAAGGCCAAGGTGGCCGATATTTCGGTAATCACCCCTTTTTTGAACTGATTGTGCGTGCCAAAAAATTCTGAACCGCTGATATCGACCAAAAGCATCATGGTCAATTCACGCTCTTCTTCGAACACTTTGACGAAAGGTTCGTTGTATCGGGCGGTGACATTCCAATCAATGCTTCGCACATCATCGCCAAATTGATATTGGCGTACCTCACTGAAGGTCATACCGCGACCTTTGAAAGTCGAATGGTACTCACCCCCAAAGATATGGTCAGACAACCGACGTGTCTTGATTTCTATCTTCCGTACTTTTTTGAGCAGTTCTTTGGTGTCCATTGAGGTTCAAGATTAATGCGTACTGGTTCAGTTCTAGGTTGGAACATTGAACACGAAACGATGAAACCCTAAGGTACCTCAACCTCGTTCACGATTCTATTGATGATTTCCTCTGAAGTGACATTCTCTGCTTCGGCTTCATAAGTGATGCCGATTCGATGGCGCAGCACATCATGCACGACCGCCCTTACATCTTCTGGAACCACATACCCTCTTTGTTTGATAAAGGCATAACATTTAGAGGCTATGGCCAAGTTGATGCTACCTCTGGGTGAGGCACCAAAGTTGATGAGGGGCTTAAGATTTTCCAATCCGAATTTTTCAGGATATCGTGTCGCGAACACCAGGTCAAGAATGTATTTCTCGATCTTTTCGTCCATATACACCTGTTGCGCCGCTTTTTGGGCGTCAAGAATCTGCTTAAGCGTAATCACAGGCTTAACTTCGTTCAGGGTACCGTTGAGGTTCTGGCGTATAATCAATTGTTCTTCGGTGAATTTCGGATAGTCGACAACCGTCTTGAGCATAAAACGGTCAACCTGAGCTTCTGGTAATGGGTAAGTACCCTCTTGCTCGACTGGGTTTTGTGTGGCCATAACCAAAAAGGGGGCATCGAGCTTAAAAGTTTCATCACCAATGGTCACCTGTTTTTCTTGCATGGCTTCCAAAAGTGCCGACTGCACTTTGGCGGGAGCCCGGTTGATCTCATCGGCCAAAACAAAATTGGCGAAAATGGGTCCCTTTTTGATTGAAAAATCGTTTTCCTTTATATTATAGATCAACGTACCGATTACGTCAGCAGGCAAGAGGTCGGGAGTAAACTGTATTCTACTGAAATCTCCTTTGACCGCTTTCGCCAATGTATTGATGGCCAAGGTCTTGGCCAACCCTGGGACGCCCTCCAAAAGAATGTGCCCCTGTCCTAAAAGACCTATTAGCAGGCGCTCAACCATCACTTTTTGTCCTACAATGACCTTGTTTATTTCCTGGGTGAGCAGGTTAATAAAAGCACTTTCCTTAGCAATTTTCTCGTTCACAGCGCTAATGTCAATAGTAGTATTTTCTTCCATAAAGATTATTTCGTAACGTTAATCAAATGAGCATTTTAAATAGACCGCAAAATGAAGATTTATTTAAAATTGAGCTGTTAATTAATGGTTAAAAATATCACGGAACCCCAAGTTTTATGAAGTATTTAAGGGATTAATTTTATATTTTCAAAAGTACCTAAAAACCATTTATGTATTCTAGAATTATTGCAGGAACAATGACATGGGGAAGTTGGGGCAAACAACTTTCCAAAAAAGAAATGATCGCCATGATGAACCATTGTATTGAGAACGGTATCTCAACCTTTGATCATGCCGATATCTATGGCAATTATGAAAACGAGAGCGAGTTTGGCAATGCATTTGCCGAGAGCGGTATTGATCGTGAGACCCTACAGCTGATCAGCAAATGTGGTATTCAAATGACCACGGGGCGTGATAACAAGGTAAAACACTATCAATATGACAAAGCCTATATCATATGGTCAGTCGAGCAATCGCTTCAAAAGCTTCGGACTGATTATCTTGATCTGCTGTTGCTGCACCGACCCAGTCCATTGATTCAACCAGATGAGGTGGCGCAAGCAGTTCAAACCTTATTAAGAGATGGGAAAATCAAGCAATTCGGGGTATCTAACTTTACCCCATCACAGATTGCATTGATCGAGACCAGTGTGCCGGTGACCGCTAACCAAGTAGAATTTTCACTGACCCATGTTGATTGTATGTACGATGGAACGTTTGACGATTGCCTCATCGAAAAAAGAATGGCCATGGCATGGAGCCCTTTGGGAAGCTATTTTAGGGAAAATGATGAAAAAAAGTCAAGACTGGCCAAGATTTTGCCCAAGCTAGAAGAAAAATACGGGGCCACCACCGATCAGTTGCTACTGGCCTGGTTGCTAAAACATCCCGCAAAGGTGCATCCAGTGGTGGGGACTACCAATAGAGAACGACTTTTAAAGGCCAACAAGGCCATAGCACTGAATTTAGAGCTCGAAGATTGGTTCATATTGCTCGAAGCCAGTCAGGGTTATCGCGTACCATAAAATCGTTGGCATGAAGAAGACAGTATTGATAACCGGAGCGACCAGCGGTATTGGCAAAGCCACGGCAGAACTATTGGCCGAAAAGGGATTCACATTAATCTTATGTGGAAGACGGCAAGAACGATTGAATGCACTTCGATCAAAACTTGCAAAAATGGCCAAAGCGACCACTTTGAATTTTGACGTTCGAGATAGGGAAGCGGTGTTCAAAGCCATTGGCTCTTTGCCAAAAGAATTTTCAACCATTGATGTACTCATCAACAATGCGGGCAATGCACATGGACTTGATGTGATCGACGAGGGAAATCTAGATGATTGGGACGCCATGCTCGATATCAATGTGAAGGGATTGCTCTATGTATCGAAAGCCATTTTGCCCCAGATGGTCGAACGAAAAACAGGCCATATCATCAATATTGGGTCTACGGCCGGGAAGGAAGTATATCCCAAAGGCAATGTGTATTGTGCCAGCAAGCATGCCGTAGATGCGATCAATCAGGGTATGCGCATCGATTTGAACGAACATGGCATCAGGGTCGGTGCCATCAATCCCGGTCTGGTTGAAACAGAGTTCAGTGAAGTGCGCTTCAAGGGCGATATCGAAAAAGCTGGAAAAGTATACCAGGGCTATCAACCTTTAAAACCAGAAGATGTTGCAGAGATTATCCTATTCGCGATTACCCGCCCGCCTCATGTGAACATTGCCGATTTGGTTGTGATGCCAACCGATCAGGCGAGTTCTACCATAATCAACAAAAAGGCATGATCAATAAACGACTTCTCGTTAAAAACCTACTGGCCCATAATGATGAGAACAGTTTTTATGATAAGAAGCGCTTTATCTCCATTGGTGAAAAAGAAGGAAAGGCCAAATTTCTGAAACACGTTTGTGCGTTGGCGAACAGCAACCCGAAGAACAACTCATATATTGTGGTGGGGGTTGAAGATGAGAACAATAAGATAATAGGGGTCGATTTCTTTGATGATAGCAAAATACAGAATCTCGTCAATGCATATTTAGACAACCCACCCATTATCAACTATGAGAATATACACTTTCCAAAACTGCCCGAAGGAAAAGTGGTGGGGCTCGTGACCATTAGGTCGAACGGCAAAATATGCTCCCTTAGAAAAAACATTTGGAAATATTACGGAGGCGCTGTTTTTTTTAGGGAGGGAAGTATCAGTATGCCGAAAGTCTTTGATATTGAACTGAAAGATATCAATGCCAAAATTGTTGGGAGGCTTGAGCAGCATGCCCGAAACAACATTGAACTTACGCTTGACGGCGTCATCGATTTTATCAACAACCGACATGCCAATTTGACCAGCCACTACAAGGTCTTCAAAGAACAGTTTGTGGTTTGTTGGGCCGGACATCAAAAAAAGGTCAAGAACCAAGAGTATTATTCAAGGGTCGATATCGAGCTGATCAACGAGCAGGTAAAATTGTTTTATTCTGCACTTGATGAAATCACAATCGATTACAATGATGATTCTTTCGCAATTCTAGAGTTTGTTCAACTGGGGCTGGGCAAATTGCAAAAGTACTATCCGTTGGAAGAGGTCATTATCACATTTTCAGAAAACGGCACCTATCAGTTGAACAGCCAGCTGGTGTTTGATCCTCCCCAATACGAAAAAAAGACACTACACCATATTTTCAATGCCAATCAAGCAGTTTTGGAAAAGCTGAGAAACAATATCGTATTGAACCAAGCTGAAAAAAGAGATTTGGAGCACCTACCCGATACGTTTCTAATATGCTATCTCAATGGGTTTGAAGATTCTAAAGACCATATGGAAAATGCACGGTCGCTATTGAAAAACGTTGACAAAAAGATTTATCAATCCCTCAAGGAAGCACTCCGAATCATCAGAAAGGTCAATTATAACTAGATCACCTATCTTCAAACACGCCCTACAACTTTTTAAGCCACAGCATTTGATAGGGCTTTAGTTCAATAAAACCACTGTTGACCTCAGATTTTTTGGCGGTGATGAGGTCATGAAACGCAGAATTGTTGAGATAACCCAGTTTGGCCACCCAACTCCCGTTGATTACCTGTGATGCTTCGTCAAAGTTACAAAGGACCAAAACCCCCTGTTTATCGACACCGGTTCTTTCAAAGACCAGCACATGCTCGTTGCCGGTATGATGCAATTCTAGGTTATTGCCATCGGCCAGTTCTTTTGTTTTCTTTCTAATGGAGATAAGTTTTTTGAGGGTGTGGTAAACCTTTGATTGTGGCAGTTTTTTGTTGTGCAGGTGTTCAACCGTTTTCCAGTTGTGTTTTGACCTGTTTATCCAACGGTTGTCATCTTTTTTGTTCTTATCCTTTAGAAAGGAATAATCATTTAAAGCGGCAATCTCATCTCCGGCATAGATAATGGGCATTCCACCAAAGGAAAGAATGATTCCGTGCAACATGATTATTTTGTTGACACTGGCTTCAATTAGTTGTGCATCATTTTGCTCTAAGGCTTTTTCAAGTCCCAATAGTGATGCCGCACTTCCAGAGATTCGCCCATCTCCCGTTTTTGGATTGTACATAAAAAGAACTCCTTTGGCTGGCGACCAATCAAGGTTTTGACAATAATAATCGAGTAAAAATTTGCGGTGTCCCTGAGGGTTCCATCCCGACTCGGCAATAAAACGGTCATCTAACCCCAACCCGATATCATCATGACAGCGAATGTAGTTGACCCATGTACAGTATTCGGGTTTTTGAGGAAGATTGGCCATGCTTTTATAGAGCAATCCTGTTTTTTTGGTAGCAATCGAATTCCATAGCAAAGCCATCAAAGAGGCATTATAGGCCACTTCACATTCGTTGCCCTCAGTCGGCCCTTGGCCCAAGTACTTGATGATTTCATGGGGTGCGACAATGGCCTCGGCCAAAAAAAGAGTGCCCGGGGCGACCACTTGCAAGCACATTTTAAAAAGTGAGATAAGGTTGTGGGCTTCGTGCAGGTTTTGGGAAACGGTACCTAGTTTTTTCCAAAGAAAAGCAAGAGCATCAAAGCGTACGATATCGACCCCGAGATTTACCATTTTGCAGAGGTTCTCGAGCATCTCAAGAAATACTTCAGGGTTGGAGTAATTAAGGTCCCATTGATACTCGTTGAAAACGGTCATCACCCATTTCTCCATTTCAGGATCATAGGTGAAATTGCCGGGTGCTTTCTCTGGAAAGACCTCGGGAAGGCTTTTTTCAAATTCATCGGGTATGGCCCGGTCGTCGTAGATGTAGTAATATTTTTGGTATTTTTTGTTGCCCTGTTTAGCTTTTTTCGCCCAAGGAAACTCATCAGAGGTATGGTTTACCACAAAATCGAGCATCAAGTACATTTTTTCATCCCGCAGCTTTTCAGATAATTTCAAGAGGTCTTTTTTTGTGCCGTATCTCTTATCGATTTCATGGTAACTGTTCACGGCATATCCACCATCGTTTTCACCGCTCGGCCGGGTCATTATGGGCATAAGGTGCAAAAAGTTGATGCCCAAGTCGTTGAAATAGGGAATTTTTTCCAGTATTCCCCTTAGGTCTTTGTTGAAGAGGTCGACATACAATTGCATGCCCGCCATTTGCTCAGATTGGTACCAATCGCCCGATTCAATACGTTCAACATCTTGGGTGCGCAATGTTTCGGGTCGCTGGTTGAAAAGCTTTGGGAGTAGGGCAAGTAGCCTTTCAAAATGCTTTCTATGTATTTTCTTGTCATAAACTGAAAAGAAAAGGTCTTTTATCAAAGTGAGGTTGGTCGCAAAACGTTTTTCAAAAAGCAGTTCAGGATTTTTTTCTTTCAACGATGAGGAAATCAATCGATGCAGTGCGGCTTGGTTCATATCAATCGGTCAGCTGGGATTTTGTCGGTAGTGATACAATGGCTCCAAAAGCAGTTGTGGTAATGGCCCCGGCCTTGTTGGCCATTTCGACCATATTGCGCAATAGTTCAAAATCGTCTTGAACGACTTCAAAATTTGATAGCTCGGCGATTTGATAAAGGAGGCAACCGATGAAGGCATCACCTGCTCCTGTGGTGTCTACTGGCTTTACTTTTATACTGGGCACTATTTCCTTGCGATTGAATGCGCTTAGCAATGTGCCTTCTTTGCCTAGGGTCACGGTTATTATCTTGGCACCTTCTTCATGAAGTGTGTCACAGGCCTCATCAACATCATTTTTTCCTGAAAGCAGTTGGGCCTCTTCCAAACTGAATTTGCACAAATGTGATTTTTGAACAAAGGGCAAACACTTTTTGATAAAAGTCTTCTCGTTGTCTTTCCAAAGGTCAGACCTGAAATTGGGATCAAAACTGATAAACGAGTTTTTGGTCAACGCATCAAAAAGGTAATGGCTATACGCTTTTTCAAGCGGACCACCTAGAAGGGCAGTTGCCGCACCCAAATGAACCATATTGCCCTCAAACTCTTTTTTGAGGGTCTTGTCGTATTTCAACTCTCTATCGGCACCACGACTAAAAACAAAATCACGTTCGCCGTCTTCGGCTAAAGAAACAAAGGCCAAAGTAGTAAACACATGGCTGCGTTGGGCAAATGAAATTTCTACATTTTCGTTTTTGAGCACATGTAACAAAAAATCACCAAAGGGATCTTTTCCCGTGCACCCCACAAAGGCACTCTTGCCACCTAATTTGGCAATGGCACAAGCGACATTGGCCGGGGCACCGCCCGCTTTTTTAGTAAATTCGACTGCCTTTGAAAGGTCGTTTCCCTGATTTTCGGCAACAAAGTCGATTAAAAGTTCGCCAATACAAAAAACCTTTGCCATGTGGTTGTTTTAGTAATTGGCAAGATAAGCGAAAAAAATGTCCCTTGCCCAAAATCTATAGGGCTAAGGAGTCAAAAATAATTTTGACTTAATCAACCGCATTTTGAAGAACCACAATCTTTACAAGTGAGACAGCCTTCTTGATAAATGAGGTTCTTTGATTTGCAGTTCTCACAAGTTTGCCCCTTTGCAGCGGTACCATCGGCCACGAATCGCTTTAAGGCACGGGCCACGCCATTTTTCCACGTATTGATCGATTCGCTATCGAGCTGTAGGCTGTTGATAAGGTCGACAACCTTTTCAATGGGCATGCCATGGCGCAGGGTACCTGAAATTAGTTTGGCATAGTTCCAGTACTCAGGGTTGAACTTATGCGACAGGCCTTCAATGGTCGTTTTGTAGCCCCTTTTGTTGGTGTATTGAAAGTCATAGCGAGAGGTGCCATCATCATTTCGGTTTTTGATGATCAGACCGTTGTTTACCCAACGGGGCAACAGAATGCCATCTTCATCATCGGCCAGACCGGTAAAAATCTCATAGGGCTTTTCATCGATAAGCCCTATGAATGCTATCCATTTGTCTTTGTTGTTTTGAAAGCGAACCACATCTGCCTCTAAGATTTCAGGGCGTTTGGTTGGGAAAGGTGTCAAACTTTCCCCTTTTTCCTTATTGTCATCATTTGAAATCAATACACCCGAACGGGAGCCGTCACGATATACTGTCACACCTTTGCAGCCTACTTTCCAGGCTTCTAGGTATAATTGTCCTACCAATTCTTCAGACACATCATTGGGTAGGTTGATGGTAACACTGATAGAGTGATCGACCCACTTTTGCACCGTCCCCTGCAGTCTTACCTTGCTCAACCAGTCCACATCGTTTGACGTAGCTTTGTAGTACGGTGACCGTTGTACCAAGGTATCCAACTCTTCTTGACCGTATTGTTTTTCGGTGTCGATCCCGTTAACCTGCATCCATTGTTTGAACCTGTGGTGAAAAACAACGTACTCTTCCCATGAATCCCCGACTTCATCCACAAAATCAACACGGGCATCCTTGTCGTTCGGATTTACTTTTCTTCTTCGTTTGTACACAGGAAGAAAAACGGGTTCAATGCCCGAAGTGGTCTGGGTCATGAGGCTTGTGGTACCGGTGGGGGCAATGGTCAAAAGGGCAATGTTTCGCCTGCCATGCTCCAACATTTCGTAATAGAGCTTCTCATCAGCTTTTTTGAGGCGCTGAATGAACGGATTTTCTTTTTCCCTTTCGGCATCGAAAATGGCAAATGCCCCTCGTTCCTTGGCCGTGTGCACTGAACCACGATACGCTTCGAGTGCAATGATCTTGTGTACTTCTTCTGAAAACAGATTGGCTTCTTCAGAACCATACCGCAGCCCCAGGGCGGCCAACATATCGCCCTCTGCCGTGATGCCAATACCGGTTCTTCTGCCTTCTGTCGCTTTTTTTCGTATGTTTTCCCAAAGGCTTCTCTCGACCGCCTTGGTATCTTCCAATTCAGGGTCTGCGTCGATTTTTTTCAGAATAGCATCCACTTTTTCAAGCTCTAGGTCTATGATGTCGTCCATTATGCGCTGTGCGGTGGCGACATGCTTTCTGAAAAGGGTAAAGTCAAAACTGGCTTTTGCGGTAAAAGGTTCGTCTATGTATGAGAATAGGTTAATGGCCAACAATCGGCATGAATCATAGGGGCATAGTGGAATTTCCCCACATGGATTGGTAGAGATGGTGCGGTAGCCTAGATCAGCATAACAATCAGGTACCGACTCCCTAATGATGGTATCCCAGAACAGCACCCCTGGCTCAGCCGATTTCCATGCATTGTGAACAATCTTGTCCCAAAGTTCTTTGGCCTCTATTTCTTTTGAATATTTTGGATTTTCACTATGCACGGGGAAACGCTGCAGATACTTTTCTTCTTTCTCTACGGCACCCATGAAGGCATCATCGACACGAACGGAAACATTGGCCCCGGTTACTTTTCCCTGCTCCATCTTGGCATCGATGAAGTCACCGGCATCAGGATGGTTGATCGAGACCGAAAGCATCAAGGCACCCCGTCGGCCGTCTTGTGCCACCTCTCTGGTAGAATTTGAGTAACGCTCCATAAACGGAACCAGGCCGGTCGAGGTCAAGGCTGAGTTCTTGACGGGCGATCCTTTAGGGCGAATATGGGAAAGATCATGGCCAACCCCACCCCGACGTTTCATCAATTGCACTTGCTCTTGATCAATTTTCATGATACCACCGTACGAATCAGATCGACCGTCATTACCGATTACGAAACAGTTTGAAAGCGAGGCAATTTGAAACGGATTGCCAATGCCGGCCATGGGGCTTCCCTGTGGCACGATATATTTGAAGTTCTTGATCAGGCCGAACACGTCATCTTCACTCAATGGATTTGGATACTTTGATTCTATTCGAGCAATTTCCTTCGCTATTCTACGGTGCATCTGATCGGGATCTTTTTCATAAAGGTTTCCCACAGAATCTTTTAAGGCATATTTGCTGATCCATACTTGAGCGGCCAGTTCATCACCATTGAAATAGGCCAGTGAAGCTTCATATGCCTCTTCATAGGTGTATAATTTTTGTTTGGGCAGGGCGGTTTTTGTTTGCATGCGTATCGGTTTTTGAACTTTATGAGTCGATGAAAAGCTGTGTAAAAATATAAAAATGATGAGAACCGTGAACATGACAAAAGTCATGAAGTGCACACAAAATGAAGGTTAAATACCTGATAAACAAATATTTAAAAAAATATCAACAACAGAAAGTTGACAAAAAATTGAAAGGAGCCAAAAGAATATGCTCAAAAATCAGTAAGGTAGACCACCTTTGTTTTAAAGATGGTATTTTCAGTATCGTCGTGGCTTGCCAAAAGCAGATAAATGTGTTTGCCGATAGTTTGAACTGAGCACATTATTTATCATTTTTGCCCCATGAGAACATTTGTGATCGGTGATATACATTCGGCATTGAAAGCCTTGGAGCAAGTGCTTGAAAGGGCAGGCGTAGGAGTAGGGGACAAAATCATTTTCTTGGGCGATTATGTAGATGCCTGGAGCCAAGCGGTCGAAACCATTGATTTTTTGATTGATTTGAATAAATCGCATAACTGCATTTTTATTAGGGGAAACCATGACGATCTATGTCGTGATTGGCTTTTGACCAAGAAAGACAATCCGTTATGGACGATGCACGGGGGTCAAGCGACCATGGAGTCGTATTCAGGGATCGATCAGAAAAAGTTGCAGCAACACTTAAAATTCTATGACGGTTTGGAGAATACCTATTTAGATACCCAAAACAGGCTTTTTGTCCATGCCGGATACACCAACTTGAAAGGCATAGCACATGAATATTTTGACAAGATGTTCTATTGGGACCGTACACTATGGGAGCTGGCCCGGGCGGTGTGCCCAAATCTAAAAAAGGGAGATAAAGATTACCCTCAACGGCTCACCCATTACCCTGAAATTTTTATCGGCCATACGCCCATCTCAAAAATGGGCCATGTCAAACCCCAACGGGCCGCAAACGTATGGAATATGGATACCGGGGCAGCGTTTAAGGGCGCTCTTAGCATTATGGATGTCGAAACGAAGGAATTTTGGCAAAGTGACCCGGTTCATACCTTGTACCCTAACGAGAATGGCAGAAACTAAAAGACCGGTCCCAAGAGAACCGGCCCGTTTTCTGGTCGGTCATGATTAAAACTTACCTGCTTTGTGTTCGTCTTGCCATTTGATAAGACCTTTCCATCTGCCCTGGTAGGCCATTTTTGCCTGCATTGGCCATGAAGAAGGATCATGAATACGATAGCGATCACCTCCCGAGTCGAGCACTTCTTGACACTTGGCAACTGAAGCCTCTGAAAGTGCTTTCCAGGTCTTGATATCGAACGAATGAAAAAGTTGTTCGATTTTTGGACCAATGCCCTCGACAATTTTGAGGTCGTCTTGTTTGACTTTCTTGCCTAAGGCCGCTTGGGCCGCTTTGCCATTAAAGGCAATTACCTTAGACTTCTCGGTGAGTGACGTAGCCGTAGGTGGCGTCGTGGAAAATTCTTTGGAAGCATCGGCCAATTTTTTGTTACAGGCTTCAAGATCGGCCTGCAGCTTTATGCTTTTGTCTTCAAGTGCCTTGATTTCGGCAGAGTTGTCAATGGCCGTATTATTGCCTTTCCCCCATAGATAGCCTAGAATTCCTGATATCAGACCCACTAAAAGTGGAATCAGCCAGCACCAGATATTTATATTTTCAAAATCCATTTTGTACGGTGTTTAGATTTGCTCCTTTCATTTGATGTAATGGCAATCTGTCGATTTTTGGCCTTTTCATCCCCAAGATGATTGGGTACGGCTTGCTCGGTTGTTGATTTGGTTGTTGTAGTTTCATGTGCGCGACAGCAGCTACAAAGTTTTAGATAGAAATAGATTCCTATCAAAACAACCAAAATGATTCCGATCGCACAGGCCAAACTTCTTCTCATGTCGCCTAAAATTGATAATCAGATGTACAAAATATTGAAAATCTTAGAAAAAAGTTAAAATTTTTCACATTAAATCTTAATTTCCAAATACTTACAGGTATGTAAATGGATATGGCAAAACAGAAAAAAAAGGAAAAATAACCAAGCATACACTTTTTGCGACCACTTATAAGGAAGCATGTTTTTCGTCAAAAGAATCTTATGATCTTTATACAAAGATTAGGTAAGGACCCTATTTCTCCCGACAAGGTTCCGGCATTGAAATGGGGTTTTCAATCATTAAGTTTGAGTTAGTTAAGTTGGTTCAAAACCATCTCCCACACTTCAAAAAGGGAGGTGGTTTTTTTATGGACACTATTTTGGCCAATATAGGTCAAATGGTAAAAAAATTCAATATATTAACCTGATAACCAAATAAATACGAAAAATGAAAAAATTACTCATGTTTGCCGTGGTATTGATGTTCGCGATGTCCTCTTTTGGGCAGGTGGCCTATTTGCAATATCGCGTGGTTCCCGCTGACCGTGAAGCGGAATTTGTAGAAAAAGAGACCAAGTATTGGTCAAAAGTCGCCAAGGCGGCCATTGACCAAGGAAAGATGGCCGGTTGGTCATTATGGAGAAAAGTTGGCGTTACCGAAGAGGGAGCTCCAAACTATGTTTTTGTGAATACATTTGAAAGTTTTGAAAAGGTCAATCTTGGCGAGGTTTGGTCTGCTGACAATTTGAAATCAATGGGAGTCTCTCCAGAAATGGTAGAGACCAACTCGTTTACCAAAGTACCGTTTGACTACTGGATGCAGTTGGAAGACATGGTCGAAGGAGATTACAAGTACGCTTTGGTGAATTATGCCATGCCCAAAAGCCTTTCAGCATTTATTCAAGAAAACAAAGAACTTTGGAAACCTCTTCACGAGAAAAACATCAAAAGCGGAAACTTGGGAATGAAATCATGGGGGCTGATGTCGGTGGTGTACCCCACTGGAAAACTGGCGAGGTTTTCGGTTTTGACCTGGGATGGGTTCGATAAAATGTCAGATGCCATGAATTACTTGAGGTATGACCCCGAGGGAATGGATGCCTCGTTTCAAGAAGTAATTTCAAAATCAAAAATGGGTGAAATTATGCCAGAAGGGGGTTTTGAATATAGTATATTATATGAGCTCGTAGATCGAATCGAGGCGAATGAATAATCGAAACAAGCCACTTGTTTTGAACTGAATATGGTCTAACGGCCACATTAAAGAGAAAACAGGATCAAGACCATCTCCTTGACTTTAAAAGGAGGTGGTTTTTTGTTGATGGGGTTCCATTCTTCAAAATTTTTGTGATCTACCGAATATACAGTAAGAGCTGACAAGCATAAAGAATTTCTTTCAGAAACCACATTACCCCTTTCAAACCAATTCTTTGAACAGTATATTGGGTATTGTGAAACGAGATGAAAATGAAAACCGCTATACTTAATTTTTTGACCTTTGGTTGTATGCTGCTCATTCTTGGGGCACAAAACTTGTTGCGTGGTAGCTGGACGGTTAGCGACACGGCCATTGCAAAAGAAAACAAAAGCGCAAAAGACCAATAGCCAACCGAATAGATCTTTGCTTCCGGAATAAAGATTCTTCGATCCCCATTGGCTGTAAAAATTCCCTGATCGTTTGAGCCAGTGCTATATCTGACAGCGCGAAGGAGCTAAGCGAACAGGGAATTTTTATGCTTGTTATAAGTCAAATTTTATGCCTTGCGCCAAAGGCAGCTCTGTAGTATAGTTGATAGTGTTCGTTTGGCGGCGCATATAGATTTTCCAGGCATCAGAACCGCTTTCACGACCTCCGCCCGTTTCTTTTTCGCCACCAAAGGCCCCACCGATCTCAGCACCCGAGGTGCCTATATTCACATTGGCGATGCCACAGTCGCTTCCGGCGGCCGACAAAAACTTCTCGGCTTCCCTAAGGTTATTGGTCATGATGGCAGACGAGAGCCCTTGTACCACGCCATTTTGTAACTCGATCGCGTTTTCGACATCTCCGGTATATTTCAATAGGTATAAAATAGGGGCAAAGGTTTCTTCTTGTACGATTTCGAAATCGTTCTTGGCCTCGGCGATCGCAGGTTTCACATAACAGCCACTTTCATGGCCATCACCGTTAAGAATGCCACCTTCCACAATAATGTTTCCGCCTTCGTCCTTGACTTTTTGCAAAGCCGCTTCGTACATCTTTACGGCATCGGTGTCGATAAGGGGCCCTACATGATTATTTTCATCGAGAGGATTACCGATACGCAGTTGTCGATAGGCATCGACCAAGGCATTCTTCACCTTCTCGTAAATTGATTCGTGGATTATCAAGCGCCTTGTAGAGGTACAGCGTTGGCCAGCAGTGCCCACCGCACCGAAGACAGCCCCGATGATGGTCATTTTTAAATCAGAATCGGGAGAGACGATAATCGCATTATTACCGCCAAGTTCCAACAACGATTTGCCAAGCCTCGATGCCACGGTCTTGGCCACGATTTTGCCCATACGGATGGATCCCGTAGCCGAAACCAACGGAATGCGCTTGTCATGGGTCATCATCTCGCCTACCCTGTAGTCGCCGTTGATGAGACAAGAAATACCCTCGGGAAGGTCATTTTCTTTCAGCACTTCGGCAATGATGTTCTGACAGGCGATCCCACAGAGTGGGGTTTTTTCTGAAGGTTTCCACACACAAACATCGCCACATACCCAGGCCAAGGCCGTGTTCCATGACCATACCGCCACAGGAAAATTGAAGGCCGAGATAATACCTACCACCCCAAGTGGATGATATTGCTCGTACATACGGTGCCCAGGTCTTTCTGAATGCATGGTGAGGCCATGGAGTTGGCGTGAAAGACCCACCGCAAAATCGCAGATGTCGATCATCTCTTGTACTTCGCCCAACCCTTCTTGGTACGACTTGCCCATTTCATAGGAAACCAATTTGCCCAAGGGCTCTTTCAATTCACGGAGCTTTTCACCGAATTGACGCACGATTTCCCCACGTTGGGGTGCGGGCACCTTTCGCCAGTGTTTGAACGCTTGGGTGGCAACCGACATCATTTTTTCATAATCTTCTTCAGTGGTCGTGCCCACTTTGCCGATTAGCTGGCCATCAACAGGTGAATACGAAGTTATGGGTTCTCCAGAGCCAAAATTTTGTGACCCTGTGGAAGTTCCTTCGTTCACGTCTTGTACCCCTAATTGTTGAAGGGCATTTTCTATTCCAAAATCCGTGGCTACCAATGACATATATAACTTTTTTGAGGTGTTTTGTTACATTTTTTGCAAAGCTACAAAGAATGGGCATCATGCCCCAATTACTTTTATAAATAAGAGGCTAACAATAGAAGAATGCCGAGCAACGCGGGCAGTGCTTGAACGATAAATATCTTTTTGGATACGGATATGGCCCCATAAACTCCGGCCACGGCCACACAGGCAAGAAAAAAAAGGGCCACATTGAATTGCCATGTGGCATTTTTGATCGTTAACGACCAAATAAGGCCAGCCGCCAAAAATCCATTATAAAGTCCTTGGTTGGCCGCCATCGTTTTTGTGGGTTCGAAGAGCTCCTTTGGAAATTTGCGGAACACTTTTTTGGCTTTGGTCGTCCAGGCGAACATTTCCAACCAAAGAAAATAGAGGTGTAACAGGGCCACCAGTGCAATGATGATTTTGGCAATGATCGACATCATATCATTTTTCAGCTACGAACCGTTCATCGACTTCCATCACAGTACCACAATTGTCGCACGTTCTTAGGTCTTTTGAACCATAAAAATATTCAAAGTGCTTCAAAAAGTCTTTTTCGATGTCATGTAAAGTAAAATAGGCCTCGTATAATTTGTGGTTACAATTATCGCAGAACCAGAGCAGGCCGTCGTCAACGTTCATTTCGGCGCGCTTTCGCTCAATCACCAAACCGATCGAGCCTTCATGTCGAACCGGGGAGTGGGGTACTTTTGCAGGGTGCAGGTACATATCACCAGGGCCGAGTTGCATGGTTTTTTTCTGACCATTTTCTTGTATATGAACCTCGATATGGCCCTCGAGTTGATAGAAGAGTTCTTCGGTTTCGTTGTAGTGGTAATCTTTTCGGGCGTTGGGACCTGCAACCACCATAACGATATAATCATCGGCATCTTTATACAAGTTTCGATTACCGACCGGTGGTTTTAGGGTATCACGGTTTTCTTCAATCCATTTATTTAAATTGAACGGAGTTGCCATGTCCATTTTCCAATTTTTCCGAAAGGTATGAAAAAGCCTCCAAAAAGGAGGCTCTTTACCAAACCATTATAAACATGTATCTGGGGATAATACTAAGTCCGAATCAAAATTTATTTACGAAAGAAAATCTGTGTGAAGTATAGATTTCCTTCATCATCTTCCTTTATGTTGATGGTGCTATGCGTATAATTGCCTTCGATGGTCTTTCTATGTGATTTGCTCTCTAGCCAACCTTGCAATGCTTCTTCATTGGTGTAATCTTTGGCCACATTTTCAGAAACATGGCCTGCACCGGTTTTTTTGGCCACACCTTTAGCCCTATCGTTGAAATTATCGTGGCTCAACTTGCCCTTCTTTATCATATACTCGTTGTGTTCACCGGCAAATGGGTACGCCTCGTTGCTGAACTGTAACTTTTTCAAGCCCATTTCGGCGCGGTGTTCGTTTACTAGATTGTGCAGGTTCTCTTCTAGATCGGTCGCAACCAATTTTGTGTTTTCAGAATTGCCACCTTGATTTTCAAATAGCGCTTCTTCTTCTGTTACCGAAGAAGGGGAGCATGAAAAGACCATCATGGCAAAAAGAAAAAACAGTAGATTTTGAAACTTCATGATTTGGGGAAACTTAGTCTTGTACATTTAGGTTTATTGCACTGCTAAAGTAGTTTTGAAAGCACTGGTCTTTGGCAAAAAGTCCGTGAGAGAGATTATTTTTTCGTTTATCTGTAAAACCAAGCCTCATACGGGCCAATCGACGAAAAACGACTAAAATTTCATCGATAAAAATAGAAGTTTCATAGGGTATTTGACCGTTTATCGAATAGAAAAAACCAATGAACGGAACCATGAAGACCAAGAGCCGCATCAAGTGTCAATTTTGTCGATGAACCACCTTTTATTGGTGTTATGCACAAACCTTATTTGAAGAAAATCTGGGTGTAATAGATGTTTCCTAGGTTGTCTTTTTTCACGCTGATGCCCGTATGGGTAAAATTGCCCTCAAGTGAAGATTTATGTGTAGGGCTGTTCAACCACCATTGCAATGCCTCTTCGGCAGTTTGAAAGTTTCTGCCCACATTTTCTGCAATCTCTTTGGCACTGGTTTCGGCATGTATCTTAGATGCCCGCTGTTCAAAATTATCATGACTTAAACTTCCTTTTGATATCATATAATCATTGTGGTCGTTTGCTACATCATATGCTATTGCATTAAGCTCAAGAATTCCCTCGCCAATGGACACACGATAATTATTGACCGATGCCAAAAGTTCGCTTTCCAATGTTTGAACATTAGTGGATTCAATAAAATCTGGTTCTTGCACTTCTTCAGAAGTACACGAAAGAAATAATAGAAATATCAGAGTAGAATACCTACGAAAAAAAACTGCCATTTTCATCTTCATGTTCTTAAGGCAGCTCAAGGAAGAATTGGGGGTTCTCCGTCAGCGTTTTCCATACTCGATCAAAAAACGCGGACAACAATGTTAACCGTTTTTTTCTTTAATAACAGGTTCTTTTCGGTAATGAGTACGATTTTTTGGAAGAAAAGCAGAAAAAGGGGAGTTGCTATTCGGTCATATGTTGATCGTCATCTTCTTTATTGAGCACCAAACTAAAGACAAATGCCCCAATTTCTTTGATGGGTTCATAGAGAATCGAATCTTGTCTTGTTTCTTCATTCACAAGGCTCAACGAAGTGCTCATCCTATCAAAAAATATAAGAAATGCCCCCAGAATAACCGCAACTTTAAGGGCGCCAAAGATGCCTCCAGCAATTTTGTTCAATAACCCCAACATGGCAAAATCGGCAATCTTGGTCAAGAACTTTCCCGCCAGATGAACAACCATGACAATGATGACAAAAGTGATGATAAATGCGGTGATCTTGATGTAGCGTTCGTTCCATTCCATGTTTTCGCCGAGATAATCCGCAGTGATATATGAAAAATGTATTGACCCGTAAATGCCGGCAATTAGCGCGATGAGCGAGGCGATTTCGACAAAAAGGCCATTTTTGAGTCCTTTGTAGAGACCCCAAACCAACATAATGCCAAGCACGATATCCAAAAAGCTCATGACCCAAATATAGGACATTGATTTGTACCTTTGAAGCATGGCGAGAGATACGTTGTTAAAAGAACGTTGGCAGCTATTGGTCGAAAAGCTTTCTGACCAATTTGCCGATGGTGATGTGCTCGAACTTGACAGTATCATTTATCTGGTCGGAGTACAGGAACTGGGACAATTGCACCGTAACTTCAAGAAAGATGAAAAAATCAATTTGATTCATATCGCCATTTGTAGGCTTTTGGAACCCTATGGATACTACGAATTCGATTTCTTTGACGACGAGGGCTGGCCGCATTACAAGGTAAAGGAAAATCTACCTCCCCTAAAGGCAGGTGAGCAATCAGTGCTGATGAAAGAGGCCATTGTCAACTATTTTTTGGAAAAGGAATATATCTTCTAAATGGAATTATCAAAACCTTACTATGCCGTAATCTTTACCAACATTAGAACTGAGGGTGATCACGGCTATGCCGAAATGGCTGAAACGATGGAAAAAATGGCACGAAAACAACCTGGATTTATCGATTTTGAAAGTGCTAGATCCGGTTTGGGCATTTCGATAAGCTATTGGCAGAATTTACGGTCCATTGCCGATTGGAAAGCCAATGTCGATCACCAAGTGGCCCAAAAAAAGGGTATTGAAGAATGGTACTCATGGTACAAGGTTCGTATTTGTCTGGTAGAACGCGAATATGAATTCACCAAACCATAACAATGGCCTCTTTGTAAGGGTGCCGCAAACCCTTACATTTGAAACTATTGTAAAAAACTGCTATTGAAATGAAAGAAACCTTACGATTTTCAAACCTTGACCGCAAAAAGACCATTGATGAACTTTCAAAAGAAGCATTTGACCTGGTTGTTATCGGTGGGGGCATAACGGGGGCCGGTATTGCGCTGGATGCCGCCTCAAGGGGATTGAAAACAGCACTGGTCGAAAAAGGGGACTTCGCTTCCGGTACCAGTAGTAAATCGACCAAACTGATTCATGGCGGACTGCGATATCTTAAGCAATTTGATTTTTGGTTGGTGAAAGAGGTGGGTTCAGAGCGGGCCATCGTACACAATTTGGCACCACACCTAGTATTGCCCGAAAAAATGCTGCTGCCCTTGATAGAAGGGGGGTCATATGGTAAATGGTTGACTTCGATAGGGTTAAAGGTCTACGATATTCTGGCCCAAGTGACAGGGGATGACAAACGGCAGATGCTCGACAAAAAACAAGCGTTGAAATTAGAGCCTTTGTTGCCAAAAAAGATCTTGAACGGTGCCGGTTATTATGCCGAATATCGTACCGATGATGCCCGGTTGACCATTGAGAACATCAAAACCAGTTTACAATATGGCGCAAAAGCGCTCAACTATGCCGAGGTAACTGATTTTTTGTACGGAGATGAAAAAGTGGCGGGCGTTAAGGTGAAGGATGTGGCCACAGGAGATGAGTTCGAAATCAAATCGAGATACGTTATCAGTGCAGCAGGGCCATGGGTCGATGAGCTGAGAAGCGTCAATAATTCAAAAAAGGGAAAGCGGCTGCACTTGACCAAGGGGGTGCATTTGGTTTTCCCACACGAAAAGCTTCCGGTGAAACAATCGGTGTATTTTGACATTCCTGATGGGCGTATGATGTTTGCCATTCCCCGTGGCAAGATCACTTATATCGGCACCACCGACACGAATTACAATTCTGATAAGGATAACGTGCAGACCGACTTGGCCGATGCGATTTACTTGATTTCAGCAGTGAACAATATGTTTCCTAAAATACAATTGGAAATGGAGGATATTATCTCTTCATGGGCGGGCTTGCGGCCGTTGATCCATGAAGAGGGCAAATCGGCTTCAGAGCTTTCCCGAAAAGATGAGATTTTCACTTCTGATACCGGACTTATCAGTATGGCAGGTGGAAAATTGACCGGTTATCGCAAAATGGCCGAGCGGGTCGTCAACCGCGTTGCCAAGAAACTGGAAGAAGATCATGGCGTTGAGGTCGGCAAATGCAAGACAGATGTGATTCCGCTTTGCGGCAACGATTTCAAAAGGTCGAAACATGTTGAAAAGTACATCGCCAAGGTATATGGCCAGATCAAAAGTGACGGTTTCTCTGAACACGATGCTTGGTACTTGGTGACCACCTACGGTGTACAGACCGAGCAGATTTTAAAGTACTACACAGGCTTCAAGAACAAAGATATTTATACTCGGCTAATTCGGGCAGAGTTGAAATTCGGCATCGAAAATGAAATGGTGCTCAACCCTATGGATTTCTTCATCCGTAGAACCGGTCGCTTGTATTTTGATATCGACAGCGTGCGCACTTTTATGGAGCCGGTTTTGGAAGATATCAAAAAAGCGTATGGTCATGATGCCCAACAAATGAACGCTTTTAGAGAGAAAATGGAAGAAGAACTCGAAAAGCACTCAGATTTTTCATTGGAGCGAGCGTTTTGATTTATAAACCTACCATATCTCTAGCCCATTCTATAATGATATTGATGGTGCCCTCGTCCCAAACGCCTTCTTTGCCTTCGAAGGAGTTTTTGGGGGTATCGTGAATGGTGTTCCAATGGTCAAGTCCTGGATACTCATGAATAATGTGGTCGGTATGACCATTTCTTTTGAGTACATTGATAATCATTTGGTTATCAAAAGATGACATAATCCAATCATGTTCGCCCCTTAAAATACGAACGGGCACTTTAATTTTTTCCCATTGCCCGGCAAGGTCGAAATTTTGCAACTGTTGATAGTATCTGACCGGCCTACCATACATGTGATTTGGTGGGTGATAGTTGAACTCAGAAAGGGCCGGGTACTCATTGACCACTTCTTGATACGTTTTCTTCTTTATCAACATTCCATAATAGAGCGGAATGTAATATTTGTTTAACAGTGCTACGATTTCCGATTCACTGTGTCCTTTAAACTCAAGTATTCGACGTTCGATCTCTAACATATGTTCGAACCAAGTCTTGAAAAAAGTGCCATCAGAAATGACTCCCGCCAAATTAAACTCATTGGCAAGCAAAGGGGCTATGGCACTTCCCATACTTGAACCGTAAACGATAATTTTTGAGGTATCTACGTAGGGTTTTGATTTCAACGTTTTGATAGCTGCCCGATATCCTTCAAGATCCATTAAAAAATCTGACTGGCTGCAATTGCCCTCACTATCTCCTACTCCGGGTTTTTCGATCCGCATGACCACCATACCTGACTTTTCGACCAGATCTTTGATGGTCTGTACCCAATTTCCCTTTCTTGTGGGATAGACTTCGATACTCGAGCAACTCAGTCCTCCGATCAAGACTACAGCTGGTTGTTTGCCCGTTTTATTTGGTTTTGTGATAATAATCCGCTGGGTGATGCCATAAATGCTGGTGACTTCTTCATAAAAAGTTTCCAGACCTTCGTGGGTTTCTTTCGGGCGCTCGTTGAAAGCAACCTGAAATTGCACCTTCTTTTGGTTTCGAACAATTTCTAATTTAGTGGTCTCACCACCTCTCAGGTCATACAAAATATCGCTCCAAACGTCCTCATCGGCTATCTGGGTCCCATTTACGGCAACAATTATATCGTTGGGCAATACACCGGCTTTTTGTAGAGGGCTGTCATCGTTGATTTTTTTTACGATTGCACCGGGTTTATTGTTTGTTGGCGACGCAATCATAGCTTCTAGGCTTGCTCTTCTTTGCAAGGTCTGGGCATTTGTTGCTGTATTCAAAAGAAATAGTGTCACTAAAAGAACTAAGGCAGAAAAAGGCTTCATGGCATAGAAATATTTTAAGTTCTATTTAAAGTTAGATTGGTTACTTTTAGGGGTCTGGGATTTTATTCGAACGCTGGGGATTTTTATGTCTACCGAGGATTTACGATGATAAAAAAGTTGATTGATGTCTTTGAAAACAAATTTTTACCTTTTTAGATCAAGAATTCTCACGCATGTGGTCTTCTGGTTTTTGTATTATCTGCTATTCGGATTTTTGTGGGCCGGAGATAAAGGTTATTTGGCTTCTTTTTACCTAGAATTTTTATTGTTGCCGATTCGGATGATGGCGGTGTATATGGTCATTTATCTTTTGTTGCCCAAATTTTTGATTAAAGGCCGATACAAGACTTTTTTTGCAGGATATGTTCTTGTTTTACTCATGGGGAGCGTGTTACAACGTTTTTTCATCCATTTCTTTTACGAAGAATTATTATTGAATGATTTTAGCAATGGCCTATTCGGAATAAAATCGTTGTTGCGGGCGATGGTCTTGATCAATACCACGGTCTTACTTGTTCTAGGCGCAAAGCTTTTTCAGTTATGGGCGGTTGAACATGAAAAAAATAAAGTGAACGAAAATGAGATTTTAGAAATAAAAGCGAATCGAAAAACCCATCGTATTGCGATAAATACCATTCTTTTTATTGAAGGTCTTGGCAATTATGTGACCTTTCACCTAGAAGATACCTCGAAAGTGACAAGTTACGGTAGTATCAAAGGGGTGTTACAGCGATTGCCGAATAATTTTAGAAGAGTGCATAAATCTTACATCGTCAATAAAGATCATATCAAATCATATGACGCGATGAGCATTGATATACAGAACAAGACCATTCCCCGCGGAAAAAGTGTTAGCACAGAAGTGCTTTTAGATTAGGTAAAAGACTTGAATGGCAACTGGTGGCTAATCCAATTTTTCAGTCAGTTCCTTTATGGTTTTTTGGGCGTTCTTTCCTTCATAGAGAATGCCGTACACAGCATCAATGATCGGGGTCTTAACCTTCTTTTCAAGCTCTGATTTGATTTTATGCGCACTCTTGACCGCATAATAGCCCTCGGCGACCATGTTCATTTCCATTATGGCGCTTTTTACCCTATAGCCCTTTCCGATCATATTGCCAAACATACGATTGCGGCTAAAGGTCGAATAGCCCGTGACCAACAGATCGCCCAGATAGGCTGAGTGGTTGATGTTTCTATCGATATTATGAATGCGCTTGGTAAAACGTTTCATCTCACGAATGGCATTGCTCATCAATACACTTTGAAAATTGTCACCATATCCCAAGCCATGTGCTATACCGGCGGCTATGGCATAGATATTCTTGAGCATGGCGGCGTATTCGGTTCCGATGATGTCATCAGAAATTTTGGTCTTGATATAGTGGCTGTTGAGATGTTCGGCCAAAAGTTCTGCCTTGTCTTTGTCATTGCAGGCAATGGTGAGATATGACAGTCGTTCCAAGGCCACCTCTTCAGCATGGCATGGCCCCGTAATGACCCCGATATTTTCATAGGGGATATCGTATTTCTCATGAAAATGTTCGCCAACGATCAATCCTGATTCGGGCACAATGCCCTTTATGGCCGAAAAAATGATCTTACCATTTATCGGCACAGTGAGTTTATGAAGTTCTCCATCCAAAAAAGCAGAAGGAATTGCAAAAATGAGCAATTCAGAACCGTGGACCGCCTCGTTGATGTCATCGGTTAGGTTCAAATATTCGGTATGCAGTTCAACCGAACTTAAATAGTTGGGGTTGTGCCCCTCTTTTTTGATATGCGCTATAGCATTCGAGTTGCGCATGTACCAATGAACGGTGTCTAGATTTTCGGTAAGCATCTTGACAATGGCAGTGCCCCAACTTCCACCCCCCAAAACGGCAATCTTTATAGGTCTTGACATAGGTTGAATAAAGTTCAAAAGTAGCCAAATCCAAAATACTCCATATTAAATATTGATTATCAGTATGTTGTGATTTTTGGCATGGTGCTTGGTATTTTATTTGTGAACCATAAGACCAAATGATATGAGAGCAAAAAAACTACTATTCACATTATTGGGTATCGGCCTATTGGCCAGTTCATGTTATACAGAAGTACTATTGGATGATGACTTCATTGTCGATTCGGCCATCAATACCGATCAAGTACTACGATCATTCGATTTGTGGTATGTCGATATTAATGCTACTACTGGAAATGGGGAAGTACCTTTTTTACAGAGGGCTTTCACCGTATCTTTTGATAATGGAATACTCTTGGCCAACAATAATATTGTAGGTATTGGTAAAACGGGCAATGGTTTTGGCATTGATGTCGGCTCTTACGCCACCTTACCGGGCACCGTAGAGATTGACCATGATATCGACGGCCTGTGGCTGCTCGATGTCTTTGCCATAAACGGCAATACGTTGGAACTGTATGACCCAAGAAGCGATACTTCCTACTTTTTGAGGGGCTACCAGCGCCATAATTTTGATTACGATCTTGTCTTTTATGACAATCTTGATTATTTCTTGCAAGAATATAGGGCTTGGGAGAAGACCTTTACCAGTGAACTAGGTGCCGTTAACGAATTTGACAATGAAAATTTCCTGCGATTCTTTCCTGGGAATGGTGGTTATTTTCAATCATCGGTTGATGCTGTGGGCACATCAATCCCCAACTTGGTTTGGGATTATGAAGGCGATTACCAGATTTACGATACCGATAATGAAATGCTCAAAACTTTAACACTCGATTATGACTTTTTGGGCAATGATTATTTTGAGCTGTACGTTATTGATGATAGTACGATTGAACTTTATCACGCAGCTAGTGAAACGGTTTATGAGTTTCGAGGTAGAGGATTTATGCAGTATTTGAAATCGAACGATAAGAAGATGGGTAAAAAGCGTACGAGAACGGATAATAAAAAGATGAACGTAATTCAAAAGCGTAAAATGTAAGGATATGTAATGGTCATCGACTATTCAAATAAGTTTTTTGGTTGGTTATTTAGTTAGAAACCGCCCCAAGCATCTTCAGCTCGGGGCGGTTTTTTTGTTCGAATGAATTCCGTATACCCCTCTGGGGGATCACTAGGTCTGAACCGAACATGATCAAATTGGCCCTGATTATGAATATCGGGGTCTTTTAATTCCAACTCAATTTCGTAACTTTCTGGTTATGAATCCAGAAGAAAAAATAGAAATGGGCAACAAAGCCCATAAAGAGATTCCAGGCAATCCTTCGACCGCGACCACAAGTACAAAAAAGCTGAATGACCGTTCAGACGGAGAGCCGTTGCGCGTACTGTCTGAAGCGGATTGGAAATTCTGGATCGAAAACGGCTACGTCATCATCAAAAATGCCGTGCCGAAAGAACAGGCAAAAGCCACGGCAGGTTTTCTGTGGGAGTTTGAAGAAAAAAAACCCGATGACCCAGAGACTTGGTACATGGCGCCTCGTGCCGAGATGCAGATGAAAGAACTGATCGGCACGGGCATGGTCGAAATCTACAATCACCAATTGTTATGGAACAATCGCCAAACCCAAAAGGTATACGACGCTTTTGTGGATATCTGGGGAACAGAAAAATTATGGGTTTCCATTGATAGGGCCAATCTGAACTTTCCCAATCGACCAGGATTTGAGCAAAAAGGGTTTATCCATTGGGATTATGACCCAGAAACCAAGCCCCAGAATGTTCAAGGCGTCTTGGCTTTGGCCGATCAGCTTGACACAACAATGGGTGGATTTCAATGTATACCGTGGTTATTCAGAAATTACGATACTTGGAAGCTTACCCAGCCCGAAGATCGAGACCATTTTCAGCCCGATGTTACCGGTTTGGAGGATAAAATTGTCAAAGTATCCATGGAAGCTGGTGATCTGCTCATCTTCAATAGTCTTCAACCACATGGAATCCGTCCCAATAAATCAAAAGACAAGGTACGTATAGCCCAGTATATCTCTATGATGCCAGCAGAAGAAGACAATGAAGCAATTCGCGACTGGCGCATCCATTCATGGAAAAATAGAGTGGCCCCCGAGGGCTATGCTTTTCCCGGTGATCCTAGAAATTGGGAACGTGATAAATATGAAACGGCCCAGCTTTCAGAATTGGGTGAAAAACTATTGGGTTTAAAAAGGTGGTGATCATTCCCTTATCTTGCCCAAGAAGACACTGACATTCGGATTCTTCGGATTACCATTTGCCCTGCGCATCAACACGATTTGCCCTGTATGGTAGATGCAGTCTGAGAGCATGCCGTTGAGCATGTTCCAGAAGGGAAAATCACTTTTTTTGTCACCGCGTTGAAAGATGACCTTCGAGTTTTCAAAATCATCGTCTTGCATAGCGGAATAAAGTTTGCTCGCCGCCTGTAAATTTTCTAAGGTCTTTTTGCGAAGCTCATCAAATGAATAATGGCCAAAATCTTTGGGTTGCACATTGGGCGTGGCACTGGGGGCGTTCAAAATGGTTTCTGACATGCTATGGATGTGCTGCAGGGTCTCCATAACGGTTCGGGCCTCTTCAGAGGGTTTATAGTCAAGGTCTGATGGCGTCAAACCATCAGTCGCCCAATAATAGCGAAAACCGAGACCATCGACCAACCGTGAAACAATGTTTCCAGAAGTATATTCGGAAGGATAGTCAGGAATTTGGTGATAAGGCAGACCCATTTCTTGAGCTTGAACATTGATGATCAAAAATAGGAACAAAACACTGAGACAAGGTTTCATAGGCGATATATTATTCGATGCAACCTTTGTAGAACGGAGCAAAGGCATGTACCTCAACATTGAAAAGATGGTGCTGTACGGCAATATCAGAATTAACAAGTTTTTTGGCGGCGTCAAGATTGGGGGCCTTTAACACGATCATGCCGGTATCAGCATATCGAGCACCCAAGGTGATGATAGTATCATTACGAAGCTTTTTTAAAAAAGCGGAATGGTCTTTGAAATAGGGTTGTTCATTAGGAGATTTTTCGGTATTCCAATTCTCCCCCACGGTATAGAGAACCACAAAAAGAGATTCTTTTTTATCGTCTGTTTCTTGGCCCGTCACCAACATGGGAACCAAAAGAAATAAGAAGAGTAATCGCATCATGTAAAATTAAGGCATTCGTGTGCTCCAAATTTCATAGATAGGTTGGCCTTTGCTGCTAAGCCCTGAATGGTGCCAACCACCATCTTTTAGTTCATAATCGAACTGTAGGCTTGCCCCGACCCGGGAATTATCGCGTGAGAAAAACTCGATGTTCTCGGTGTACTTGCCTTCTGCCGTGGTATAGGTGCCCCCGCCGGTACCCATAAACTCTGCTGTTTCGGTGTTGTAGGCAATCCATTGAAATCGGGTGCCCGACAGAATTTTCATGGTCTTTCTCGGCCTGTTGGTATCCATCTGGCGCATCTCATCGTTTTGTTTACGCCCTGAAATCAGCCACGCCCCTGCCAAATCACCGGGAGTACCATCATCGATGCGCTTCCAAACCATATCAACATCTTTGATGCGCAATTCATCGCTATCGAAAATTACTTCAAAAGAAGTTGTGGTGCCAACCCGTTCAGGTTTCTTGGTGTCGAATTCGATCGTCTCGGTCATCGTATTGCCATCTAAGCTCCAAGTGCCTCCGTTTGTGCTTACAAAGGCTCCTGTTTCGGCATCGTAAAAAGTGGCCGCTTGATAGCCATCGGCAAAAATGACCACATTTCTGAGCAGGTTGCCTTCATGGGAGGTAGTGGCCTCCCAAGCCCCGATAAGCGACTGCCCCTGAATCGAAAGTGAAAAGATCAACAATAGTGACGGGAAGAGATATTTTTTCATTTTCTTATGCTTAGTGTTTTATCTGAACAAAAAATACCGCTCTCCCCATTTATTTGAAAGCGGTATTTTTCATAATTGATTTAAAGTGTTATAGTTTTCTTAGATACTCGGCTATATCGCGGGCTTCGTCTTCGGTCAAGTTTTGGTTCAACATGATGGCGTTGTTGTATTCTTTCAACAAAGCCTTGGCAATAGGGTCTTCTTTTAGCATACCATCAGGGTTCAGAATCATGTTCATGACCCATTCGGGACTACGTCGCTCATAGACCCCTGCCATTGCCGGACCGATCATACGTTGATCGACCATATGGCAAGCGATACATATGGTATTGAACTTTGCTTCGCCACGGGCGGCCATTTCTTCATTGATCTCATCAGGAAATTTCAGGTCTTTGATAGGCCCGACACCTTTATTGTTCAAATCAACGGGCACACCCTCACTGGTCTCCACTTTTTTCTCTTCTTTTTTGGTGCGGCTCACCTCAAACCCATCATCTTTTTTTTCTTCCTTTTTACCCCCACAGCCCACTATAAAAGCTCCTAGGGCCAGAAACAATATTGCTTTTTTCATATTCAAAATATTGGAATTACTAATATAAAGGTTATTTGTCATTTTGGGCCAATGCGGCAAAAAACTTAACTGCCCGCTGTTCGGCATAGGTCACGTTTTGTTTTCCCCAGAAACCCACATGGCCACCAAAATCGGGCACTTCGAGATGTACATGTTCATTGGCTTCCGCTTCGTCAAAGGGATAGCAATTGCTCCCTAGAAATGAATCGTTTTTTGCATTGATGATAAGACTGGGCACGTTCACATTTGACAAAAATTGTTTACTGCTGCATTGCCGGTAGTAATCCAAGGCATCTACAAAACCATGGGCGGGACCTGTATAGACATCATCAAAATCTTTCAGTGTCACTATCGAATCGATCCGTGCTTTTGAAACACGTTCAGGAAATAAGTGATGCTTTTCTTTCAATTTGGCTAACAGATGTTTTTTGAACCTTCGGGCATACAATATGTTTTTGGGTTTCAACAACTCGATACAGGCATCATGTAAATCACAAGGTACCGAGACCGCTACGGCCCCTTTCACCTGTTCAGGAATCATATTGCCCTCACCCAAATATTTTAGGGCAACATTACCGCCCAAGCTGTATCCCTTCAAGTAGAGTTCTTTGTACGTTCTGGTGCTCAGAATGTGATCGACGACGGCCACCAAATCATCAGTGGCCCCAGAGTGGTACGATTTATATTTTCGGTTGGGTTCGCCACTGCATCCCCGAAAATTCACGGCACAGGTATCAAAACCATAGCTATTGAGCTGTTTGGCACTGCCCGTAATATAGGGGCGTTGGGCATTGCCTTCTAAACCGTGCAACAAAATGACCGCTTTTTGGGTAGGGGCAGCGCTTTCACTCCAATCAAGGTCCAAAAAGTCACCATCTGGTAATTCAAGCCGTTCACGTTGTTGTACCACACCATCGACCTTTCTCAACAAGCCATGGTAAATGGTTGAAAAGTGTCCATTTCTGAATAAAAATGGAGGTTGGTAATCGGCAGGGACCAAAGGCATCAGTATAGAATATTGTGCATGGGCCGGGTCTTTTCTGGCAAGTGCTCCTCATCGAGCATATCGCGTAGATCGATTTCTATGGTACGGCAAAGGGCCGTCATGGGCACATCGTTGATACGGCCCTCGAACGGGTCTTCACTGTTGCTTCCGATTTTTTCCATAGTGGTGAAAATCCAAGAGATGAGCACCGAAAAGAAAATCATGAGTACGATGTACCACCAATTGTTGCCGACCTCGAGTTTATCGAGGTTGCTCTCAAAGACGTTCAGCAATCCAAAAGGCAACAACAAGATGAAAATCCATGTGAACACTGTGCTGAAATAGGCATATTGCCTAGGGAAAGGGGTGTTCTTGATACGCTCGCACTTACCTTGAAGATTATAAAGTTCTTCTAAATTGTTGTGAAAGACCTGCTTGTCGAACTCAGTGATTTTTTCCTCTTCCAGCAATTTTTTGAGCTGCAGCCCTTGGTTTTTTACAAGATGCGTAGCGACATTCTTTCGGTTTTCAAGGTCATCGACCTCTGTTGCATCGAGCAATAACTCCATACCACTGCAGACAGGATTGCGCTCACCATGCTTGTCAAAAAGGCGCTCGACCGATTTGTTTTCTTTAATCGAAAATGAGGTCGGTTGCCGTAGTTGAATACGCAGGGCATTGATCCAAGCGATGTGTCGGTGGATCAATTGTATCTGGGCATTTCGGTCGTTTTGTACAAAACAGAGTACGTTGTTGGCCCAAGTTCGTGAATAGTTCACGATGCCCCCCCAAATCTTTCTGGCTTCCCAAAAGCGGTCATAGCTCTGACTGTTCTTGAAACCAATATAAAATGCCACCGCGATACCGATGACCGATAACGGCTGAAAGGGGATGTCAATATGATTCCAATTCAAATAATGATAGAGTCCGAAGACTAGGCAGGCATATATGGTGAAAAACAATAAGTTTTTCCACGCAAAGCGCAAAATGATGCCCCAGCTGATATTTCTTTTGATATACATGATCGATCAGGTAAAATCTAAAAATACTCAAATCTCCAAGATTTCGCTTTATCTTAAAATTGGAAAGTGAACTTTGTCGTAATTTTATGGATATGGGGCTAAGAGCAAAAAAATGTGAGCATCTAGAGGCTGTCAAAGAAGTAAAAAAAACCAAAACTTATGAATGTGAGGCTTGTGTGGGGATCGGTGGTTCTTGGGTGCACCTAAGAACATGTCAGAAATGCGGTGTCACCCTATGTTGTGACAGCTCACCCAATAAACATGCCCGTAAACATGCTGAATCACACAAACATCCTGTCATAAGTTCTGCCGAACCCAATGAAAAATGGCTCTGGTGCTACGAACACAAGACCATAATGAAATATACATAATATGAAAGACCCAAGATTTCCTGAGTTGACCGCACGTCAGATTGCCATTCTGAAGAATTACGGTGAAATTGAAAGTTACCCTGAACCCGCCAGAATATTTACCTTGGGGGATTTGCAGTACGATTTTTTTGTGGTGATGGCAGGCGAAGTATCCATCGAAGACCCCTACAATGATGACAATGTGATCGTAGTGCACAAAAAAAACGAGTTTACCGGTGACAGTGGCATGCTGTCGAACCGTGGCGCGCAATTTCATGCCGTTGCCAGGCCCAACACCTGTGTGCTGCGAATCAAGCCAAAGCGATTGAAAGAGGCCATTGCCAAGTACAGCGATATCAGCGATGTGCTGCTCAATGCCTTTTTGCAACGTCAAGAAACGGTTCTATCAGAGTTTGTGGGGGGCATAAGGCTTGTCGGTTCGGGCACTTCGAAAGAGACCTACGCCATTCGTGATTTCATGGAGAAAAACCATATTTGGTATAATTTTTTGGATGTTGATTCTTCAACGGAGGCCCGAGAATTATTGAACAACTTTGGGCTTTCAAAAAACGATTTGCCCATATTGATCAATAGCGATGCCAAGGTTTGTCAGAATCCATCACTAGACGAATTGGCCCGTTATGCGGGGGTGTTGATGGATTTTGAGGATGAGGTCTTTGATCTGTTGGTCATCGGTGCGGGCCCGGCAGGTTTGGCAGCAAGTGTGTACGCCGCATCTGAGGGCCTTAGTGTGGTCACTATTGACAGCAAGGCACCCGGGGGGCAAGCGGGCAAGAGCTCAAAGATTGAAAATTATCTGGGCTTCCCCACAGGAATCTCGGGAAACGACCTTGCCAATAGGGCTTATGTTCAAGCGCAGAAATTCGGCTGTAATATTTCAATACCGCATAAAGCCGAGAATATCGAATTTACAGGAAATCATTTTATTGTAACGGCCACCAACGACAAGACCATAAAGACAAAGGCGGTAATGGCCGCCACAGGGGCCAATTATCGACAATTGCCCATTGAAAACATTGAGAAATATGAAGGCAGTGGGGTTTATTACTCGGCCACGGGAATGAATGCCTCGGCCTGCAAAGACGAATTGGTCGGTGTGGTAGGCGGTGGCAATTCGGCCGGTCAGGCCGCCCTTTTTTTGGCAGACCATGCGAAAGAAGTACATGTGATTTTACGCGGAGGTAACCTTGGGGCCAAAATGAGCGATTATCTTGTGCAACGTATCGAGGCGGCCGAAAACATTTATGTGCACCTTTTTACCGAGGTAAAAGAATTGCACGGCCAATATCATCTAGAGTCTGTGGTCTTAGCGGGCGGTAAGGGCGAGACAACCAAAAAAAGCATTACCAACCTTTTCACGTTTATTGGGGCCAAGCCCTGTACAGACTGGCTTAAGGGGCTGGTGGCCACCGATGAGCGTGGATTCATCTGCACAGGACCTGGAATAAAAGAGGAAGATTTGCACCAATGTTCCATTTTTAGAAAGCGCAAACCCCAATCACTTGAGACCAGTATGCCGGGCTTCTTTGCGGTGGGCGATGTGAGAAAAGGCTCTGTGAAACGCGTGGCCTCTGCCGTAGGTGAAGGCTCGATGGCGGTCAGTCAGGTACATCAATTTTTGGCAGACTTGAAAAACACGGAAACGGTTGAAGCCTGATCATTCTATTTTGGGAACCGGGCAAGAAGCGCTGCTTGTTCTTCAACCGCACTTTTGAACTCTTCTTTCAATTGGGCCACCAAGGCTGCAACGGGTAGCGTGTTCGCAATTGTCGCCACACCTTGCCCTGCCGACCAAATGGTTTTCCAAGCTTTGGCCTCGGTATCGAGTTCTTTGCCAAAATCGATTTTGTGGTCTTTTTTGAGGTCTTCTTCGGTGATGCCAGCTGCCTTAAGGCTAGCCGATAAAAAATTGGCATGTACCCCAGATATGGCCGCGGTATAGGTCACATCACTGGCACCTGCCTCAATGATCATCTGCTTGTAATCGTCAGGGGCCCTGCTTTCTTCAGCGTTGATGAAACGGGTACCCATATAGGCTAGGTCGGCCCCCATCTGCATGGCTGAGGCAATGTCACGACCGGTACTGATGCAACCTGACAGAATGATGGTTTTGGTAAAAAATTGCTTCACCTCGGCAACGAGGGTCATTGGGTTGATGGTACCTGCATGGCCCCCGGCCCCAGCCGAAACGAGTATCAATCCATCCACACCTGCTTCGGCCGCTTTTTGGGCGTGACGCTTTTTGATGATGTCGTGAAAAACGAGCCCACCGTAACTATGAACGGCATCGACGACCTGTCGAACAGCACCCAAAGAAGTGATGATGAGCGGCACTTGGTGCTTGACACAGAGTTTGAGATCGGCTTCTAACCTCGGATTGGTCGGATGCACAATAAGGTTCACCCCGAACGGTGCCGGCTTTTTGCCCGTTTTCTCTTCATACCTTTTTAACTCCGCTTTGATTTCAACGAGCCATTCCTCAAAACCCTCGCTGGTACGTTGGTTCAACGCAGGAAAAGTACCCACAATGCCGTTCTTGCAACATTCAATGACCAATTTGGGGCCAGAGATCAGAAACATGGGGGCCGCAATGGCAGGTAATACGAGATCGTTGATAAAAGGTGCGCTAGGGCTCATCGAAAATTGTTTTGAGAATTGTTGTCAGTTTTTGTTCGGGGATACCCCAAAACTATGTTATTTTTACAAATTATTATGCATGCATAACAAAATATCCTATCCATGTTTCTAAAAGAGTTTGAAATTCGTTGGAGTGATCTCGATGCGAATCGCCATCTGGCCAATTCGGCCTACATCAATTTTATGAGCCATACCCGAATGGCGTACCTTGGCCAATTGGGGTTCAACCAAAAGACTATGGCACAGCATAACATTGGCCCTGTGGTCTTTTATGAGCATGTATATTATTTCAAGGAAGTATTTCCTGGAAAACCTGTACAGGTCTCGTTGGGCTTTAAGGGGATGAGTAAAGATGGTATGTTCTTTGAATTTCAGCATGATTTTTATGATTCGGATGGGACAAACTTTGCCCGTTGTGAGATGATGGGCGCTTGGATCGACCTAAAGGAGCGAAAACTCACTGCCCTGCCCCAAGTTTTTTTGGATGCTTTCGATAAGATGGAGAAGGTCGAGGAATTCAGGATCTTGACAAAAGAAGATACCCGCAGGTTTGCGAAAACACCTAAGAATTTGGTCTGACCCTTTTACTTGCCAAATAAACACCCAACAGTACCAATACGCCGGCCAAGATCTTGACCAGGGTGAGCTGGTCTTTGCCCATGGCCATGGCAAAGAGGATTCCGAAAACGGGTTGCACATAGATAAAGGCACCAATGGTACTGGCCTTGAGTTCGGTCATCGCGAATATGTTGAAGAGATAGGTCAAAAAAGTGGTGCCTATCACCACAAAGGCAATGACCCCATAGACCCACAGCGGCATAGTGGCCCATTCGATTTCAAGAAACTCTGAAAAGGTGATAGGAAAGTTGATGACCAAGCCAATCAAGAACAACCACTTCATCAAGGTAAAAGGATGATATTTTTCAACCAGTTTTTTCGCGATGATAAGATAGGCACCATAGGCTGCAGAATTGACTACGAACAAGGTGTTGCCCAAGGGAATGTTAGGGGCGTCTTGCCGTATTTCGGCTCCGAACAAGATCAGTACCAGGGCACCGACAAAGCCTAGAAAGATTCCAAACCCCTTGTTAAAAGTGATTCTTTCCTTTAAAAGAAAAAAAGAAAGCAAGACCACAATAATGGGGCTAATGGTGATAAGTACCGAACTGTTGATGGGAGTAGAAAGCTCTAATCCCTTAAAAAAGGAAAGCATGTTGATCGACATGCCCAACAGGGCACAGACCAACAGCCTGAACCAATCTTTTTTTTCGACTCTTTCTTTGGGCCCGAAGAAAGAGATGCCCCAAAAAAGGAGGGTGGCCCCCACAACACGCAAAAAAATGAATCCGAAGGGTTTGACATAGGTCGGCATGACCCCTTTGGCGATAGTATGGTTCAATGCATAAATCAGGGTTGCCCCAATGGCGGCCATAAAGGCCAGCGTTCTTTTGCTCATCAATGTAGGGCGGCTTTGGCCCCTTCTACGGCCTTTTTGGCGTTGCCTATAAAGATTTGATCATCGACTACCACCACAGGTCTTTTTAAAAAGGTATAGTGCTCCAATATCAAGTCGCGGTAATCATTCTCGGAAAGCTGTTTGTCGTTTAGGCCTCGTTGTCTGAACAGCATGGCCCTTCTGCTGAACAGCGATTCGTAACTGTCGGTTCGGGCACGCATTTCTTCCAGTTCTTCAGGGGTTATGCCCTTTGACTTGATTTCGCGGAGTTCCACATCGTTCAAGGGCTCCAGTTCCTTTAAGATTTTTTGGCAGGTTTTGCAGGTTTCAAGATGATAGATCTTTTTCATGGTCTGTAGTTTAAAATGGTTTTGCAAAGAAACTCATTTCCTTTGTAAAAACGTTTCATAATTGATTATGCCAATGCGAGGTCAACGACTTTTTGCGAGTGGATTTTCGTGGTATCAAAAGTGGGCAAATCGACTTCGTTGCCGGGAATCAATAAAGGAAGCTCTGTACAGCCCAAAATAATGCCCTCTGCCCCCGATTGTCTGAGTTTTTTGATGATGCCAAGGCATTTGTTTTTTGAAGCCTCGTCAAAAATACCCTTTACCAACTCGTTATAGATGATATCTTGTAGCATTTGCCTTTCTTCTTCTGATGGAACAACGACGTCCAAACCAAAATCAATCTCAAGAATTTTGGTATAAAAATCTTTCTCCATTGTGAATTTGGTGCCAAGAAGCCCCACCTTCTTCAGCCCCTTTTTTTGTATGGCCTCGGCGGTTGTCGTTGCGATATGTACAAAGGGCAAGTCTATCGCTTGGGTAATAAAATCGCTTACCAAGTGTATGGTGTTGGTGCCCAATATGACCATTTCTGCCCCTGCCGTTTCAAGTTTTTTGGCATGTTCGGCCATTATTGCTCCGATTGTGTCCCAATCGCCTGTGAAAGATAGTTTTTCGATCTCGGCAAAGTCGACAGAGCTCATCAAGACTTTTGCAGAGTGCGAGCCGCCCAGCCGTTCATTGACCATACGATTGAGATATTCGTAGTACACCTTAGATGATTCCCAGCTCATGCCCCCGATCAATCCGATAGTTTTCATAGTGGCCTATTTGGTTTTTGATAGCGCTTCAGCTCCTTCAATGACAATTTGCGAAAGAAATCTTGCCGCCGTTTTTCTAAATGATCTTGTTCGACCGCTATCGCAGTCATGCTTCTTATAACACGTTAAGGTTGTCTCCATGATATTTATATTTCGCTATTTATCGATTTGAACTGCGAAAATTTTACAGTTCCTTTTTTAAGGCTTCAACATAAGCCTGTAATACTTTTTCATTTCGCTTATAATATGTCCATTTACCATGTCGGGTAGGGATTACCAAATCGGCATTCTGCATTGAATTCAAATAGGTTGAAATGGTCGATTGCGATAGGCCCGCCTTATCTTGAATATAGCCCACACAGACCCCATCGTCGAAATGGTCAATATCTTGATGGGGAGGGAAATTCGCCTCAGGGTCTTTTAACCATTTCAGAATATCGACTCTTGTCTTATTTGATAGAACCTTGCTGATTTCAATGATGTTCATGGCACAAAATTACAAATAATATTTAAATATCTAGATAAATAGATATGTTTTGATGTAAGATTCTAAGATACTGAGCACTATTGTGCCTTTTTTTGAAAAGATCAAGACTTCACTTTGTGCTTTAAATACGGGGCAGCCTCTTTAAAGGGAATAATCAGGGTAATTGGACCATCGGCGTAAGAAGCAATTTCATATTGGTTGTAGATCATTTGCAGCCCCTGTTCTGTATAGGCGATGTTTTCGGCCAAATGAAAACGGTTTCGTTCAAACATAAAACCCGTTTGGTTGATGTCGCCCTCTTTGGGAATCGACTCTTGTTCCCTGAACCTAACTTCGGCCAGTTTTTCAAACCCTTCCAAATCACTGAAAAGCTCATGGTTTTCCAACTCTTGGTTGTTGTTCTTGTCGAAGTTCAGAAGAGTGGTTGAGCCATTTCCATGGGCGCCACCGGTAAAAATATATGAATTCAGCATTATGGTCAGTAGATTGTCATCTTCAAAAATAATTTCTGCATTGATTTCAGCTTCCCATGGCAGTGACTCATCGGCAAACTTCTGTTGTACTTGTTGAAACTCTTTTGTAAAAGAGGCTATGGCCCCATCGATGGTAGCTACATCACTGCCTTCATCAAACCTCAGATGATAGATGATTTCTTCCCTAAGAGCTGTACTGATGGTTGCCGCCAATTTATCTTCGTTCAATGCATGGGGTATTTGAATTTTGATTTTTGGGCATTGGTGACAATCGGCCCCTGAAAATTCAAGAGGTTCAAAAGTAAGTTTATGTGATTCTTTGCAACTGATGAACGCAATGAGCAATGATATGGTGAAAAAGACTTTTTTCATGAGGGGGTGTTTGGGGTTTCAAATTTAGCATTTGATTGAATACTCAAAAACTTAACGATACATTTGTGGGATAAATTTTATTCTGTAGAACAATTTAAAAACAGAATCATGAATTTGGAAAAGAACAAAGAAAATGCCATTGCCTTTTACAAAATGGCTTACGAGGGAAATCCGAAAAAAGCAGTGCAACTATATGTAGGGGATATTTATGTTCAACACAACCCTGATGTAGCGGATGGCCCTGACGGATTCATCGATTATTTTGAAAGGATGCAACAAGAGTATCCCGAAAAATCAATTGAATTTGTCAGGTGTATTGCCGAAGGCGATTTAGTCGCGCTGCACACACATCAAACCTGGCCGGGCAATGAAGAATATGTGACCATGGATTTTCTCAGATTTGATGAACGTGGAAAAATAGTCGAGCACTGGGATTCCATTCAAAAAATTCCAGAAACGGCGGCCCATAACAATGGAATGTACTAAGGCAAGCATAAAAAGCACTTAATGACAATGGCAAAAAAAGAGTTGAAATTCAATAGCAAGACAATACACGGCGGGCAACGACCTGACAAGGCCTATGGGGCCGTCATGCCGCCTATTTACCAAACGTCTACCTACGCGCAGAGCACGCCTGGCGGGCATCAGGGGTTTGAATATTCGCGCAGCGGAAACCCCACAAGAACAGCTTTGGAAAATTCTTTGGCAAGCATAGAAAATGGGCAATACGGTCTGGCATTTGCCAGTGGGCTTTCGGCCATGGACGCAGTAATAAAATTATTGAATCCGGGTGATGAGGTAATCTCTACCAACGATTTGTATGGAGGAAGTTACAGGCTGTTCCGTCAGGTTTTTGAGAAATACGGGATTGTCTTTCATTTTATCGGAATGCAAGATATGGCCGCTATCGAGGAAAAAATCAATAAAAACACCAAATTGGTTTGGGTTGAGACCCCAACAAACCCTATGATGAACGTCGTTGACATCAAAGCCGTTTCGGCTTTGGCCAAAAAACACGATCTGCTGCTTGCCATTGATAATACGTTTGCTACACCCTATCTGCAGCAACCTTTGGATCTAGGCGCAGATATCGTTATGCATTCCGCGACAAAATACTTGGGGGGCCATAGTGATGTGGTCGTCGGGGCCCTGATCGTTAATGATAAAGAACTGGCCGATAAATTATACTTCATTCAAAATGCCAGTGGGGCCGTCTGCGGACCTATGGACAGTTTTTTGACCCTTCGTGGCATCAAGACCCTTCACGTACGCATGCAACGGCACAATGAGAATGGGGAAATCATTGCAAAGTACCTTAACGACCATCCAAAAATAGAAAAGGTGTACTGGCCCGGTTTTGAAGATCACCCCGATCATGATATTGCCAAAAGTCAGATGAACGGTTTTGGAGGCATGATTTCCTTTATTCCAAAAGGTGGCACCTTTGAAGCTGCGGTCAAGATCGTAGAAAAACTTGAAGTGTTCACGCTTGCTGAGTCTTTGGGAGGCGTCGAAAGTTTGGCTGGCCACCCCGCGAGTATGACGCATGCCAGTATACCAAAAGAAGAACGCGAAAAGAGCGGTGTGGTCGATGCCTTGATACGGTTGAGCGTCGGCATCGAAGATGTTGATGATCTTATTGCGGATTTGGGCCAGGCCATTGGGTAAGCATCTTCATTTTTTCAGATACCGCAAAATGCTGTTTTTGAAATATTTTTAAAAAAACCCCCTTCAAATTATGTAAATAGCATATTTTTGACGCCATATTTCTAATTCAATAATTTAAACAACTGCTATATTCCCATATGGAAGCTAAAATCAAAGCATTTATGGAGGAGGTCAAGACCAGAAATGGTCATGAACCTGAATTCATTCAAGCGGTACAAGAAGTAGCCGAAACGGTGATCCCATATATCGCAAAAAATGAGATTTATAACGGAAAAAATATCTTGTTGCGCATGGTCGAGCCTGAGCGATTGATTTCTTTTCGGGTGGCCTGGGTCGATGATGATGGCGAGATTCATGTCAACAGGGGGTACCGAATTCAGATGAACTCGGCCATCGGTCCATATAAAGGGGGGCTGCGGTTTCACCCAACGGTAAACGCGAGTGTTCTTAAATTCTTGGCATTCGAACAAGTGTTCAAGAACAGTCTGACCACATTGCCGATGGGCGGTGGCAAGGGCGGTTCTGATTTTGACCCGAAAGGCAAATCTGATGACGAGGTGATGCGGTTTTGCCATGCTTTTATGACCGAACTGTCTCGACATATTGGCCCCAATACTGATGTGCCGGCCGGTGATATTGGTGTAGGTGCCCGTGAAATAGGTTTCTTGTTTGGTAAATACAAAAAAATAAAAAACGAATTCACCGGGGTATTGACCGGAAAGGGACGTTCATGGGGAGGATCGTTGATTCGACCTGAAGCGACAGGATACGGTACTGTTTATTTTGCCGATAGCATGATGAAGACACGTGGAGATTCCTTTAAAGGAAAAAGCGTGGTGGTCTCAGGTTCTGGTAACGTGGCCCAATATGCTGCTGAAAAAGTGCTGCAATTGGGTGGTAAAGTTTTGACCATGTCAGATTCAGGAGGTCATGTGTATGATAAAGATGGCATCGATACCGAAAAATTGGCATGGATAATGGATTTGAAGAACAACCGGCGGGGAAGAATCTCAGAATACGCCGAAAAATATCCAAATGCCGAATATCATAAGGGTGTTGCTCCTTGGGTAGTACCTTGTGATATCGCCCTACCTTGTGCCACTCAAAACGAATTGAACGGCGAGCATGCCAAAACACTCTTGAAAAATGGCTGTATCTGTGTGGCTGAGGGCGCAAACATGCCCTCAACACCCGAGGCAATCCATGCTTTTCACGATGCCAGAATATTGTTTGCCCCCGGCAAGGCTTCAAACGCGGGTGGTGTGGCCACTTCAGGACTGGAAATGTCTCAGAACTCGCTTCGAATCAGTTGGACCCGCCAAGAGGTCGATGATCGCTTGAAGGCCATCATGAATGATATTCACGATTCGTGCATCGAGTTTGGCAAAGAAGATGACGGATATTGCAATTATGTAAAAGGAGCCAATATCGCGGGCTTTGTGAAAGTGGCCGATGCCATGCTCGCACAAGGCGTTATATAGCTAATTCAAATAATCACTGTGCCCGTTGCATTTCAGTGTAGCGGGTTTTTTCTTTTTTATCTTTACGGTATCGTTTGATTTTCCATGCAGGTAGCTACCAGGGCCATTGTTTTTTCATCACTGAAGTATGGAGATACAAGTTTGATCGTAAAGGCATTTACCCAGTCTGACGGTCTTAAATCGTATCTGTTGAAAGGTGTGCTTTCTTCAAAAAGAGGCAAATTGAAAACTGCCTATTTTCAGCCCTTGACCCAATTAGAACTAATCGCCAACCATAAAAACAAGGGTACGCTCGAGACCATTAAAGAGGCCAAGGTCATCTACCCGTACAAGACGCTGCATACCCATGTGGTGAAGAACAGCATAGTGCTTTTCTTGGCAGAAATGTTAGGGTCTAGCATTCAAGAAGAAGAAAAAGATGAAAGTCTATATAATTATTTGGAATACAGTTTGAATTGGATGGATGACCATGAAAACATCGCTAATTTTCACATTCTTTTTTTGCTGAACCTGACCAAATATTTAGGATTCTACCCAGATACTTCCTATCAAAAAGAGGCCTATTTTGATTTGCTCGAGGGAAACTTTTCAATACGACCTTCGCTCAATCCCATTATTCAAGGATCGACCCTCGATTGTTTTAGACAATTTTTAGGCATAAATTTTGATGCACTATTGACGATAAAAATGAACAAGACCAACCGACAAGAACTGTTGCAAGCAGTGATTCTTTATTTCGGGCTACATTTGCACGGATTCAGAAAACCCAGATCGTTGGCTGTTTTAAATGCGGTGTTTGATTAAGTATGGGCAAGAAGGGTTTCCTACTTTTTTTTCTACTTTTCCCATGGTTCGTTTCCTCACAACAAGTTATGGTGATGGATGTCGATACTGGCAACCCTATTGCCAACGTAGCGGTGTTCAATAAAGATAAATCAAAGAGTATTATCACTGATTTTGGTGGTCGTTGCGACCTTTCCATCTTTGGTCGCAATGAACGTATTGAGTTCAGGCATATCAGTTATCAGCCCTTGAAGACCAGCAAGGCGATCATATCAAAAAGGGGCAATAGGGTTTTTTTGCAGGTAAAAGCAGAGCAGCTTGACGAAGTGATCATGTCAGTCTCAAAATGGGAGCAACAACGAAAAGATATACCCCAAAAAGTAGAATTGATCAACGCACAGAGCATCGCCTTGGCCAATCCACAGACCTCAGCAGACCTTTTACAGCAAAGTGGCAAGGTATTCGTGCAAAAAAGCCAGTTGGGCGGTGGTAGCCCCATGATTCGTGGTTTTGCCACCAATAGGGTACTGTTGTCGGTCGATGGTGTTCGTATGAACAATGCCATTTTTAGGGGCGGTAATGTACAGAATGTCATTTCGATCGATCCCTTTACGGTACAGAACACCGAAGTGATTTTTGGTCCCGGCTCGGTTATTTATGGTAGTGATGCCATTGGTGGGGTGATGAATTTTTTTACGAAGAATCCACGTTTTTCATTCACCGACAGCCTTGCGGTTTCGGGTAGCGCCCTGTATCGTTTTTCAACGGCCAATACCGAAAATACCGCCCATGCCGATGTCAACTTGGGCAAGAAAAAATGGGCATCTTACACCAGTGTTTCCTACAGTGATTTTGGTGATTTGACCATGGGCGAGCATGGCCCTGATGATTACTTGAGAAATAGTTTTGTGGTGAGGCGGAATGGGCAAGACGTGCTGGTACCAAATAAGGACCCAAGAGAGCAGGTGCCCTCTGGGTATGACCAAATCAATTTTTTGCAGAAGTTCAAATTCCGCCCGAACAACAACTATACCTATGATTTGGGGCTATATTATTCTGAAACATCAGACTACTCTCGATACGATCGTTTGATTAGGCCCAATAACGCGGGTGATGGGCTACGCTCAGCAGAATGGTTCTATGGCCCCCAAAAATGGTTCATGGGCAATTTTCAGGTCACCAAACAAGGAAGGAATAAATTTTACGATCGTGTGAAATTGACGACCGCCTATCAATTTTTTCAAGAGAGCAGAAATGAGCGGGGTTTTCAAGATCCTACCCTTTTCAAGACGGAAGAAAAAATCGATGCTCTTTCGGTGAACCTTGACTTTGAAAACAAAAAGATCGGCAACCTCAGACTCTATTATGGGGCCGAGTACATTTTCAATAAAGTGAACTCTGATGGAAGCCAACAAAATATCGAAACGAGCGAAACAAGTGATTCAGCTTCGAGATATCCTGATGGGGCAACTTGGCAGACCTTTGCAGGGTATATCAACGGCGAATATCAGATCAAACCCAATTTCACAGTTTTGTCAGGGCTGCGTTATAGCCAGGTATGGGTTGATGCACAGTTCGATGACAGCTTTTTTCAATTTCCCTTTGAGGAGGCCGATATCATTACGGGGGCTTTGACGGGCAGTATCGGTTTCAGTTGGTTTCCAAAAGAAAATTTTCAGGTCACACTGAACGGTTCAACTGCTTTTAGGGCGCCGAATATTGACGATGTGGGCAAGATATTCGATTCTGAACCTGGTTCGGTTGTGGTGCCCAACCCCGATCTAAAACCTGAATATGCCTATAATGTTGACTTTGGCATCAGAAAAAACTTCAATGATAAACTGGTATTTTCGGCAGCCACCTACTATACCTATCTGGTCGATGCCCTGGTGCGGAGAAATTTTGCCTTCAATGGACAATCTGAAATAGAATACAATGGTGAACTCAGTAATGTTCAGGCCATTCAGAATGCGGCTAAGGCCTATGTGTATGGTTTTGAATTCGGGTTAGAGGCCTTTCTGAATGAAAATTGGTCACTGAGATCAAACCTTACCTTTACAGAAGGTGTTGAAGAAGAAGAAGACGGTACCGACTCACCGGCCCGTCATGTGGCACCTACCTTTGCCGATGTTCATTTACTGTATAAGAATTCAAAACTCACCACCGACCTGTTTTTGAATTTTAATGGTGAGATACCTTTCGAAGACCTGGCTTTTTCTGAACGGAACAAACCTTTTATCTATGCAATCGACGACGAGGGAAATCCGTACTCGCCTTCATGGTATACCCTGAACCTGCGTTCGCAATATCAAATATCCCACGCCTTGAAGGCCTCGCTGAACCTTGAGAATATCACAAATCAACGATACCGTACCTATTCTTCAGGTATTGTTGCCCCGGGAACCAATTTGATCATGGGGCTTGAATATAGTTTTTAAACAGAAAAGCCCAGATAAAACTGGGCTTTTTTGATTCTTTAAACTAGACGGCCTAGTGGTCTTCAGTTGCCTCCTCTACCTTTTTAGCTGCATCGTTTACGGCTTTTTTGGCGTCATCTCCAACCTCTTTGGCCGCGTCTTTTACATCATTTGCCGCATCTTCAGCAGCATTCTTGACATTTTCTCCCATTTCTTCAGCCGCTTTCATGGCATTTTCACCGGCTTCTTTGGCCCCGTTCATGGCGTCTTCTCCCGCTTCTTTTAGGTTTTCACCAGCCTCCTCTAACGATTCAGCGGCCTCACCTGCTGCTTCGGCAGCTTCTTGGGAGGTATCCTTTACTTTATCGGAACAGCCTTCACATGATTGAAAACCCAGGGCAAATGCCGTAACGGCAAATACAAGCAGTACTTTTTTCATTTTAATGGTTTTAAGTGTTTATGCCCAAATATACATTATTTCAACCTGCTTCGAATCATAAGTGCAACTAACACTGTTCGTTGGCCATTTTTTCCTTCTAAATTTTTAATTTTGCAAACTTGTAATTCCACAGGATTGAATGTTATGAAGTTTGCCGAATATAAGGGATTGGATTTGCCAAAAGTGGGCCAAGAAATTTTAGAGCACTGGAAGCAGCACGCCATTTTTGAAAAAAGTGTTTCTACCCGTGAAGGCAAACCCGGTTACGTCTTCTACGAAGGGCCGCCCTCGGCCAATGGTATGCCCGGCATACACCATGTGATGGCGCGTACCATCAAGGATATTTTTCCAAGGTACAAAACCATGAAAGGCTATCAGGTGAAGCGTAAGGCTGGCTGGGACACCCATGGGCTTCCGATAGAATTGGGCGTTGAAAAAGAACTGGGCATTACCAAAGAAGACATCGGCAAAAAAATTTCCATCGAAGAATACAACGAGGCTTGTAAAAGAGCGGTCATGCGCTACACCGATGTCTGGAATGAAATGACTGAAAAGGTAGGGTACTGGGTCGATATGGACAACCCTTACATTACGTACAAGCCCAAATACATGGAGTCGGTATGGTGGCTGCTCAAACAGATTTACGACAAAGGCTTGATATATAAGGGCTATACGATACAGCCGTATTCGCCTAAAGCGGGCACAGGCCTCAGTTCGCACGAGCTGAACCAACCGGGCACCTATCAAGATGTGACCGATACCACTGTGACGGCACAGTTTAAGGCAAAACGGGAAACACTGCCTGCATTTTTGAAGGAAATAGAGGGAGACACTTATTTTTTGGCGTGGACGACCACCCCTTGGACACTTCCCTCCAATACGGCATTGACCGTAGGGCCAAAAATCGATTACGCAGTGATCAAGACCTTTAACCAATATACGTTTGACCCCATCAATGTTGTATTGGCCAAGGCGCTGGTAGGCAAACAGTTTTCAGGAAAGTTTTTTGAAGCAGAATCGGATGAGGATTTCGAAAACTACGAACAACAAGACAAAAAAATACCCTTTCGGATCATAGCAGAGACAAAGGGCAATGATTTGGTCGGTATTGGCTATGAGCAGTTATTGCCCTACGTGCTTCCCTACCAAAACCCTGAAAATGCCTTTAGGGTAATCGCAGGTGATTTTGTGACCACCGAAGAAGGTACTGGAATCGTACACACTGCACCCACTTTTGGCGCCGACGATATGCAGGTGGCCAAACAGGCAAAGCCCGAAGTGCCGCCCATGTTGGTGCTTGATGAGTACGACAATCCCGTTCCCTTGGTGGATTTGCAGGGCAGGTTTCGCCCTGAAATGAAAGAGCTGGGAGGCAAGTATGTCAAAAACGAATACTATGAAGAGGGCGAAGCACCTGAAAAGTCCGTCGATGTTGAAATCGCCATTAAACTGAAAGAAGAGAACAAGGCTTTTAAGGTTGAAAAATACCTTCACAGCTATCCGAATTGTTGGCGTACCGATAAGCCTATTCTGTATTACCCGTTGGATTCGTGGTTCATCAAGGTCACCGATATTCGAGATCGCATGCACGAACTGAACCAAGAAATCAACTGGAAACCGAAGTCAACGGGCGAAGGCCGTTTTGGCAACTGGTTGGCCAATGCCAATGATTGGAACCTTTCTCGATCACGTTATTGGGGCATTCCGTTGCCCATTTGGCGAACCGAAGATGGTCAAGAAGAAATAATTATCGGTTCTGTCGAAGAACTCAAGACCGAAATGGCAAAAGCTGTTAGGGCCGGCTTCATGCAGAAAGACATTTTTGAAGATTTTGTCGTGGGAGACATGAGCGAGGCCAACTATGACAAGGTAGACCTACACAAAAATATTGTGGACCGCATAACATTGGTTTCTTCTTTGGGAAAACCCATGAAACGGGAGACCGATCTTATCGATGTATGGTTTGACAGCGGTTCAATGCCGTATGCGCAATGGCATTATCCTTTTGAAAACGAGCATTTGATTGATGGCGGGGAGGCTTTTCCGGCCAATTTCATCGCAGAGGGCGTAGATCAGACGCGTGGTTGGTTCTACACGCTACACGCCATTGCCACCATGGTTTTTGATTCTGTGGCCTACCGAAATGTAGTTTCTAACGGACTTGTGCTTGACAAGGATGGAAAAAAGATGTCAAAGCGATTGGGCAACGCCGTTGATCCCTTTGAGACCATGAAATCGCATGGGGCCGATGCCACCCGTTGGTATTTGATATCCAATGCCAATCCGTGGGATAACTTGAAGTTCGATATTGAAGGAGTGGCGGAGGTCAAACGTAAGTTCTTCGGTACTCTCTACAATACCTACTCGTTCTTCGCCCTGTATGCCAATATCGATGGATTCTCTTATACAGAAGAGGAGATTCCACTTGATGAAAGGTCAGAACTTGACCAGTGGATTCTTTCAGAATTGCACTCGTTGATCAAAATGGTCGATGAGGCCTATGCCGACTACGAACCGACCAAAGCGGCCAGGGGAATCTCTGATTACGTACAAGAAAACCTGAGCAACTGGTACGTTCGCCTGAGCAGAAGAAGATTTTGGAAGGGAGATTATCAAAAAGACAAAATCTCGGCTTATCAGACCCTATACACTTGTTTGAGGGTAGTGGCCAAGCTATCTGCACCTTTGGCACCATTTTATACCGACAGGCTGTACAAAGATCTAGAAGCCGTTGTCAAAAAAGAGGATTATGAAAGTGTGCACCTTTCTGATTTCCCCGATTATGACGAAAAAATGGTGAACAAAAAGCTGGAGCGTAAAATGCAGACCGCCCAGAAAATCACGTCATTGATACTTTCCATTCGGCAGAAAGAAAAAATCAAGGTACGGCAACCCCTGCAGAAAGTAATGATTCCTGTTCTGGATGCTTCCCAAAGGGGAGAAATTGAAGCGGTCTCTGATTTGGTAAAATCTGAAGTGAACGTCAAAGAGATCGAACTGCTCGATGATGCTTCAGATATTTTGGTCAAGCAAATAAAGCCAAATTTCAAGATTTTAGGCCCAAAATATGGAAAGGAGATGAAGTCTATCGCAGCGGCTGTTGCGCAGTTAGACCAGTCGGCCATCCAAAAAATCGAACAAGAAGGCGAAATATCGCTTGATTTGGAAAATAAAAGCATTAAATTACAGTTGTCAGATGTAGAGATCAGTTCTCAAGATATTGAAGGCTGGCTAGTGGCGAGCAATGGCACCTTGACCGTGGCACTTGATGTGACCATTGACGAAGACCTCAAAAAAGAGGGTATTGCAAGAGAGTTGGTCAATAGAATTCAGAATCTCAGAAAAGATTCAGGTTTTGAGGTGACCGATAAAATTGACATTAAAATTTTGAAAGATGGTCTTGTTGAAAAGGCCGTGGAGAGTAACAAAGAATATATCAAATCAGAGACCCTGACCGCAGTGCTTGATTTTGAAGAGAAACTGGAAGAGGGAACTGCAGTGGCCTTTGATGGCGTGAACACTAGATTGTTAATTAAAAAACATTGAACGATGGCAGAAGATACAAAAGTCAGATACTCAGACAAAGAACTTGAAAAGTTCAGAAAACTGATAGAAGAAAAAATAGAAAAGGCCCAAAAGCACCTTGACCTTTTGAGAAGTTCTTACATGAACGACGGTAATAACGGTACCGATGATACTTCACCCACTTTTAAGGCGTTTGAAGAAGGTTCTGAAACCATGAGCAAAGAGGCCAATACCCAATTGGCCATTCGTCAAGAAAAGTTCATTCGTGATCTTAAGAACGCCTTATTGCGCATTGAGAACAAAACCTATGGCATCTGCCGTGTGACGGGCAAACTGATCAACAAAGAGCGGTTGAAGTTGGTGCCCCATGCCACTTTGAGCATCGAAGCGAAGAACATGCAAAAGTAACCGTGTGCTTTTACTGCGAGCCGCGCGTCTTTTTTTGTGGGCCTTTATCTCTTTATCCACCGTTGGGCTGACGTGCCAAAAAGTGGTCAAAAAGACTTTCGTAGACCCGCGAAACAGCTATATTCAAATCGACTCAAAAGACTGCTATCACATAGATTTGAATACTGCATCTGGAGATGAGCTATATGTAGAGGCCATCATTGATGGGGAATACACAAAAGATTTGCTTGTCAACATTGAACAAGAAGGTGAAACAGTGATGGTCTATACCGATTTTCAACCGAATTTTGTGTTTCCGAACGATAAATTGAGTGCCCATAAAGTAATATCGGTCAAACTTAACATCACAGTACCAGAATATCATGACATTCGGCTCTTTGGTACGAGCAGCAATGTAGCGGTAACGGGTAAATACAAAAACCTTGAAATTGATTTGTCAGATGGTTATTGCGAATTGCATAATATAGCCGAACATGCCCAAGTAAAGACCCAAAAAGGAGGCATATACCTTTTTGCTGCCGAAGGTGATATCACGGCGTATTCGACCTATGGCAAAGTAAGCGAAAATGCGATTCCACCAGGAAATGTTAGTTACGACCTACGGTCGATACAAGGAAATATTTATCTCAAAAGAACTGAATAATATCAGTACTTTTGCAACTTATTTCTAATGATGAACCTTAAGAGATCACTCGTACTTATCGTTATAGTTTTATTGATTGACCAAATCAGTAAAATTTACGTAAAGACCCACTTTGAATACCAACAATCTGTAGAGGTCTTCAACTGGTTCAAAATTCTCTTCATTGAAAATTCAGGTGCTGCATGGGGCACCAAATTAAATGATTTTCTACCTGTGTCTGAGGCTGCGGGAAAGCTCATATTGACCATTTTTCGTCTTTTCGCGATAGTAGGTATCGGATATTGGTTATATGATATTATCAGAAAGAATTCTTCTCGAATATTGATCATCGCGGTATCATTGATTTTTGCTGGGGCGTTGGGCAATATTATTGATTCGGTTTTCTACGGGGTGGTGTTCAATGACAGCTACAACCAAGTGGCCACCTTGTTCTCTGATGAGCCCTATGGCAAATTGTTTCATGGCCGGGTGGTCGATATGCTGTATTTCCCGATCATACAAGATGCCGTATGGCCCAAATGGATGCCCATAGTAGGGGGAAAAACCTTCAGTTTCTTCGAACCGGTTTTCAATATTGCAGATTCAGCCATTAGTATTGGGGTCGCTATGTTGATCGTTTTCAATAAAAAGGCTTTTCCAAAGAAGGTTCAAGAAGAAGTAGAAGAGAAGTCATAGCTATTTTTTGGGGTGACGCAATAGTCCATTCGAACATCATGATCGGCAACACCACTTATAACGGTCTCCGCTTCGAAAAATGACAAACCGACCTTTAAGGTATCAGAACGACATTTTCGTAAGAAGCCATCATAATAGCCTTTGCCGTAGCCGATGCGATTTCCAAGTCGGTCAAAGGCCAATAGCGGAATAAAAACTACGTCTATTTTCGTTTCTTCTACCTGTTCGCTGCCCGAAGGCTCTGGTACTTGCCAATTGTTTACGGCAATGGTCGTGGTATCGGTCAACAGATAGTGTTCAAGTGTAGCGCTGGCGGCCATTTTGGGCACTACGATATTCTTGCCTTTTGTTTGTAAAAAATTGATGATGGGGGCGGTGTCAACTTCTTTCTTATCGACAATGCTTAGAAAAATATGATAATATGAAAAATCCCAAAGAGGAAGATCAAGTAGTCGGTCGACTATTTTAAGGCTACTTTCGGAGATAAAAAAAGGAGAAAGTTCTTTTCTTTTCTCCTTATAAATTTTCCTTAGTTCATGTTTCAACATACTCTGATGTTGATTGATTCTGTGGGGCAGTTTCAGGCATTCGTCACCTATTCTCTAGTTGAGACGGCGAAATAGATTTTGAAGAACAACATCAAAATCAGGTACATGCCCAAAACAATCAAATAATTCTCCATGCATTTAACGTTTAGGTGCTTAAAAATAAATAAAAAAATAACATTCACACCATGAACTGCACTTTTTTATCGGTGAACTGCACTTTTTTTATCAAATTTTTAACATAGAAAAAGCCAGCCTAAATTTTTTATATAGAATTGGGGGTAAAAAAATGAACTATTCAAATCGGTGAAAAAGCATTTGCCCCTCCGATGGGTTAAAACAGGCCTAGGCTTGTGCACTTTACAAAAAACATAGTAACTTCATGTTGTCTTTTAAAGATTGCCCTTAGATTCTATGTCAACCCTTCCCATTGAAGTACAGTTAAGTTCTTTGCCCGATAATCCTGGGGTGTATCAATTTTTTGATCAAGATGGAAAAATATTGTATGTCGGTAAGGCAAAAAACCTGAAGAAAAGGGTTTCATCATATTTTGCCCGAAAACAAGAGTATGGCAAGACCAGGGTCATGGTCAAAAAGGTGCAAACCATCAAACATGTCGTTGTGCCCACAGAATCTGATGCACTTTTGCTTGAGAACAATTTGATCAAGAAGCACCAGCCGCGCTACAATGTCATGCTGAGAGATGATAAATCGTACCCGTGGATTTGTATCAAGAACGAACGCTTTCCCCGAATCTTCATGACCAGAAAATTGATCAAGGATGGCTCTGAATACTTTGGCCCCTATACAAGTGTCAGAACGGTAAAGACCATTCTTGATCTGATAAGAAGTGTTTATCCGCTGCGCACTTGCAACTATGATCTGTCTGAAGAAAAAATATCGGCCGGAAAATATAAGGTCTGTCTCGAATACCATTTAGGTAATTGCAAGGGCCCCTGTGAAGGGCTTCAGACATTGGAAGAATACGATGGGCAGATCGATGATATACGTGCCATCATCAAAGGAAGTTTTTCATCTTCGCTTTCGAACCTCAAAAAACAGATGAAAGCACTGGCCGCTGAGATGCATTTCGAAAAGGCCCAAAGGTTAAAGGAAAAAATAGAAGTGCTTGAGAACTATCAGGCAAAATCGATGATCGTGAACCCGAAGATCAGCAATGTAGATGTTTTTTCGATCATATCAGATGAAACCCATGCCTATATCAATTTCTTGCAGATATCACATGGTTTGGTCGTCAGGTCACATACGCTTGAAATAAAGAAAAAACTTGAAGAGACCGACGAAGAGCTTTTACAATTGGGTATCATTGAGATCAGGCAACGTTTCAACTCTGAATCGAAAGAACTGTACTTGCCCTTTCCGGTCGAGGTTGAAGAAGGGCTAAAGATCATGGTTCCTAAATTGGGTGACAAGCGAAAACTGGTCGACCTCTCGACCAGAAATGCCAAATTCTATCGCCAAGAGCGTTTCAAACAGATCAAGATTACCGACCCCGATAGGCATACCAAAAGGGTGATGGCCCAAATGAAAGCCGATTTACGACTTTCTGAAGAGCCGCGCCATATTGAATGTTTCGATAACTCAAATATACAGGGCAGCAATCCAGTAGCGGCCTGTGTGGTCTTCAAAGATGGAAAGCCCTCAAAAAAAGAATATCGACACTTTCATATAAAAACGGTCGAAGGGCCTGATGACTTTGCCTCGATGGAAGAAGTGGTGCACCGTCGCTATAAAAGATTGTTGAGTGAAGGTACACCGTTGCCCCAACTCATCATAATCGATGGGGGCAAGGGCCAACTATCTTCTGCGCTAAAGAGTCTTGACTTGTTGGGGATCAGGGGCAAGGTCGCCATTATTGGCATTGCCAAACGTTTAGAGGAAATCTATTTTCCGGAGGACCCCATTCCGTTATATTTGGATAAAAAATCAGAAACCTTGCGAATCATCCAGCAACTGCGAAATGAAGCACATCGATTTGGAATCAATTTCCATAGAAATAGAAGAAGTAAGGCGGCTATCAACTCAGAGCTGGAAAGTATTGAGGGCATAGGTGAGAAAACGGCCCAGCAACTGTTGCAAGAATTTAAATCGGTCAAGCGCATCAAAGAGGCCACAATTGACCATTTGGCAAAGAGCATTGGCATGGCCAAGGCGAAAAAAATTTATGAATCCTTTCATTGATAACTGAAATGAAGCGGGTCTTTCTTTTAATAGGGTTTTTTGGTCTGTTTCAGATGGTACTCTCTCAAGAAGAACCCAAAGTAGGTGTTGTGCTGAGCGGAGGTGGAGCCAAGGGCCTTGCCCATATCGGGGCGCTCAAGGTAATTGAAGAGGCAGGGGTCAAGGTCGATTATATCGGTGGCACCAGCATGGGGGCAATTGTAGGGGCACTCTATGCCTCAGGATATTCAGCTACAGAATTGGACTCTATTTTCAGAGTGACCGACTTTACCGAATTGATACAAGACGATGTGCCAAGAGGAGCCAAGACATTTTATGAGAAAGATGATTCGGAACGATATGCGTTGAGCCTTCCATTTGATAAATTCAAGGTTTCTTTTCCACAGGGCATTTCTGGGGGCCAGCGCATCTATAATGAACTTGTTCAGCTTTTGTACCATGTAAAGGATGTTCGTGATTTTGGCCAACTGCCCATACCTTTTATATGTATTGCCACCAATATTGAAACAGGAGAAGAAGTATTGCTTGACAGCGGATTTTTACCAGAGGCCATTACGGCGAGCGGTACCTTTCCCTCTTTGTTCGAGCCGTCCGAAATCGATGGCAAAGTATTGATTGATGGGGGTGTGGTAAACAATTATCCCATTGATGAGGTGAGGGCAATGGGGGCCGATATCATTATCGGGGTCGATGTACAGCACGGCTTGGTCGAACGTGAATCATTGTCTTCGGCGACCGGAATACTCTTACAGATAAACAACTACCGTACGGTCAAAGATATGGTTGAAAAACGGAAACAGACCGATGTATATATCAAGCCAGAGATCGATGATTTCTCGGTAATCGATTTCGACTATTCTGGTGAGATTATGGATAGCGGTGAGGTCGGAGCAAATACAAAATACGATGAACTTGTTCAAGTGGCGCAAAAACAGTCTGGAAGAACGGGCAAAGAGCATAAGGTCAGTATCTCAGATAGCCTCACCATCAATCGGTTGATGGTCAAGGGTGATAGCCGCTATTCACGTGGCTACATAAAAGGCAAGCTAAGAATCGAGTTGGGGACGAAAATTTCGTTCGAAAAATTGGAACAGGGCATCAACAACCTTGCAGCAACGGGTAACTTCAAGGCTCTTCGATATGAATTGGCCTCAAATGGTCTGGGCACTGACCTTATTCTAAAGCTGCAAGACGAACCTACCAAGATGTTCATTAAAATGGGGGCACATTATGACGACCTGTATAAAAGTGCTGCTTTGATCAATCTTACGAGAAAAGGTCTCCTCTTTCAAGATGATGTGGCCTCTTTTGACTTCATATTGGGAGACCATATCAGATACAACCTTGAATACTATATTGATAAAGGGGCGTATTGGAGTTTTGGCATTAACTCAACTTTTACAGATTTTGATGAGGAAATCGATTATGGATTGATAAGTTCAAATTTTGATGTGGTCGATGACCCCAATATTGGTGAAATTTTGCTCGATGTCACTGACTTGACCAATCAAATATACCTACAGACAGTTCTGAGGGAAGAGTTTGCTTTCAGTATCGGAGCTGAACATAAACTGTTGCGATATAGTACCCGTACATTGACAGATGCCGGTCAAAATGCCGAATCAAGTTTTGAGCCTACTGCCGGCGACCGCACTTTTTTTGAAGATAGCAGCTACTTTAGCACATTTGGCAAATTGACATTGGACACCTATGATGACAAATATTTTCCAACAGAAGGACTCTACTTTGATGGAGATTTTCATTTTTACCTTTTTTCATCAGATTTCAATGATAATTTCAGGGAGTTTTCAATAGCTAAAGCACGTATGGGAACTGCCTTTGGCCTGTTCGGTGATCTTTCGCTCAATATAGAGACAGAAGGCGGTTTCAAATTGGGCACTTCGGCAGTTTCGTCCTTTGATTTTGTGCTGGGGGGATTTGGAAACGATTTAATCAACAATTTCACACCTTTTATTGGATATGATTTTCTGAGCCTGCCCGGCAATAGTTTTGTGAAGGCCTATATGAGGCTCGACTATGAGATTGCACCTAAGAACCATTTTTTGTTTACGGCCAATGTTGCAAATGTGGACGATGACCTGTTCAGAACAGGTGAATGGTTCACAGAACCTAACTTTTCCGGTTTTGGCATTGGATATGGCTTGGAATCCTTCCTAGGGCCGGTGCAGATATATTATTCATGGTCGCCCCAAATTGATGATGGCAATTTTTTCTTTAGTATTGGATATTGGTTTTGAGCAGAAAACCATAGTTTTCCCATGGTTTTTCACAACATGTCTTAAGAATTTCCAAAAGTTCTATTAACCATTCGCCAATAAAATTGGTTTTATAGTTAAAGTCCGTTAAAAACTGATATTTCGCCAAAAGTTCATCTTATCTTTGATAGTGATAAAGGGTGGTTCCTTTATTACTTTAAGTATTGGTTTTTCATAATTTAAAGTTTGGTTGGTTATTTAGAAAAAGCCCAGTTTATAACTGGGCTTTTTTTATACATAATATTTTGGAATAACTTTTGTTTAAAGTAATGTAAAATATATTGTCCAGAAGAGTCATTTAGTATTTTTGGACATGAAATGAACGTGATGAAAAAGATTGCCCCTATTGTATTGGTTCTTTTCAGTCTATGCTTGTCAGCACAAAGACCAAAGGCCTATAAGCCTGGGGAATGGTTGAAATTCAGAATACATTATGGATTCTTGAATGCCAGCTATGCCACACTGCACCTCACTTCGGAAGAGTTGGACAGTATACCCGTCTATCATGTGGTCGGAAGGGGTAAGACAACAGGTTTTGCCAGTATATTCTTCAAGGTCGATGACACCTACGAAAGCTATTTTGACAGAAATGACGGCAAGCCATACCGGTTTATAAGAAAGGTTGACGAGGGAGGCTATACCAAGGATATTGAGATAGATTTCGATTATTCGAAAAATACAGCATTGTTAAAGGACAATAAGAATGAGAAAAAATATGATTTTCCCATTCATGACCAAGTTCAAGATTTGGTGTCGGCCGCCTATTACCTTAGGGCAAAATATGGTGTGGAAGATCTAACGGTGGGCGAAAGTATAGGCATGGATATGTTGTTCGACGACGATGGTGTTTACCAGTTCAAACTAAAGTTTTTGGGCACCGATACCATCAGAACAAAGTTTGGTAAGGTAGAATGTCTTAAATTTAGGCCCTATGTACAATCTGGCAGGGTTTTTCGCGAAGAAGAGAGCCTCACACTTTGGGTATCGAACGACCTTAACAAGATTCCGATAAGAATTAAGGCTGATTTGGCCGTCGGCTCATTGAAAGCTGACCTCGATGGCTTCAATGGCCTTAAAAATCAGTTCAAGATAATTATGGATTGAGAACGACCCACTAATGAAGAGAGATGAGCGAATTGAGTCCCAAATCAACAAGCTTGAAGAAAAATACAGAGATTCTGGCCAAGATTTGAGTTCGTACCTTGATGGACTACTTTATCAACGCTATCTTACCTACTGGGACTATGTTCATCTCGACACACTGCTGAGTTTACAGGTACCTAGAACCTACTTTCCTGATGAGGAAATCTTCATCATGTACCATCAGATTACCGAGCTTTTCTTCAAGCTCATCTTACATGAACAAAAACAGTTGGTAGATGATAAGACCCAAGCGCTAGACTTTTTTATTCAGAAGGCAAACCGGATCAATAACTATTTCAAGGCATTGACATCTTCATTCGGCATTATGATTCATGGCATGCAGCAAGAGCAGTTTATGCACTATCGTATGGCCTTGCTTCCTGCCAGCGGCTTTCAGTCTGTTCAGTACCGTATGATTGAAATCTATGCCACTCCCCTCGAAAATTTGGTACACCATACCGAGCGTGAAAAATTTTCCGAAGAACATTCCATAGAAGAACTCTATGATCATATTTACTGGAAAAAAGGGGCCACAGACCTAAAAACCGGAGAAAAAACCCTGACACTAAAACAGTTTGAATATCGTTATACACCTAGGTTGATACGTATTGCCAAACAGGTAAAGGGCAACACAATTTACCACAAGTATCTTCAATTGCCTGAAAAGGTAAGGGAAAACCCTGAACTCATCGGGGCCTTGAAAAGGCTTGACATCAATGCAAATGTCAATTGGCCATTGATGCACATGGGCTCGGCCTATCGCTATTTGAAAAAGGAAAATTCGGCCATAGAGGCCACTGGAGGCACGAACTGGAAACAGTATTTGCCACCCAGTTTTCAGAGAATAATATTTTTCCCAACTTTGTATTCAGAAGAAGAATTGCAAAATTGGGGCAAACAATGGGTTGAGCATATGTTCAATCCTGAAAATATTGAGGAATAATGCAAAAATACTGGGGCGTAATTTTGGCATTGACGGTTTTGGCATCATGCAAAGAAGAAAAGCCAATCGTTGACGAAGTGGTCCAGATCGAGGTTGAAAAACCTGTCATTAAACACTTTGGGTTCAATCTTGATGAATTTAAGGTCGTGAATGACACAATTCGGTATGGTGACAGTTTTGGCGAGTTAATGCTAAAGAACAATGTTGATTATCAAAAAATTGCCGCAGTCTCAGAAAATTTCAGAGATACTTTTGATGTTCGTAAAATCAGGGCGGGCAAACCTTATCTGATCTTGAAATCGAAAGATACCCTAGAGTCGGCCCAGGTTTTCATCTACCAGAACGACAAGGTCAATTATACCGTCGTTGATTTGAGAGACAGTGCTTTGGTCTACAAAAGCAAAAAACGGGTAAAAAATGTTGAACGAGAGGTTGGGGGCAGCATAGAGAGCAGCCTTTCTTACACCCTTGACAGTCTCGGGGTAGATTACATGGTTACCATTAATCTTTCTGAAATCTATGCTTGGACAATCGATTTCTTTAGGTTGGAAAAGGGTGACAAATTCAAGATCATATATGATGAAAGGTATATCAATGACACCATTTATGCAGGAAGCGGTGCCATAAAGGCCGCCTATTTCGAACATAAAGGAAAGCCTATATATGCTTTTCCGTACGTGACGGACTCATTGAAGAACATACTCGATTATTATGATCAAGATGCCAATAATCTTAGAAGCACTTTTTTACGGGCACCCATAAAGTTCGGATACCGCCTTTCTTCCCGATATAACCTCAGACGCCGCATCGCCTACTACGGCAACAGGGTCAGACCACACAGGGGAACCGACTATGCCGCACCGGTCGGTACGCCCATTATAGCTACTGCCGATGGCACGGTGACCGAATCAACGCGAAGAGGGGGCAATGGGCGCTATGTGAAGATACGGCACAATGGCACCTACAGCACCCAATATCTGCACATGAGAAAGCAAAAGGTAAAAAGGGGAGAGTTCGTTAGACAGGGTGATGTCATTGGCTGGGTCGGTATGACCGGCAACACTTCAGGCCCCCATGTATGCTACCGGTTTTGGAAAAATGGCAGACAGGTAGATCCGTTGCGCGAAAAATTACCGGCAGCCGATCCCATTGCCGATTCATTGAGAGCCGCCTATCTAGAACATATTGAGCCTCTTAAGTTTCAGCTTGACTGTATTGAGTTGAAACGGCCTTCCCCCATTGAAAATGAAAAAGATTTGCTAACCCTCAACCAATACGATGACACTGCCCAAAACCAATCCGACTTCAACTGAGGCCTGGAAAGCACTTGCCAAACACCAGAAAGAAACAGAACAACTACACTTAAGGGAGCTATTCAAGGCAGATGAGAACCGTGCAGAAAAATTCCATATCAAATGGAATGACTTTTTAGTCGATTACTCAAAAAACCGCATTGGTTCCGAAACCCTCGATCTGTTATTGCGATTGGCAGATGAAGTGAACCTTCGACAAAGCATCGGCAATTACTTTAATGGTGATTTGATCAATGAAACCGAAGGCCGCGCCGTACTCCATACGGCACTCAGAACCTCTATAAATGATAGGGTCATGGTAGGGGATGAAAATGTTGTGACCGAGGTCTATCAGGTCAGGGAACAGATCAAAGTATTTTCAGAGGCGGTTATTTCCGGACAAAAAAAAGGATACACGGGCAAGGCATTTACCGATATCGTAAATATTGGTATCGGGGGTTCAGATTTGGGTCCGGCGATGGTCACCGAAGCCTTGAAATTTTATGAGAACCATCTAAAGGTGCACTTTGTCAGCAATATTGATGGTGACCATGTGCATGAGGTCTTGAAAGAATTGGATCCTGAGACCACACTTTTTGTGGTAGTTTCAAAAAGCTTCACCACGCAAGAAACCTTGAGCAATGCACTGACCATTAAAAGATGGTTTTTACAACATGCTGAACAAAAAGATGTTGCCAGACATTTTGTGGCGGTATCGACCAATCTTGAGAAGATAGAAGAATTTGGCATCGCCGCTGAAAACGTTTTTCCGATGTGGGATTGGGTAGGGGGCCGCTTTTCACTTTGGAGCGCCGTTGGGCTATCGATCGCACTGGCCGTAGGATATGAAAATTTTTCCGATCTCCTCGAAGGGGCCCATGAAATGGATGTTCATTTCAGGGATACCGATTTCAAGAAGAACATTCCGGTAATTTTGGCACTCTTGAGTATATGGTACAATAATTTTTATGGCGCTGAAACAGAGGCTATTATACCTTACACCCAATATCTGCATCGCTTTTCGGCCTATTTGCAGCAGGGTATTATGGAAAGTAATGGTAAAAGTGTTGACAGGGCTGGCAACAGGGTGGGCCATGAAACCGGAACCATTATTTGGGGCGAACCGGGCACGAATTCGCAGCATGCCTTTTTTCAGTTGATCCACCAAGGCACAAAATTGATTCCGACCGATTTCATCGGCTTCAAAAAACCATTGCATGGCGACCAAGATCATCACGAAAAGCTGATGGCCAACTTCTTTGCTCAAACCGAGGCACTCATGAACGGCAAGACCGCAGAAGAGGTCAGGGAAGAACTGAAACAGCAGGGCCATAACGATGACCAGATAAATTCCCTACTCCCATTTAAAGTCTTTGAGGGCAATAAGCCGACCAACACCATTTTGATCGAAAAATTGACGCCAAAATCACTGGGGGCATTGATTGCCCTTTATGAACACAAGATTTTTGTGCAAGGCGTCATTTGGAATATTTTCAGCTACGATCAATGGGGGGTCGAATTGGGGAAACAATTGGCCAAGAATATCCTACGGGACATACAAAATCCGGATATCGGCGACCATGATGGCTCTACACTTCAGCTTTTACATTTTTTTAAGGATTAGTCCAACTTTTCATAAACAAAGTGTTTTATCATAAAAGTCTGATTTTAAGATATTTGTGATAAAATAGAAAAGCTCTAAATTATCTTTTCTTAATATTTTCTTAACATACTTGAGGCCAAAAAGCAAGACTTTTGCCATGCTAATTAAACACTATTTGAAATGAAAAAAGTCTACTTGGTTTTTGCTGCACTTTTAGTGTCGGCAATGGTATTTTCTCAAGGAACAATAACCGGGAAGGTACTAGATGAAGAACTTGGGCAACCACTGCCCGGGGCCTCAGTTGTTGTGAAAGGCACACAGAATGGAACATCGACTGATTTTGATGGAAATTTTACTCTAGAGATTGATTCTGGTTCAGGAATTTTGGTCGTTTCATACATTGGCTTTATCACAAAAGAAATTTCGTTCAGTGCCGTGGGTGATGTCGGAACAATAACACTTCAATCTGATACAGAAGTATTGGAAGGTGTTATCGTTACAGGGGTACAAGATATAGCCAAAGACCGTAAAACCCCGGTCGCCGTATCTACCATCAAAGCTGTAGAAATACAAGAGAAACTAGGCTCTCAGGAATTTCCGGAAATATTGAATACGACACCATCGATTTATGCCACTAAGACAGGAGGTGGTTTTGGTGATGCAAGGGTAAACATTAGAGGTTTTGATACCAATAACTCGGCCGTGATGATAAACGGTATTCCGGTCAATGACATGGAGAACGGACGGGTGTTTTGGAGTAACTGGGCAGGTCTTTCAGATGTTACTTCTGCTATTCAAGTACAGCGTGGCCTGGGTTCTTCAAAGCTGGCAATTTCTTCTGTCGGTGGTACAATCAATGTAATTACCAAAAGCTCGCAGAATAGGGAAGGAGGCTCTTTCGGAACAACCATTGGCAATAATGACTATTTAAAAACCATAGCATCTTATTCTACCGGTATTTCAGATAATGGATTTTCTGCTTCTGTATTGTTGAGTAGAACTGCAGGAAGTATGTATGCAGATGGTACTGAATTCGAAGGGTATAACTTTTTCTTGGGGTTAGGGTATACCACAGATGAGCATAGCCTCGAATTTATGGTCACTGGTGCACCACAATGGCACCATCAAAGAAGTTTTGCCCCATCCATTGCCGACTACATAAGATTCAGTGACAATGGCGTGGATCCCGATAGAAGATATAACAGTGATTGGGGTATTTTAGATGGGCAAGAATTTAACTTTAGAAGGAACTTTTACCACAAGCCCGTTATCAGTTTAAACTGGACTTGGAACATCAACAATGTTTCAACATTGGAAACCTCTACCTATGCATCATTTGGCCGTGGTGGTGGTACCGGAGAGATCGGTCGTGCCGCGGGAGCAAGACAGTTTGACGGTAGATGGAAAACACCTAACGGTTTGGTCGATGTCGAGCGTATCAGGGCATATAACTCTGGTCAACCAGTATTGTTCGATGGCGAGATCGTACAGAGAGAGCTTACCAATGGGCTATATGTGAACCAAGGCAACGGAGATCGCTCTGCTGCCAACGGTATAACGCGTAGGGCTTCTATCAACTCCCATAACTGGTTTGGTATTTTGGCCAACCTCAACAACCGATTTACCGATGCGCTGACAATTGATTTCGGTATTGATCTGAGAAGATATAAAGGATATCACTACAGAAGAGTGAACAATCGTTTGGGGGGTGATGCCTATCTACAGACAGACAACCAGAACAATGACCCTAATCCCTTGTTTTTTGAAACATATGATGCCAATCAGCCATGGTGGGTGTTCGGTGATATAGATGAAGAAGAGAAAATCGATTACTACAATATTGGATATGTCAATTGGATGGGTGTCTTCGGGCAGGTAGAATACAACTTCACGCCCGACATCACGGCTTTCGTACAAGGCGCACTTTCGAACCAAGGTTTTTCAAGAGAGGAGTTTTTCGCGGAAGTACCCCCTGCGCAAACCGACTATGAGAACATTTTAGGGGGCAATATCAAGGGAGGTGTGAACTGGAACATTGATGCACACCACAACATATTTGCCAATGCAGGATTTTACTCAAAACAGCCTTTGTTTGATGCAGTGTTCATAAATTTCTCTAACACGGTGAACCCAAATTTAACAAATGAGAAGATTGTAGGCACCGAGATAGGATACGGATTCAGAAGTTCGATGTTGAGGGCAAACGTAAACCTTTACAGAACCAGTTGGACAGATCGATTTGAATCTGTTGCGGCAACCTTTAATTCAGGAGAGCCTGATGAAGTGAGAGGTAATGCCAATTTGTTGGGCATTACCCAAGTGCATACCGGTATCGAGTTTGATGCGATGTTTATGCCGAACGACAGGCTGACTTTTACCGGAATGTTGTCGATAGGAAATTACGAATACAAAGACGACGTCAATGCTACTTTCTTCGATGCCAACCAAAACCCTATCATAGTCGATGGCCAGCCACAAGAAGTGCTATTGCCCTTAGATGGTGTTAAGGTGGGTGATGCTGCCCAATTCACTGCTTTTATTGGGGCTGATGTTAGAGTTTTGGACAATCTAAATGTTGATGCAGGTTATCGCTTTGCCGATAATTTGTATGCCGATTTCGATGCTACTGATATTACCGAAGAGGGCGCTTTGAAATTGCCATCATTTGGTTTGGTTGATGCGGGCCTTTCCTTTAGGTTGCCCTTTATGGAACAAACCATGAATTTCAGGTTGAACGTAAACAATCTTTTTGATGAGGTATATATCGCTGAATCTGACACCAACATATTTGCAGAGCCGGGTGATGATACCTATATGGGCATCAATACCAGAAACCGTGTTTTCTTTGGTTTTGGTAGAACTTGGAATGCAAGCTTAAGATTTAATTTTTAAGAAAAGACCTATAGTTATGCAAAAACCCTGACCAAGGTGTCAGGGTTTTTTTATTTCTAAAAATCACTACATTTAAGCTTCAAAATTCAGTTATGGAAATCCTGCAAAACCTACACTCTTATTTTGCCTATGTCGTATTGGCGATTTTGGTCGTTGCCGTGTTCAATGCCTTTTCAGGTTGGTTGGGCAAGCGAATGTTCACTATGCACAAAGACCTCCGAATCAGTCTGTTTGCGCTCATATTGAGCCATATTCAATTGTTGATCGGTCTTGTTGTCTACTTTATGTCTGCAAGTGGTTTGAAGGCCATTCAAGCCTTGGGAATGGGAGGGTTAAACGCCCAAGCCCGTCTTTTGGCATTAGAGCACCCTTTGATCAATATCATTGCCATTGTTTTGATTACCATTGGATGGTCGCGACATAAAAAGTTCTTGGAAGGCGATAAAAAGTTCAAGAGTATCGCCATTTTCTATGGTCTGGGGCTGTTGTTGATCCTTAGCCGTATCCCTTGGGGACTGTGGTTCAGCTAATATTTCATTAAAAGGCTGCAACAATCAGAAAGTGCATTAATCATTAAATTCTTACAAAACATAAAATATTTTCGGTAATCCATACAATTATTGTTTAATTTAGTGTAGGAAAAACCTTAGATTGAACTTGAAGGTAGATTCAATGTCTATGGTAACCTAAGTTAGATAACCATTAAGCCTGAGAAATATGGGAACTGAAAAGTTTAAATTGACAATTCTGATTGCGGTAATTTTTACATTCTCTTTGACAAGCTGTAAAGAAGATAGAATAGCCGCCAATGAAGCATGTGTAAGTGCATGGAACGCATGTAAAAATAAGTGTCCTGAATATCCTGATTGTGACTACCCCGGCTTAGATGCCACGCCAGAAGAGCTAAATGCATTCAATGAATGTCTTTTGGGAATTAAGATTAGGGAAGACTGCCTGGAAAGCTGTGATGAGGCTTTGGTAGAATGCCTGACCACTCCCCTTCAAGAGAATTGAATCACCCGAACACATTTCGCTACTCAATTATTGGGAGACGTGCTTTACTAAAAATAAATATACTGGAAAGTGGTCGGCGTACCCACCCTGATAGGTGGTGCCCACATAGGTGCGAAACGGATAGCCTTTGTACCGGCCATTTTGGTTTTTCAGATAATCAGGGTCGTAGACGCCGACTTTCCAATACGAATAGCCCTCCTTGCCGTTTGATAGCACATTGGCCGTGAAGTAAAATTGATCAAAGAGGTTCCATTTGTCACGGTAGGCCAATGAGCCCACGCCTTTTTTGAATAGTTTCTCCATAGGATTAAAAAGCCCAAGGCTATCCAGTTTTTTGATCTTGCCTTCGGTTTTCAATACTTTTTTGAAACTGGCGTCAATGGGATCGTCATTAAAATCGCCCATCGAAACAATTTTGGCACTATTGTTCAGCCCTTGAATTGAATCTATGATTCGCTTGTTCAATCGAGCTGCCCTTATTCTGTTTAATCTACTTTTGGCTTCGCCACCACTACGTGAGGGCCAATGGTTGACAACAAAATAAAATTCCTCATCATCCAACAAGCCACCCACCACAAGTTGGTCACGGGTGTAATCTCGATTTCCATCTTCATCAAAAAGCAATAGTCGATGGCTTTTGAACGAATGGGGCAAAAAAACATCCTTTTTATATAGCAATGCCACATCAATGCCTCGTTCGTCGGGCGAATCAAAATGTACGATTCCGTAGTTTTTCGCTCTCAGATTTTTATGTGCGGCCAAGTCGTTGACGACCAGTTTGTTCTCAGCTTCACAGAGACCGATGATATCAGGCGCGTTACCCGTGGTTTCTTTGCCGATTTCAGAAAGTACTTTTGAGATGTGCGCTATTTTTTTCTGATAGCGCACGTCAGTCCAATGGTAAGCCCCCGATGGGGTTCTTTCATCATCGAATATCAGGGTGTCATTTATGGTATCGAATAGGTTTTCGATATTGTAAAAGGCAATACTCCTTATTTGATAAACTTTTTTTGATTGACCAAAACCCGATAGCCAAAAAAAATAGAACAGAATAATCATCAGTCTCATCATCAACACTTTGTGGTTAAAACAAGAAAATTTGAAGTAGAGTCATTGGCCATAATTGCACAATTTTATGTAAAATTGGGGAAACACTAACCAAAAATGCGGATATCACTATTGATACTGCTCTTCTCTGTATTGCCTAAAATGAATGGGCAACGAGCTATCACTATTTCGGGCAAATTGATAGATGCACAATCGAACAAACTTTTCGAAAATGTATCGGTCTCCATTGAAGGTTCCTCTTTTTCTACAATGACAGATTCGAAGGGTGAATTCATCATAATCGCAGAATTGAGCGGAGAACAGTTATTGGTCTGTACTTTCAATGATTATGTGCCGAAAAGAATTCCGGTCTATTTCGGTGGGAGCAACATTGACCTTGGCGTCATTTCTTTGGAACCTGACCTGACCGTAGACCAAACTGACAACCTCATTACACTGACAGATACCGATCTTTCCGATGATGTTGGAATAGTATCTAACGCCGTAGCACTGTTACAAGCGACCCGTGATGTCTTTTTGAACCGTGCAGCCTTTGATTTCGGGCAAGCCTTTTTTAGGGTAAGGGGTTATGATTCCCGTGAGGGAAAAGTACTGATCAATGGCCTGCCCATGAACAAGCTTTTTGATGGAAGACCCCAATGGAACAACTGGGGCGGACTTAACGATGTGGTCAGAAACCAGACCTACACGAATGGTTTGGAAGCAGCTGACCTTACCTTTGGCGGCATTCTGGGAAACACCAATATCGACACTCGACCATCAGGGCTCCGTCCAGGAATTCGGCTATCGGCATCAGCATCAAACAGAACCTATACAAGTCGGCTTATGGCCACGTATACCTCACCTCTTCAAAAAAGAGTGGCCTACTCTTTCTCTGCTTCAAGGCGCTGGGCAAAAGAGGGTTATATTGACGGCACCCTTTATGACGCCTATTCTTTTTTTGGAGCGTTGGAATACCGGCCCAGTGGCACCCATGCCCTTATGTTGACCGCTATTTTGGCAAAGAATCGTAGGGGTCGTTCACCTGCCGTTACCGAAGAGGTTTTTGAATTGGCCGGAAATCGGTACAACCCATATTGGGGCATACAGAACGGTGATATTCGCAATGCCCGTGAACGCGATATTTTCGAACCTATCATCATGTTGAACCACTATTTTCAATCTGGTGGACTTACATTGACATCTGGTATCGCTTACCAATTTGGTGCGCAATCAAGAAGCAGACTAGGATATTTCAATGCCCCTAACCCCGACCCAACCTATTATCGTTACTTACCGAGTTTCTACATCAATAATCCCATAGGGGCCGATTTTACCAATGCTGCCCTTGCCAAAGAAGGGTTCTTGGAAAACCTCCAGCTTAATTGGAACAATCTTTATTTGGCCAACTCAAATACGGTCAACGCCGAAAAAGCTGCTTATGTTTTATATGATGATGTTGTGAAGAACGTCCGTTTTATGGCCAACAGTGTGGCCAATTTACAATTGGGAGACTATTTTAAAGTTGATGCAGGAATCAATCTTCATAATCTTTTTTCAGAAAATTATGCCGAACTGGATGATTTGCTGGGGGCATCATTTCATGAAGATATCGACCCTTTTTCAGATACATTGAATGATGTGAATGGAGAAATGAACAAGGTACAAGGTGACATTTTTTCTTATCACTATGAGATTGATGCCACGACCTTGAATGGTTTTGTACAACTGAGAACAAATATCAATAAGTGGGAAGCCTTTCTTTCCACAGCACTTTCAAATACTTCTTACCAACGTATCGGATTGTTTCAAAACGAAAGGTTTCTAGAAAGCTCTTTTGGCAAAGGTGAAAAGATCCACTTCTTAGATTATGCCCTCAAAGGAGGTGTTTCGTATCAATTCTCGGGAAGGCACTGGCTAAGAACGCATGCAGCATATCTGACCAGGCCTCCTGTGCTTCAGAGCACATTTGTGAATCCCCGTGAAAGCAATGAGATTGTTGCGGATATTCAAAGTGAAACGGTTTCTTCGGTTGATTTGAACTATTTCTTAAGGCTGCCTGACTTGACGGGAAGAGTAACCGGGTTTTATACGCGATTTCAAAACACCACCGATATCAATTTCTTTTTTGTTGATTCGGGTGTGGGTTCTGATTTTGTTCAAGAAGTCATTACCGATCTTGACAAACTGAATATGGGCATTGAGCTTGGGTTAGCGTATGAGGTTTCTTCAAATGTTACGCTGTCACTGGTGGCCAGTATGGGGAAATATCTGTATGCCAATAATCCATCCGTAACGATAAACTTTGATACAGCTGGTCAAGAAGAACCTATTGACCAAGAGGGAAACATTGATTTGGGCTTTGCCGATATCAAAGATTACAGATTGGCCCAAGGGCCACAACGGGCAATGGCATTTGGCATTGAATATCGCGACCCCGAATATTGGTGGGCGGGGGCCACTGCCAATCATTTGGCAAACAATTACGAACAGATATCGACCATCACCAGAACCCCGAGTTTTTTGTTAGATCCAGAAACAGGCCAACGTTTTGTTGATGCCACCGAAGAAAATGTGACCAAACTTTTGGCACAAGAACCGCTTGATGATTTCTATTTGCTGAATTTGGTGGGAGGTAAGTCATGGTTGATCAATGACAAGTACATCAGCATATTTGCCAGTGTGAACAATTTGTTCGATACGGTTTTTAGAACAGGAGGATATGAACAAAGTAGAAATGGCAATTTTGGCCAATTACAACAAGACAATTTACGGGATAACCCCACTTTTGCGCCGAAATATTGGTACGGATTTGGACGCACTTATTTTTTGAATGTGGCCGTGAGTTTTTGAAAGACGGTCTAGGATCAATAGAGAAGAAAAGGGAATAAGAATAGTTAAAACTTTAATGGCAAACATTCGTGTTTTTTTGTCGGTAGTATCGGTTTTTGTTTGGTTGTTCGGTTGTGTCAAAAACCAAGACTTTACTCTAATTTCCAATGCATGTGAGGCAAATTTGGCCGCCAATGCCACTTTTGCCGACGTAAAGGCCCTTTATCAGGGAGAGTTGTTACAGATACAAGAAGACTTGGTGATTGAGGGATATGTGGTTTCTTCAGACAGGGCTGGAAATTTCTTTAGTGTATTGCATTTTCAAGATTCACCTACAAATGCAACCGAAGGCTTTCAAATTGAGATAGACCTTTTTGAATCTCACTTGCTGTTTGAGCCTGGCAGCAAGATTTTGATAAGGGTCAAAGGGCTGTATTTGGGTCAGAGTAGAGATGTTTTCAAGCTTGGTGGCACTTTTGCCGCTTTTGGCACCACTAATGTCGGCAGATTACCTGCTCTAAAGATTCCCGAACATGTTTTTAGAAGTTGTGACGAAATTGTTTCGGTTCAACCAAGAGAAATAGAACTGGTCGAATTGGATGACGGTTTCACGAACTTCCTGGTTAAAATCGATAGCCTTGAATTTGTGGAAGATGAACTGGGGTTGCCATTCGCTGAACCTGGGGAAGAAACCGAACGTACACTCAGAGATTGCCATGGCAACGAGTTGGTTTTGCTAAATAGTGGGTTTGCCGATTTTCAGGCTGAGGGACTTCCAGAAGGAAATGGTTGGATAACAGGTATACTTTTAAGGGAAAATGATGATTTTCAACTTGTCATCCGTAATCTGGGAGATATCGGGTTTACCAATGAAAGATGTGAAGAAATTGTGACTGAGTTTACCTCAACTGAAATCTTTTTTTCTGAGTTGGCCGATCCAGATAACAATGCCAGGGCAAGGTTTGTAGAGTTGTACAATGCAGCTGATGAACCTTTGGATTTGAACGGATGGACACTTCGCCGCTATACCAATGCCAATACCGATGTAGGTTCGACCATTGATCTTTCAGGATTCACCATTGCGGCCCAAAGCACCTTTGTCATCTCGCCCAATGCCACTGAATTTGAAAATGTATATGGATTTCCTCCCGACATGGGGGTTTCCACAAACAGCCCCGCCGATTCAAACGGAGATGACAATTTAGAGTTGGTCGACCCTTTCGGAACGGTCATCGATGTCTTTGGCATAATCGGTGAAGATGGCTCTGGTACCAATCATGAGTTTGAAGATGGTCGGGCACTTCGAAATATAGACGTGGCACAAGGTAACCCCAACTACACTTTTGTAGAGTGGACAATTTTCAATGATACCGGGGCAGAGGGTACCATCGACCGACCCCAAAACGCCCCAGAAGATTTTTCTCCTGGTGAGCGTTAGGCCCGAAAGAGGTCATACCACAGATTTTAATATGCCATCAAGCTTTTTTATGGTCAATGGCTTTAGTATATAGTTATGGACGATATCAAAATCTTTTGCCCGTTCTAAATCTCGCTGAGCGATAGAAGAGCTTACGATATATACATATACTTTGTCTTCATTGTGATGGGGTAATTTGATGAAGTCTTCCAAAAAATCCCAACCATCCATGATGGGCATGTTCAGGTCAAGTAGAATGACTTCTGGCAGTTTTTCACCTTTTTCGGTTATTTCTTTTAAACCTTTGATGGCATCATACCCATTTTCAAACACCAAAATACTTTCAGAGAACTTGAGCTCACCCATGATCTTTTTTGCCCAATACGTATATATGGGATCGTCATCGATGACACATGCACGTTTTATCCTTTTCATGGTTTTTTGGCTTTGCCAAATGTTAAAGTGAATGCTGTGCCTATGTTGGGCCGACTTTCTACACTAATGCTTCCACCCATGGCCTCTATTTGGTTTTTGGTAATGAAAAGTCCGATACCTTTGGCGTCTTTATGCTTGTGAAAAGTCTTGAACATGCCAAAAATTTTATCGCCATGTCGTTCAAGGTCTATTCCGATCCCATTGTCACTGAACTTCAAGATAATGCAGTCTTCGTGCATGCGTGATGTTAGCTTCAGAACAGGTTTTCTTTCAGGTGAACTATACTTTAGTGCATTGGTAAACAGGTTGAGCAGAATACTGTCAAGATAAGCAGGTACGGCACTGACATAATGGTCTTTTGATACGCTGATGTTGATCTCGGTATCTTTTTTGTCAATTTCGGCACGTATATGATTTTTGGTTTTTTTGATGGCCTCCAATAGATTCATCGGTTTCAAGTTCTCGAGGGCCGTGGTCTTTATTTGCACCATTTCGTTCAAATGATCAACGGTCTCGTTAAGCCCTGATGAGGCCGATGCAAGCATTGCCATAATTTTTTCGGTCTCAGAGGCATTTTCCACTTTTGATAAAAACGCAATGAGCATTGACATGTTGGTCGCATGCGATCGTAGGTTGTGCGACACAATATGGGCAAAGTTCATCAGGTTCTTGTTTTGCTCAAGAGTGATTTCATTGAGTTTTCTCTGCTTTTGTACTGCATCGATTCGGGAAGAGATATCAACTATCTGTGATATAAAATGGGAGAGGTTGCCATTGATATCATACCCACCCGTTACTGTCAACAATACATAGACCAAATGCCCTTCTTTATGGTGGTACCTTTTTTCTATTTGATAGGTTTCTCGTTTACCGTTGATCAATTCGTTAAGCAGTCTTAAATCTTTTTCAAGATCTTCAGGATGGGTAATATCTTGAAAAGTGAGTTGCATCAATTCTTCCTTTGTATAGCCAACACTGTCACAAATGCTTTGGTTCACATCTATCCATTTACCATCCAGGCCTACCAGTGCCATACCTATCGAAGAGTTTTGAAAAGCACCTACGAACGATTCATCGCTTCTTTGTAGGGCGAGTTGGGTGGTTTTCAATTCGGTAATGTCCCAATTAGTGCCGACCATTTTTAGGGGACTGCCCTTTTTATCGCGTTTGACACTGGCCGAAGCTTTTATATACCGCACTTCACCGGTGGGTTTGACAATACGGAATTCGGTATCAAAATCTTTTTTGCCCGAAAGGGCCATAGCGACCTCTTCTTGATTTCTTTGTTTGTCTTCAGGATGTATACTGGCCTCCCATGCTTCAAAGGCGCCCGCAAAATCTTTTCTTTTGATGCCGTACAGTGCAAACATATTGTCATCCCAGATCAAGGTGTTGTTGACCACGTCAAAATCCCAAATACCAACTTTGGCGGTTTTGGTCGCCAACGCCAATCGTTCCATGGCCTCGTTGTACCTCAACTCGCTTCGTTTCTTTTGATCGATGTCTTGAAAGGTTCCGAATAGGCGAATGGGCATGTCATTTTCAAATTCTACCTCGCCTTGGGCGCGAACCCATAGTTCGTCTTCTTCGGCAGTGATAATGATCAGTTCTACATCCCAAGGTTCACCGGTTTCAATGGCATTGTTGACAACATTGGTAATCGTCTCCCTATCTTTTCCATCTTTATAGAAATTGATGCTATCTTCAAGATTGGGGATATACGTAGTAGGAACTTTATGTATGGCTTTGGTCATTTCTGACCAAGTAACGGCATTATCGATAAGATTGACTTCCCAATACCCGACACGGGCCATATTAAAAGCCTTATCAATAAGCTCTTCCTTTTTTTCTGCCCAAATAAAATTCTTCATCTAAAACGTAAAATCTTACACTAAATTAAATGAAAAATAAACAAAGTAAGATTTTACGCATTCTTAACTAGATAGACTTTTTTTCTAGATGGTTGCCTACAAGAAAAACTATACGGCTTTTTTGGTCTACGAAGACTGGTTTGCTTGTGGAAAGGCAAATATTTTTTCAGGGAGTTCAAAAAGTCAAAAAATGATGACATTTGATGGTTTTTGCCCAAAAATTTGTAACAGTTTTTATACCTTTCTGAGCGGATGGAAAAGGCAGGGCAATTCTTTGGTGAGATTCGAAATGGCAATCTTAAAGCTGTCGAACAACTGGTAAACAATGATCGGTCTCTTGTACATAAGAGAGACCAACGAGGGGCAACGCCGTTCATTTTGGCGACCTATTATGGCCATGCTGACATAAGTGCCTTTTTATTGGATAACGGGGTTGATATCAATGAGAAAGATGGTTCGGGCAATACGGCCCTTATGGGTGTCTGTTTCAAGGGATATGTAGACATTGCCGAACTTTTGCTTGAAAAGGGCGCCGATGTGAACCATATCAATGCGATGGGTGCTACCTGCTTGATCTATGCGGCAACTTTTAAGCAGCTTGAAATTGCAAGACTCTTACTACGGTATGGCGCGAATACCGACATAAAAGACCCTAAAGGCAACACGGCATTGGATCACGCCAAGATGCAGGGCGAATCACCTTTAATAGAATTGTTACTAAACAACACCGAATGAGTCTTGAGGCACAGCTTAATCTGTACAAACGAATCAAGGCATTGGCCGAGGTGGGCCTCGTATATGCCCAAAACGGGTATGACGAAGAAAGATATGAAGAGTTGAGACAAATCGCCTTGCAATTGATGGCCAATTCTGCCAAGCAACCTATACAAGGGTTCAGCGACTTTTTTATGCCGCAAGAAGACTACCCTACACCCAAGGTCGATGTAAGGGGGCTGGTGCTGAACGACGAAGATGAAATATTATTGGTAAAAGAAAGAATTGATGGTAAATGGACCATCCCCGGGGGGTGGGGCGACATTGGGTTTACCCCATCAGAGGTCATCATCAAAGAAATTGCCGAAGAAACAAACCTACAGGCCGAGGTTGTCAGATTGTTGGCCATTTATGACAAACGTTGTCATTCGCACCCACCGCAACCATTCTATGTGTACAAGTTGAACTTTTTATGTAAGGTAACCGGCGGTGAATTGAAGCCGAGTTTTGATATTGAGGATGTAGGTTATTTTCCCTTGTCAAAGTTGCCGGAACTTTCTGAGGATAGAATTCTCAAAAGTCAGGTACAACAGCTCTTTCAGCTGGCGAAATCAGATGATGGCAAAGTATACTTTGATTGAGATGCAACAACAACTTAACGTAGCGCTGATACAATCCGTTTTGCATTGGGAAGATCCAGAGGCGAATCGGGCAATGTTCGATAAAAAAATCGATTCAATGACCGAGAATGTCGATGTGATCATACTTCCTGAAATGTTCACTACCGGTTTCACCATGAATCCACAGCACATCCATATTTCCGAAGGAAGAAAAACCGTGGAGTGGATGCACCGCAAGGCCGATGAGAAAAAGGCGGTCATCATCGGAAGCATTGTTTATTTTGAGAACGGCAACCATTACAACCGGTTGCTCTTTGCGGCCCCGAATAGATCAGAAACCCACTACGACAAACGGCATACCTTTACTTTGGCAGGGGAGCATGAGGTGTATGAACGTGGAAATGAACAGCTCATTGAAAAATATAAGGGCTTCGTTTTTTGTCCTCTTATATGCTATGACCTGCGTTTTCCGGTGTGGTCGAGAAACACTTTTGATTATGATATCTTGATTTATGTGGCGAATTGGCCCAAACCCAGGGTCGCTGCTTGGGACAATCTATTACAGGCGAGGGCCATCGAAAACATGGCCTATTGCATCGGGGTAAACCGTTTGGGGCTTGATGGGCTGGGCCATGAATATTCAGGCCATTCGGCGGTCTATGATGTTCTGGGCAATAAATTGGCCTATTCAGAAAAGGAAGAGGTGCTCTATGCCACACTGACCAAAGAACATATTGTTTTGAACAGGGAGAAGTTACGCTTTCTAGACGACCGGGATGAATTTACTCTAGTACGGTAAAGGTTTGTTCGAGTTCCCAGTTGGCCCGCACATCGATCATGTCGGGGTAGTAACGTACCTTTTCGGGCTGAATTTTTTTCAGATAATTTCCCGTATCCCACTTTTGGTTGCCATTGTCATCAAAAATCAGGCGGAGACCATATTTTGCAGGGGTCAAATGATTGAACTCTATTTGCCGGGGTTCGGTCATATACACTTGTTTTTGTGTTTCGCCCTTGTCATTGATGAGTTGAACTATCGCCGGATAGTCCACCGCTCCCGTAATATTGAACCGCAGATTGCCATAGTCGGCGTAGCTTCCCGTTGATATACCGTACTTGAGCGTATCGTTCTGCATTCCGAAAAAATCGGTGATAGCACCCGGAACGAGTTCAAAACTGTATTTCTGGTTGGGCTCTTGCAAGAATTCAAAATTCAGTTGATTCTTCAATGTATCTAAAGTAATTCCATATGAAAGAGGGATGGAGTCATTTAGGGCGCCCGAAATTTTGGAAGTATCGATTTGAACAATTGGTGTAGAGGCCAGTATGCTCAGGGTATCGCCAAAATTGATCTTGCCCCTGGTAGTTGTGCTCAGCTTCAGGGAATCCAGTTCTAACTTTCGCCTTTTGACCGTAAAAGTATCGATCAATTGCTGCTGCTCGTTCACTACGGTAAACACGATTGAATCTAAATCGGTAGGGGTCAACCAATAGTTCAGCGTATCCTTGTCCCTTTCTTTCAAGATTATGGTGCGTACCGAATCGGGCAGTTCGGTCAAGGGCTTGATAGCAATATGTTCTGCCGGGCCCTGATAACCGAAAATGATTTTGTTCTTGGCCACGTAGCTGGGCACCGAGATGGCATAATCGGGCACTTCTTTGAAAAGGCTCAACAGAAAGAGTGAATCGGTGGGCACAACTACCGTATCGGACAGAAAACCGATTTTATCAGACCTTTGGTCAAAAACATTGTTCTTGCCCGCATCTTTGATGGCCACTAGCGCATATTTGCCCGCCTTCAGGTTTTTCAGTTGAAACACCGGGGTGCTGTCCAATGTATTGGTGATATAGTTTGGGGGATATTTGTAGATCGTCGAATCGTTGAAGATACTATCGATTTCATAGAGCATGACACTGATGAAATCATCTGGCTCCCGTTTGAAGGCGTCTTTGACCAGTCCCGTGATCTGTAGTGAGTCGAGATAATCGCCCGTTGAGAACACATAGGTCAAAAAACTGTTCGGATTGCCCTCGTTGTTATCGACGATGCTCTGGCCAAAATTGATGGTATAGGTCGTGTTTTCCTGTAAAGTGTCTTTTATGGTAATTTCTATGTACTTGCTGGGCCCTCCCTGTGGCATTATAACGGGCTGGTTTTTTAGGGGAGGTGAAACGATCATTTGGTTCTGAACATCCTCTAACTTGATGTATTCATCAAAATATAGGCGTATTCTATCGCCTTCAAAATTTGTGGTGAAATTTTCAGGGTCTGTGCGCAATAAAACAGGGGGTGATTCATCTTTTGGCCCACCACTCGGGTTGCCCCTCCTGGCACATTGCCAAAGGGCAATACTGATAAAGAATAGAAATAAGACACCAAAAAATCTTCTCAGTAGCAACATGGCAAGATTTATTCGACAAAGAAACGATTAATTCAAGAATTATGCCCCAATTTCAAATACCCGTTTTAGACACGACGGCCATTGCGGCCACATAGATTTCAATACCCTCGGTTTCAGAAAGTGCTTGGGCACAGGCTTCAATGGTGGCCCCAGTGGTGATGACATCATCGACCAAGAGCACTTTTCTGTGCCTGAGCATTTTTTCATCACCCAATTCGTAGAGGTTTTTGCTGCTCTGCCATCTAAAAGAACGGTCTTTTTGTGTTTGTGTCTTCACATTGGCAGTTTTGACCAGAACATGGTCGACTACACTAGAATTTAAGTGGTTTGCCAGCTGTTGGGCAAACCTGTGCACTTGGTTGTACCCTCTTTTTCTAAGTTTTTTTGCATGTAAGGGCACGGGCACGATATAATCTATGTTAGGGAGCCCTTCGTCCATTTCCAAGAGGCTTCCGTACCAATCGCCGAGAAAATTTCCAATGTCTTCTTGGTTTTTATACTTTAACTGGTGCAAGAGGTTTTTGACCTTTCCCTTTGCCGAAAAGTGAAGAAATGCGCTCGCCTTGATAATGGCAATATGGCCATAAAATATGCGGTCTATCGCGTTTTCTTCCCTGAAATTGTATTCGGTGAGCGGTAAATCATGTCGACAAACGGTACAGAGGTGGTGTTCTCCTCCCAATAATCGTACATTACATCCAAAACACACTTGTGGCAATAGTATGGAGTTAATATCGTTTATTATCTTTGAAAACTGTGTTCGAATCAAATCTTAAACCTACTTATAAGCTGCATTTTAGCATGGACTCCGAACAAGATAAGAATTTCAACTACAAGATCATCGTTGCGGCGCTTGTGGCAGTGATCATAGGGATTCTTATTGCCTTTTATTACAGCTATGCGCAGTCTCAGAACCAGCTGAACTTTTTGGAGCAGGAAAAAACGCTATTGGTAAAAGATATGACGTTGATGAGGGCCGAGGTGGATCGTTTGTCGGGGCTGAACGAGGTGAACGAGATAGAATTGAACGATTCACGCGTAAAAGTGCAGCAACTGTTAGATTCGGTAGGGAGGCTCAATTTTTCCATTTCGAAACTCAAGGAAAGTAGAAAAGCACTTCGAGAACTTGAAATAAGGTACGACAGCCTCAAGCTCAAAAATAATTTTCTTCGATACAACAACAGTCTTTTGGCAAGTCGTTTTGAAGAGACCCGCAAACAATTGGAAGAGTTAAGGGGCAAAAGCAGTTCACTTGAACAGGCCGAAGCCCTTTTGCGCCAAAAAAACAAAGAGCTCAGCAAAGAATTAAAAATCAAGAGTTACTTGAAACTTCAAGATGCCGAAGGCAGTGGTTTCAGACTACGGGCCGGAAGACCCCTGAAGACGAACAAGGCCTCGACCATCGAAAAAATGAGGGGCTGTGTCACGATTATGGGCAACCCCAATGAAGAGGGTCAGGTAAAAGTAATCTATTTTCAATTTTTAGACCCCAATATGAGCGTCATTGAAGATAACGCAAACACGGTTTCGGTCAGTGGCAATACCTACAGTAAAAGGGTAGAGGTCTTGTACATGGGTCAAGAAATGAGCGTCTGTGATGCCATAACCGTGCCCGAGGGCTCGCTGCAAGAAGGCATTTATACCCTCAATGTCTTTGAAGACGAGAGACTACTGGCCTCGACCGAATTTCAATTGAAATAATTTTCCCTGCTTTGGGCCATTGTACTATTTTTGCGCAATGGCAAATAAAGAAGACATCTTTAAGAGAGTCATATCGCACGCGAAAGAATATGGATATATCTTTCAGTCGAGCGAAATCTATGACGGGTTGAGCGCGGTTTATGACTACGGTCAAAACGGGGTCGAGCTCAAGAACAACATTCGCGAGTATTGGTGGCGGGCCATGGTGCAGCTCAATGACAATATTGTGGGCATCGATGCCGCTATCTTCATGCATCCTACCACTTGGAAGGCCTCGGGCCACGTAGATGCCTTCAACGATCCCTTGATCGACAACAAAGATTCCAAAAAGCGCTATCGCGCCGATGTTTTGGTCGAAGACCATGTGGCCAAAATCGAAGCTAAGATCGATAAAGAAGTGACCAAAGCGGCCAAACGTTTTGGCGATACTTTTGATAAGCAGCAGTTCTTAGCTACCAACACACGTGTTTTAGGGTACCGTGAAAAGGCCGATGCCATTTTGAAGCGTTTGGGCAAATCGTTGGAGAAGGAAGATTTGGCCGATGTAAAAGCCCTTATTGAAGAGTTGGAAATTGCCTGTCCGCTCTCAGGATCCAAAAACTGGACCGACGTTAAGCAGTTTAATCTCATGTTCGGCACCAAATTGGGTTCCACTGCAGAAAGCGCGATGGACTTATACCTACGTCCAGAGACCGCCCAAGGTATTTTTGTGAACTTCTTGAACGTTCAGAAAACGGGGCGTATGAAGATTCCGTTTGGCATTGCCCAAACCGGAAAAGCGTTCCGAAATGAGATTGTGGCCCGCCAGTTCATCTTCCGTATGCGCGAGTTTGAGCAGATGGAGATGCAATACTTCATCAAACCCGGCACCCAAAAAGAATGGTATGAGGCCTGGAAGGAAAAAAGGATGAAGTGGCACCTTTCTTTGGGTATGGGTGAAGAAAATTATCGTTTCCACGATCATGAAAAACTGGCGCATTACGCAGATGCCGCCGCCGATATCGAATTCAAGTTTCCGTTTGGGTTCAAAGAGTTGGAGGGCATACACTCGCGTACCGATTTTGACTTGGCCAACCATGAAAAATACTCCAGCAAGAAACTCCAGTATTTCGATCCCGAAGAAAACAAAAGCTATGTGCCCTATGTTTTAGAGACCTCCATTGGGTTAGATCGTATGTTCTTGGCCGTTTTCTCGAATGCCCTCCAAGAAGAGGAATTGGAGAACAACACCACACGAACGGTGTTGAAATTGCCAGCGGTATTGGCCCCCAATAAGGCCGCGGTATTGCCACTGGTCAAAAAGGACGGTCTTCCCGAAATCGCCCAAAAAATAGTCGATGACCTGAAATGGCATTTCAATGTGGCCTATGACGAAAAAGATGCCGTGGGCCGACGGTACCGCAGGCAAGATGCCGTGGGCACACCATTCTGCATTACTGTTGATCACCAAACGGTAGAAGATGACACCGTGACCATTCGCCATCGCGATACGATGCAACAAGAACGCGTTGCCATTTCTGAGGTCAAGGGGGTCATTGAAAAAGCGGTGGCGATGAAGGAGTGGTTAAAAGGGATATGACGCGCAGGTGATCGAGCGCAACGCCCCGGTAATAGTGACAACTAAATAGATCCATTTCATAAACGTACAGTTCAAAACTCTACTCGGACGAAAATACCCGGGTCAATCTCAAAATCCCAATCTTCTCCATATTGATAGGTATTTGTTCCCAAACCGAATTGATATTTTTTCCAATTCAATCCCAGTCTTAATCTTTGAAAACTAAACTCGTGTGAGTCCTTGTTGAAGTTTATTGAATTTTGAAATTGACTGAAAAAGCCCAAATCTTCATTCATGGAAAATCGATATTGAGCAAGAAGAAAAAGCTCATAAAATGGTTGACTTCTTAACTCAGTGGTAAGGTTTGTGGTTATCAAAAATTGTTCGCCCGCCCTTGCCCATTGAACACCTGCCAACGCACTTGCCCTTCCATCAAAAAATCGTCCACCGCTAACTGGACCAAAGCCTTTCCAAACATCATAACCTAAAACGGTGTATGAAACCAAAGAAGCTTCTTCTGTTTCATAGTCAATTACCGCGTCACTTAGAATAAAAATACTCCACTCATAATTTTCGGTAAGTGGCTTGAAAAACCAAGACTCCACAACCATTTCTTCCATTCCGAAAAAGGTTTCGAGTGTAGTTTGTGAATAGTTGTTGGGGGTAAAGGTAAGCAGCAGAATTACCCCTAAGACTAATTTTAATTTCATAGCATTTAGTATTTGATGCTATAAAATTAGTTTGCCCTTTAGCGGTTTTATTTATAATATTTAAGGTATAAATTATAAATATTATGGTTTTTTCTATACTTGTTGGGTGTGATGCCAACCTGCTTTTTAAAGTAGTTTACAAAATTTGAGGTTTCAACGAAGCCTAATTCTATGGCCACATTTTGTATTTTACTATTGGATTGATTGAGTAGTGCTTTTGCTTTGAAAATGATAAACTCTTGTATCAGGGCCTTGGCTGATTTTTGAGTTGATTTCTTGACGCACTCTGACAAATAGGCCGTGCTTATAAAAAGTTTGCTTGCGTAGTACGCTAATTTGTTTTTGTAATTGATATCTTTTTTTAGCAAGTTTTCAAATAAATAGGTGATTTCATCAGCTCGATTGGTAAAGATTTTTTTTGTTGTGCTTGAATCGACAATAGAATTGATTTTTTCCAATAAAATGGTCAAGTAAGAGCTTAAAATGATAGACTTTCTTCCACCAGAATTTTGATTAAACTCAGTATGAATGGTTTGCATCAACTTTATAAGTGCATGCTTTTGAGATTCAGAAAGTGAGTGCATTGGTGAAGAATACAAGTTCAAAAAAGGAAACGTGGTGTACAGGTCTAAGTTGCTATACTCTGATTTTATAATGTTAGGATTAAACAGGACCATATATCCAATCGAATTCTCTTCAAATGAATTCACTTTCCACGAGGTAATTTGATAAGGTGTGTTGAAGGATAGGACGTTTTCTACGGTATTGAATTTTGTTGTTCCAATGTTAATATCTACATCGTGACCGATTCCAAAAGTCAGTTCAAAAAAGCTATGCTTATACGTTGACATTTCAAAATCGTTGTCTCCAAAATGGTCCTCGATTCTGAAAATAAAGAAGTCTTTGTTTTCCTGAAATGACTTAATTCCAATCTCACACAAAAAGTCATCTATTGATTGAAATGTTTTCATTTTTTAAATTGCCGTAGACGTAAGAATGTAGATCATATAATCTGTTTATCTTTATAGATGTAAAACTAATATAACCAAAATCAATTGGTTTTCAATCCTCCATAGACAACCTTAATATCCACATAACGCAAATAGATAAGGGCCTCCCTTATTTTAAGGTTGATAGTACTACTTTTAAAGCTGAATAGAGAAACCTAAAAAACACTATTGATATGGATCATTCACACAACGGAAATGGCGATGCGAGCCAATGCCCTTTTTTAAAAGGTGCTAACACAACCATAGCGGAAACCAGCGTAACCGGATGGTGGCCAAACACCTTGAACCTTGACATTCTGCACCAACACGATACCAAGACCAATCCGTTGGGAGAAGATTTTGATTACCAAGAAGAACTGAAAAAATTGGATGTTGAAGGCCTCAAAAAAGACCTTCATGAGCTCATGACCGATAGTCAAGATTGGTGGCCAGCCGATTGGGGGCACTATGGCGGATTGTTCATTAGAATGGCTTGGCACGCTGCCGGATCTTACCGTGTCTCTGACGGTCGTGGCGGTGGCGGTACTGGCAACCAGCGTTTTGCACCTTTGAATTCTTGGCCCGATAATGCCAGTTTAGATAAGGCAAGACGCTTGTTATGGCCCATTAAAAAGAAATATGGCAATGCTGTAAGTTGGGCCGACCTGTTGATTTTGGCGGGTAACATTGCCTATGAGAGCATGGGCCTAAAGACCTTTGGTTTTGGTTTTGGCCGAGAAGATATTTGGCACCCTGAAAGGGATACCTATTGGGGTTCAGAAAAAGAATGGTTGGCGCCAAGTGAAAACCGCTATGAAAATTTAGATGATGCATCGACTTTGGAAAATCCTTTGGCCGCGGTACACATGGGCTTGATCTACGTGAATCCCGAAGGGGTGAACGGCAACCCTGACCCTGCCAAAACGGCCTTTCACATTCGCGAGACTTTTGCACGTATGGCGATGAACGATGAAGAGACGGTAGCACTTACCGCTGGGGGTCATACGGTCGGTAAAGCCCACGGTAACGGTGATGCTGGAGCGCTGGGTCCTGAGCCCGAAGGTGCGCCTATTGAGGAACAAGGCTTCGGATGGACCAGCCCGACCGATGGTAAAGGGCGAACGGCTGTAACGAGTGGTCTTGAAGGGGCATGGACGACACATCCCACAAAATGGGACAATGGCTATTTTGAAATGCTCTTCAACCATGAATGGGAACTGAAAAAGAGTCCGGCCGGGGCACAGCAATGGCAGCCTGTTGACATTGCCGAAGAAGATATGCCGGTAGATGTCGAAGACATGACCACAAGAACAAGCCCTATCATGACAGATGCCGATATGGCCATGAAGATAGACCCAATTTACAAGGAGATTTCTTTGCGGTTCAAAAACGATTTTGATGCCTTTTCAGATGCCTTTGCCCGCGCATGGTTTAAATTGACCCATAGAGACATGGGTCCAAAGGCACGCTATTTTGGTCCTGATGTGCCGAAAGAAGATTTGATTTGGCAAGATCCCGTACCTGCCGGTAAAAAAGATTACGATGCAGCGGCAGTAAAGGCTAAAATAGAAGCTACGGACCTTACGGTTTCTGAATTGGTATCCACGGCCTGGGACAGTGCCCGAACCTTTAGGGGCTCTGATATGCGCGGCGGAGCCAATGGTGCCCGAATCAGATTGGCGCCTCAGAACACCTATGAGGCCAATGAACCTGAACGATTGAACAAAGTACTTGGCGTTTTAGAACCCATTGCTGCTGAATTTGGTATCAGCGTGGCTGATGTTATCGTATTGGCTGGTAATGTCGGTGTAGAAAAAGCTGCAAAAGCTGCGGGCTATACGATTGAGGTGCCGTTTGCGCCTGGTCGTGGCGATGCGACAGCTGAACAGACAGACGCAGCTTCTTTTGAGGTGTTGCTTCCGTTCGCAGATGGCTTTAGAAACTATCAAAAGCAAGAATACGCTTCGAGTCCTGAAGAGATGTTGTTAGATCGAAGCCAGTTGTTGGGTCTGACGGCTGTAGAAATGACCGTGTTGATCGGTGGCATGCGTGTAATGGGCACCAATCATGGCGGAACGCGTCATGGGGCATTTACCGATAATTTAGGGGCATTGACCAATGATTTTTTCGTGAACCTGACCGATATGGGCAACGTTTGGAAACCTGTTGACAATGGAATTTATGAAATACGTGACCGCGCAACAGATGACTTTAAGTACTCGGCCACCCGGGTCGACCTTGTGTTTGGTTCCAATTCCATTCTACGTTCTTATGCCGAAGTTTATGCGCAAGATGACAGCAAAGGAAAATTTGTAAATGATTTTGTGAAGGCTTGGGTAAAAGTAATGAATGCCGATCGTTTTGATTTAAATTGAGGTAGGCCCTAAAACCGTCGGTTCGAGTTTTTCCATAAGAGAAAAGTATCGAGAACCCGACTTGCCGATAGGCAAGGTTTTCGACTCTAAAACCTTCTTTTCGATACTATTTTTCACTACTGCGCCTTGAAAAATCACTCGAAGTGACGAGTTTTATCTAAAGTTCTCTGCTTGTTAATCTAAGCTATGGATCAGAAAATGAACAGCGCCCATTTGGGCGCTGTTTTTTATGGCATTATTGGTCACTCCAAATGGCCAACTCATTACCCGAAGGGTCTAAGAAATGAAAGCGCCTGCCCCCGGGAAACGAGAAAATATCCATCGAAATTTTTCCTCCCACTTCAACAACCCTTTCCTTGATTGCTTCCAGATTTTTGTGGTACAGCACGACCAAGGCACCGTTCACTATGGGTGCTTCGGTCAATTCAAAACCGCCTTCGAGGCCACTTTCTGAAAAGGCGGTATAGGTAGGGCCGTAATCCGTAAATGTCCAACCAAAGGCCTGGCCATAGAATTTTTTGGTCTCTTCAAGATCTGAAGCTTTGAATTCTACATAATTGATGGGGGTGTTGCTACTCATCACCAACGTGCTTTTTATAGAATTTCCATACTTCATGGGCCACATCGCGCCCCAATTTCAATCCGGCCACATTATCGGCCTGAACATGGTAACCTCCCATGACCCTCGATATTCCGGCCATTTCCGCAGTTTCTGTAAAGGTGGGGAATTTTAGGGTCACCGTATCGCCCAAATGTTGGGGATGTGTTAGTGCACCGGCCACCAATTGCACTTCTTCACCAAACTCATCACTGCCCGTCCATAGCTTTAACGCTTCCCCACAGGCACCGCTGATGGTGCTATGGCCCGAGGTATAACTTGGAAATGGTGGACAAAGAAAAACATCAGGGGAATAGGGCCGCCATTGGTTGCCGTCCATTTCGATCATTCCCTTACCAGGGCCTCCCCAGCCTGTAATGGTCTTACCACCATAATATTCATGCACCAGGGCATAGGGTCGTGCATAGTCATAGAACATTTTTGAATCCCACGAAGCGATAAAACCATCCATGGCCACCACTTGGTTGTAGAAATACATTTTTACGTCTTGATCCAATGTATGATCGTCCCTTCTTGATACATCTTGGGCGAACTTGAGCCAATGCCCCGCCTGTTGCACTGATTTTGGCCCGTCACGCATAAATTCTACCAAGGCCTTTTCTTCATCGGTCAGATTGGCTTGAAGTTCAACCACTTCGGCCACCTCATTTTTCAACTGTTCTGAACCCACGAAAGGGGGTGGGCCAGGTCGGAACTGATCGGCAGATTTTAGGGCAATGGGCCGTACCTTATCCCAAAATGGTGTTAGGCATCCCGGCGCAAATTCGCCCCCTTCACCATCAGAAAAATACTTGGGCTGCCAACGGTTGATATCCACATTTTTATCAGCCGAATTCACGGGTTCATAACCTACGTAATTGAAATAGGGTTCGCCATTGGAGCCTTCTTCCTCACTATACTGGTTGGCCCCGTCGTTCTTTCTAGCTTCAATCACTGCTTTGGCAGCCAGATTTCCTATTCCTGCAGGAGTTGTAGGATCTAGGGACATATCTGAGGGGTCAAGGCCCAATTCTTCTTTCATCCATTTTTCGAACAAGGCCCTGTCAGAATAGTAATATTCGTTCATGGTTCGCAATGCGGCATAACTAATGGCCACTTCTTTGTTCTTAAGGGTCATTTCATCTATGGGCCTTCGCTCAACCCCATCTAAATACACGGGAATCGCTTTTTCATCATAGCGCGACCAAGCATCAAAAACGGCGGTAAAAATGAGTCCCAAATAACGGGAAGTGATCGTGGGTCGGGGGCTAAATCTTTCGGTATCCAAAGCGGTGGCTTCCAAGGCCATTTCACCCCATTGGTATGCTACATTTTCAACCCCCTTGGGTTCGGCTTCGGTTTTTTTAACGGTTGATTTGTCTTTGCAGGAAACGGTCACACAGGCCATAAGGCACAGTGCCAATATCTTCTTCATTTGAATGCGGTATTTATCGGTTTGTCAAAGATTCAAAAATAAAGATTGTCCCTGATACCTTTACTGACGAAAATCAGTTAAAATTTGCTCCATGGCACCCACGACTTCCTCAGCATTTTCTTTAGAGAAACACAAAGGGGGCTTGCTTTTGATGACGTTATCGGCGGGGCCATCGGTACTGATCAAAATATGTCTATTTCGAAGCTCATTTTTTAAATGCTGTGCCAATGGGGTGTCGGGCTCTCTGGTGCCTTCTTTCACCATATCGATACCGATAAAAAGTCCTGATCCGCGAACATCACCGATACAAGAATGATCGTTTTGCAATGCTCTTAAAAGCTGTTGGTAATAATTGCCGACCTCCAAAGCATTTTGTTGAAGGTCTTCTTCTTCGATAACCTCGAGCACGGCCATACCTATGGCACAGGAAACAGGATTTCCACCGAAGGAGCTGAAGAATTCGACACCCTTTTCGAACGAAGCCGCGATTTTATCGGTGGTGACCACCGCACCGATGGGATGCCCATTGCCCATGGGCTTGCCCAAGACCACTATATCAGGAACCACGCCTTGCTGTTCAAAGCCCCAGAAGACATCGCCCAAACGCCCAAAACCGGTCTGTACCTCATCACTTATACATACTCCGCCTTGGGTACGAGTGGCCTCATAAACAGGCTTGAGGTAATTCTTTGCCAACGGTATTTGACCGCCACACCCCACGATGGGTTCTGAAATAAAAGCGGCCAAAGGCTCAGAAAGGCCTTTTATGTTTTCAATGGCTTCTTCAGAATAAATTTTGCCTGCCGTTCCATCATTTTGGGTATAGGGCCCCCTAAAGGTGTCGGGCAATGTTGTTTTGTAAATATGGGACCGCTGCCCCTGCCCTTTGGCATTATTGAATTTATAGTCGCTAATGTCGATACCGATCTGCGTATTGCCATGGTATCCATGTTCCATAACCATTAGGTTTCGAGTTTCGGTATGGGCTTTTGCCAATCGAATGGCCAAGTCGCTGGCGGCACTCCCCGAGTTTACAAAAAACACCTTGTTCAAGGGCTCTGGAAATGTAGCGAGCAAACGTTCTGCATAATTCGGCAAAAGATCATACAGATATCGGGTATTGGTATTCAATAGGCCCATTTGTCGTTGCCCGGCTTCCACTACCTTGGGGTGTTGATGCCCCACATGGGGAATATTATTGTAAGCATCCAAAAAGCAATTTCCTTGCGAATCGAACATATATTGAAATGCCGCCCGCTCCATCACTATGGGTTTTTGATAGCTAATGGAAAGGGTTTTGCTGAGGTGCTTATTTCTATGCGCCACTGCATTTTTAACGGTATCCCCATACTTCTTGGGAAAGCTCAACGCTTCCCTAAAGCAGTTTTCCGCTTTTTTCGGACCGATTCGCAACCATTTGTACACTAAAGACCATGCTTTTTCTTCGCTGACCGAGGCATATTTGTTATCTGGATTTACCCTTGCGGCATGGGCCGAATTGCAGACACTGGTGCAGAGCCGTGCGGCGATGAGGTAGTAAAGACTACCGATCTCTTCTTCGGATAGGGGCAATGTTTTGTGGTAAGCTTTCAAAAAAGGCTTTGCCCAGGTCAAGGGATCTTCTTTGTCGTAGCAGATGTATGTCAGGGCAATGGCCACTTCGTTGATGACAGGAGAGTGGGCAAGGTCACCAAAATCGATCAGCCCCGAAACGTAACCGTTCTTCATCAAAATGTTCCATTCGTTGGCATCGTTATGGATGACCGATTTTCGCAGTTTGGGCAACAAGGGCAGCACTTGCCGCTCATACTGCTGAAAAAAGTGACGTACCAGGTTACGCTTTTGCGGATCTGGTATGGCAGCAAGGTGTCTTTTATTGAGGGGGAGGTATTGCAGATCCCACTCCCATTGGCGTGCCCTAAGGGCGATATGGTCAAAATCGAACAGTTGCCTGTCCAATTTGGCCAAAAAGCTTCCGAGCGAGGCCACCATGCTTTCATTGACGGTAACATCACCCATAAAACTTCCCTCAAGAAAAGAGAGCATTCGACACCACGAAAGATTTCCGTCTACCTCAAATAGCTTTATAAATGAACCGTCAGAAAAAGGTAGTGGTTCGGGAACCGCTTCAAATCCTTTTTTCCTCAAAAACAAAAGTGTGTCGTTTTCTGCCTCGAGCAAAGACCTTTCGATGGCCGCTTTTGGATAGGTCTTGAAAATAAATTTTTGCCCTTCATTTTCGACCAAATAGTTTTTGTTGTCATATCCGTCAAGTTGTCTGACACTATGACTTTTAAAACCAAAGGCTGTTTTGAGAAGTTCGGCTATCACCGTCTTGGGTTTTACTCGATAAGCGAAGATAGGGCAATAGGGTTTAAAAATCGTAGCGCAATCGAAGACCGGCAAAATAGTTGCGGCCATTGCCCGGGTAGAAGAAGCGGGGCTGATTGCCGCCAAAGCCCACGGCATTCACCAGCACAGATTGGGCGTAGTTGGTATCAAAAAGGTTGTTCACACCAAAATTCAGTCCCCCATTCAATTTATCAAAGATTTCAAAGCCATATCGAAGTTGTGCATTAAAAACGTTGAATGCCTCACTGCTCAACAAATTTGAATCGGTCAAGGGTATTTCATCGACGAACTGATGGGTAAGATTGAAAATGAAACCTTTGGTATGCCTAAAGGTCATCCCAGAATTGATACGGTGTCTGGGTACTCCAGCCAAGGCATTGCCAGAGAAATCAGTGTCGCCATCGATAAAATCAACGAAAACATGATCGCTATAACTGTAGCTTACCCTTGGGATCACTTGCCATTCTTCAGAAATATTGCCTATATAGTTCATGTCGAGCTCAATACCTTGGTGTTTGGTTTCCCCGGCATTTCTGCCGATGAACAGGTCTTCGTCAATACGTTCGGCGACCAAGAGGTCGGTAATGTTCATACGATATATCGAGGTGCTGATGTAGAATCGACTGTTGAATAGTGAAAACACCCCGCCCAGTTCATAGCTCATACCTTTTTCCTGTTCAATATCTGGATTGATGGTACCTTCTGGGGTCAAGGTCTCTTCTAGACCGGGATTCGAGAACCCGCGGCCCACATTTGCAAAGAACCTGCCATTTCTTACCGCATAGGTCAATGCGAAACTGGGAAGCAGAATAGGGTCGAAATCCCTTCGGGCCGATGTATTTTCGCTATCTGTATTGAACAGATCTCTAAAATCATAAGTGGTCTTGTTGAAATTGATACCAACCTGCGCTTGTAGTCTATCGGATATCTGAAAAGCATAGACCCCAAAAAGATTCAGTTGTGAACGAAATTCTTTGTTATTGCTCAATTGGGCACCTTGCAAGCTTCCGTTACCATCATTATCACGGAATTGGTTAAAAAAGGTCTGCCAATTGTATTCGTCACGATAAAGCTCACCGCCAATGGTAAAGGTTCCTTTGAACAGCTTTCCCTCGGTGATCGACCTAAAGCCAAAGCCATTGGTAAACTCATCCAAGATATTGAAGGGTCGTGGCTCGTAATGGTCTAGATAGGTATAAAAGACACTATTGATCGTCTTTAGATCAGGGTTGAAGTCGTGGCTATACGATAGCCCGGCCAAAGTGTATTTATTGTCTTCAAAACCTCTTGCTGCCAACCAATTGGCCGCAGCCCTACGGGGGTCTTCTTGAAAATCGGTCTCATCGATCGAACTGGGGATATTTGCCGTGTAATCTATGTAATTGACCAAAAAACCAAGTATACCTTTTTCATGTAGCCGAACTGAAGAAGTCAATAAGAAACCATCTCGTTCAAAACTGTTGTTCTGGCGAAAACCATCGGTTTGAAGATGGTTGTAACCCAAGTTGATGTTAAAATCTTTTTCAGAATGCCGAAAGGCAAGGTTGTTCTTCACCATGTTGAAAGAGCCAAACGTAAATGCATTGTTGAGAAAAGTGCTACCGACCTTGGGCGGTTTGGTAGTTAGTACGATAGCCCCTCCCAAATTGGCACCCAACGAAGTGCCTTTAGGCCCTTTTACCACCTCGATCCTTCCCATGTTCTCAAAGTCATAGGCTTCGATGGTCGAAACCCCGGTGCCATTGGTCACGGGAATTCCATTAAAATACATCCTGAGCTTATCGGTGCCAAAAGGGGTACGAGCCCCTACGCCCCGAATGGTGATCCTGTTGGTGTTCAAAGCTCCGGAGAGCACATATAGGCCGGAAATTTGATTGAGACCCGCCGCAAAATCAATAGGGCTGAACTGCTCCAAATCAGCTGTGCCCAAACTCGAAGACTCGGTGATGCCCACTGCTTTTTTTTCGATGAAATCCTCTAAAAGGATAATCTCATCAAGAGAAGTAACAGAATCATTTTGCACCTGTGAAACGGTAATACCAGAAATCAAAAAGAGTATTGGTAGGAAGATTTGGCCAAGTCGGTGCATGGGTCTAAAAATAGCTATTTTTGAAGCAAACTAAAGATGAATGAGAATAGTTTCATATAACGTCAATGGCGTTCGGGCAGCACTCAATAAGGGGTTGGTAGATTGGTTAAGGTCGGTCGATGCCGATGTAGTGTGCCTGCAAGAGATCAAAGCGATGAAAGAACAGGTCGAGACAAGACTTTTTGAAGAAATCGGCTATGAACACCATTATTGGTTCAGTGCAGAAAAGAAAGGCTATAGTGGGGTGGCACTGCTTTGCAAACAAAAGCCTGACCATATTGAATATGGCACGGGCATCGATTATATGGATTCTGAGGGAAGAAACCTTCGCGCCGATTTTGGTGATCTACATATCATGAGCCTTTACCTACCCTCAGGAACCAACTTGGCTCGATTGGAGCATAAGCTCACGTACATGGCCGATTTTCAGAAGTATGTCGACCGGTTGCGAAAAACGCATGAAAACCTAATCGTTTGTGGCGATTACAACATCTGCCATAGAGCGATAGACATTCATGATCCCGTTCGAAATAAAAATGTCTCTGGTTTTCTTCCTGTTGAGCGAGAGTGGATAGGCAACTTCATCAACAGTGGGTTTATCGACAGCTTTCGCCATTTTAACCAAGAACCCCATAATTATACCTGGTGGAGCTATCGCGCCAACGCTCGCGCCAACAATAAGGGTTGGCGATTAGATTATGGCATGGTGAACGATAGTTTGAAAAATCGGTTGAAACGTTCTGTCATTCTATCAGAAGCGAAACATAGTGACCATTGCCCCGTACTTTTAGAAGTCGATTGATAACCTTTATTTAAAAAGACACTTCATTACAGAATAGTTAATTTTGCCATCGAACTAAAAAAGCCATGAAATACACCTTTCTTCCACATACAAACATCCGTGTCAGTAAAATATGCTTGGGCACGATGACCTGGGGCCGACAGAATTCTGAGGAACAGGCCCATGAACAAATGGACCATGCCGTGGATAGGGGAGTCAATTTCTTTGATACCGCTGAGATGTACCCCATTCCTCCCAAAAAGGAACTATATGCCGTAACGGAAGAGTTCATCGGAAATTGGTTCAAGAAAACCAAAAAGCGCGAAGAAATCGTGTTGGCGACCAAGATTGCGGGCAGGGCCGATTTTACCAAACATATCAGAGCGACAGGCTTTAGCAAAGAGGCCATTATTTCTGCCGTGGATGCCAGTCTTGAACGACTTCAGACCGATTATATCGATCTTTACCAATTGCATTGGCCTGAACGAAACACCAATTATTTTGGGCAACGCGGCTACAATGCCGATATGGCAGATCTCTGGGAAGATAACATTCACCAAATCTTGGAAACCTTGCGTGATCTGGTCGAAGCAGGAAAGATTCGCCATGTAGGGCTTTCAAATGAAACTCCGTGGGGCACTATGCGATTCTTAGAGGAAAGCAAGGTACATCGTATGCTACCACGGATGATTACCATACAGAATCCGTATAGTTTGTTGAACCGCTCGTTTGAAGTGGGCCTTTCAGAGGTTTCCATGCGTGAAAAAATAGGGCTACTGGCCTATTCGCCCATGGCCTTTGGGGTGTTGAGCGGTAAATATTTGGGAGACGTGCAACCCAGAAAGGCTCGGTTGACCCTTTTTCCGACGTACAGTCGATACAGCAGTGAAACGGCTACCGAAGCCACCAAAAAATATCAAGCCCTTGCCAATGACCATGGCCTGTCTTTGGCACAAATGGCCTTGGCCTTTGTGAACACACGGGCCTTTTTGACCAGTAATATCATCGGGGCCACTACTATGGGGCAGCTAAAGGAAAATATTGAAAGTATCGATGTGGAATTATCGAGTGAACTGTTGGAAGGTATCGAAGAAATTCACTCGGCGATTCCCGATCCGGCACCTTAGTTTTTGTTCGGCAGGGCATATGCCCGATATTCATCACCAGACTTAGTGCCCATTTTGCCGCCGCCGCAGGCAATGACCAAGAATTGTTTCCCATTTACTTCATAAGTAGCGGGAGTGGCGTAACCTCCTGCAGGTAATCGGTCTTCCCATAGTTGTTCACCCGTCACCATATCAAAGGCACGTATCTTCTCATCATTGGTGGCTGCAATGAACAATACACCACCCGCGGTGACAACGGGGCCACCATAGTTTTCGGTACCCGAGACAGGTATGTTGGGGTCATTCAATTCTTCTTCATGGCCCAAGGGAACCGTCCATACATATTCGCCGGTATTCAGATTGATGGCATTTAGTGTTCCCCATGGGGGTTTTACAACGGGGAAACCTCGGTCATCTTTAAATCTTCCAAAACCTGCAACGGCATAAGGAACTTTGATCGAAGTTTCTTCTACACGATGATCGGTTTCCATTTCAAGTCCGGAAATGAAATGGGCCACTGCATCAATTTCATCATCGGATAAATTGGGCACACCGGGCATGGCCCCTTTTCCATTTTTGACAATGCTTATGACGGAATCTAACCCAAATCGACTTTTTACAGTCTGCAGTTCTGGAATACCGGCCAATCCCTGCAATTCACCACCATGGCATCTAGCACAATGAATTTGCGTCAGTGCTTCTCCTGGATGCGTATTGTCGCCATCATTTTCCTTAACTTCTCTCATTCGCACAATCCAGGCCATTTCATTGGAATTCACGTACATCACGCCGTTTCTTGGATCTAGTGCCGCCCCACCCCATTCCGCTCCACCATCGGCACCGGGATAGAGAATGGTCCCCAAGGTATCAATTGGGACAAACTGCCCTTTGGAAGCCACCCTTCTCAATTTTTCCAAGACGGTAGGGGGATCGATATTTTGGTCTTTGTCCACAAAATCATCGACAAAAGCAGGTCGGTTAGGTTCGTACAGATCATCCTCCGTGAGCATTTGTCGAGCAAATGGTCTGGGTTTCGTGGGAAGGGGCTGTGTAGGGTGGGCCTTTTCGCCCTTTAGAAGTGATGCAGGATATTCTTTTTCTTCAATGGGGAACAAAGGGTCTCCGGTAACTCGGTCAAACACAAAAATATGGCCGCTTTTGGTGACTTGGGCAACTGCCGGAATTTTCTTGCCGTTACGTTCCATTTCGAAAAGGTTCGGAGGGGCGGGCAGATCCCTATCCCATATATCATGATGTACAAATTGAAAATGCCAAAGACGTTTACCGGTTTCAGCATCAAGCGCCAAAAGACAATTGGCAAATAAATTCTCTCCATGTCGGTCGCCCCCATACCAGTCGAAAGCCGCAGAACCAGTGGGAAGATAAACAATGCCCTTCTCCTCATCTAAGGCAATACCCGACCAACTGTTGGCACCCCCTACGGTTTTGTAGGCCTCTTTGGGCCAAGTTTCATACCCGAATTCTCCGGGTTGGGGAATGGTATGGAAAATCCATTCAATTTCACCGGTGATGACGTTATAGGCTCGAATATGACCGGGAGAAGAACCTGGGCCTTCACCTACCCGGGTTCCCATGATGAGCAGATTTTTATAGACAACCCCAGGGGTGTTTGCCACCACCGATAATTTTTCGGGATTTCTGCCAAGGCCATTGCGCAGATCGATGTGTCCGTTATCGCCAAAGTCAGTAATCGATTTACCATTTTCAGCGGTAACGGCATATAGCTTGGTGCCGGCAGAAAAGAAGAGACGGCTTTTTTCATTTTCGTTCGATGCCCAATATACCAGTCCGCGGTTGAGCCCGAGACCTGACTCATCTTTTTCTTTTGGGTTAAATTTCCATAATTCTCCACCAGTGGCAGCATCTAAGGCAAACAGTTCAATTGCGGCATTTACACCATAAAGCTTATCTCCAATAATCAGTGGATTGGTCTGTATTTGTGTGGTTCGCCCCTCTTCTAGACCCCCGCTTTGGTAGGCCCACGCCAATTTTAAACCTTCCACGTTCGAGGTGTCTATTTGTGATAGGCTGGAGTAGTGCGACCTACTGGAATCACCCAAGTAATCTTGCCAAGTGCTAAAATCAGGATTGTCGTCAATACGTTTTGACGAATCATTTCCGCAAGCTAGCAGAAATAGCGCCATCAATGGAAATATAGTTTTTAGCATGGTCGGTTTTATTTTAAAGATAGGAAATAGGAGCGAAGAGATTCACCCGAACAGGTATCCGACCACTTCTTCGATTTTTGAGACCAACCGCACTTCCACTTTCAGGTTTTTTAGACCGATCTTGTTGCTTTTAGACACAAAAATGGTCGAAAAGCCCAGTTTCTCAGCTTCCATAATGCGTTGATCGATACGTTGCACGGGCCGTATCTCACCCGCCAGCCCCACCTCAGCGGCAAAGCATATTCCTTTTTCAATGGGGATGTCGGCATTGCTCGAGAGTATGGCGGCGATCACAGCCAGATCGGTTGCGGGGTCATCGATTGAAATGCCCCCCGTGATATTCAAGAAAACATCTTTGGCCGCCAGTTTAAAACCTGCCCTTTTCTCAAGCACGGCCAGAAGCATGTTCAACCGTTTGGCATTAAAGCCCGTGGCCGAACGTTGGGGCGTACCATATACGGCAGTGCTTACCAAGGCCTGTATCTCGATGAGCAATGGGCGCATACCCTCAATGGTTGCCGCAATAGCTGTGCCACTCAGCTCTTCTTCGTTTTTCGAGATCAACACTTCTGAGGGGTTGTTCACTTCTCTAAGCCCATTGCCCAGCATCTCGTAAATGCCCAGTTCAGCTGTCGAACCAAAACGGTTTTTAAGCGACCGAATGATGCGGTACACATAATTGCGGTCACCTTCGAACTGTAAGACGGTGTCGACCATATGCTCCAATATCTTGGGGCCGGCGATTATGCCATCTTTGGTAATGTGCCCCACCAAGATAACCGGGGTGTTACTTTCTTTGGCAAACTTTATAAGCTCTGCCGTACACTCACGGATTTGCGAAATGCTTCCGGCCGCTGAATCGATATAATCAGAATGTAATGTCTGAATGGAGTCGATGATGACCAAATCGGGTTCTATAGTGCCCAACTGTTGAAAAATGTGCTGCGTTTTTGTCTCGGTCAAAATATAACAGTTCGGGTTTTCAGCATTCATTCTATTGGCCCGCATCTTGATTTGACCTTGGCTTTCCTCACCTGAGACATATAGCGTTTTGAACGGAAGTTTAAGGGCAATCTGTAGCAACAAGGTGCTCTTGCCAATGCCCGGCTCACCCCCCAACAGGGTCAACGACCCCGGTACGAGTCCGCCCCCCAGCACCCGATTGAACTCTTGGTCCAAAGTATCCAACCTTATTTCGCGGTCGTTACCGATCTCATCAATTCGTATGGGCCGGGGTGCTTTTTTGATTGGGGAATCACTTGACCGCCATGTCTGTTTTTCCTCTTTTTGAACGACCTCTTCCACCACGGTATTCCATTGCTTGCAGGCCGTGCATTGGCCTACCCATTTGGCATATTGTGCGCCACAGTTCTGACAGAAGAAAGCAGTTTTGGTCTTGGCCATTCAGAAAATAAGAATTTGACCAAAGATAGGTTTTTTGATACTTGGATCAAGAGATTAGATGGTATGATTTTCTGCCATTATGATCAAAGGCGGCACCCATGATCTTGTAAAAATCAATATCCAAAATCGGCTTTGAGCGCATCGATTTTCTCTAAGGCCATTTCTTTGGTGAGAAAATCGATTTCCTTCATTTGAAACGCTTTTTCAAAGGCCTTGAACGCTTTTTTGGGTTCACCCAATTCTTCGAGATATTCCCCTTCAAAATAGAAACCCAGCATGGTTTCAGGAAATTGTTCTTTGCACAGATCTGAAAGGGGCTTCAACGATTCAAAGTCGTCTTTTTTTCGGCAGCCCGCATAGATGGCCATGATATCGTTCAGTTCTACGTCTTTTTTAAAGCCCAATAGTTTTTCGATAAGGGTATACCTGTTTTCAAGGTAGTCGAATACAGGTCCGTCAGAGGTCAATATCTGTGTTTTGTACTCTTTTGGCGTTATGGGCCTGAACGGTTTGAAGATGTTGTCAAAAGATTTACTGATACCGTAGGCTACTATCGACACGTGGTCTGCTTCTTCATATTCATCAAAAAAGTAGTGAATGTTCTCTTTGGTAATCGATTTCAAGGCATTGTTCATTTGCAGAATACGGTTACGGTCATCGGTTGTCGCCTTTTCAAGAACGATGTTGTAAAAAATCTCTTGGTCAAGGTCTGATAGACGAGAAGGTACCCTGCTTTCCATTTCGGTGGCCAAAATAGGTGAAATACTGAGGTAAGCGTTGAAGAACGATTTGTCTTTGAACAGAAAATAGTTGCCAAAGTTGGCGGTGATGTCATAACCAATGAACATTTTGAACGGGGCAACATTATAGCTGGTCTCGAGATAGGGTATCAATTCCGTTCCCAAGAACTCGTAGAATTTAACGCCCTTTTCAGTGGGCAGGCCCGAGGTCTGTTCAAAATCACAGTCTTCCCAACGAATATCGTCCTCGCTTTGGTGTACCCCCACGACAATGGCTTGGGGCATTCTGTCATGCCTACTGTAAAATTTATTGTGGGCCACTACCAAATCGAAGAGGTAGTCGGCGTCTAGCACCACAATGAGCGGATATTTTTTGTCATCTACATAATCTTCGGGGAAGTAATAAGAGACATCCCTTCGTTCTTGCAGTTTGAACGACTCGAAAATTTCCTTTTTGACCTGTGCGGTACCCAAAAAGCTGCACAATATGATGAGCGGGAGTAAAATTTTCTTCATGGGGCTTGATTTTGAACCAGGGTCTACCGACCTCTGTTCAATAACGGCAAGAGTACGAAAGATATTGCCCCGAAAACCACTACCATTAGGGTCTGCGCAATCCACATGATCCACCCAAAGGCATCTCCTGAAACGGAGGAAATTCCATAGATGCCCAATGCACTGCTCACGGCAATAGGGTATAGGCCAATGCCGCCATTGGTGGTCGACATGGCAAAGGCCCCTGCGATAAAAGCGACCAAAAGCTCACCCAAAGAGAGGCCAATGGTCTCGGGCACGGTATACTTGATGACCCAAAACATGCCGACGTACGCAGACCATATAAAAACAGTATGAAAGATAAAGGGCCATTTCTTTTTCATTTTGAAGACACTCATGACCCCTTCAAGCAGTCCCTTTAAAAAAACTTTGAGTTTAAGGGCCCAACCTGAATTCGATTTTCGAAGAAACTTTATGCTGAGCCAAAGTCCCACAATACCTACTAAAAGAATAAGGGCAGCACCTGCAAGATTGACACCTTTTTCGTTCAAAAAAGCGATAATGGCCGAAGTTTGCATCAAAAGTGCCACGATGATGATCAAGAACAACATGATCAAATCGATGACCCGTTCAGTAACAATGGTGCCGAAGCCTTTTTCAAAAGGCACTTCTTCATAAGTGGTCAATGCGGTGGCCCTTAGAAATTCACCAGACCTCGGTATACCGAGATTGGCGAGATAGGCAATCAATATCATCAAAACATTATTCGTCACTTGCGGTGAATGGCCCAGTGGCTTTAACATGTAGTTCCACCGAACGGCCCTTGAAATATGGCTTAGAATTCCAATAATTATGGAAATCGACACCCAAAAAAGATCGGCATTTTTAATGTAGTGTATGATCTGTGCCCGGTCTTCGGCCGTGGTCTCATTGTACGAGTACCATACCAGAAATACCCCAAAAGCAATGGGTAGAACGATTTTCAGGGTTTTTTTCAGGGATTTGGACAAGGCTATTTCAAAAGGTTGGTGTTTTCATCTGGAAATACCAAGGCCGGATTGAATTCTCTGGCCTCTTCAACACTCATCCAGGCATAAGTGATAAGAATCAATACATCGCCCACCGAAACCTTTCGGGCAGCAGCTCCGTTCAAGGTCAGTTCACCACTGCCACGTGGTCCAGGAATGACATAGGTTTCAAGACGCTCACCGTTGTTATTGTTCACGATCTGGACTTTTTCACCACGAATGATGTTTGCGGCATCCATCAGATCTTCATCGATGGTAATACTGCCAATGTAGTTGAGGTCAGCACCTGTGACCTTCACGCGATGAATCTTTGATTTTACTACTTCAATTTGCATGGTGCAAAAATAATCAATTGAGGGCGATGTTGTCTATTAGCCGAACGCCACTGGCATAAACGGCTATGAAAGCCCTATATTTTTTGTTTTTCTGTTTTCTTTGGATGGGCGTTAAATTTTCTTGATCTGCAATCTCGAAATATTCCAATTCAAAATCTTCATTTTTTTGGAATTTTGCCTTTACCCATTCCCTTATATCGTTAGCACTTTTCGTGCCAAATTTTTTCTTGGCAGCTTTCAACACGTTGAAAATGAAACCAGCCTTTTGTCGTATTTTATTTGGCAACCTTTCATTACGCGAACTCATGGCCAGGCCGTTGGCTTCCCTTTCAATGGGGCAGCCCACAATCGTAACAGGAATGCGCTTCAATTTGACCAATTTTTTGACAATCTGCAATTGCTGAAAATCTTTCTCGCCAAAATAGGCCTTGTCTGGGGCTACTATTTTTAAGAGTAGCTCAACAATGGTGGCCACCCCGTCAAAATGTCCGTTACGGTAGCTACCTTCCATTGTTTTCTCCAAACCGCCGAAACGAAACTCCTGTGAAGTGATTTCACCTGGATAAATTTCGGCCTTTGAGGGGGTAAATACCACGATTTGCCGTGACAGCTTTTGTAAAAGGGCTAGATCACCATTTAAATTACGGGGATAGTTTTTCAGATCATTGGCATTGTCAAACTGGGTCGGATTGACAAAAATGCTCACCACTACCCTATGATTTTCTTCGATGGCTTTTTCGACCAATGATAAGTGCCCTTGGTGCAAAGCGCCCATGGTCGGTACCAGACCGATAGTGTTCTTCTCGTTCCTGGTAGTTTGTAGGAGCTTTTGAAGTTGCTGTTTGTCGCTGATCGGGCGCATAAAAATGATAAAGGCGTGCAAAAATACTATAAATACTGGTAATCGGCATAATTTTTGTACTTTTGCAGCTACGTTTTTGGTAAACAAAAGAATCGTTTATGAATGGTAAAAAGATATTGTTCGTATCTTCAGAATTAGTCCCCTATCTACCCGAGAACCCAGTTTCATTGATGTCTTACGAAGCCCCGCGAATGGTCAATAGCAAAGGTGGCCAAATACGGATTTTCATGCCTCGCTATGGCAATATCAATGAGCGTAGGCATCAACTGCACGAGGTGATTCGCTTATCAGGGATGAATTTGGTCATCAATGATATGGATATGCCCTTGATCATAAAGGTAGCTTCCATTCCCAAAGAACGGATACAGGTCTATTTCATAGACAATGATGAATATTTCAAGAGAAAGGGAACCTTCACCGATGTAGAAGGCAATCTGTTTCCAGATAACGATGAACGCGCCATTTTTTTTGCAAAAGGCGTGGTCGAAACAGTAAAGAAATTAAATTGGTCTCCAGATATCATTCATGTTCATGGCTGGATGGCATCGCTTCTTCCACTCTATCTCAGAAAGTACTATGCCGATGAGCCCATTTTTGCTGATAGCAAGATAGTCACCTCGGTCTATGACATAGGTTTCGAAGGAGAACTTGATAATGGGATCGTGGACAAGATTGTGTTTGACGGCATACCCAAAGAAGATATCGGGGCCTTGGCAACCCCCAACTATAATAATTTGTTAAAAGTTGCAGTCGATCATTCAGACGCCATTATTTTAGCCTCAGAAGCGATTTCTGATGAACTCGAAAAGCATATTGCCAATCTTTCAAAGCCCGTGTTGCCATATGTTTCTTTCAAAGAGACCGAAGAAGCATATGCAAATTTCTATAACTCGGAAGTTTTAAAATAATTTTCATGAACCTTAAGAGAAAGGCGACAATTTCAACTTTGGTTGGAATTTTTCTGATGATGATGTCTTGTGAGGAAGATTTGACCACCTTGGGTGAGGGTGTGGTCGGCGGTGAACCTTTTAGTACCGGAAAAGTGGTTTTTGATGTTTTCGCCTATAACAAAAGGGTCAATGCGGTGCAAACCAACAGATTGCCCATATACCAGTTGGGCAACTTCAATGACCCCGTTTATGGAACACGCCGGGCCAGTATCACCAGTCAGGTACAACTTTCCATCAATCAAAACACTGGAACCATAAGCAATGTCTTTGGTGACTTTTCACAGGCTGTCGAAGATGGAGCGGACGATGATGAGAGCAATTCGACCATACCGGAAAACGAAACCGTAAAAGAAGTTTTTCTGTATCTGCCGTATCAATTGCCGCCAGAGAGTCTTCGAGATAGTGACCTTGACGGGGTTGAAGACCCATTTGATGCCGACCCTGATGATCCAAATAGTGATTCCGATAATGATGGGGTGACCGATAACGCCGAGAGAACAGGCGGTACAGATCCCTTGAACCCCGATACCGATGGTGATGGTATCGGTGATGCCGATGATGACAGTACGGTTGCCAATGCCTTTGCCAGAACGTTATCTCTTGATAGTATCTATGGCAATCGTGATGCGTCTTTCAGGCTAAAGGTCGAACGTTCGACATTCTTTTTAAGGAATTTGGATCCAAATACCAATTTTGAGGAGGCACAAGAGTACTTTTCAAGCCAAAGCTTCTCGCCCGATTTTGTAGATGAGGTACTTTTTGATGGGGATGTTCAGATAGATAATGAACAAATTGTTTTCTTCAATGAGGATGACCCCGATACTGAAGATGTTGATGAGTCATTGACATTGGATGCCAGCAGGACCCTGAATCCAGGTATACGAGTGCCTCTTGACCCATCTTTTTTTCAAGAAAATATACTGGACCGGGAAGGAAGTTCAGAGTTGTTGAGCCAAGCCAATTTCGCAGATTTTTTTCGAGGGATCCATTTGTCTTTAGATGCCAATGACGATATGATGCTGCTGCTCGATCTATCAGCAGCGAACATTACCATCACCTACGAATATGACAATTATAACGATAACGATACCTTTTCTGATACTTCAGATGATTTCATCGAACAGGTCGAACGCGATCTTGTATTGAACCTGTTGCGAAACATCAACGGATTCATTTCAGGAAATGCCGTAAATACCTTCGAAAGTGATGATTTTCCACCTCAAATTGCAGATCAGCTTGACAATGGCGATAACGCTTCCAGAATATATCTCAAGGGCGGTGATGGGGCCGTGGCCGAGGTCAGTCTTTTTGATGACACAGATGCCGACCCAATATTGGAAGACATACGCTCGAAAAATTGGATAATAAACGAAGCCAATCTGGTGTTTCACGTTGATGAACAATCGCTCAATGGTTTGATTGAAGAAGAACGACCTCCAAGAATATATCTCTATAATGCCGAGACAAACCTGCCCATTTATAATCTTGCGATTGAAAATGCAAGTTCAGACAGCGCAGAGCCCCTGGGGTTGTACCTTAATTTTGGAGGTATTCTGGATAGGGAAAATAATACCTATACCATTCGTATTACCGAACATATCAACAATATCATAGTACGTGACTCTGCCAATGCCAGACTGGCCCTTACCTTGACTTCAAATATTGATATTTCGCAAGCTAGGATCGCTGAGGCCATGGGGGCGAATGGATCAGTAGTTGATGTGCCGGTGATGTCGACCGTGAATGCCTTGGGCACGGTACTTTTTGGAAGCAATGTGCAGGCTGCCAACGAAGAGAAAAAATTAAAGCTCGAAATCTTTTTTACAGAGACAAATTGATTTATACATAATATTTAATACCGCTGACGGATTTTTTGCGTTTTATATCCGAGAATTGTTTTCATTTCCCCCTTAAAAACTAATTTTGTTTATCTAAATCAATTGAAAACTACCTAGTTATGTGTGGAATCGTAGGTTATATAGGCCATAGAGATGCATATCCCATCATTATTAAAGGACTGCAGCGCTTAGAGTATCGAGGATATGACAGTGCCGGTGTTGTGCTTTTCGATGGCGAAGACATGCATTTGTCAAAGACCAAGGGAAAGGTCGAAGACTTAAAGAACAAAGCCGAGACCAGTATTAAAACCAGAGGTAAGTTGGGCCTTGGCCACACTAGATGGGCAACCCACGGTGTGCCAAACGATATCAACTCACACCCCCATTATTCGAATTCCGGTGATTTGGTGATTATCCATAACGGTATCATTGAGAATTATGAATCTATTAAAAAAGCCTTGACCAAAAGAGGGTATACCTTTGAATCAGATACCGATACCGAAGTATTGGTCAACCTCATCGAAGAAGTCAAGGAAAAAGAAGGGGTCAAACTTGGCAAAGCCGTACAGCTAGCCTTGAACCAAGTCGTTGGGGCCTATGCCATTGCCGTGTTTGACAAAAACAAGCCTGATGAGATCGTCGTGGCGAAATTAGGTAGTCCGCTTGCCATTGGTATCGGTGAGAATGAATACTTTATCGCTTCCGATGCATCGCCATTCATTGAGTTTACCAACAATGCCGTGTACTTAGAGGATGAAGAAATGGCCATTGTCAGAATCGGCAAGGAGATAAAATTGCGCAAAATAAAAGATGACGCCATTGCTTATCCGAATATACTGGAACTTCAACTGAATCTTGAAGAAATAGAAAAAGGGGGCTATGAGCATTTCATGCTGAAAGAAATCTACGAACAGCCTAGGGCCATCCACGATACTTTTCGAGGAAGGTTGCGGCCCGATCAAGGCATTATCAAAATGGCCGGTATTGATCAAAACATTGAAAAATTTCTAAATGCCAACAGAATTATTATCGTCGCTTGCGGTACTTCTTGGCACGCAGGTCTAGTTGCCGAGTATATTTTTGAAGATTTGGCGCGAATTCCCGTTGAGGTCGAGTATGCTTCTGAATTTCGCTATCGCAATCCGGTGATTACAGATAAGGATGTACTTATTGCCATATCGCAATCTGGTGAGACGGCCGATACGTTGGCGGCCATTAAACTGGCCAAAGAAAAAGGGGCATTTGTATTTGGCGTTTGTAATGTTGTGGGCTCTTCGATAGCCAGAGAGACCAATGCCGGAGCCTATACCCACGCAGGACCTGAAATCGGGGTCGCCTCAACAAAGGCCTTCACCACGCAGATTACAGTACTCATGATGATCGCCATGAAATTGGCCAAAGAAAAAGGAATTTTTTCCGAATCGAAATTTCATGAGTTTTTGACAGAACTGGAAGGCATTCCGAGCAAGGTTGAGAAAACATTGGAGTCAAATGCTTTGGTAGAGCACATATCAGATGTTTACAAAGACTCGACAAACTGCTTGTATTTGGGCAGAGGGTATAACTTTCCGGTTGCGCTTGAAGGAGCTTTAAAGCTAAAGGAAATCAGCTACATTCATGCCGAGGGCTATCCTGCGGCAGAAATGAAGCATGGCCCAATAGCTTTGATAGATGAACAAATGCCAGTTGTGGTCATAGCAACCAGAAAAGGGCATTATGAAAAAGTGGTCAGCAATATCCAAGAAATAAAATCTAGGCACGGCAAAATCATCGCAGTGGTCACTGAAGGCGACAAACAGGTCAAAGAATTGGCCGATCATGTCGTAGAAGTGCCGGAAACTTCAGAGAGTTTGACACCCTTGCTTACCACCATACCCCTGCAATTACTTTCATACCATATTGCCGTAATGCGTGGGTGTAACGTAGACCAACCGAGAAACTTGGCCAAATCGGTTACAGTGGAGTAACATAGTATATCACGTAAAATAAGAAAAGTCGCCTTTTAAGGCGACTTTTTTGTTAATTCAACAATGATTGAATCATTTCATTGCCAAATCAATACTATGCATGCATAATTTTTTATTCTGTTATGGGTTTGGATGCAAAAAAAATGTATATTCCACCCGTAAAATTAAAACTAACTTAACGTTATCTAATCTTAGCACTCATGAGAATAATAATGCTTGCTTGCTTCCTGCTGTTTGGCTTTGTGGCCTATTCGCAAACAACGGTACAGGGTAAAGTAGTAGATGAGAACAATGAACCGATTCCCGGTGCGAATGTGATCCTAGTTGGAAAGGCAGAGGGGACCACCACTGATTTTGACGGAAATTATGAGTTCAAAACCTCAGAAAACCCACCTTTTCAGTTGCGTATTTCAATTCTTGGTTTTTCTGATGCCATCGTGAATGTCACCTCAAACAATCAAACCATCAACGTAACATTGAATGAGGCATCTACTTTGCTCGATGAAATTGTGATATCGGCCTCAAGAACACCAGAGCGTATTTTCGAATCGCCCGTAACGGTCGAACGTATGGATATCAAGGCCATTCAAAGCTCGACATCGCCCACTTTTTATGATGCTTTGGAAAACCTCAAAGGGGTTGACATCAACACCAACAGTTTAACGTTCAAATCGGTGAACACCCGTGGTTTTGCCACCTTTGCCAACACCCGTTTCATGCAGTTGGTCGATGGTATGGACAACTCTTCACCTGCCCTTAACTTTCCACTGGGCAATCTCTTGGGCATGTCTGAACTTGATGTGAACACCGTAGAGCTTTTGCCCGGGGCCTCATCGGCACTTTATGGTGCCAATGCTTACAACGGTATCATGTTCATGACCAGCAAGAGCCCTTTCAATCACCAAGGAATCAGTTTTTATGCAAAAACAGGGCTCACCTCAAGTAGTAATGCCGGCGACAACGACTTCTTTGATGTGGGCATACGGGCAGCACATGCCTTTAGCGATCACTTTGCCGCGAAGGCATCGGTATCTTTTTTAAAGGGTACAGAATGGTTTTCAACAGATTATACAGATTACAACAATCCTGGTCTCACAAGGGATGACCCGGCATATGACGGACTCAACATCTATGGTGATGAGGCATCGACCACACTCAATTTTGATGAATTGGCCGCAGCATCGTTGCCCATTCCGGTGGCTACCGATTTTGGTGAGGCCACGGTTTCAAGAACCGGCTATGAAGAAAGAGACCTTATGGACTATGATGCAGAGAGCTTAAAAGCAGATTTCGCACTTCACTTCAAGCCGTGGGCCGATGATTTTGAAATAGTCTGGAATTCTAAGATCGGTCGTGGAAACACCATTTATCAGGGTGCCAACCGTTATGCCATAAAAGATTTCTTTATGCAGCAGCACAAGTTGGAAATACGCAACAACAACTTCTTTGTTCGCGGATATACCACTGCAGAAAAGGCAGGAAACTCTTATGACACAAGATTTGCCGCACTTAATGTAAACCGTAGGTGGAAAAGGGATGCACCCAACCCTGACAATCCCTCAGAGCCTTCATGGTTCGGGGACTATGCAGCGGGCTTTATCGGCTTTTTGGCCAATCAAGGTATTTTTGCCCCTACGGACGAACAAAAAGTTGCTGCCCATGCCTTTGCCAGACAACAGGCCGATACGGGCAGGTTCTTGCCTGGAACCCCAGAATTCAACAATGCTTTGGCCGCCGTCACCGCCGACCCTAATTTAGAGACCGGGGCCAGATTTCAAGACAACTCCAAAATCTACCATATCGACGCCAATTACAATTTTACGCATTTGACAGGTGATTTTGCCGATATTATGGTAGGGGGTTCTTGGAGACAATATGAGTTGAATTCGGGCGGTACCATTTACACCGATAGCGATGGCCCAATCAACTACAATGAATATGGCGCGTACGTACAGCTGCAAAAGAAAATGCTCGAAGAGCAGTTGAAGTTTACGGGTTCTATTCGGTATGATAAATCAGAATTTTTTGATGGGTTCGTTTCACCGAGGCTTTCTTTGGTCTACGCCATTGATGAGAACAAAAGGCATAATATCAGGGGATCATTTCAAACAGGTTTCAGAAACCCCGATACCCAGTCGCTCTTCATCGGCCTCAATGCAGGTAGGGCCATTTTGGTGGGATCGGCACCCGATAACCTAGATCGCTATACCACGCCGGAACTTTTGTTGAGTACCAATGGCCAAGCGCTGACAGGTCAGCAGACGGTTCAGCTTTCGGGCGGCGAGGCCTATACCAATGCCTTTTCGCGCGAATCGGTCGAGGCCGGAGTCCCACAAGCATTTGAGTCATCTCTGGTACAACCCGAGCAGGTAACGGCCTATGAGGTAGGCTATCGTGGCGCTGTAGGTAAGGTCAATATCGATTTCAGTGCCTATTACAACCAATATGATGATTTTATCTCGAATAGAACCGTTTTGGTACCCCTTTACGGTGAAGCGGGAGACAATGCATTGTCTTTGTTGGCATTGCAGAACGAAGATTTTCAAGCCTTTCAGACCTACACAAACTCCGTGGCAGACATAAGCTCATATGGAGGTGGCTTGGGCATCACCACACAGATATTTGGCAACTATGACTTTGGCATTAACTACACCTATGCGAAACTTGATTTTGATAGGAGTTCAGATCCAGGTTTTGAGCCCAGCTTCAATACCCCTGAACATAAGGTAAAGGCCTCATTTGGTAATCAAGAACTGTTCAAGAATTTTGGTTTCAACATCAATTGGCGTTGGAACGATTGGTATCTCTGGGAGGCCACTTTTGCCGATGGTTTCATACCATCGAGGCATGTCGTCGATGCCCAGGTCAATTTTAGTGTTCCGAGCATCAAATCAATTTTCAAGCTAGGGGGCGCCAATATTTTAGGAGAAGAATATGTGAGTGCGCCCGGTGCAGGGCTCATAGGGTCACAATTCTTTGTATCATGGGTTATCAATCAATAATAAAAAAGCTAAGAAAAATGAAAAACAAACATATATATACCGCATTTCTTTTTGGGGCATTTCTTTTTTGGGGTTGTAGTGAGGAAGACGATATTTTTGCGGTGCCCTTTGTGCCAGAGGTAGAACAGGTGACTCCACCGCCAGTAAACTATACCAGTGGTACGGCAGATTTTTCTACCTATGTGTCCGTGGGCAATTCTTTGACGGCGGGCTTCTCTGACAATGCCTTGTTCGTAAGAGGGCAGACAGCCTCTTTTCCCAATATTTTGGCCCAACAATTTGCTTTGGCCGGTGGGGGAGATTTTTCCCAGCCGTTGATGAACGATGATTTGGGAGGATTGTTGCTGGGGGGCAATGAAATAGCCGATACCCGACTGATTTTTGATGCCGCAAATCAAGTTCCCGTCAATATTCCGGGAGACCCTACCACAGAGGTTTCCAATGTGCTGTCGGGCCCCTTTAACAATATGGGGGTGCCAGGAGCGAAAAGCTATCATTTGTTGGCCAATGGCTATGGCAACGTGGCCGGTGTGGCTGCTGGACTTGCCAATCCGTATTTTGCTAGAATGGCCTCTAACCCCAATGCATCGGTAATGGAAGATGCAATGGCACAAAACCCGACTTTTTTCTCTCTATGGATAGGCTCCAATGACATTTTGGGGTATGCCGTATCAGGGGGTTCGGGCGAAGACCATAATTTGACAGGTAATCTTGATGCATCGACCTACGCGGGAAATGATATTACCAACGCAGGGGTTTTTGCACAGGTGTATAACGGCCTGTTGGCTACTTTGACGGCTGGTGGTGCCGTGGGCATTGTGGCCAATCTGCCCAATGTGACCGATGCACCTTATTTTACAACGGTGCCCCATGCACCGTTAGACCCTACCAATCCTAGTTTTGGCCCCCAGATCCCTACATTGAATACGGTCTTTGGAGCCATGAACCAAGTATTTGCCTTTTTGGGGGTCCCTGAGCGTTCGGTAGTGTTCTCTGAGAATTCGGCAAGTGCGGTCGTGATCAGAGATGAGACGTTGATCGACTTATCGGCCCAGATCGCCCAAGTGCTGAATGCCGATCCAAATTTCCCGTTGTTTGTACAACAGTTTGGGCTTCCGCCCCAGGCCGCCCCGTTGGTGGCCAATCTTTTCGGAGCTGCGTACGGACAAGTGAGACAGGCCACGGTAGAAGACCTTTTGGTATTGCCCAGTCGTAATGTAATCGGTAGTATTAACCAAGATTCCTTCGCATTTCTACAATCACAAGGGTTATCGCCAGAACTGGCCGCCCAGTTTTCAGCAGAGGGGATTACGTACGCTTTGGATGATCAGTGGGTATTGATTCCTTCTGAGCAAACGGCCATTGCTGATGCTACGGTTGCTTTTAATACTACAATTGCGGCAGCAGCAGAACAATTTGATTTGGCTTTCTTTGATGCCAATACTTTTCTAAACACGGTAGCCACCACCGGAGTGCCCATTCAATCTGGAGATAACCCAGCTACGGTAACTGCCGATTTTGTTACTGGCGGCGCTTTTTCATTAGATGGGGTGCATCCATCCCCTAGGGGCTATGCAGTGGCAGCCAATCAGATGATCGGCATTATCAATGCCAAATATGGTTCAAATCTACCAGAGGTCAATCCTGTTGATTTTACGGGTCTGTATCTAAATTGATTGTGGGCAAGACTACTTTTTGACATTAAATTTTAACAATTTTATATATAAACAAGGGCATCTAAATGGATGCCCTTTTTATGACGAAAAATTTTTCAGTATAATGATGTAAAAGCATATCTTTGCAGCCGGAAAAAATAAGCTTTCCCTTTCTTATAGTAGAATACAAAACAAAGAAAAATAATGGCAAAGATTACAGGAAAAGTTGCCCAGATCATCGGACCGGTCATTGATGTTGAATTTGAATCCGGAACCGAAATCCCAAAGATTTACGATTCATTGGAAATCAATAGGGAAGATGGTACCACTTTGGTGCTTGAGGTACAATCGCATATCGGCGAGAATACCGTAAGAACCGTTTCGATGGATTCAACAGATGGTCTGAGCAGGGGCATTGATGTCGTTGCCACGGGCAATGCGATTCAAATGCCTATCGGGGAAGATGTATATGGGAGACTTTTTAATGTAGTTGGCGATGCCATTGACGGAATGGAAAACCTGCCCAAAACAGGTGATAATGGTCTTCCAATCCACCGTGAGGCTCCAAAATTTGAGGACTTATCGACCTCTACAGAGGTGCTTTATACGGGGATCAAGGTAATCGACCTTATCGAACCGTACGCCAAAGGGGGAAAGATTGGTTTGTTCGGTGGAGCCGGGGTAGGCAAAACAGTATTGATCCAAGAGTTGATCAACAACATTGCAAAAGGCCACGGTGGTCTATCGGTTTTTGCCGGTGTAGGTGAACGTACCCGTGAAGGCAATGACCTGCTTCGTGAGATGCTTGAGTCAGGGATCATCAAATATGGCGATGATTTTCTGCATTCAATGGAAGAAGGCGGTTGGGATTTGTCGAAAGTAGACAAAAAGGCCATGAAAGAGTCAAAGGCGACCTTCGTGTTCGGTCAGATGAACGAACCCCCGGGGGCACGGGCCCGTGTGGCTCTGTCTGGGTTGACAATTGCTGAATATTTCCGTGATGGTGCTGGTGATGGCCAAGGAAAAGACGTACTTTTCTTTATCGATAATATCTTCCGATTTACACAAGCGGGTTCTGAGGTGTCGGCCCTTTTGGGAAGAATGCCCTCAGCAGTGGGCTACCAACCGACTTTGGCCACAGAGATGGGTACGATGCAAGAGCGTATTACCTCTACGAAAAGAGGTTCGATTACATCGGTACAGGCGGTTTATGTGCCTGCAGATGACTTGACCGACCCTGCACCTGCGACCACGTTTGCCCACTTGGATGCCACTACGGTACTTTCGCGTAAAATTGCGGAGTTGGGCATTTATCCCGCGGTAGATCCATTAGATTCTACCTCTAGAATACTTACCCCTGAGATTTTGGGCAAAGACCATTATGCATGCGCGCAGCGTGTGAAAGAGTTGTTGCAACGCTATAAAGAACTACAAGACATTATTGCCATATTGGGTATGGAAGAATTATCTGAAGAAGATAAGTTGGCAGTCGGACGCGCACGTAGGGTTCAACGTTTCTTATCACAACCTTTCCATGTGGCAGAACAATTTACGGGTATTCCCGGGGTGTTGGTCGATATCAAAGATACCATCAAAGGCTTCAATATGATTATGGATGGTGAGTTGGATCATCTCCCAGAATCTGCCTTTAACCTGAAGGGAACCATCGAAGAGGCTATTGAAGCTGGTGAGAAAATGCTTGCGGAAGCGTAAATAAGTTTAGGGTTAAGAATGTAGAGTTCAGAGTTTATTGGAACTCGTCGCTTATCACTCATAACTCATAACTCATAACTTAAAAAGGATGTATTTAGAAATCGTATCCCCAGAAGCTACATTGTTTGCAGGTGAGGTCACCTCTGTATCAGTGCCCGGCGTCAATGGTGAGTTTCAAATGCTTGAGAACCACGCTCCAATTGTATCCCTTTTACAAGAAGGAAAAGTAAAGGTGAAGGGCAACATCATTATCGAAGAAGAGTTTCAGCACAAATTTACCAAGGGAGCAGACAGTGAAACGATTCTAGAGATTACCAGTGGTACTGTCGAAATGAAAGATAATAAGGTCATTGTATTGGCAGACTGAGGTAAACGCTATTTTAAGAAATTAAGGCCCAACTCGAAAGAGTTGGGCTTTTTTGTTCCTACCTGAATTCATAGATTTTTTTTGCGTATGGGATTTCTTGGATAAGAAATGGAATATTCAAGAATATCTTGCCCTTACTAACCCATCAAATCACAAAGTATGAAACTAGCGGCGAAAGAACAGATAGACTTAGAAGAGCTTAAAGGGAACCTTGAAAGAGCGTTCACAGACTATAAGGTAAGCTATCCACTATTCAGCAAAAAAATGCTGAGGGTCAGCAAAGGACTTTCTTGGGTAGGGGTGTTTCAAAAGAAGGATGTGGTCAAGATTTCAGGTGGACCCAATATTGGAAATGTCTGGCTGATTTTGGCCATCGCTATCGGCGCCGTTTTAGGAGTCATCGGTGCCCTATTGGTTGTGGGGATAGTTTGGTTCGCCAAAAAGAAGGAATTCACCAGAATGGAACAAGAAGTAGGCCATTATATCAAAGAAAAGTATGCATTGCAAGATAGTGCCGTCGCAAAGGCGTAAGCACAGTAATAACCGTAGATAAATCTTTAAAAACAAACATTATGAAAACTACAAGATCGACTATTTGTTTGATGACAGCATTTGTTTTCTGTCTCGGAACCTATGCCCAAACCTGCATGGGTTTTGGTAGCGTAATTAAGCAAAAATGGCAACAAAGCTACAATGTAAGCCATGCTATTGGGGGTATTGCCCTAACACTTATACCAGTTGTAGGCCAAGAACCACAAGCTACCAATGCCATTTCACAGGCCTCGGCCCAGTTTCACGATTTCGTGTTCAACCAAAATAGACAGTCGTGGGCTACCGTTGGTGCTAGAGAACTGCCCGTGCTGAAGACCAAGACCAAGCAAAATGGAACCTTGAGAAAAGCCGGTGTTGGTGGGGTACGTGTCTTTACAACCTCCGGAATGTTCTGGGATAGGGTAGAAATCGAAATCGAAAAGAAAGACGGCAGGGCACAAACAGACATTATTGTATGTACCTGGGATATGGCTTCAGGGGCCAAAAACAATTACGCAGAAAAAACCTTTCCGAATGGTCCGGGCAAAGGAAAACGAAAATTCAACATTCTAAACGTTCACGGTAAGTCAATTTCGATCAAACTCAGAAATAGATCGGCCGTCAATACCTTTAAATACAGTATTACCTCACAGGGCTTTCTGAATCACGAAAAACAACGGCAGAGGGGTCTGGCGAATCAATAAATGTCAAAGTCGCAAAAGGCTTGGCAACATTGCTAAATAGGATGTCACAGATGAAAAATTTACTTACAGTTATATTGGCTTTGGTGTCTTTTTATCCCATAATGGCACAGCCCAAAGTGTACAGCATTGAACCCGTGCCCAACGATAAGGTGGCCTATAGCGGTAATCTCTCTGAAGGGATGTTCTTAGACGACCTTTCTTGGGCCTGGAGCAGTGCAAATGCCTGCTTCCCTGAGACCCAAAAGCAAAAGTTTACCGGAAAACATCTTTTTTTCACGGGCATCATCCCGAAATATAGCGAGCTGACAGTGACGGTGATACCAAAAGATACCGAGGCAAATTTTAGTTTATATGCCTACGAAATTGGATCTGATAGTTCAGATTTGGCTCCAGATCTGCCCAGTTGTATTCGATGTGAGGCAGACCACAAACGGGAACGGAATTTTAAGGGAAGTGCCCCACAAGACCATACCCGTTTGGTAAAGGATCTGGTGGCCATCAATACCCCGTATAGGGTGGTCATTGGGGTTACCGGGGCCGATGGCTTGGGCGAGGGTGAGTTTACCTTGGTGGTCGAGACCAAATCCCGATAGATGAAAAATCGTTAAATAGTAAAAGAACAAGTGATGAAAAAAGCAGTTTTATACCCTATTGTATGCCTTTTGGTTGCTTGCGCCTCTGAAACCCAAAAAACCGGGCTAGAGATGATTGCCGACCACTATGGGGCCAAAACTTCATTTGCGAAGGGGTTCAACACCAATGCAGGGGTAACACGCACCAATTTTACCGTAAAAGTGTCTGATAGTAAAATGATCGATACCCTAAGGTCTGATTTGACCTCATCAAACATTGCCCTTATGCTTTATGAAAGTTTCGATGAAGATGAACGCGTGGCATTTGATGATATTTTTGTCGAGATTAGAAGAGATACCGTTTCTAAAGCTGATAAGTCAAGCTATGACCCTGAGAGGCTGAAAGTTGGTTTGGACCAAGCAGCGATTTTCACCAATTTTTCCGATAATTTCTTAGGTCAAAAATTTGGGGCAATTTCCGATAACATGGCGCCTGAATATCAAAATGCTGAGCTCGCTTCGAACCTATCCAATTATTGGAAGGGCCTTATTGCACAACATGGAAGGATATTAGGTTACAAAAGAATAGGATTTGGGGTGTATACAACCCCAAAAAATGAAAAATTGTTCTACTATTCAGGAATATTGAATTTTAGGGATGGATCCCAAAGGGGGTATAGTGTACAAACATCCCAAAACATTGATGACAATCATCTTATGGGGTTCAAATTTGATGAGTATTAGTCAGCTGTGGCCGACCCGCAATTTTAAATAATTAATTGGTGAGCAGTTATTTATGTGTTAAATTGAATGGTTTTCCCGGCAGACCAAATCTTCAATTTACTAACAATCAAGTAGTAATGGTAGGCAAAAGGTTCATCAATTGTAAGCATGCGACAATTCTATCTGTCTTTTTTTCAGTGCTTTTTTCGTTTGCCGTAGCTACTTTACAGGCCCAAGACAATTACGCCCAGCAGATTGGGCAGCTGCAACAGCAGATAGCACAATCACCGAATGATACATCGAAGGTTATACTCTACAATGAACTGAGCCTAATACATATGCTGCTCAACAATGAAGAAGAATTGCTCAGCACGGCAGAAAAGGGCTTGGCATTGGCGAGAAAGTTGGATTTTCCGAAAGGAGTCATAAAATTGAATTTACATAAGGCCATTGCCTTAGATATTATGGGCCAAGCAGATATTGCCCTGCCGTTGTACAACGAAGGCTTAAAAATGGCCATAGACCAACAGCAAAAAGACCAGGAAGCCATATACTATATCAATATTGGGGCATGTTATTACTTCATCGGTAATATGGATTTGGCCCTGAAGAATTATCTTTCGGCCTATGACATGAAAAAACATTTAGCGAATGAAGAGCTTGGTAGATTGCTCAATAACATTGCTATTATTTACCGTAACCAAGAAAATTATGTCAGGGCCGAAGAAATATACCTCAAATCGTACGCGCTCAAGCAAGAGGTTCAAGACAGTCTGGGCATGGCCACCAGTCTAATGAACCTAGGGTTGATGTATAATACAATGGAAGGAAAACAAGCCCTGGCAATTTCGAACCTAAAAGAAAGCCAAAGGTTGTGCAGGCTTTTGGGAGCTGAATATCATGTGGCCACTTGTGACGTAGCACTGGGGAAGATTTATTATGAGCTTGACAGTCTTGCCTTGGCTAAACAAAGATTGGAAAGAGCTTGGAACTTTTTTGAGGAAACCCCCAGTATAGACTATAAAATCTCGACTTTGGGGCTATTGGGAAATGTGGCCAGAAAAGAAAAAGATTACGAAAAAGCAGAAACGTATATTGAAGAAGGCCTGAACCAACTGATTGCATCTGATCAAAGAAAAGACCATGTAGAGTTTTTATACAGACTGAGCACTGTAAAAAATGAATTGGGAAAAAGCACAGAGGCCTATACTTTGCTGAGAGAAGCTTATGCCATAAATGATACCTTGAACGATAACATTCGCATACAGGCCATGGAAGAGATGCAGGCCAAGTTTGATGTTGAAGAAAAAGAGAATGAGTTGGAGATAAGTGAATTAAAGTTGGATAGGCGAACGAGGCAACGCAATATTTTTCTATTTGGCGCAGGGGGTCTTGCCCTGTTTGCCATGACCGTTTTCTTTTTTCTTCGACATCGAATCAGGGCCAATAAAAAAATTGCCGCCCAGAATGCGATGTTGCAAGAACAAAGAATTACCGAGTTGCAACAAAAAAATAAGCTCTTGACCCTAAATAGCATGATTGAAGGTCAAGAAGCCGAACGAATGCGTATTGCCAAAGACCTTCATGATAGTCTGGGGGGGCTGCTGAGTACGGTCAAGGCCCATTTTACCACCATTCAGAAAGAAATAAAGCAAGTAGAAAAAATCGATCTTACCGAGAAGACCAATGAACTGATCGATGAAGCATGTGCTGAAGTACGGCGTATATCGCACAATATGATTCCCCATGCCCTGACCCTTTCGGGCTTGCCCGTAGCATTGGAAGATAGGGCAGACGCTTTAAGAGCAGAGGGGTATCAGGTTGAATTGAATATTAAAGATTTTCCAAATGATATGCCAAAAACCAAACAGGCCATGTTGTTCCGGTTGGTTCAAGAGGTCATCGCGAACATTAGAAAACACGCGAAGGCCAAGAATATTCTAATACAAATTTTGGGAGACAAAAATGGGTTGAGCCTTATCATGGAAGATGATGGGGCAGGATTTGATTATGAAAAAGCGATACTTGCCGACGGGGTAGGCCTGAAGAGCATCAATAGCCGGGTTGAATTTTTGAACGGAACCATTGACTGGGATACGGCCTTTGGTGAAGGCACAACAATAACCATAAATATTCCTAGGGCATGATCAAAGTATTCATTGTAGACGACCACAAAATGGTCATACAAGGATTTAAGTTGTTGTTGCAAGACGAAACGAAAATCGAGATTGTAGGCCATGAATTTGATGCCGAAACCGCCCTTCAAAAGGTGTCAAAGCTACAGCCAGAGGTCATCTTACTGGATATCAACATGCCCGGTATGAACGGGATCGATGCTTGCAAAGAGTTCATAAAGTTGTTGCCCGAGGTAAAGATCATAGCCATAACCATGCACAAAGAGAGCAGTCTCATTAAAATGATGCTAGGTAATGGGGCCATGGGCTATGTATTAAAAAATGCTGGCAAAGATGAGTTGGTAGAGGCCATAGAGACCGTATACAAGGGTAAAATGTATTTGGATGACATTTCGAACGAAATTGTCATCAATACCCTATCCAATTCAAATAGCAAAAGCGAATACGATAGCTTATTTCCGAAACTTTCACGCAGGGAAAAAGAAGTGCTCAAACTTATTTTAGACGAATATACTACCCAAGAAATTGCCGATAAGTTGTTCATTGGTTTTGGTACTGTCGAAACCCACCGCCGTAATATGCTTATAAAAACAGGTACCCGAAATACCGCTGGGCTGGTTCGGGTGGCCTTAGAATATGAGCTGCACAAAAAATGATGCCGACCGATCATCCTCTTTTTGTTGTTTTGTCGAAATGAAAGATAAAAAGGTCATTGTATTGGCCGATTAGCATATTTTAAACTGAGAAAAAGCCCGCTCGGTAGAGCGGGTTTTTTTATTCCCACACTATTAAGTGCCACTCTTTTTCTTTCGATATATATCTTTTTAGAAGTGTAAAACCAATGGTATAATGGGCATTCAATGACCTGACATTTTTGGCATCGACCTCGGTGATGATTTTGTTGAAGGTCGGGCTCAAGAATTGCTTCATTTTTTGGTACAATTCCCTAAAAATCCCTTTCCCACGATACTCTTTGGCAATGCAGATTTGCCCCATTACAATATAATCACTTTCGCAGAAATTAGATTTGCTGATTTCATTGAACATCGGCTTCAGCACATTGATCTCATTACCAAATTTTGGATGCATCGACAAGGCATAGCCGACCACCCTATCACCGTCAACCGCAATGGTATGCGGGCTGACATCATTCATTTTTCTCAATAACCCAAAAGTATGTTCGACGGTCAAAAAACCTTCTTTTGACTTTTCTTCTTGAGTTAAATTTTCAGATAGGTTTTGTTGTTGTAAATCCAAAATCTGCAATAGTTCACTATCAAGAGAGGCTTGCTTAAAACGAACCATGTACGTGCTTTTCAATAAAGATAGTACATTTGAACCATGCCAAAGCTCCCCAAAAAATCGCTGCTAAAACTTGAGAGAAGACGAGAAGCAAATGCTTTGCGCACGCTTTCTTTGCACAGTGATGCGATTGATTTTTCGTCCAATGATTATTTGGGTTTTGCAAGGAATAAGAAAATCGAAAAGGCCGCACAAAGAATCATGGCGGGCCAAGACATTCTTAATGGGGCAACGGGGTCAAGACTGCTGACGGGCCATCATGCTTTACTCGAGCAGCTAGAAACATTTTTGGCCACTTACCATAATGCTGAAGACGCATTGGTCTTTAATTCGGGCTACGATGCCAATTTGGGTTTTTTCTCATCAGTACCGCAAAGGGGCGACCTAATTTTCTATGATGAATTGGCACATGCCAGCATTCGCGATGGTATTGCATTAGGCTTGGCCAAAAGCTACAAATTCAAGCACAATGACATAGAAGATCTGGCCCTTCATATCGGGCGAAGTCGTGATAAGGGCGGTAATCAAGATCAAGAAATATTTGTAGTGACCGAATCGGTCTTTTCCATGGACGGTGATTCTCCTGACCTAAAGGCGTTTGCAGCATACTGTGCCGAAGAAGGGCTACATCTAGTGGTCGATGAGGCCCATGCTACGGGCGTTTTGGGCAACGGCAAGGGACTGGCTTCAGAATTGGGTATCGAAGAACAGGTATTTGCACGACTGGTCACTTTTGGAAAGGCCCTGGGCTGTCATGGGGCCGCTATTTTAGGAAGCCCCTCTTTAAAGATATATCTGCTGAACTTTGCCCGTAGTCTCATTTACTCTACCGCCCTGCCCCCCCATACTGTTGCAACAGCGCTTTCATCGTATAAACATCTGGCTTCTGAGGAAGGAAAAAAAACGGTGGAGTCATTGCATGACCGAATTCATTTCTTCTTGCAGAAGAAAAGGGAATATGATCTTCAAGACGTATTTTTGCCCAGTGGTTCGGCCATTCATGTGGCCGTACTGAAAGGAAACAAAAGGGTAAAGCAATGTGCCGAACAGTTAAAGGAAAACGGCATTGATGTTCGCCCCATTTTGGCACCTACGGTGCCCGAAGGCCATGAACGTTTGCGGATATGCCTGCACGTTTTCAATACGAAAGAACAAATAACAAAAGTATTGCAGTTGATTACAAAATTTTACCATGGGTAAAGATTGGGTGGTTTTGGGAAGTTTTGAGTTTCTCGCCGATGTACAGGTCATCAAGGGCAGACTTGAATCGGAAGGCATAAAAACACGCTTAAAAGACCAGAATACGGTAAGTGTTGAACCCTTTGCCAGTACAGCTCTCGGGGGTATTAAGCTCTTGGTACATAGAAACGATGAAGAACAGGCAAGAACCATTTATGATGAGATACGAAATTATGCCATCGACAATGATGGAAATTTGATTACCTGCCCAATTTGTGGTGCGCAAAAAAGCGAGGTCTATTACGCCAGAAACACATTGCTTTATAAATTGTTCCCCTTTTTTGAGCCCAAAAAATACAAATGCAACAACTGTAACTTTCTTTTTAAGGCAAAAAAATGAAAATTTTTGTAACGGGAATATCCACCGAAGTAGGAAAAACCATTGCATCGGCGATATTGGTCGAGGCACTGCAAGCCGATTATTGGAAACCTGTTCAGGCAGGCGACCTGCACTATTCTGACAGCGATAAGGTCAAAGAAATGATTTCCAATCCGAAATCGGTCATCCATCCCAACAGCTATGCCCTGAACACGCCCATGAGTCCGCATGCGGCAGCAGAAATCGACGGAATCAAAATCGATTTGAGTGACATTTTAGAGCCCAAGACCGAAAACCATTTGGTCATCGAGGGCGCTGGGGGGTTGTTGGTGCCCTTGAACGACAAAGACACCATCTTTGATTTGGTGAAACCAGAGTACAAGGTCGTGGTGGTCTCACGGCACTACCTGGGCAGTATCAACCATTCGTTGCTCACGATCAACGCGCTGCGGCAAAAAGGATTTGAGGTCGGAATTATCTTTAGCGGAAATGAACATCCTACTACCGAAAGCATAATCCTTAAAAAAACCAACGCCGTCTTTTTAGGTCGTATCGAGGAAGAAAAAACTTTTGACAAAAAAACGATTAAAAAATATGCCGAGTTGTTCGCCCAAGAATTGCTGTCATTCTAAGCGTTCATAAATGAGTCCTTTATCGATGGTTTCAAGCAACCTATAATGGCGACATAAATAGAGGTTGATATAGAAATTTAGTTCAATGAACTGTTTATCAAAAACACGTTTTTTGTTTCTTGCGACTATGATGGAGGGCCGTATTTCTTCCATGATATAGCGCAACTCCCCAGCACTTGATTTTCGGGGGCTCTGCATATAGGGGAAAAGAGTTTCCCGAGTGATATTGCTAGGGTGGGTGGCCACTTTTGTTGGCGGGGTTACGCCCAATACCCAATATCCGATATGGTATTCGGCAAAAAAGATATTGTCTGTTTCCAGTCCTTCATCGACAATGTACTTCGGAATGTCGATTCCCTCACCATTGAAAAAAGAGCCTTTGTGTATTTTGTTCTGTATGATATTCGCATATTCCAAATAAGATTCCATAGGAACAAGCAGTGATATAATGAAAATGGCCGGTACGTGGTTAAATCTTTTGGCCCAAGTGATTTTTGAAAGGGCCATCCCAATCAAAATCAATAAAAATGGATACAATTGAATCAAATAATGGCCGTTCACTTTTCCCGTTTGCACAAAAGAAAAGGCAATGCCAAAAATGATGAGCATGAGCATCGCCACTTCTCTTTTTTTGATGTCGAGCAGTTGTTTTTTGTAGCCCCAGGCGCACAAAGCCATTAGCAGTATCAAAAAGGTAAATGCCTTGAGCACAGAGTCGATCTTTGTACTTGAATAGGCCATGGGTGCCCTAAAAACCGATTGCCACCAAAGCGTTGGTTCACCTGATAAAACATAGAGTAGCGCCGTAAGAAAAATAACCATGCACCCACCGGTCAAAAGAAGCGACCATTTGGGCAGTTGTTCTTTAATGGTATTGTCACGAAACGCTTCCCATACCAAGTAAACACCCAAGAAAAGCAACGGATAGGCCATATTGAGTTTTGACATGAACGAAAGCCCGAAGAGTGTTCCCGAGAGCAATACCCAGTACCAGTTGTTTTTGAACAAAAACAGATAAAGCCCCATCACAAAAAAGGCAATACAGATATGTTCTGACATGAATCCCTGAAGACTTCCAAAAAGACTTTGAAAGACCACAGCAAGTATGGCAACCCAAAAGGCTATCCTTTTTGTGACCATCTTACTTCCTATTTTATAAGTGAAAAAAGCGGTCAGGGCAACAAAAAAGGCACCGAGAAGGCGAATGGCCACAAAACTCTTTCCAAAAACATGGATAACGGCTGCAAAAACCAAAAAAATAATGGGTGGTTTAAGATCCCATAATTCGGTATAGGGCAAATGGCCATCGACCCATGATTGCCCCATGATAATAAATGTGCTCTCATCGCGATCTATGTAGTCACGAAAGAAAAAGGGAAAACGAACAAAAACCGAAATGCCCAACAACCAAAAAAAAATCACCTTTTCCTTGATTTTTGAATACTCAGGAATAAAAAAAAGAGCGACTTTTTTAAGCATTTTTTGTGTCAGGTTTTTTGGTATTAATCCCCATCTTTGCAAGATAGATAAATCAAAGGCTTTGTCTGTGCACACTACTACAAAAAGTTTGACCGAACGCGATCAAAATCACCTATGGCACCCTTTGACGCAACATAAGCTTCACCCAGAGATGTTGGGTATTGTCAAAGCAAAGGGCGCGTTGTTGTACGATGAGAGCGGAAAAGAATATATCGATGGTATTGCCTCATGGTACACAACAATGTACGGGCATTGCAATGAATATATTCTAAGCATGGTGGGGAGGCAGATGCAGCAATTGGATCAAGTGGTCTTCAGCGGATTTACCCACCTGCCAGCCATTGAACTGTCTGAAGCCCTAATCAACATATTGCCCGATAACCAACAAAAACTGTTTTTCTCTGATAATGGTTCGACCTCGGTCGAGGTAGCCGTTAAAATGGCTTTGCAATATCATTTCAATAAAGGGCACAAAAAGAACGTGTTACTTGCTTTTGAGGAGGGGTTTCACGGAGATACCTTTGGAGCCATGTCGGTCTCGGGACTTTCGGTCTATAACGGTCCGTTCGAGGACTTTTTCCTTGAGGTTAAACGCATTCCCGTACCCGAAGGGAAGAACATCGAGAAAATACTGCAAGAACTTGAGAATCTTTTAGGTGAAGACAACACGGCCGCTTTTGTATATGAACCTTTGGTGCAGGGCGCGGCTGCCATGAAGATGCACGATGCCCATGGATTGGACCAAATTCTGGCGTTGTTGAAAAAATATGGGGTATTGCTCATTGCTGATGAGGTGATGACGGGCTTTGGTAAAACGGGAACTTATTTTGCTTCTGACCAAATCGAGACCAAACCAGATATTATTTGTCTTTCAAAAGCGCTGACAGCTGGTTTGGTGCCCATGGGGCTTACCACCTGTACACAAGAGGTATATGATGCTTTTCTTGATGATGATATTGCAAAAGGTTTTTTTCATGGGCACACCTATTCGGCAAATCCGTTGGCTTGTACCGTGGCTTTGGCTGGCATTGAATTACTGCGATCGGAAAAAATTCAACGAAACATCACCAATATCATGAAATGGCACGGTGTTTTTGCAGAGGAAATAAAAGAGCACCCAAAAGTGAAAAACGTGAGGCGTTTGGGGGTTATTTTTGCCCTTGATCTAACTGTTGACATGCAGCGCTATGGCAATCTGCGTGACAAGTTATTCAACCATTTTATGAATGAAGGTGTGTTTTTAAGGCCTTTGGGCAATACCATTTATGTTCTGCCCCCTTATGTCATCACAAGGGAACAGATGGAAAAAGTGTATGCTTCCATCCGTTCGGCCATTGCCCTTTTTTAATTCTGACCATGTTGAAAGTCCCCATCTATATCACTGCGCTGTCGTCGATTTCTTCTTTGGGAAGTTCGTCGGCGGAACTATGGAAATCGTACCAAAACAAAAAGCATTTTCTTTCAAAGGCCGACATCGGCGAACAAGCGGTTTGGGTCTCTGAACTGCTCCCTGAGATAAGAGAAGAGATAAAAATTCTTCGTCATCAAAATGAGAAATACAAAAGCTTGGATGATTCCGTGCTGTTCGCCATATATACTTCTAGAAAGGCAATCGAAAATGCAGGTTGGGGCAAAGGATCGCGATTTGGCATAAACATTGGCTCATCACGTGGAGCGACCGCCCTTTTTGAACAATATCACAAAGAATTTCTCAATGATGGAAAAACGGCCACGTTGACATCTCCTACCACCACTTTGGGAAACATTTCGTCATGGGTTGCCCATGATTTGAAATCCCACGGCCCAGAAATCTCGCATTCCATAACCTGTTCTACCTCGTTGCATGCTGTCTTGAATGCCGTGGCTTGGCTTCAAAGCGGACTGGCCGATAAATTTTTGGTGGGCGGCAGTGAGGCATCACTGACGCCTTTCACTATTGCCCAAATGCAGGCGCTGAAGATCTATGCCATGGCTGATAATGAATACCCATGCAGGGCCCTTGATTTTGATAAAAGACAAAATACCATGGTCTTGGGCGAGGCAGCGGCAATGGCCTGTCTTGAAAAAAGCGCTTCAGATAAAGCTTTGGCCGCTATAGTGGGTATAGGCTATGCGACCGAACCTTTACAACATAATGTCTCCCTTTCGACCGAAGCACATTGTTTTCAAGATTCCATGAAAATGGCTTTGGGAGAATTGGCCCCAGAAGTAGTCGACGTGGTCATCATGCATGCCCCTGGCACCGTCAAGGGCGATGAGGCCGAGTTCAAAGCGGTTGAAAAGATATTTGGTGAAAACATTCCTGCGATCGTTTCCAACAAATGGAAAGTTGGGCATACTTTTGGTGCTTCCGGTATGTTGAGTCTTGAAATGGCATTGTTGATGATGCAGCACCAAAAATTTGTTCCGACCCCATTTTTTGAGCAAAAGCATCCTGAAAAAATAAAATATGCAATGGTCAATGCCGTCGGATTCGGGGGCAATGCGGTCAGTATTTTGTTAAAGGCGACAAATGTCATATAATGTTCGCAATGAATAGCCCTATAATTGCAATTTGGTAGATAAGAATTACATTTGAAGTATGAGCGATATAAAACATAATTGGACCAAAGAAGAAATTCTAGCTATTTACAACAAACCTTTAATGGAGCTGCTCTATGAAGCGGCCACGGTTCATCGAAAATACCATGACCCGAATACGGTTCAGGTCTCTACCTTGTTATCGATTAAAACCGGAGGGTGTTCTGAAGACTGTGGATATTGCCCACAAGCGGCCCGTTACCACACAGATATCGAGGGCAATGACTTGATGTCGGTACAACAGGTAAAGGCCCAGGCACTTCGTGCCAAGGCTTCGGGCAGTTCGCGGGTATGTATGGGTGCGGCATGGCGAAATGTAAAAGATGGCCCCGAATTTGACCAAGTACTTGAAATGGTTCGCACGATCAATAAGTTGGATATGGAGGTCTGCTGTACCTTGGGCATGGTTACCGAAAATCAGGCCAAACGTCTTTCCGAAGCAGGGTTGTACGCCTATAACCACAATCTTGATACTTCTGAAGAATATTACAAAGAGGTCATCTCGACCCGTGGTTATGAAGACCGTCTACAGACCATTGAAAACGTACGCAAGACCAATGTCACCGTTTGTAGTGGAGGCATCATTGGTATGGGCGAAGCAGTTGAGGATAGGGCCGGAATGTTGGTATCGCTTTCTACCCTAAATCCACAACCCGAATCAGTGCCCATAAATGCTTTGGTCGCGGTAGAGGGCACTCCGATGGAAGAACAGAAGCCTATTGAAATTTGGGAAATGATACGTATGGTGGCCACAACCCGAATCGTGATGCCCAAGACACAGGTACGGTTATCAGCAGGCCGAACCCAGATGAGCAGAGAGGGGCAGGCGCTGTGCTTCTTTGCAGGGGCCAACTCAATTTTTGCGGGAGATAAGCTGTTGACGACCCCAAATCCTGATGTCAATGAAGATATGGCCATGTTTGAAGTATTGGGGATTCACCCTCAGAAAGCATTTGATAAAGTGCCACAACGAGAAACGGTCGAAGCAATTGATTCGCAGTTCGAATCTCTTGGCGAGAAACCGAAATGGTCGCGTCCCGATCATAAAATAGAACGGAACGAGGTAGCAAAAGAAAAAGCCAAGCTGGTTCGCAACCAATAAGTTTAGCTAACATTTTCAAAACCTTTTTCTAACTTAGCCGTTTCAAAAAGCATACGTTTTGGAACTTGACCTTCAACAGATTCCCCGAGAAAAAACACTTACCAAAGAAGCATTCTTGAGGAAGTATTTTAGGCCTCAGAAACCTGTGGTCATCGAGAACTTCATTGAAGATTGGCCCGCGTATTCGAAATGGAATCTAGGGTACATGAAAAAGGTGGCGGGTGACAAAACGGTGCCATTGTACGATAACCGCCCCGTCAAACATGATGAAGGCTTCAATGAGCCTCATGCCAAAATGAAAATGGGCGATTACATCGACCTGTTAAGAAGTGAGCCCACCAAATACCGTATTTTTCTTTGGAACGTATTGAAAGAAGTGCCCGAGCTACAAAAAGATTTTTCATATCCTGATTTTGGGCTCCGTTTGATGAAAGGGCTTCCCATGTTGTTCTTTGGGGGGAGAGACAGCTACACGTTCATGCACTACGACATCGATTTGGCAAACATCTTCCACTTTCATTTTGAGGGAAAAAAAGAATGTATCCTCTTTCCCCAGTCTGAGACAAAATATCTTTATAAAATTCCCCATTCGTTGATTGTCAGGGAAGATATCGATTTTCATGACCCCAATTTGGAAAAATGGCCCGCACTGCAAAATGCCCGAGGTCATATAGCACATTTAGAGCATGGCCAAGTACTTTATATACCAGAGGGTTATTGGCATTACATGCGATATGTGACGCCGGGTTTTTCAATGAGTCTAAGGGCGATTGCCCGAAAGCCAAAAAATCTGGGCAGGGCACTTTACAATATTTTCTTCATGCGGCATTTTGACAATATGATGCGCAGGTTTAAGGGCCAAGCGTGGATTGATTGGAAGAATGATCAAGCGTTGATCAAGACCCATCGGGCGTTGGGTATTTCTTAGATGAGCTCCTTTATTTTGGCATAGACCAAATCACTTTCCCAACCTCTATAAAGCAAATAATCGGCCAATTTTCTTTTGCGTTTCTGCGGATGTGTTTCATCAATCTGGGAAAGACGTTTTTTTGACAGCTCATCCAACGTATTCAAATAGTCAGCTTCATCTATTTCTTTCAAGGCACTTTTGATATTGAACCTTGAAATTCGGCGCTCTTGTAATTCAGAAACAATACGTTTTTTGCCCCATTTTTTAATAGTGAACTTACCTCGTGCAAAACTTTTGGCAAAACGTTCTTCATTGAGGTAATTTTCTTTGATAAGATGGGCCATGATATGGTCAATGGCCTCGGGAATCATATGTATCTCCCTGAGTTTCTGAACCACCTCTTGGTGACAACGTTCTTGATAGGCACAAAAGCGTTCCATTTTTCTTTGTGCCTCTGGTACCGATATGTGTCTTTTTGTCCTAATGGAAGAAAGCATTACGGTTTCTCTGAAACCACGACCAATTTTTCATTTGAGGTGAGAAAAACAGAATGCCCCTGTTCTTGAACGGTTTCGGCCTCTCCAATTTCCAAAGAGTAAGAGCCATCGGGGAGCTCAAGTCGTATGGTCCAATCAGGATTTGTCTGTGATACCTCGAGTCGCAATCCTTCCGAATCATCTTTATAGAAAATGGAAATTTCATTGTCGGCAACACTTATATTTTCAAGCGAAGCATTGTTCCATGATGAGGGCATTTTTGGGCTGATGACCACTACTTTTTTGTGGGCCATGGGCCGTATCCCAAAAAACTGTTGCACGATGGGTATGGCAAAGGCGTAGATATTCCATGCTTGAACCATCATACCGTAATCGGGTGAGACTTCGTACATGCTTCCCGGGAGGGCATAGCTGAAACTTCGTGTCATTCGTTTAAGATAACCTAATGCCTCATCTGGGCGGCCATAGTTGTTTTCGGCCACGGCCTGCACACCTGTGGGCAGGGTCATTACCGCCCCGGTATAAGAGAACACCTTACTACCCTCAAATGAACCATCATCTTTGCCCGCAGATTCATCCCTGTCAATGCCCGTCACGAAAACGCCAAACGGATTTGTGAACTTTCTTGCCGTGTTCAAGGCGGTTATGGCTTTTGTAGAGTCGGCGATGCCCATTTCCATAGGAGTGTTGACCACCCAGTTGTGGTGCAGTACAAAAGGCTTCAACTCGTCAGAAGGGTTTTGTTGAATCTGTTTTTTGGTCGCTTCAAGCTCTTCGATGGCCCAAGGTTTGTTCAAGGTATCGGCCCTGATCACGGCATCTTCGATCAAATGGATGGCCTGCTTGTCAGTGCCCAAGAAATCAGCATAAGAATTGAACTCTTCTGACCAAAACTCGTTATTGATTTTTTCTTTTAGTCGCTGAGCTGTATCAGCGTAACCCAATGCCAAATCTTCCTTTCCCAATTCTGCTGCCATTTTTGAGGCATCATCAAAGGCCCTTTGCGTGTAGGCGGCCACATCGATCATCTCGCTATCAAGACCATGTATCTCCATCATACCGAAACCATCGGGAAACAAGTTTTTGTTGGTATCATTTTCGGCCAATAACCAGTCTAAACCCTTTTCGACGGTCGGAAAATATTTTTCAAGAAATTGTTTGTCGCCGTTCCATTTATATATTTCCCAAATAAGTGAGGCGAACTGTGGCGTTTCATTAATGTTACCTTCGTTGAAAACGGTACCGTTGGTCGACATTTCATGAATTATTTTTCCATTTCCGTTTAGGGCCATTGATACACTGTCAAGTAGTTTGATGGTGCTGTAAACAGGTTTGGTCTGACCCACGGTCATATACCCCCTGAGCGCATATTCGCTGTCAACACCAAACCACCATGGGTAATCGGGAATACCAGCCCCGATGCCCGTTCCGATTTCGGGAACGCTTCTGACCAACCAATCACAATTGTATTTTAGCCATTCGAACGTCTGTTGTAAGTCTTCATTGGGAATGGTCAATTTAGATTGACTTGACAAGTCTTGGTAACGCTTTTTTTTCTCTTCTGCCAGTTCATGGAAATTTTTTTGCACGGTAGCATAGTTGTGCAAGGCATCTACACGTGAAGTATAAGATCCCGCTATGGTAAAGTTCATGATCTTATCAGAATTGGGTTGAAGGGAAATCGAATAGGCCAATGCGTTTGATTGACTATTTTCATCTGCTCTTCTAGGGATGGATTGGTTCGAATCGGGCAATAAGTCAGCCCCAAAAACAGTGAACCATGTATTTGACCCATCTTTCACTATCCATTTGTTTTTCTCAAATTCACCTGAATCAGGGCCATCGAACATTTGGGTGCGTTCGCCCAACCATGTGGGCCTTAAATCAGTATGCCCAATGAACTCAAAGACTGCATCTTGGCTTTTTCCACTGCTATTTTTAATGACGAACTGGACGAATACCGCCTGCTTGCCATCGGGCACGAACTGCCAACGCTCAACAACTATCCCCCTATCTGGGAAGTCAAAGATGTGCTTGTTTGCAAAAGGATAGTTGGTGAACCCTGATGCTTTGTTCAAGGTCAGCGTATCGTTGTCGATGGTAAGTTTGGCATCGAAACCGTCCATCAACTTGATAGGGTGGTTCCAGATACCGCCCATCTCTCCCTTTATGTGCCACCCTAGGGTGGGGAAGCTACCATCTTGGTGGCCGACCATATAAACGCGGTCACCGGCGGTCACGTAGGGTGATTCGAGATATTCTTCCTTCCCTGTAATGGATGGGGAATCTTTAAGAACTTCTGAAAGTGTCTGTTGGGTTTCTGTTGAGCAGCCAAAAAGAAGGGCAGCAAAAAGACAATGGTAGATAGTTTTCATAGTCGAAGTTGAACAGGTCGTTTTCCCAAAAATACCATATTGTGCTGAAATGTATGAAACAAAAAAAGCGGCGTCGCTCAATGCGACGCCGCTTTTTTATCTTATGGTCTTGCCATCTTTGTCCTTAAAACGATATTCAAGGTATGTATAGGCATCCCTGGGCTGTATCTTGACCCATTTTTTGTGCTCTAAAAACCATTTCGAGCGTATCGAGGGAAAACCTTTTGTCAAAAAGGCCGCAATGAAAGGGTGCAGGTTCAGTACAAGCCCCTTGTTCTTGTGCGGTCCATTCAGAATCCTCTCTAGATCGGTGTTGATTTTGTCGATCAAAACAATGGGGGCTTCAACCTCTTTGCCATTGACACTGGGTTTTTCCTCACTTGTTTTGATGTTCATTTCAGGTCTTACCCTTTGCCGGGTAATCTGCACCAGCCCGAATTTGCTGGGAGGAAGGATTTTGTGTTTTGCACGGTCATCTTTCATTACTTCCCTTAGGTGGTCATAGAGTTTTCTTCTATGCTCGCCCTTGGTCATATCAATGAAGTCGATAACGATAATACCGCCCATATCGCGAAGCCGCAATTGTCTTGCAATTTCACTGGCCGCCAGTAAGTTTACCTCTAAAGCAGTATCTTCTTGGTTCTTTGCCTTGTTCGATCGATTGCCGCTGTTGACATCGATAACATGTAAGGCCTCAGTGTGTTCGATGACCAAATAGGCCCCTTTGCTCATTGAGACCGTTTGGCCAAAAGAGGTCTTGATCTGCCGTTCGATCCCGAATCGTTCATAAATGGGGGCCGAACCACTATAATGCTTTACAATGGAAACTTTTGGGGGGGCGATTTCATGCAAATAATCCTTGATTTGATCATAAAGCTCTTCATCATCTACATGGATACCGGTAAAACTGTCATTAAAAACATCCCTTAAAATAGAGGATGCCCTATTGAGTTCGACCAATACCTTTGATGGATGCGGTGCCTTGTAGATCTTCTTGCAGAGTGCCGACCATTTGGTCAGCAGATTCTGTAGGTCTTTATCTAGTTCTGCAACTTTTTTGCCTTCTGCAACGGTTCTTATGATGACGCCAAACCCTTTTGGCTTGATACTTTTTACCAAACGTATCAATCTATCTTTTTCTTGTTTGCTCGCTATTTTCTGCGAGACCGATACCCTATCTGAAAAAGGCACCATGACCAAATAACGGCCTGCCAAAGACAGTTCAGAGCTGATTCTGGGGCCTTTGGTCGAGATGGGCTCTTTTACGATTTGTACCAAAATAGATTGGTTGGCTTTTATCACATCATTGATACCGCCATTTTTATCAATGTCTTTTTCAAATGGAAAGTTTTTTAGGGAATAATCTCTAAGTTTCCCCGTACGAACTTGTTTGATGAATTTCAACAGTGAAGATAGTTGGGGGCCAAGATCATGGTAATGCAAGAACGCATCTTTTTCATACCCGACATCTACAAAAGCGGCGTTGAGCCCCGTGACGGGTTTTCTGATTTTGGCCAAAAAGATATCTCCGACAGAGAAATTGTTGTCGTCTTCATCTTTGTGCAATTCAATGAGCTTTCCATCTTTTAACAAGGCAAAATCGACTGCATCAGGACTAGATCTTACGATTAATTCTGTATTCACCTGAATCGATTTTTACCCATACTGCAATTATTTTGTGCAGTACAAGTGATTAAACATTATTCTGAAACCGGTTTTAGACCGGTTGAAATCCTTGTTGTGAATCTCTTATGTCAAAGAACGTATGGGTTTAAAATGAAAAAGTAGTCTTGCAACTACTTTTTCTTATGTCGGTTGGCTCTCCTTCTCTTTTTTCTTTTATGGGTCGCCACCTTATGTCTTTTTCTTTTCTTACCACTAGGCATAGGGTTCTCCTTTTAGGTTAGTAACTTTTATTTCACCTGTACGTTGCTTTTTACTCCCTCTACAAATACCTTGGCAGGCTTGAATGCAGGAATATTGTGCGCGGGAATCTTTATCGTGGTATTTTTAGAGATGTTTCTTCCGGTCTTTTCAGCTCTCGTCTTGATGATAAAGCTTCCGAAACCTCTCAGATAAACATTATCACCATTCTCCAAGGATGATTTTACCTCCTCCATAAAAGATTCAACAGTCGCTTGTACATCACCTTTTTCCATTCCCAGCTTCTCTGAGATCCTAGATACAATATCCGCTTTCGTCATTTTGATAAATAAATTTTTCGATTTTTTAGGCTTGCAAATATATGAATTAATATCAATCTATGGGGTAAGCCCTTAAATTTTAAGTATATAAACTGCTACTTTTGCAGATTAGTATTTTTGAGGATGGATTTTTCTGCGAAAATATTGGCCTGGTACCATGAAAACAAGCGTGAATTGCCATGGCGGAAAACCAATGACCCCTACAATATCTGGCTTTCCGAAGTGATGTTGCAACAGACTCGTGTGGCACAGGGTTTGCCCTATTACGAAAAGTTCATAAGAGCATTTCCGACGGTACATGACTTGGCCGCTGCCAGTGAAGAGAGGGTCTTGAAGCTTTGGCAAGGGCTAGGTTATTATTCTAGGGCAAGGAACATGCATGCAACCGCCAAGATAATTGTCGATGAACGGGGAGGAAGCTTCCCAGATACCCATAAAGACTTGTTGAAGCTGAAGGGCGTTGGCGACTACACGGCCAGTGCCATAGCCTCAATTTGTTTTAATGAACCCCAGCCGGTGGTCGATGGCAATGTCTATAGGGTTTTGGCACGTTATTTCGGCGTTGATGTTGCTATTAATGCCCCAAAGGGGGCAAGATATTTCAAGGCACTTGCCAGAGAGGTGATGAGCATCGATAATATTCGAGATTACAACCAGGGTATCATGGAGTTTGGTGCCATTCAGTGTTCGCCTAGAAATCCTCGTTGTGGTTCATGCCCACTAAGTGACAGCTGTGTCGCACTTGCTGACAAAAGAATCGATGAATTGCCCATCAAACTCAAAAAACAAAAGATAAAGAATCGCTATTTTAACTATTTGGTTCTTTTTGACAAAGCCGGAAACACACTTTTAGAACAACGAAAGGGCAAAGGAATATGGCAGAACCTTTATCAATTTCCACTAATTGAATCAGAAGGCGAACTTGACAAAGAACTGCTTTTGGCGAAGGTCATATCCCAAAAAAAGTTCAAGGAGATAAAATCATTGGATCCAATTAACGAAGAGCCGATCGTGCACAAATTGTCTCACCAACACCTATACACCAGGTTTTGGAAGTTAAAACTTTCACATACACTGAACGATGGAATATCATGGAAGAACATTATCGATTTTCCCGTTCCCGTTTTGTTGGCCGACTTCATCAAAACGTTTAAATTTTAGTACTTTTGACCATAATATAGAACTATGAGCGGAACATTGAACAAAGTAATGCTGATCGGGCATTTGGGCGATGAGGTTAAGATACACTACTTTGAGGGCGGGGGTTGCGTTGCCAGATTTCCTTTGGCCACCAATGAAACCTATACCAACAGGCAAACCGGTGAAAAAGTGACCAATACCGACTGGCACAATATCGTGGTCAGAAACAAAGCCGCAGAGATTTGTGAAAAATACCTAAGTAAGGGTGATAAGGTCTATGTCGAGGGAAGACTCAAAAATAGACAATGGCAAGGCGAAGATGGCAATACCAGATACACTACAGAGGTACATGTACATGATTTTACCTTTTTGTCGACCAAAAAGGAAAGTATGGAAAATGCCTCGTCTGTTCAACAAACCCAAACAGCAGCCAAACCGGCCCAAACCGAGCCAACACAACCGATTGCTGCCAATGAGCAGGAACCTGAAGACGATCTGCCCTTTTAGACAAGATTTTTATTTTTGACTTTTGGACCCAGAGCCCTATTGTTTATTCTTACCGTTGTTTTCTTTTACTGTCACCTTTGTGGTCAATGTAGTGGTGCTTGTACTGCTTTTGGCCTGTTCTGCCCTTATTTCTGGTGCTGAGGTGGCCCTGTTCGGACTTTCGCAGACCAACCTCAATGAAATTGAAGAAAAAGACACTTCCAGGGGACGGCTCATCATTAAACTACTTGAGAAACCAAAAAAATTGTTGGCCACTATACTGATTGCCAATAATGCCATCAATATTGGCATTGTATTGTTGTTCAGCGTTATCGGCGACACGCTGTTTGCCAGTATTGACCAGACTTTGTTCGGCTTTATTTCGGTAAGGTTTGTTTTAGAGGTAATCTTGGCCACTTTTTTGATCTTGATGTTTGGCGAGATCTTACCAAAAATATATGCGAACAGAAACCGCATGCGGTTTTCCCATTTTATGGCGTTGCCCTTAAACATGTTTGATAGATTGTTCTATCCATTGAGTATGCCTATGCGCTCGGCGACCATTTATCTACAAGAGAAGCTGGGCAGGCAAAAATCCAATTTTGGGGTTGATCATCTCTCACAGGCCCTGGAACTTACTTCAGAGGGCGATACCACCAAAGAAGAACAGAAGATTTTAGAGGGCATAGTTTCTTTCGGAAATACCGATACCAAACAGGTAATGCGTCCTCGTATCGATATCTTCGCCCTGAACGAGGAGATGAAATTTTCTGAAGTGCTGGAAGAGATAAAAAAGAACGGTTATTCAAGAATTCCGGTGTTTTCAGAGAATATGGACAATGTTTTGGGCGTTCTCTATGTAAAGGATCTTTTGCCTTACATCGACCGTAAATCGTTCAATTGGATAACCCTTATTCGTGAACCCTATTTTGTGCCAGAGAACAAGAAACTTGACGATCTGTTGTTGGAGTTTCAAGAACAGAAAAAGCATTTGGCCATTGTGGTCGATGAATATGGCGGTACTTCAGGCATTGTCACCCTCGAAGATATTATCGAGGAAATAGTCGGTGATATCAGTGATGAGTTTGATGATGAGGACTTGATCTTTTCAAAACTCGATGAGCGCAACTATGTTTTTGAGGGAAAGACCACCTTGAAAGATTTCTATAGGGTGGTCAAGATTGAAGATGAAACCATTTTTGAGGAAAATAAGGGAGAATCAGAAACAATTGCCGGTTTTGTGTTGGAAATTGCAGGGAGCTTCCCCAAGCGTGGTGAGAAGGTACAGTTTGAGGACTATCAATTTGTGGTCGAGAGCCTCGACAAAAAACGGTTAAAACAGATAAAGGTAACATTGCCCCATGAAGTATAGAACCGTTGTTTTCTTTTTTGGAGCGCTATGCTGCCTTGGCTGTGGAGGCGAAGATGTCTTGCCCAAACCCAAGGCCATGTTGCGGCTGCAATTTCCAGACCAGGAATATCGTGATTTGCATGACGGCTGCGAGTACACTTTTCAGGTCAACACTATTGCCGAACCAAAAAAGGATGAGAATTGTTCAATGGCACTGAATTATCCTATGATGAAGGCATCTGTCTTCATTACGTATAAAAAAGTAGACAATGATTTAACGACCTTGCTGCGTGACGCCCAGAAACTTTCATTCGAGCATGCGGTAAAGGCCGACAATATTATTGATCAGCCTTTTGTTAATGGAGAAGACCGTGTATATGGCATGTTTTATGAGGTAACGGGCAATGCCGCCTCGCAGTCGCAGTTCTATGCCACCGATAGCTTAGATCATTTTGTCACGGGGTCATTGTACTTTTATGCAAAACCCAACTATGATTCCATCTATCCCGCAGCTATTTATCTTCAAAAAGATATTCGAAGAATTTTGGAAACTTTACAGTGGAAAAATAAAAGACCTATCAAGTAAAGAACCCCGATAGGTCTATATAGATTTTCTAGAAAGAACATGTTCCATTAAAAGCTAATCTACCAAAAGATCCTTCGCTCTTTTAATGCTCGAATCGATTTGTTCTTTCATGGCAAGAAGTTTGGCCTCTTCTTCATTTAACCAATCTTGTTTTTGTTGTGTAAGCGACTTCTCTTGGTGCATTTCGTCAGTATCAAACCGATTGCTGAAACTTTCCATCCAATCCGTCATTGCCTTGTTTGCCGATTTCAAATCGTTAATCGCGGTAGTGTATGTTGCGGTAGAAGTTGCATTTTGGGCCCTCGATTCGAGTTGGTCAATTAGACGAGCCGTTTTCCCCGTCAATTTATCATGCATTTTCATTACCCTCTGCATTTGGGAAAGTTCTTTTTCTTGAGCCTGAACGTAGATTAAGGGCATAACCAATAGAAATAAGGTGATTATCTTTTTCATTTTTAATGGTTTATAAAATGATTTTATTGCAAGATAACACAGCTGCCCCAAAAAAGTCCCAATTATCGACTAATAGGAAATTTTTGAGTTTAATGGTCAATTATACAAGAAGGGGACTATTTATTCAATAGCTTCTCGGCTTTTTCAATACTTGAGTTGATCTGTTCGCGCAATGCCTTGACCTTTTCTTCTTCTTCATCAAGCCACTGTTGTTTTTGCGGGGTCAATTCCTTTCCGTTCAGTATCTCATCAGAATCAAACCGGTCACCAAAATTTCGCATCCAGTCCATCATTGATTGGTGTGCCCCTTGAAGGTCTTTCATGGCCAATTCATATTGTTGGCCCGTTTCTGTGGTATCGATCTTGGTCTTGAGTTCTGCGACCAATTTGCCCAGCTTTCCCATCTTGGGCATCACTTCATCGTGAATGGCCATGACCTTTTTCATTTGGGCCATATCTTCAGAGGCCTCTTTTTTCTCTTTACAGGATGTTGTGGATAGAACCACCAATGTGAATAGAACTGCTATTTTTCTCATAACATCAAAAATAAAAAAGGCATTCCGAAAAAGGAATGCCCAATCCATTTTTTAATCAAGATTTATTCAAAATCGGCCTCTGAAATACCTTTGTTGATTACAGCTTCAAGAAGCTTTACTTCAATTTCCTGCGGCCCCATGCTCTGGGTTTTCACACTCGGGAATTTGATACCATCGACTTCTTGATATTCCTTTAAAGACGATGATTGGTTCTGGGTCTGTCCGTTCATGCTTATCACAGAGGCTTCTTTGACTTTTAGCCCGGTTTCCACATCATAAAAGAAAGAAGCATTGATGATATTGCCCGAAACGTCGATTTTATAGGCATCTTTTCCATCGATTTTTTCTATTCCGGCCAATTTGGCCGAACCACTGGCCAAGAATGCTTGTTCAGGAAAAACACCCATCACGCTCAACATGTCTTTTTTCATGTCATCTGGCAACGGCATTTTGTTTGGCCCTTGTTTCATATAAAGCTCATCACCTTTGGCAACAACCCCCATCATGGGCGATTCGTTCATATAGGTGGTCTGGGCAAACTTGTCTGCTGTACGCTTTTCTTCCACCTTGATTTTGCTTCCCATAACCTCACCTTCGTAAACAAGCTTTAGGGATTCGATGCCATTTACCCGATCAACCCCTCCGATAGCTTCAAAATACTTTTTGATGACATCTTCAGCAGCCATGCCCTCTGGTATTCCAGCACCATAGTCAGGTTTTTCTGCCTTTTCGGCATACTTGTCGTAATATAGCACGGGGAGCTTCTTGCCATTGAATTCGACTTTCTCAAGATTTTCAATGACCTCACTGCCTTTACCGGTTACCACCACCCTTGAATTGCTCGAGGAAAAATGTTTCTGTGCCGCTTTTTGTACTTGGTCAATGGTGACCGCGTTCAACCTCTCGAGGTAAGTTTTATAGAAATCTTTTGGCAGATCTTCAATTTCTATGTTAAGGGCATAATTGGCAATGGTTTGTGGTTTTTCAAGCGCCATGACAAAATTACCAGTGTATTTGGCCTTGGCATCAGCCAATTCTTGCTCGCTGACAGGGCTTTTGATTATTCTGTCTACTTCTTTCAAGATTTCTACCACAGAACTGTCAGTGACCATGTTTCTAACACTGGCCGATGCCCTGAAAGTTGTTGGGCCGTATTTATCGTTGCCGATTCCTGAATAAGATCCGTATGTATAACCTTTATCTTCCCTCAAATTGAGAAAAAGTCTGGCTTGGGCACCACCGCCCAAAATTCTGTTGGCCAACAAAGCGTGTAAGTAGTCGTCATCTTTCATTTTTAGATCGACAAGGTTCTGTACAGAAATCTCAGACTGTACCGCATTGGGCATGTCGACAAAGTTGATCTGTGTGTATTGCGCCTGTTTAGGTTCAGAATAGGCTATTGAGGGCGGTACGGCTTTGGTCCACGGTGTGAAATGCTCGGTGACCAAATCTTTTACCTCATCAAATTTCACATCTCCTATAATGACCAGATAAGCATTGGCGGGCACGAAATAGTTACGGTAAAACTGTTGTACATCGGCCAAGGTCACATTGTTGACCGTCTCTTCGGTAATGAACTCACCTTTGGGGTGGTTCTTGCCGTAGGCCAGGGCGCTTTCAACCCTTCCGGCAACTGCCGAGACATCTTTTTCTTGGGTTTTAAGGCCAGTGATAAGTTTGTCCTTTTCTTTATTGAATTCTTCTTGTGTGAAATTTGGATTGATGGCGGCGTCGGCCGTCAATTCCAATATCCGAGGAAAGTACTTTGACAACGAACTGGCAAAAGCACTTTGCGAGCCAAAACTGATGAATGCCCCCAAAAAATCAACCTCCTCATTGAAGTCATCTTTGGAGATGTTTTTTGAACCGTTGCCTAAAAGACTTCCTGTCAACGACGATACCCCTGCCTTTTCCCCTTCAAGAATCGGCGAATTGTCTATGGTCAACTGTATCGAAACCCTTGGTAGTTTATGGTTTTCAACGACCATGACCTTAAGGCCATTATCTAAATCAAAAGTATTGGGTTCTTGAAGATTGATTTCGGGCGCGGGGCCGGGTTTGGGTTGTTGGGTTCTATCAATTTGGGCCTGTGAAACGCTAACAACCAGCAATGATATTGCGAATAAAACTATATTTTTCATCTTAATTGGCTTCTTTTTGTTCAGGTAGATACTCCAATTCAACACGTTGGTTCTTGTTCAGGTATTTGTTGGCGACCTCTTTGATTTCTTCTCGCGTAATCGAACGGTATATATCGATTTCGGTATTGATGAGGTCGGTGTCATCATAAAGCATGTAATACCTCGCCAATGAATTTGCAATACCTGAAATACTACTGTTGGCGTTCACAAAATTGTTCTCGAACTTGTTCTGGAGCTTTTGATAATCCCTTTCAGAAATTAGTTCAGCCTTCACTTTTTCTATTTCCACATCGATTTCGGTTTTCAAGGTCTCAAGACTCGTTTCTCCTACGGGAAGGGCGCCTACGATATACGATCCGTAATCTTCTTGCGAACCATTGAAGGCAAAGACCTGAAGAGCCATTTTCTTCTCATCGACCAATTTTTTGTAGAGCTTTGAGCTTTTGCCACTGCTTAAATACGTAGAGATCATATCGAGTACATAGGCATCACGTTCGGTCTGCGCAGGTGTGCGATAACCCATCAAAATGGCCGGAATCTGAATGTTTGGGTCGTGATATTTGGCCTGTACGGTCTCTGTTATGGAATCTTCTACAAACGTTTTTCTTTCGATGTCCCCACCCTTGGGAATAGGTCCGAAATAATCTTCGACCATTTTCTTGGTCTCGGCAATGTCAATGTCGCCTGCCACCACCAGTACGGCATTATTGGGCACATAATAGATTTGGTTGAATTTTTTGAAATCATCCAAAGAGGCACTGGCCAGATGTTCAAGAGAGCCTATGGTCTGCCAACGATAGGGGTGCTTTTTGAAAAGATGTATGAACATTTGTTCGCGCCATCTACCATAGGGGGCATTATCATAACGCGACCTACGCTCTTCTTGGACCACTTCTTTCTGGGTATCGACCCCGATTTGATTGATGATCGGATGCATCAATCTTTCTGACTCTAGCCAAAGCCCTAATTCAAGGTTGTTCGATGGAAATACCTCATAATAATAGGTTCTGTCTTGCGTGGTATTGGCATTATTGTTGCCTCCGTTCGAAGAGACGATCTTGAACCATTCGCCGCGTTCGATGTTTTTGGTGCCCTCGAACAACAAATGTTCAAAAAAGTGGGCAAAGCCTGTTTTTTCGGGATCTTCGTCTTTCGCACCTACATGGTACATAACCGAGGTTGTGACCACTGGGGCCGAGTTGTCTTGATGCAAGATGACATGAAGACCGTTATCGAGAGCATACTCTTCAAATTCCACTTCCTGTGCAAAAATGAAACCTGATGATAAGAGCATAAAAAAGATAAAAAGTACTTGTTTTTTCATTTTTTGAAGTATTACGATATAGCTCACATGAGAGTGTCTTTTCTACTCTTTGGCATATGGCACTAATATATTATGTTTTGGATTCTCGAGAAGGAAAAGTAGGCCGGCTTTAACAGGATTTTATGGAAAAAATGGTTAAATTGATAATCCAACCAAATATCGTTTGATATGAAGAACTTGACTCTTCCCATTCGGTTCGGAATTGTGACCAGCGCATGCCTTATCGCCTATTTTTTGGTTCTCTCCCTTTTTGATAGACACACCAATGTCTTTTTCAGTCTTTTTAATGGCATCATCACCGGATTCGGAATCTACGAGACCTTGAAGATTACCAAGCTTAGAATGGGAAAAGACTTTAATTATGGAACAGGATTTACTGCTGGCATCACAACAGGGATCGTCGCGACCATACTGTTTACCATTTTCTTTGCGGTATATGCAACAGAATTGAACACTGAATTTCTCGGTCAGCTATCAGAAGTCTGGGCGAAGGATTATAAAAATTTTGAAGGTATCGTTTTCTTTACCGTTGCCATTATGGGCATTGCCACCACCCTTGTTTTGACCCTTTCTTTTATGCAGTTGTTCAAGTCATCGAACAATCCGAAAAAGAAAGTGCCTTAATCTTTTAAAAACCCTTGCCAATTATAGATTTAGCAGTATATTTGCACCCGCCATTATGAAAAGTGGCACTGTAAATATTAAAATCACAACGAGATGTACGCAATTGTAGAGATGGCAGGGCAGCAATTTAAGGTTGCGAAAGACCAGAAAGTGTACGTGCACCGTTTGCAGACCGAAGAAGGCAAAAAAGTAACCTTCGATAAGGTATTGCTGTTAGATGACGGTAGTAACGTTACCATTGGCGCCCCGGCTATAGAAGGTGCAGCAGTTGAGGCCAAAGTGGTCAAGCACCTGAAAGGCGATAAGGTCATCGTCTTTAAGAAGAAAAGAAGAAAAGGGTACCGCAAGAAGAACGGGCATAGACAATACTTGACCGAGATTGTTGTTGAAGGCATTGTTGCCAAAGGTGCCAAGAAAGCTGCTCCGGCAAAAGCCAAAGCAGAGAAACAACCCACTGCCAAGAAAGAAACTGCCAAAGCGGAAGCGCCAAAGGCGAAGGCAACGCCAAAGAAAGAAGCCAAGCCAAAAGTTGCTGAAGATTTGGGCAAAAAGACAGTGGCCGAATTGAAGGAAATGGCAAAGGCCAAAGAAATTAGTGGTTATTCATCGATGAAGAAGGCTGAGCTTATTGAAGCTTTGAGCAAATAAAAATCAAAAAGAAAATATCATGGCACATAAGAAAGGTGTAGGTAGTTCTAAAAACGGTAGGGAGTCAGAATCGAAACGCTTGGGCGTTAAGATTTTTGGTGGACAGGCCGCAGTTGCTGGAAATATTATCGTTAGGCAAAGGGGCACTAAACACAACCCCGGTGAAAATGTGTACGCTGGTAAAGACCATTCATTGCATGCCAAAATAGACGGTATTGTACGTTTTGAAAAGAAAGCAGGAGGTAAATCGTATGTTTCTGTAGATCCTTTCGAGGCATAGTATATCGTAAGGTCAAAAAATCTAAGGAACCCCGACACATTTGAAGTCGGGGTTTTTACTTTTTAGCCCACCATCTTCCAGCCCCACCATATTGGGCGAGGTGATTTTCTCGTTGTTCTTGTGCTTATTTTTGAAGCAGGCACCTTATTTTCCCGTTTCAGATCGGTTTTGGTTGATTTTGTTGTCTTCATGATTCGTTCGTTTTTTTATATGACGTATGAAAACTGTGTTGGTGACCAAAAATCTGTTAAAGTTTATATTTTATATAAATGCTCAACGGAATGATCTTTTATTGCCCCGAATAATATCTTCAACACTCTAAAAAATAGCGACAGCGTTTGTAATAAGGGAGATTATGTTTAAGCTAGAGTAATTTTTCTGCGATTTCTTGCCAATTATCAACCCTTTCATAGCCGTTCTGATGAATGTTGTGGGGCGAGGTAAACAGTAAGGCCCTTCCATCAAAATGCTCTAGATTATAGGCTCGGTCATCGATGAGAAGATCTCCGCGCAAAACAAATTTGTCTCCACAGAGAATTCGTCTTCTCCAATGGATAAACGGAAAGTATTCGTCTAGCCAATCACTCTTTTCCTTTAGGGAATGTGGAAATTGCATAGCGGCTGAGGCAATATACACCTCGTGTTTTTTGTAAAGCTCCCGTAGCACCTCTTGGCTATCTTTAATGGGTTTCAAATCTCTAAAGAAACCAATGGCGCGCGCATGGTCCCGAACAGATTTTTGATGCGCTTCCGGAACCACCTGCCAGACTTCCCTGCCCTGACATTGTTCAGCGGTCAGATCTTTATCGAAATCCTCATTGTAGAGCTCGATATGTCTTAGATAGGTGTCGGCAAGTACCTCATCCATGTCAATAAATAGTGTCATCGATAAAATTTTTGCTAATTAGGGAAAAAGCTTTTTGGTAAAAAAGGAAAAAATCAAAATTATTTTTTTCATAATGTAAAAGCCCTTGCAACAATGCAAGGGCTTTATATCTGAAAGTACTATGCTTTGTTTAGAATCTAGTACCTGTAGTATTCAGGTTTATAGGGTCCTTCTACCTTAACACCGATATAGGTTGCTTGATCTTCTTTTAACTCGGTCAGTTCTGCGCCAAGGCGGGCCAAATGCAGTTTGGCCACCTTTTCATCAAGGTGCTTGGGCAATGTATAGACCTTGTTCTCATACTTGTCACCGTTGTTCCATAATTCAATTTGGGCCAAGGTCTGGTTGGTGAACGAATTACTCATGACAAAACTGGGGTGGCCCGTGGCACAACCAAGGTTTACCAATCGGCCCTCAGCCAAAATTATGATATCTTTTCCATCAATGGTGTATTTGTCTACCTGTGGCTTGATCTCATCTTTGGTGTGCCCATATGCACCATTGAGCCAGGCCATATCGATTTCATTGTCAAAATGCCCAATGTTACAGACGATGGCTTTGTCTTTTAATGCACGAAAATGTTCTTCACGAATGATATCCTTATTGCCTGTTGCGGTAATGACCACATCTGCATTTTGCACTACGGTTTCCAACTTTTTTACTTCGTAACCATCCATACAGGCCTGTAAGGCACAGATGGGGTCAATTTCAGTAACCGTCACAATGGCACCGGCACCCCGAAATGAAGCCGCCGTTCCTTTGCCCACATCGCCATAGCCGGCGACAACGACACGCTTACCGGCCAGCATGGTATCGGTGGCACGGCGAATGGCATCAACGGCACTTTCTTTACAGCCGTATTTATTGTCGAACTTTGATTTGGTGACGGAATCGTTCACGTTAATGGCAGGCATGGGCAACGTGCCTTTTTTCATACGCTCGTACAACCTGTGAACACCCGTAGTGGTCTCTTCCGATAATCCCTTGATACCGGCTGCCAATTCTGGATACCTGTCAAATACCATATTGGTCAGATCGCCCCCATCGTCCAAAATCATGTTTAGCGGCTCTCTTTCTTCCCCGAAGAACAGGGTCTGCTCAATGCACCAATCAAATTCTTCTTCTGTCATACCTTTCCATGCATATACCGGAATCCCGGCAGCAGCAATGGCCGCGGCAGCATGATCTTGGGTCGAGAAAATATTGCACGAGCTCCAGGTGACCTCTGCGCCCAGTTCGATCAAGGTTTCTATCAGAACGGCGGTCTGTATGGTCATATGAAGGCATCCTGCTATGCGGGTACCCTTTAGTGGCTGTTGGTCTTTGTACTCCTCCCGAAGAGACATAAGCCCCGGCATTTCGGCCTCGGCGAGCTCGATTTCTTTTCGACCCCAATCCGCAAGCGAAATATCTTTTACTTTATAGGCCACATAGGGAATTGTCTTTGTGCTCATTATCTATTTAATTTTACTTTCGTAGCTTCGTTTTTACTAGGTCGCAAAGGTACAAATAAATTAACTCTTTAAAGTGCCCCTTTACAAAACGATAACAGAATCGAACAATACCAAAATTTATATATGGAAGGTCACAGAATCGGAAGCTGATCTTTCAAAAGAAGTGGTGTTGACCGCACATTGCCAAGACCGTGTAGTTGCGATGAAGTCTGAAATGCACCGAAGGGCCTTTTTGAGTATTAGGCATTTGATGGCGTTGTCGAGCTATGAAGACAAGGATCTCTATTATGATGAGATGGGAAAACCTCATTTAAGGGACGGAAACCATATTTCTATCACCCACTCACACGAGTTTACGGCGATTATTGTCAGTAAATCGCAAAAAGTGGGGGTAGATATTGAGAAACAACGAGATAAAATCTTGAAGATTGCCCATAAATTTACTCCCATTGAAGAGTATAGAACCTTGGCCAATACTGGGGCCATTATACGAAAGCTGACCATTGTTTGGGGCGCTAAAGAATCACTGTACAAGATTTATGCCCAAAACGGGCTCAGCTTTTTGCGTCATATCGATGTTCATGATTTCTCTTTTCAAGAGGGAAGTACCACCGCCGAAATACTGTATAAGGGCGAATTGTCACAGTACGCGGTCAAGTTCTTGGAATTTGAGGGCTTCACCTGCGTTTATGCGCTTAAAAAAGAGGAGGACTGAAAGAAATTTGATTTCTTTGCCCAGTCAAAGAAAAGTTTCTTTATGGATATTTCAGTCGAATTGACCCTTACCCCACTACATGACAATTTTGAACCGCCCATTATCGATTTTATCAAAAGATTGAGGGATTCTGGCCTGAAAATTTTAGAAAACCCGCTAAGCACCCAGATATATGGCAATTATGATGAGGTCATGCGCTTATTGACCGATGAAATAAAAGAAGCATTTGAAAATACGGAACATGTTTTGTTATACATGAAGATCGTAAAGTCAGACCGTAGCGGTTATGAGCCCCATTTTTGATTTTTTTCTAGGCCCGTATGAAGAGCGGGCGGTCTCGTTGATCATTCTAGAGGCCACTGCCTTCTTTTTTGGCATTGCCAGTGTGGTCTATGCCAAGCGGGAAGATATTATGGTCTATCCAACCGGTTTGGTCGCCACTGCCATTACCACCTACGTATTTTTTGTAGACCGTCTTTTCGGTGATATGATGATGAATTTCTATTTTTCGATTATGAGTATCTATGGGTGGTGGAACTGGGCACGCCGAAAAAGCACTAGAGAGTACGTAGTTCATATTTCAAGAACCAATGCAAGGGAAAAATTAATTGGTTTAGTGTTGTTTCTACTGACCATGTTGGTCACTTATGGCGTGTACAGGGCATTTGGTGCAGCTATCGAAACCTCGAACTACGTTGATATTTTTACTTCTGGCATCTTTTTTACCGCAATGTGGTACATGGCCAATAAAAAGTTGGAAAATTGGACTCTTTGGATTTTAGGAGATCTAATAACCGTACCTTTGTACGCATATAGGGGGTGGGGCATGTTTTCATTGCAATACCTCATCTTCACCATATTGGCCATACAGGGATATCTCGCATGGAAGAAAAGTTTGCACAACGACCTTCAGACCTTATCAAAGTAGTGCTCTACGGCCCTGAATCGACCGGTAAGACCACGTTGGCCGAACAATTGGCAGATCATTATGATACGGTATGGGTGCCAGAGTATGCTCGTGAATATCTTCAGGAGAAATGGGATAGGGAGCAAAAAACATGTGAACCAAAAGATTTGTTGCCCATTGCAGAAGGCCAAATGGCAATTGAAAATGATTTGGCAAAAAAAGCCAATAAGATACTGATATGTGACACCGATCTTCTAGAGACGAAGGTCTATTCTGAAGCCTATTATCTTGGCCATTGCGATCCGATTTTAGAAAAATATGCCTTGGCCAATAGTTATGAACTTTATCTATTGACCTATATCGATACCCCTTGGGTCAAAGACGATCTTAGGGACAAGCCTGATGAAAGAAAGCGAATGTTCCAATACTTTAAAGATACGCTGGTCAAGCATGACCGCAATTTTGCTATCTTAAAGGGGGATAAAAAAACACGACTCTCAACCGCGATTAACCATATCGATAAACTATTGTAAACCATGGTGCAATTTTCAGAAAGAGACCTGCAACAGCTTAAAGAAAAAGGCATTTCAGAAGAAATGGTCTTAAAGCAGATCGAGACTTTCAAAGAAGGAATTCCCTTTGTTACCCTTGAAAAAGCTGCAGTTGTTGACGATGGTATCGAAAGATTTACAGATGCCGAACATAAAAAATTGATTGATTACTTTGAAGGGCATCGCAAGAACCTGAAACTGAAAAAATTTGTGCCAGCGTCAGGTGCGGCTTCTAGAATGTTCAAGGCACTGTTCAATTTTTTGGGTGCCCATGACCCCAAAAAGGAAACATTGTCAGAATACTTGAATAGAACCGGTGATGAAGCTGTGGAAAAGTTTGCCGACGGAATGGAGAAATTTCCTTTTTATGAGAAGATCGGCAATCGCATCAAAGGAAAATATCGTTCTGACGGAGAGAAAGTCTATTATTTCATTGATGAGATGCTCTCACCGAACGGACTCAATTACGGTTTTTACCCAAAGGGACTGTTGCCTTTTCATAAATATGGTAAAGATACTACCACCCCGTTTGAAGAACATTTGAAGGAAGCCGCACTGTATACAAAGACCAAAGGCAATGCAAATCTACATTTTACCATCTCAGAGCAACATGACGATATGTTCAGGGCCGAAGAAAATGAAGCTTCAGAAAGAGTTTCGATTGCAACCGATACCCGTTTCAAGGTCACCTATTCAAACCAAAAAGCTTCGACCGATACCATTGCTGTTGATATGACCGATGAGCCTTTTAGAAACAATGACGGTACCTTATTGTTTCGACCTGGGGGCCATGGGGCCTTGATTGAAAACCTGAATGACCAAGAAGCCGATATCATATTTATCAAGAACATTGACAATGTAGTCGTAGATAGAAACCTCGAAGAAGTCGCAAACAGTAAAAAGATGCTTGCAGGTGTTTTGTTGCAGGTACAGGCCAGAGCATTTTCGTTTGCTAAAAAATTAGAACAAGATACCGTGTCGATTGACACGATGAACGAGGCCAAAGCATTTTTGGAAAATCAACTGAACGTACATTTTCCTGAGAGCTATAGAGGGTTGAGCATAGATGATCAAAGGGCTGTTCTTACTGATAAATTGGATAGGCCCATTCGTGTGTGCGGTATGGTCAAAAATGAAGGCGAACCTGGCGGTGGTCCTTTTTGGGTCACGGATAAAAATGGCAATATCTCACTTCAGATCATTGAATCGGCCCAGGTTGATGTTGACAATGAACGTCAAATGTCAATATTCAAGAACTCTACCCATTTCAATCCGGTCGATTTGGTCTGTGGGGTAAAGAACTACAAGGGTGAAAAATTCAACCTGCTCAATTATATTGATGCCAAACAAGGGTTTATCACTGAAAAAACCCAAGAAGGGAAAGCACTAAAGGCCTTGGAACTACCGGGTTTATGGAATGGGGCCATGGCTTATTGGAACACTATTTTCGTCGAAGTGCCTTTGGTGACCTTTAATCCGGTAAAAACGGTCAATGATCTTTTAAAACAGACGCATCAAGTATAATCTACTGGGTTTGCCCGAACAGATTAGAGCCTTCTTTTTTGAGGGCTCTTTTTTTATGTGACCTTTTTGAAATAAGTGTGTCATACAAATTGAAGAACCGAACCAAATGAAAGATTTGTTGAGATCAGCACTGTTGGCAGCATCATTGATAGTGGCCCTGTTAGTGGCCAAAAATGTACAGGGCAATACAAAAAAAGGGTACGAACCAGTGACCAAAGAAAAAATTGAAAACACAACAAAGGAAGATCAGGTTGGGTAAAAAATAGAAGATAACGATCCGATGTGGCCTTTTGGCACGCGGATTATGGTTGGTTGATTTGGTTGGAGGGCCGTATCAGTATTTGTACGGCCCTTTTTTGAAAAGCTGCCCAAAAAATATATGAAAATGCTCGAAATAATATATATGATATTCCTGATCCTGAGTGTTGTGGCTTTTGTTTTGGCCATTTATGTGACGTTTCCCTATCTGACGAAAGAAAGGAGAAATCAGGGCAAAAAGCATAAAGAAGATACTAGACACTATGGGTAATGCTATGCAAACACTGACCATGCATTGTCCGATGACCGCCAACTCCATGGGGCTTGCTTGCCAAAAAAATTGGCAAGTCTCCCCCGGTTAAGGGTCTCGTTTAAGTTGGTTAGGTCACAAAGGCTGCTTCGGCAGCCTTTTTCTATGAAAATTAATGTGTGAGTTGTACATTTGCACCATCTCAAAGGGGTGCGAACTTCTGATATAATCAGGATAAGCTGAGATTATACCCAATGAACCTGGGCGGGTAATGCTGCCAAGGGAGGCGAAATTTCGCCATTTGGTATTTCCAAATCGCTTTGTTTTTCAATCAGTATTGGATTGATTGCAAGCAAAATCAATGTTAAACCAGAATAATGACCCCTTTTATTCGTAAAATTTTTACGGATGAAAACATCTTTATTCACAATTTTGGCCCTTTCAGGGCTTACATGTGGGCTCAAAGCCCAAGAAAAGAAACAAGACACAACTGAAGGTAAACAGATCATACTTGATGAAGTGCTTGTTCAAGCTGTCAGGGTAACGAAAGAATCACCGGTTACTTTTTCGAATCTTGATAAAGAGGAAATCGCACCACGAAACCTTGGTCAAGATATTCCGATTTTGATGAATTACCTGCCTGCCGTAGTAACGACTTCTGATGCAGGAGCGGGTGTGGGCTATACAGGTATCAGGGTGCGGGGCAGCGATGCTACCCGGGTGAATATCACCATTAATGGTATTCCTTACAACGATGCCGAATCACAGGGTACCTTCTGGGTAAATATGCCCGATTTTGCCTCCTCGACCGAAAGCCTTCAATTACAGCGTGGCGTGGGAACATCGACCAATGGTGCAGCTGCTTTTGGGGCAAGCCTCAATTTGCTGACCGATCGATTTTCAGAGGAAGCCTACGGAAGGGTCTCTTCTTCGTATGGAAGTTTCAATACCATGCGAAACAATGTCAAGTTCAGTACGGGACTGCTCAACGAACACATTGAACTTTCAGGAAGACTCTCGAGAATTACCTCTGACGGTTATATCGACAGAGCTTCTTCAGAACTGGATTCCTATTTTTTACAAGGAACGTACAAAGATGACAATACGTTGGTAAAGGCTTTGTTGTTCGGGGGCCATGAGATTACCTATCAGGCCTGGAATGGCATCACAAGAGAACAGCTTCAAGAAAATCGCACCTATAATCCATCGGGTGAGTACACTGATGAGAATGGTAATACGCGCTTTTATGAAAATGAGGTCGATAATTATAAACAAGACCATTTTCAGCTACATTGGAATGAGCAACTGGGCAATAATTGGAGCACCAATATTGCCTTGCACTACACTAGGGGCCGTGGTTTTTTTGAGCAATTTAGGGAAGATGATGATTTTGCGACCTATGGTTTTGAACCGTTGACGGTAGATGGTGAAGAAGTCAATACTACTGACCTAATTCGAAGAAGATGGCTCGACAATGATTTTTATGGCACCGTTTTTTCGGCCGTCCATGAAAATGAAAAACTGAACCTTATTTTAGGCGGAGGTTACAATAGCTACAAAGGCGACCATTTTGGAGAGGTTATTTGGGCACGTTTTGCCAGCAACAGTGAATACCGAGATCGCTATTATGACGATACCTCAACGAAGACCGATTTTAATCTCTATTCAAAGGCCATTTATAAATTGAACCAAAAATGGAGCCTCTTCGGTGACCTTCAGTACAGAACGGTGGGCTATGAGGCCAATGGCGAGGATACCGGTTTGGTCGATGATACATTTAACTTCTTCAATCCGAAAGCAGGGGTGACCTTTGATTTGAACCGAAACCACAACTTTTATTTTTCTTATGCCAGGGCCAATCGAGAGCCGAACCGGAATGATTATGAGAACGGCAATCCGCGACCTGAGAAACTAAACGATTTTGAATTGGGGTGGCGTTACGTTTCTACATCGGTACAGTTGAATACCAATGTGTACTACATGCGCTACAAAGATCAACTGGTGCTGACAGGTGAACTGAACGATGTGGGCGCACCGCTTCGCGCAAATGTGGGCGACAGTTACCGTTTGGGGCTTGAAATTGATGCCAGTATTGCCTTGGGCACCAAATGGCAAATACGACCCAATATTGCCCTGAGCAGTAACAAAAATGTAGATTTTGTCTTTCAACGTGACGGGGTGCTGCAGAACTTGGGCAATACGAACATTGCCTATTCACCTAATGTGGTTGCGGGCAATATGCTAATCTTTACCCCGAACGAACGTTTTCAGGTCTCTTTGCTCTCAAAATATGTGGGCGAACAGTATATGGGCAATATCGACTCAGAGGCTTCTGTATTGGAAGCCTACTCACAGACCGATTTGAACCTGCAGTACACTATTGAGACCAATTCGTTCATCAAAAGTATTGTGCTGTCAGGGTTGGTTAACAACCTTTTTGATGAAGATATAGTTTCAAACGGCTTCTTTTTCACTTTTGATGATGATTCTTCAGGAAGTGTGACCACTATTGAAGGTGCGGGTTTTTATCCACAGGCAGGCATCAATTTTTTATTGGGGGCCACCCTCAATTTTTAAGCATATCTTTGGGTAAAGTCCAATAGTGAATATACCGTATCCTTTTTTTGACAAAAGCCCCATTCTTTGGGGCTTTATCGGTTGTGGGGCCGTGACCGAAGTAAAAAGTGGTCCGGCCTTTCAAATGACCGATGGTTTCGAAGTATCAATGGTCATGCGACGCAGTATTGAAAAAGCAAAAGATTATGCGAATAGGCATAATGTTCCGAAGTACACCAACGACCCAAAAGAATTGATCGAAAGTTCTCTTGTCGATGCGGTCTATATAGCCACCCCACCTGATACCCACAGATTATATGCCCTAAAAGTGGCAGATCTGGGAAAGCCTTGCTGCATTGAAAAACCAATGGCACCTACCTATGAAGATAGCCTTTCTATTCAAAAGGCTTTTCAAGAAAAAAAACTGCCGTTGTTCATTGCCCATTACCGTCGCTCGTTGCCTCGCTTTAACAGGATCAAGCAATGGCTTGATGAAGACCGTATCGGTTCGGTTCGACATATTAGGTGGCATTTGAGCAAACCACCGAACGAGATTGATTTGAGTGGCCGATACAATTGGCGTACCGACCCCGAGACCGCTCGTGGCGGTTATTTTGATGATTTGGCAAGCCATGGCCTTGACCTGTTTTCCTATTTCTTCGGAAAAGTAAAAGAGGCAAAAGGGTTTGCACAGAACCAAATGGGGCTTTACAATGCTTATGATGCCATTGTGGGAAACTGGGTCTATGAAAATGGAATGACCGGCGAGGGAAGTTGGAATTTTGGCACTGCCCATCGAGAAGATAAAGTTGAAATCTATGGATCTGCAGGCAAGATTATTTTTTCGGTTTTTGGCGAAGAACCCTTACAGCTGATCACTAAAAATGCAGAAGAGACATTGTTTGTTGAAAATCCAAAGCACATTCAACAGTTTCATGTCGAAAACATCAAAAACCATTTAGTGGGCAAGGGGGTCCACCCCTCTTTGGGTGAAGACGGACTGCACACCAGTTGGGTGATGGACAGTATTCTTGGAAAAATTTGAGTGTTAATTTGATATGGTCACGGTATTGCCACTTTGTACGGCCCTATAGAAAAGCAGATCAAAATAGCGTTCGCCATCATCAGGGCGGTTCAATAATTGCCCCGTGAACAGGCTGTATTCAAAATCTTCGCATGAGCAGGTAACATTCTGCCCGTTCAAAGACATGGTAGAGCATGAATTGGGCGCATGGTTCGGGCAGCTGGCCTCAAAGGCAAAAAAAACATCGATACTGGTCTTCATCACGAAGACACCCCTTAGGCCTACCCCATTGTTGCCCACATAAACAGGATTTCCGATAGTATTGAGGCCATTATAGAGTGGTAGATTGAGGTTTAGGTCAAACCTGAAATTGGTTTCCTGTAAAAAAGGATTGCGGTCTGCACTGTCTTTACTACAACCCAAAAAAAGTGTCAAAATAAACAGGTGGGGCAAGTATTTCATAAAGGGCAAAATGGTTTTGTAAATGTAAAAATGCTCAAAAAATATGTATCTTTGCGTTAAATCCTCGCAAAAACCGTGCAAGCATGGGAAAAGCAGAGGATTTTTTCTATTTAAAAAATGTGGCCTTTCAAACAGTTCAAAACCCATGTTCGAAGGGCATCAAATTATGGTGATATGAGCAATGTATCTTATTACACAGCTGAAGGACTGAAAAAGCTTAGGGAAGAACTAGATCATTTAAGGGATGTCGAAAGGCCAAAAGCCTCACAGGCCATCGCCGAAGCACGAGATAAGGGCGATTTGTCTGAAAATGCCGAATATGATGCTGCCAAGGAAGCACAGGGATTGTTGGAAATGAAAATCTCAAAATTGGAAGAGACCGTAGCCAATGCAAGATTGATCGATGAGTCACAACTCGATACCTCAAAGGTTTTGGTGCTATCAACGGTAAAGTTGAAGAACCAGGGCAATGGACAAGAAATGAAGTACACCTTGGTGGCCGAAAGTGAGGCAGATTTGAAGTCAGGAAAAATTTCTGTCACATCACCCATTGGTAAGGGCCTCTTGGGGAAATCGGTTGGCGATATAGCCGAGATAACAGTGCCAAACGGTACTTTGAAATTTGAAATTTTGGAGATTGCCAGAGATTGACATCACTGCAAAAGTGTTATCTTTAATCTTGCTGCCGGAAGCAGGATTTTTTATTTCAACCAACACCAAATGGCCAGTATTTTCACCAAGATCATCCAAGGAGAGATTCCATGCTATAAAATTGCTGAAGACGATCATTTTTTTGCGTTTTTAGACATTGAACCAAATTCAAAAGGGCATACGCTTTGTGTTCCGAAGAAAGAGGTTGACAAAATATTTGATCTTGACGAAGACACCTATATGGGTTTAATGGCCTTTTCGCGAAAGGTCGCAAAGGGCATTGAAAAGACAGTGCCCTGTGAACGAGTGGGCATGACGGTCATCGGTTTGGAAGTGCCGCACGTGCATGTGCATCTAATTCCGCTGCACAGTATGAAGAATGCTACCTTTCAGCACAAGGTCAGTATGACCAATGAAGAGTTTGAGGAAATCGCCAAAAAAATAAGGGAAGCGATCAAATAATCCCCTCCAAATATAGATAAACGCCTGTGCCCACCAGTACGATAAGCAATAACAACAGTACATAAAACAGGGTGGTAAAGCGTATCGATGGCCTATCGGGTTCGACCAGTTTGTTGTAGTATTCAAAAACCCGCTCGATGTCGGGGGTCCAATTAACGGGGTAAATGAGCGAATAACACTTTTTACACTTGATTTCACTGGTTACTTCACCGGTAATTCTCTGAAAAAAAGGGTTGTGTTTGTGCTTTTGATAAAAAGTAAGTTTTAGCTCTTGGTTGAAACATTCGGGGCAGTTGTTCGAGATTTCGGCATCCTTAATGACTATTTGCTTTTCTTTGGCCATAATCAATGACTTGCTTTTAATGAAATCTGCATGATTGTTCCCTCTTTACTTGACGAAAGTACTTTAATTTTTCCGTTGTGGTATTCTTCGATGATTCTTTTTACCAATGAGAGACCCAGTCCCCAGCCTCTTTTTTTTGTGGTCACGCCAGGGTTGAAGATGTTTTGAAAATCGCCCTTGGGAATGCCATGGCCAGTATCGGAGACCAAAATGTTCACATGGTTTCCGTTTTTTTCGACCTGTATTGAAATATTGCCCTTACCCTTCATGGCATCGATTCCGTTTTTGACAAGATTTTCAATGCTCCAGTTGAACAATGGCATATTAAGGGGTACCTGCAAATGCTCTATGTTTGAGCTGAACGAGAAGTGAATGAGTTTAGAACTACGTCTTTTGAGATATTGATAGGCTTTTTCAGTCTCTGAAACAATGTCGTGCATTTTTAGTTCGGGAGTCGAACCGATTTTCGAAAAACGTTCAGTAATGGTCTGGAGGCGAGAAATATCTTTTTCAATTTCCCTTGTCACTTCAGGATTGATGTTTTCTGTTTTCAAAAGTTCATTCCAACCCAAAAGCGAGGTGAGGGGCGTACCGATTTGGTGGGCGGTCTCTTTGGCCATACCGGCCCAAAGTTTGTTCTGTTCCGAAGCTTTGTTTGTCTTGAAAAAGAAGAAGATGACCGCTCCGAAGAGAAAAATGATCAAGAGCAGGGCAATGGGGTAGTATTTAAGTTTTTTGAGCACCTCAGAATTTCCATAATAGAGGGTAGCGAGTTCTTCACCACGGTCCTCAATGGTTATGGGGGTGTTCTCATTGGCGAATTGCCGCATTTTTTTCTTGATGTGGGCACTATCGGCTGTCAGCTCTTCGGGCATGTTGTTGGTTCTAATAGAACCATCTTTGTTCTGCAAGATCATTGGGGTTGAGGTATTGTTGCCCAATACTTTAAGGGTCAGATTGCCCAGTTCTTGATCTTCTGCTGCCTGAAGCAGTTCAGATTGGGCAGTTGCCCAGATTTCCATTTTAAGGCGTTCCTCTTCCTTGAATTTTCTGAAGAAACTATTGGTATTCCACAAAATAAGGCTGACGATGACAAAGGCTGACATCAGAAGAAAGATATATGGTGTCCGTTTTCTGGGGTTAAACTTCATGCCAGGCCGTTTGCAATTTAAAGATAACGCAAAAAGGTATAAAATGTTGAAAACCCATTATATTCAACGCGCAGGTTTCTGGGCCATTTGTGTATTTTTGGTACGAATTAAAAAAGAGACATGGAGATTCAGGGAAGAATAAAACTTATCGACGAGACCAAAGAATATGGTAACAACGGTTTTCGAAAAAGAGAAGTGGTGATTACCACCGAAGAACAATATCCGCAGCACATACTAATTGAATTCGTTCAAGACAAGACCAGCCTGTTAGATGCTTTTCAAGTAGGTCAAATGGTCAAAATCAGCATCAATCTACGCGGGCGTGAATGGGTAAATCCGCAGGGCGAGACCAAATATTTCAATTCTATTCAGGGGTGGCGTATAGAGAGCCTTGAAGCAGGGCAAGATTCAGAGAATATACCGCCGGTACCACCGATGGAGGCTTTTGAACCCGTTGAAGACCTAAAAGAGGAAGAGCCCGATGACCTTCCCTTTTAGGCAATGCACCTGACCAATTTTATAGAAAAGGTTTTTAGAAGGTATTTGCCTTCACCCTTTACCATTGCAATAGTATTAAGTGTGCTGACCATTGTGTTGGCACTTTTTTTTACGGAGCCAGAGGCAGGTGAGAACCACCTGTTCGCAATATTGTCGTATTGGGAAGCGGGCATTTGGAACAATGGCCTTTTGGTCTTTGCCTATCAAATGATGCTCATCTTGGTCTTGGGGCATGTGCTGGTCTTGAGCAAACCGATGGAAGGGCTTATCATGCGAATCACGAAATATGTGAACAACACCTCGAATGCTGCTTTGTTGGTCGCTTTGCCGACCATGCTCGTTTCGTTCTTCAATTGGGGGCTTGGCTTGATTTTTGGCGCCATTTTGGCCAGAAAAGTTGGTGAGCATGCACAGGCCAAGGGTATTCCCATAAATTACCCTCTGATAGGGGCCTCGGGCTATGTTGGGCTAATGGTCTGGCATGGGGGTATCAGTGGTTCGGCGCCCATCAAGGTAGCCGAATCGGGGCATTTGAAAGATTTGATGCACGGTGCTTCAACAGCAAGTATTATCGGATCACTGCCCGATTCGATTTCTACAGGGCTCACGGTTTTCAGTATTTCAAATCTGGTGATTTTTGGTACGGTCGCCACGGCCATTTCTTTGCTTGTCTTTTTCATGGGGAAAAAAATTCCACCAACGACAATAAATCTAGAAACCTACCAATTCAAGCACGAAAAAAAGGAGAAATTGGCAGGGGCAGAAAAATTGGATTATTCCAAAATTTTCTCAACAGCGTTCGCATTGTTGGTTTTGGGTGTTTTTCTGTTGCAATATCTGCCCGCGATGCAAACGCTGAACATCACCCCGAACATGCTCAACTTTTTTATGTTCGGAATGGCGCTTTTGCTTCATGGAAGCTTTAAAAGCTTTTTGAACGCAGTTGAAGAGGCCATTGGCGATGTGGCCGGTATTTTAATACAGTTTCCGCTTTATTTTGGTATTATGGGCATAATGGCCCAAAGCGGTATGATCGGCCAAATCTCAGACTTTTTTGTGTCTATAAGCAATGATGTGACCTTGCCGCTTTTTACATTTTTGAGTGCTGGCCTAGTCAATATTTTTGTGCCCAGCGGTGGGGGCCAATGGGCCGTACAGGGCCCCTTGGTGCTTGAATCGGCTTCGCAGTTGGGCGTGCCCTTGCCAAAAGCCATCATGGCCTTGGCCTATGGCGATCAATTGACGAATATGCTGCAACCGTTTTGGGCGTTGCCGCTTTTGGGTATCACAAAGCTGAAGGCTAAGGAGATTTTGCCGTACACCCTTATTTTTATGTTCTTCGGAGGTGTTATATATATAGTGGGGTTACTCGTTTTCTGAATCTATTTCAGTAACTTTAGAATAAAGAGTATTGCTATGAACAATCAGGAAAGGGAACTCCCTATTGCTTTTCTTGGTCAAGAATTAGAGTTTCCGCCTCTTGACAAGGCCAGCGAAGAAGGTTTATTGGCCATTGGAGGGGATCTATCGGTAGAAAGGTTATTGTTGGCCTACCGCAGCGGTATTTTTCCTTGGTTCAATGATGACACATTGATTCTGTGGTGGTCGCCCGACCCACGAATGGTACTGTTTCCACAGAAGATAAGGGTTTCAAAAAGTATGCAGAAAATCATGTCAAATGGGCGGTTCAGGCTCACTAAGAACACTGATTTTGAAGCGGTCATTGACCATTGTGCAAGTGTGGGGAGAAAAGACCATCCGGGTACTTGGATCACCTCCAATATGAAGAAAGCTTACCTTGAACTATATAGAAAAGGGCATGTTCATTCGTACGAGGTTTGGCAAGAAGATAAGCTGGTCGGCGGCCTATATGGGGTAGATTTGGGCCATGTCTTTTGTGGTGAGAGCATGTTCAGTCTGGTGTCGAACGCCTCAAAGTTTGCCCTGATACGATTGGCTGATGAATTGGCACAAAAAAATTATACGATGATCGATTGCCAGGTACCTACCCCACATCTCAAGAGCATGGGTGCAGAAGAGATTTCCCGTAAAGTATTTGTTGATCTGCTAAAGCGAAAAGTTTAAAGTGGTCAAGAAGAACAGTACATTTTCAGTTTCTGCCGTAAAATCTTCGAAACGGTATTCGGTGCCCACTTGAAGTTTGGTCTCTTTGTTCAACAACCACCCAAGGTTCAAGGTCAACCGCTGGTCGTATTGTGGTTGTTGAGATTTTGCAAGGCTCAATAGGGTTTCTAGGTTTCCGACAAGGTATGGCTCGCCGATATCGATTCGTTCGCCCAACAGCGGAAAGTCGATGGAAAACCGATAGCGGAAACGATGGGTGGTCAACACATCAGTGATACGCTGTTCTGTGCGAAAACGGTGCCCATAGCGAACGACAAATTTCTTTTGGGTGATATTATATTGCTGGGTGAAACGTAATTCGTTTGGGCCATCGTCAAAGTTTTCCCTAAAACGGTACATGATTCCAAAAGCCATACTTTGGTTATCCCTTATTTTTAGGTTTGAGAAATGGGAAAGGTCGAGTTGACGCACCTGAAGCCGTGACTCTTCATCTTCATAAAAATAGTTGCGGTTCTGTACACTGAAATTATGGGAGTAAAATGGGGTTACATCATAGTTTAGGGCCACTTGTGGTTGAAAATAACCAGTAAAGTTCTCTTGGGCTTGTGTTAGAAGGCAACCCAAAAAAAGGAACGGCCAAAATAGCCTAGTACAGAACATGGTCATATTTCTGAGGGGATGACTTTCGCAATTTTACAAAGGTTCCGTTTGAATCAAAGAGCAATTCGTATTCTTGAAAACCTTTCCCGTTTTTACTTGAAATGATAAGCTCATAGTTCATGTAGGGCACGAGTAGGTTTTGAAAGGCCTCCTTAAGTGTCTGCCCATCGTCCCCGTTTTGCCGTGTATATTGTTGCTGTATCTTTTTTATGCGCGGACGGTCAAATTTTTGTTCTAGATAGGTTTCGATTTTCTTCCAGCTATCTTCTGGAATATCGACTTTCTTGATGAGAAATTCGACATCTTCCAGCACCCCGATAGAGTCAAATTCGACACTGAAGAAAAGGCGGTCTTTTTTGAATTTGGTCTCATAGGAAATCTTTTCGCCGTCAAACTCTCTATAGAATCGAATTCTTTTGGCATCCTCGAGATAGGAAGAAATCGTTTTGAGCGCAACTTTTGGAAACGCTGACTCTTTGATTCTGGTTTCACGCTCTCTTTTTTCTTGGGAAAGCAAAATCCCTGAAAAGAATAAGAAAATCAAGCAAACAAACAGCTTACACTTCATTGTATCGAAAACAACTGGTTTCGTGGTCATTCACCATTCCCGTGGCTTGCATGTGGGCATAGACCACGGTACTGCCGACAAATTTGAAGCCACGTTTTTTTAGGTCTTTGCTAATGACATCTGATAATTCGGTCTTGGCCGGAGCATTGCGATAGTCATCAAAACTGTTTTTGATGGGTACGCCATTGACGAAGCCCCAGATATATTCACTAAAGCTTCCAAACTCTTTTTGCACTTCCATAAAGGCTTGGGCATTGGTCACCGTGGCATATACCTTCAGCTTGTTTCTGATGATGCCCGCATCTTGTAAGAGTGCATCGATCTTTGTTTGGGGATAATGGGCAATCTTTTTGTAATCAAAATTATCGAAGGCCTTTTTAAAGTTCTTGCGCTTTCTTAGAACGGTTATCCAACTGAGGCCTGCTTGAAAGGTCTCCAAGACCAAGAATTCAAAAAGTGTGGCATCGTCTTTGACGGGTACGCCCCATTCTTCATCGTGATAGGCCTCGTACAAGGGGTCGCCCTCACACCAACCGCATCTGTTTTTATCCATACAAAAAATCAAAAATTCTGCACAAGATACAGATAAAGGGGCATACCCAAAGTAATGTTGAAGGGGAAAGTGATGGCCAGGGCCATTGGAATATAAAGACTGGGATTTGCTTTCGGGGCCGCCAATCGCATTGCGGCGGGTACTGCAATATAGGAAGCACTCGCCGCCAAAATGGCAAACAAGAACCTATTGCCGATGCTTTCGGTGATGAATTGGCTGAACCATGCCACAAAGCACCCATTGATGATAGGAACAATGATGGAGAAAATTAGGGCAAACCACCCTTTTTTGAGAAAATCATTGAGCTTTCTACCGCTCGTAATGCCCATGTCCAGTAAAAAAACGGCCAAGAAACCTTTAAAAATATCTGTGGTAAAGGGTTTGATGCCCTCTGCCTGCTGATCATTGGCCAAGAAGCCGATCACCAAGCTTCCAAGAATCAAAAGCACGCTACCGTTGGTCAGCGAATGGTGCAATATTTTTTTAAAGTCGGTCTTTTCTTTTTTGTTCTTTTTGAAGATGGACATCAGAATGACCCCAATGATGATCGAGGGTGCTTCCATAAGTGCCATTACGGCCACCATATGGCCCCCGAAATCGATCTGTTCGATTTCAAGAAAGGAGATTGCGGTCACGAAAGTGACCGCACTTACCGATCCGTATGCCGCGGCAATGGCCCCCGAGTTTTCAACACTGAACTTTCTTCTGAGTACGAAGTAGGCATATACGGGTACAGAAACCGCCAAAAAGATACCGAACAGCAGTGACCATAATATTTCCATGTTGAGTTCACTGTGCGAGAGTTCCAAACCGCCTTTGAAGCCAATGGAAAAAAGCAGGTAAAGCGAAATGAATTTTGATGAGTTTGAAGGAATTTCGAGATCACTCTTCAATTGTACGGCAAGTATTCCCAAAAAGAAAAATAACAATGCCGGATTCGTGAGATTGTCGATGAGAAGGTGAAGATCCATTCAACTTATAGATTTAGGATTGAACTATTTTTGGCACCACTCAAAAGATGGGGTTATGTTCACGTTGTTGTTTCGTTTGATCAAAAACGCGGCAAAGGTGGAACTAATATTTTATATATTTTTATTTATATTTATAATGTTAAACATTAATATTGTTTATGAATTTTACACTTCATCAGTTAAAGGTCTTTCTTAAAATATGTGATAAACAGAGTATTACCAAGGCTTCTGAAGAATTGCACCTCACCCAGCCCGCCGTGTCGATACAGCTAAGAAATTTTCAAGATCAATTTCCAATTCCCTTGACCGAAGTGGTCGGTAGAAAACTTTATGTAACCGATTTTGGCAGAGAGATCGCCGAGGTCGCCAATCGTATCTTGAACGAAGTCGATGCCATCAATTATAAGATGCTTTCGTACGGGGGTGAACTGGCCGGCCGGCTCAGAATATCGGTGGTTTCTACCGGTAAGTATGTGATGCCCTATTTTTTATCGGCTTTTATGAGAGAAAATCCAAGGGTCGACCTGGTCATGGATGTGACCAACAAGTCGAGGGTGGTCGAGAGCATTGAACAAAATGAGGTCGATTTTGCACTGGTGTCGGTATTGCCCGACCACCTAGAACTGAATACGGTCGATTTGATGTCAAACGTACTCTATCTAGTGGGCAATCCACAGTATTTTGAAGAAGTGAAAATAAATACGAAAACAGCCCAAATGAACATACCCTTGATTTTTAGGGAAGAGGGATCGGCGACACGGGCCGCCATGGAAGGCTATATAAAGAGCAGGGAAATTGAAATTGGCAAAAAAATAGAATTGACCTCGAACGAGGCCGTAAAACAGGCCGTACTGGCCGGTTTGGGCTGTTCGATCATGCCGTTGATCGGTATCAAGAACGAACTCAAAAATGGGAACCTCATTACCTACCCGACAAAGGGATTGCCCATAACGACGAGGTGGAATATGATTTGGCCCAAGGCAAAAAAACATTCCCCTGTGGCCTTGGCCTTTCTTGACTTTCTCAGAGAAGAAAAATCTACGATCATTCAAGAAGATTTCAAATGGTTGGAAGCCTACCGGTAAGGTATTGTCAATCTGCTGAACCACCATCTTTCTTGAATCGAATCGCAATGGTGCTATCGATTTGAAGCAGTTCACCGTTACTTTGTGCCGACACCACCATTTCGGTCACCTTTTTTTTGGCCGCTCTTAAATCTTCGATTCTTTCTTTTGAATCAACCCTAGCGGTCGGGTCGTTTTGTTCTAGGTTTAACTGACGTATGGTATGAAACTTGATCTTATCGTTAAGAAATGACAATAGTACATCTGCGGCCTCAGTCGGTGTAAAGAGACCTTTGATAAGATGAATTTCATCGGCATTGGCATCTGCGTTTCCAACTTTCTTTTCTTCCTTGGGTTTCGAAAAATGGAGCCAATCAGGAAAGCGCATATCTGGTTTTTATACTTTTCGGGTTTCGGCCTGAAGTTCTTGGGTCTGCTCGGCATTCATATATACGATCGGCATTGCATAGACCAATGGTGCCGTTGAAGTGAAAACTTGTTTTATTCTTTGGTCTATGGTCTTAAAAAGCAATGCCTTGGTGGTGCCCATTACCAAGGTTCTCTCATGGCTTTCAGTTTCTCCACTTTTCAACCTCTTGAACAGTAATTTGTCAGAAATCATGGCATCGAGCATCAACCTTTCTTCAATGAGAACATCAACGATATCCAAAGCTTGGCTCTTACTTTCACATATGATATGGACCAATACCATTCTTAAAAATTAAAGCGCCGACCTTATTATTGACGATTTTATGAACATGAAGCGGGTCGGCGCTTCTCATAGAGAACAAAGATTATTATCTCGCTATTGATTGACGCTTACTTTTTGTTGAAATGATCAGTTCGCCGTTTTCAATAGCGCCATTGAGATCGGCATTTAGTTCACGATATACGTTAAAGAACTTGCCACCATCTGCCGGTGAAAGGGTTACCTTAACATAACTGCCCCGATTGTCAATGGCTTTTACAATGGTTTTTCTATTTTCAAGACTTTTCATATTGGCAATGCCACCTCTCTTTATGATGAAGTTTTTTCTTGGCACATCGATATATTTATAGTCGCTCGAAACAGGTGACGAAATGATTAGCTCATCACCTATCTTGACCAAGTCTTGATAATCTTGTGCTTTTGAGGGCAACACAAATACCAATGTTGCAAAGGCCAGTAAAAAAAGTTTTTGTTTCATAGTATCTTAACTTTATTGATTATTAATTGTTGTTACTATTTTCTGCTTCCAAGAATTCTCCCCCACTGGTATCAACAGCTTTCAAAACAGCTCTTAAGGTAGGGGTGTACCCGAAGAAATTCTTTCCGTCTTCACGTCTGATGATGATCTGGGTACTTCCGTCAGGCATGATATCCATTTGATCGATCACTACTACATTGCCGTGAAAGTTGAGTGTGGCCCCTAGGCTAGACCTACTATTTAAAGAATTATGTAATAAGACTACCTCAGAATACGGTAACTTTGCAATGAGCTCGTTATCGGTGTCTCCACGACTTTCTTGAAAGTGTTCAAAACCCATTTCGTAGGTCTGGGTCTGGGCATCTAATCCCGTTATTATTAGAACACAAAAAAATAAGGTGTGTAAAAATCTTTTCATAGGCTTAAAAATTTAGTATCTAAAAATAACAGCTATTCAGAATATAATTAGTATTACTTTCGTTAAAAGTAAGTTAAACTATTAAAATATGATAGTAATGCTATTATATTTGTCATCAAATTTACTGTGAACATGGAAAGACTATTGCAAACCGTCAAAATTGCCATTAATGAAAAAGTATTTGTCAAAGATCCAGAATCATCAAATTTAGGCAAAAGAATCATTGAGCAAAGTATCTTGATGATTGATGAAATGGGCTTTGAAGCTTTTACTTTCAAGAAATTGGGCAATGAGATTGGGTCTAATGAAAGCTCTATCTACCGTTATTTTGAAAACAAGCACAAACTATTGGTATATCTGACTTCTTGGTACTGGGGTTGGGTAGAATACCAATTGGTGTTCTCGACCAACAGTATTTCCAACGCCGATGAAAAACTAAAAAGGGCCATTGAGATCATTTCAAAACCTGTTGAAGAAGACTCACATTTTTCACATATCAACGAAGTGGTATTGAACCGTATCGTCATCAACGAATCTTCAAAATCGTTTTTGACCAAAGAGGTAGATATAGAGAACAAAGAGGGCTACTTTGTGATTTACAAGCGAATGGTGACCCGTATAAGTGAGATGATACAAGCCGTCAATGGTGATTACCTCTATTCAAAAAGCTTGGCGAGCACTATTCTAGAGGGGGTGCAGCACCAAAATTTCTTAAAAGACCATTTTCAAAGTTTGACCAACTGCAATGCCAATGATAATCCAGCTCAGTTTTTTATCGACTTGGCATTCAAAACTTTAAAATCTCAATAACATGGCTCAAAACATTATGACCGCATGGCAAAGGCTCATGGGTCTTCTAAAACTTGACAAGAAAGATATTCTTCAGGTTTTTTACTACGCTATTTTTGCCGGTTTGGTGAATTTGTCACTTCCATTGGGCATACAAGCCATCATAAACCTGATACAAGGGGCCCAAGTCAGTACCTCTTGGATGGTATTGGTTATCTTGGTGACTTTGGGCGTGGCTTTTGTCGGTCTTTTACAGTTGATGCAGATTCGAATTATTGAAAATGTTCAGCAGAAGATTTTTACGCGGTCATCTTTTGAATTTGCCTATCGTTTTCCAAAGATTAAAATGAGCCAATTGAGCAACTACTACCCGCCAGAGCTTGCCAATAGGTTTTTTGATACGTTGACCATTCAAAAAAGTCTTTCAAAGATCTTGATAGACTTTCCAGCAGCCTTGTTGCAGATCATATTTGGGTTACTGCTACTTTCTTTTTACCACCCATTCTTCATCATTTATGGCATCTTATTATTGCTTTTGATCTATGTGGTGTTCAAATTCACGGCCACCAAAGGTCTTGAGACGAGCCTTCAAGAATCAAAACATAAATATCGAGTGGCCCATTGGATCCAAGAGATTGCCCGCTCTATTGTGAGCTTCAAGCTGTCGGGTAAAACCTCACATGCCATTGATAAAAATGACGGCCTTGTAGTTGATTATTTAGATGCCCGCGAAGGCCATTTTAAGATTTTGGTGCTCCAGTTCATACAAATGATAGGGTTTAAAGTACTGGTCACTGCAGGGCTATTGCTCATTGGAGGGTTGCTTGTCTTGAACCAAGAAATGAACATCGGTCAATTCGTAGCCGCCGAGATCATTATACTTCTCGTCATAAGCTCGGTCGAGAAATTAATTTTGGGCCTTGAAACTTTTTATGACCTGTTGACCTCTCTTGAAAAGTTGGGTCAGGTGGTGGATAAAAAATTGGAGTCACCTAGCGGAGAAAAACCCTTCAAGCAAAACGAAGGCTTTTATATCGAATTGGCAAAAGTCACTTACCATGTTCCAGATAGGAAGAAGAGAATAATCGATGAGGTATCATTGAATATCTCACCATCGTGCACCATTTTGTTAAATGGGCCAAGCGGCTCGGGCAAATCTACCCTTTTGCGATTGATCGCTGGGATTTTAGAGCCCGATTCTGGCGATATTTTCGTGAACGATGTTTCGCTGAAAGGTGTCAATCTAAACTATTATAGGTCACATATTGGGCAGTCTCTTGCCGAAGAATCGCCTTTTGAAGGAAGTATTCTCAACAACATCACCTTCGGTGACAAGAACATTTCAAAAGAAGAGGTGTATTGGGCCTTGGAGAAAACCAAGCTCACCCAATTTGTAAAAGAGCAGCCTAAAGGGTTAAATACCATATTATATCCAGAGGGCAGGCAGATACCCTACACCATTTCAAAAAAGATTGTATTGGCCAGAAGTATTGTCAGACGGCCGAAAATCTTGATTTTGAAAGATCCGCTTGACCAGTTTACCGAAGGTGAGGCCATTGAAATTATGGATTTTCTAAGTGACCCCAAGAATGGATGGGCACTCATCGTAGTCAGTGAAAATGAGAAATGGATTGAACGATGTGGTAGGATCATTACTATGGATAGTGGAAGATTAATCAAAGAAATACCTGGAGGCAATGCTTAATATTACCGATAACAAGTTGAACCAGAAAGTCGATTTGATGCAGTACAAAGCTGCACAGAAGGTCTTTCCCAGAAGATACTATAAATACTTCAACCGATTTTTGCTCACTTTTGCGATAATCTGCCTCATTGTACTGTTTTTGCCGTGGACCCAGAATGTTATCGGAGAAGGCTATCTAACGACTTTGACGCCCGATCAGCGACCGCAGACCATTCAGTCTCCCATACCTGGTAGAATAGAAAAATGGTATGTGCGAGAGGGTGATTTTGTGCAGAAGGGCGATACCATCTTACACATTTCTGAAATCAAGAATGAGTACTTCGACCCAAATTTGGTAGAACGTACAGGGCAACAGATCAGGGCCAAAGAGATGGCGGTCACTTCTTATCAAGAAAAGGTAAAGGCCTTGAACACACAAATCACTGCCTTGACCAATGAGCGATCTCTAAAACTTGAGCAGGCCAGAAACAAATTGATACAGTCGAAATTGAAGGTGCAGAGCGATAGTATTGACCTTGAAGCGGCCAATACCAATATTATCATAGCGCAGCGTCAGTACGATCGGGTGGTACAATTAGAATCAGAAGGGCTGAAAGCGGTCACCGATGTAGAAGAAAAACGATTGAAGCTACAAGAAGCGCAGGCCAAATTGATTTCGCAAGAGAACAAGTTGTTGGCCAGTAAGAACGATGTTATCAATGCCCGGGTCGAAATAAACCGAATAGAGGCAGAGTACACCGACAAGATTTCAAAAGCCAGAAGCGATATGTTTACGGCGCAATCAAACCAATTCGATTCAGAGGCCCAGGTCACGAAGCTTGAGAATGAATACACGAACTATTCAATACGCAATGATATGTACTATATACGGGCTCCGCGCAGTGGCTATATCAATAGGGCCGTTCAAGGTGGTGTTGGAGAGGCTTTCAAAGAAGGCGATGCCTTAGTGGGCATCATGCCGGCCAAATATGACATGGCGGTCGAGACCTATGTGAAGCCTTTAGACTTGCCCCTGATGCATCTTGGTGAAAAAGTACGTATTCAATTTGATGGTTGGCCCGCTATTGTCTTTAGCGGTTGGCCCAATCTTTCTTATGGAACCTATGGCGGTGTCGTTGTTGCCGTGGAAACCTTCATCAGCGAGAACGGCAAATACCGAGTACTATTGGCACCAGACCCCGAAGACCATCCCTGGCCAAAAGAGCTCAGGGTAGGCTCAGGGGCCAATACTATTGCCTTGCTTGAAGATGTGCCCATTTGGTTTGAGCTCTGGCGACAATTGAACGGCTTTCCGCCCAATTATTACCAGCCTGATCAAGAAGAGATGGCCAAGACAGAAAAGAAGTAATAATGAGAACTTATTTAGTGACACTTTTTTTCTTGGTCTGTACTGCGGTTTTGGCCCAACAAGACACATTGGTTCTGAATTTCAATGAGTACTTGGGCTATGTGAAAAAGTATCATCCGGTTGCCAAACAGGCCCAACTGGCCATCAGTATAGGGCAGGCCAACCTGATGCGTGCCCGCGGAGGCTTTGACCCAAAGATCGAAGTGGATTATGAAAGAAAAGAGTTCAAGGGAACCGAGTATTGGGACCGGCTAAATGCCACGTTCAAAATACCCACCTATTTTGGTGTTGAACTAAAGGGGAACTTTGAGCAAAACCAAGGTGATTTCATCAGTTCAGATGAAACAGTGCCCACAGACGGTCTTTACAGCGCCGGGGTCTCCATGTCATTGGGTCAGGGTTTTTGGATCAACGAGCGAATGGCCACACTGCGAATGGCCAAATTTTTTAGGGAGCAGTCGATAGCCGACCAAGATTTATTGGTGAACGAAGTGCTCTTTGATGCCTCGTTGGCCTATTTCGATTGGTTGCAGGCCTACAAAGATGCCCAGGTCTTTAGAAATTTTCTTGAAAACGCGACCATTCGATTTGAGGGCGTGAGGCAAAGTGCCTTGGCAGGTGATATAGCCACCATAGATACCGTTGAGGCCAAAATAGCTGTTCAAAACAGGGCCTTAAGCCTAGAGCAGGCCAAGGTCAGACTGGTGCAAAAGTCTTTGGAGCTTTCCAATTTTCTATGGATTGAAGATGTGCCCGTTGAACTACAATCCAATGTGATTCCTGATGTGGATATGGACAATGAAATTGATGCCACTCTTGAAATCATGGGAAAACCTTTAGATAGCTTCACCTTGGAAAACCATCCGAAACTACGTTCGTTGAACTTCAAGATTGAGGGCTTAACGGTCGATAAGCGCCTGAAAGCAAATAAGTTGTTGCCAAAAATTGATGTGGAGTACAATTTTCTTACCGAGACCCCAGATCAGATCAATTCCTTTGAGACACAAGAATACAAAGGTGGTGTCAGCTTTAGGTTTCCCTTGTTTCTAAGAAAGGAAAGAGGTGATTTGAAATTGGCGAAATTCAAGTTGCAAGATGCGCAATTTGAGCTCGACAACGCTGAAATCGAAATACAGAACAAGGTGTTGGCCATCTATAATGAACTCGATTCCTTTAATGAACAGAATAGGTTGATAAACGACATAGTCACCGATTACGGGACCTTGCTCTCGGCTGAAGAGCGTAAGTTCAGTTTTGGTGAAAGCTCACTTTTTTTGATCAATTCGCGGGAAAGCAAATTGATCGATGCCGAGTTGAAACAGAATGAGGTTCAGAATAAATATTTCACGACCAAGGCCAAATTGTTCAAGAGCCTGGCCATCAATCCCCAGAACTTATGATCGATAGATGATATGGAGAAAAATGTAATCTTGAAATATCGAAGATTGTTGAAAACAAGACGCTTCAGATTGGGGGTCAATTCTTCCCTTAAGGATACATTTTTCATCATTGCAGGAATTTTTTCTGCGGCATTTGGCCTTGAAAGCTTTTTATTGCCCAATCGGTTCATCGATGGTGGCGCTACGGGTATTTCGCTGTTGGTGAGCGAAGTATCCAATGTCTCTTTGGCATTGCTCATTATTTTGGTCAACATTCCCTTTCTTATTTTGGGTTTTCGAGTGATTGGCAGGCAGTTTACCATCAAGGCCGTTTTGGCCATTCTCGGGTTGGCCCTGGTGTTGACATTGGTTGAGTTTCCCGAGGTGACCGAAGATAGGTTGTTGGTGGCCGTTTTCGGTGGATTTTTTCTCGGTGCCGGTATCGGACTCTCGATTAGGGGTGGAGGTGTACTTGACGGTACCGAAGTGTTGGCCATCTTCTTGAGCCGTAAGTTGGGCGTGACCATTGGCGACGTCATCATTTTGATCAACATCATAATCTTCTTGGCCGCAGCTTACCTGTTATCGATAGAGACCGCTCTTTACTCAATGCTCACCTACCTCGCCGCATCGAAGACACTCGATTTTGTGGTGGAAGGAATTGAAGAGTACACAGGGGTCACCATTATCTCGCCCAAGAGCGAGGAAATCAGGCATATGGTCACCGAAAAAATGGGACGAGGCCTCACTATTTACAAAGCTTCAGGGGGGTATGGCAGAGAGGGCGAACGCAATGAGTATGATGTCATTTACACGGTCATTACCCGATTGGAAATCAGAAAATTGAACATGGAACTTACCAAAATAGACCCCCAGGCCTTTGTGGTCATGAACAGCATCAATGATACACGCGGGGGAATGGTCAAAAAGCGCAAACCATTATAATTGATAGTAAAACTATTATATATTAATAGTTTAACAAGCATTTAACTAAGTATAGCTATCAAAAGTCTTTTTTCAACCGTATTTTTGTGGAGGCTTTGACCATAGGTCATATGCCCGCAAAGACAACTGCCATGAAGAGGAAAAGACCAAAACTGTATCAAGAATTTGAAAGAAGTACTGTAGAGAAAACCGCATCAGATGAACCGGAAAATAGAAAATGGACGATAGGCAGTGAATTTAGGGTTGAAAAGCCATCTGGCGCGTACTATCAGTTCATCTATGGTTCTTTAGCCTTTGAAAAACATATTCTTGCGGATCTGCAAAGCCTTCTAAAGGCCGAAGGGCGGGTAGTGAGCCTTTATTCCCTAATGTCTATGAAAGATGGGGATCTTATTGGGGTAATGCAGCCCAAAGGTACTAAGCCAATAACCAGAAATGTTGACAAATTGTACATCTCTTTGCAAAAGGCGTTGAAAGCCAAAGAAATCACTTTTTTATAAACCTTTGAACTTTAAAAAGCAGCTATGAACAAGAAGAAACAGCTAATTACATCAATCTTTTTTGTATTGATAACGGTATCCATTTCAGCAAAAAATGGAAAAGATAACACTACTTTCCCTTCAGAAGTAAACCATGTGGGCAAAGACTGTTGTGCCCCTACCCAAAATGATCTTGCCATCAGTGCCATCGAATATATCGAAGATAAAGACATAGAAGCAATAGACTTGGGTTTTGATGTATGGTTGTATTTGCCAGAAGGTTTCGACGCCTATGGGGGAATGCTCTTTGAGCTTGACGATATTGAGTATATAGAGCTAGAAGAAGACTGTCAGCTGTACATGGGCGATATAAATGATGTAGTGCCCTCTAAATGAACATTCAGTTTTGAAACGGATAATTCGGTAACTGACGCATGTCAGTTTTTGAGTCATTTTGCGACCATAGATTTGCAAAAAATAGAATATGACAAGTACCGATGCTACAGTGACAAAAACTGATATTGAGTTGATCGCAGAAAGTTTACCAGGGTCTACCGACTATCGAACGTATCGTGAGATGGTATCAAAGTTGGTCTCTGAAAAGGCGACAACGGGTTCTGAACAAACGGAAACATTGATTGACTACACCAAGTTGAACGACCGTCGCATGGCACGATGGGACAAAACCTTCAAGTTGCCCAAAGAGGCTGAAGAGCTGGTAAAGAAGCTTGACAAGAAGGTATTGTGGTTGGTGTTGACCGAGAGTTGGTGCGGTGATGCGGCACATGCCATGCCCATCATGAACAAATTGGCCGAGCTATCGCCCAACCTTGAATTTAGGGCTATTCTTCGGGATGAAAACCTTGAGCTTATGAATAGGTTTTTGACCAACGGAACCTTGTCCATTCCAAAGCTGATAGCCGTTGATCAAGAGGCTGGGGAAATTTTGTACACATGGGGCCCAAGACCTTCAGTGGCCACAAAACTGGTCTCCGACTATAAAAAGGAACATGACCGGTTGACACCTGAGTTCAAACAAGAACTACAGCTTTGGTACAATAAAGACAAGGGGCAGAATATTCTAGAGGATTTATTGGAATTACTTGCTCTGAAATAGGTAAGTGATCGTGCCGATCTGCGATTGTCTGTCGTGGGGGCTGAACTTTGACTTCAGGGCATAGGTAATGGCGTTCTCGATGAGGCACCAGTCTTTGGTGCTCGAGCTTTTTTCGTTGAAGCCGGCATCGGTCACATAGCCCAGGGCATCAACTTCAATGTTGATGACCACCTTGCCGCCCCGAATACAGGTATAGATGGGCGGTGGCAGGCTGTGCGAATTTCTATCGACCAATGAGAACGAGATGGTGGTTCGTCGCTCAGAAAGGTTTTGGGTGTATTCCTTTTTTTGGGACTCCCGTTCCCCAAGTTTTTGCTTTTTTTCTTCCCTCTTTTTGGCGAGCTCCTTCAGGTTTGCGGCATAGCCCGCATCATTGCTCAGAAAATCTTTCTGGGAGTCGTCCATGGCGCGTTCTTCCATGAGTTCTTCCAAAGTCTTTAAGGGCTCGGGATTGCCTACGCTCGGTTTGGCGGTCTCATTGAAGGCCCTATGGGTCTTGATGGGGTCATTTTGGGCAATTTCCTCAAGTTTTTGTTCTTCTTCCTTCAAGATTTCTTCCAAATCTTCCTCGGTGAGCGCCATTTCGATGACGTACTCGTCTTCTTGTTTTGCACCCAAACGTATGCTATAGGCGAGCAACACGATGATCGACATCGAGAAGATGGTAATCAATAACGATAACTGCTTCCTATTCAAGTCCATAGTGATACTATAACCCCTTTTTCCGCAAAATATTTCATTCCTTTCAGAAAACCAAACCACAAAAATTCAGCCAAGCTGTGCAAGAAGGTCTGCAAAGGCTTCGGGGGCTACCGCTTTATCTACGTTGAAAGCCCCTATTTTGGTTCTTCTCAGGGCAGATAAATGGGCGCCTGACCCGAGGGCCCTGCCCACATCATGGGCAAGTGAACGAATATAAGTGCCCTTGCTGCACACCACCCTGAAACCGATTTCGGGAAGGTCGAATCGTATCATTTCAAATTCAGATATTTCGATGGTGCGCGGCTTGATATCGACCGCCCTCCCCTCACGGGCCAGTTCATACAATCGTTTACCGTCTTTCTTGAGGGCTGAAAAAATGGGAGGGATCTGCTCTAGTTGCCCCAAAAACATGGAAAAGGTGTCCTTGATCAATTTTTCGGTGATGTGGGCCGTCGGAAAAGCGGCATCGATTTCGGTTTCGAGGTCATATGATGGGGTAGTGGCACCCAAAGTGAAAGTGCCCGTATATTCTTTGACCTGCCCCTGCAATTCTGGAATCTTTTTGGTGAACTTGCCCGTGCAGATGACCAACAGACCGGTGGCAAGCGGATCTAAGGTGCCCGCATGCCCAATTTTGAACTTTTTGTTGAGGTCGAATTTCTTTCTAATGGCCCATTTTACCTTGTTCAGGGCTTGAAAGGAACTCCACTCGTAGGGCTTGTCTATCAATAGTATCTGACCCTCAAGAAAATCTTCTCTGGTCTTTGCAATCATACTGAAAAGCTAAGAAAAAGATAGTAATTCACTCGATAATCGAGATGTAAAGTTCTACGGCTTGTCATAGGGTAATTTATCCCCAGATACTCCATCCAATGGCGATGAGACCCACCAGCAAACAGTACATGGCAAAATAGGTCAATTTACTCTGGCGCACCAGTTTGATCATCCAGGTACAAGCGGCAAGACCGGCCACAAAAGCAGCCAGAAATCCAGCGCCCATCGCTATGGTTTCATCATTTTGAAAATTGATTTCACCACTAAAGATATCTTTGGCCATTTTACCTATGATGAGCGGCACGACCATCAAGAATGAGAACCGGGCAGACCTTGTTTTGTCGATGCCCAGAAGTACAGCGGCCGAAATGGTCGCCCCACTTCGTGAGATGCCTGGCAACATGGCCACCATCTGCGCAAGGCCAATGACAAAGGCACTACGGTACGATACCGCTTTTTCGGTGGTCTTCGCCAAATCTGCCAAGTAAAGTAGAATGGCCGTAATGATGAGCATGATGCCCACAATGATGATGGCGCCATCGAAAAAGACCTCCATATAATCTTGTAAAAAGAACCCGACCAGTGCGGCAGGTATCATCGAGACCACAATTTTAAGCGCAAACTGGGTCTCTTCGTTCCATTTGAACTGAAAGAGGCCCCTGAAAATATCCAGTACATCCTTTCTGAAAACGACCATGGTACTCAATGCCGTAGCAAAATGAAGTACTACCGTGAACAAAAGACTTTCTTCGGGCAGGGCATCTGCCCCTAGAATGGCTTTTCCCAATTCTAGATGTCCGCTGGAAGAAACCGGTAAAAACTCGGTCAATCCCTGAATAATGCCAAGAATGATGGCGTCGATAATTTCCAACCTATTTTTTCTTTTTGTTCGGGTTCAACAAAATGGCGTAGATCTGAATGCCTAGACCGATGAGTACCAAAGTGGGCGCCAAACGTATTCTTCTAAAATTGTAGATATCTTCATTGAACACATTGGGGTCATCACTACCGCCCCCGCTCATCAAAATAAAACCCAAGGCGATCAGGCCCAGACCGATAAAGAGAAAGATGTAGTTTTTCTTTTGAAAGACAAATTCCCGTTGTTTTTTGGGTGCCTGTTTCTTTTTCTTGCCCATGGCGCAAATGTAAGCAAAGTTATTCGTTATTGGGTTAAGGGTTAAGGGTTAAGGGTTAAGGGTTAAGGGTTAAGGGTTAAGGGTTAAGGGTTAAGGGTTAAGGGTTAAGGGTTAAGGGTCAGGGCCATCTTTGGCGCCCATGGGTTTCTACCTGTGAGGTCCAATAGCTCTAATAGTACAGATCATCGGTTCTGAGATTGAGAAAACGCTGCGTGGCAAAGTGGGTGCTGATCCATGATATGGCCACACCAAGAACAAAGACCCCCAGAAACAAGCTTACCAACAGGGTGACATCTTGAAAAAGATTCAGTTCAGGGAAATTCTTATTGACATAATACAACACGACCAAAAGCGCGATCAAGGCCAGTAAGGCACCGAGCATGCCCAATTTGATATTTGTGTTGATGAATGGGCGTCTGATAAAGGTTTTGGTCGCGCCCACCATCTGCATTGTTTTGATGATAAATCGTTTTGAATAGATAGAAAGCCGAATAGAGCTGTTGATGAGCAGAACGGCAATTATCGTAAACACGGCACTTGCGATTAAAATCCACAAGCTGATCTTCTTGACATTATCACTGAGCAGGGCGATCAGCGGTTTGTCGTAGCTGACCTCGTCAACATAGGTCTTTGCCTCCAATTCTTCAGCAATGCCATCGATTTGCTCGGGAGAGACGAAATCTGCTTTTAGGTTTACATCGATGGAATTTTTCAAAGGATTGTACCCCAAAAATTCCTCAAAATTCTCTCCGATATCCTCACTGTACTGTTCGGCGGCATCTTCTTTTGATACATAGACCGCTGATTTGGTATAGTCGGCCATCGCCAAACTTTTTTGTAATTGATCGATCTCAACGGGTTTGGCATTGTCTTTCAAAAAGACCGAGATGGTGATCTGCTCCTTAAAATGGTCGGCCAGCTTTTTGGTGTTGAGCACCAGCAAGCCCAAAATACCGAGTAAGAACAGTACCAGACCGATGCTGAGCACCACTGAAAAATAAGAGGAGATCAACCGTCGTCGTTGGTAGCGTTCAATGTACTGGCCCATAGTGGAATTTGATTGGGTAAAAATAGAAAAGTAAATCGGTTTTACAGGGATTAACCCTATTTTTGCCGTTTAGAAAGAACAGCATTGACCATGAATTACAATTTCAGGGAAATCGAGAAAAAATGGCAAGACCATTGGGCCAAAAATGAAACCTTCAAGGCCCATAACGATTCCGATAAGCCGAAGTACTATGTGTTGGATATGTTTCCCTACCCCTCCGGGGCAGGGTTGCACGTAGGGCATCCGCTGGGCTATATCGCCAGTGACATCTATGCGCGCTACAAGCGGCACAAGGGCTTCAATGTGCTGCACCCCATGGGGTACGATTCTTTCGGTCTGCCCGCAGAGCAGTATGCCATACAAACGGGCCAGCATCCTCGAATAACCACTGAAAACAATATCAAGCGCTATCGCGAGCAGTTGGATCGGCTCGGGTTCTCATTCGACTGGAGCCGTGAGGTACGTACGTCAAACCCGCAATACTATAAATGGACACAGTGGATCTTCATTCAACTCTTCAATTCGTGGTACCATAACGATACTGACAAAGCGGAGGCCATTGATGGTTTGGTCGCCCGTTTTGAAAAAGAGGGAAATAGCAAGTTGAATGCCGCTTGCGATGACGATACGCCCATCTTTTCCGCTAAAGATTGGCAACAATTTTCAGACGCCGATAAACAGCGCATGCTGTTGAAATATCGATTGACCTATCTCGCCGATGCAGAGGTGAACTGGTGCCCGGCATTGGGCACGGTCTTGGCAAACGATGAGGTGGTGAACGGTGTTTCAGAACGTGGTGGCCACCCCGTGATCCGAAAAAAGATGACGCAGTGGATGATGCGTATTACAGCCTATGCCCAACGGTTGCTTGACGGATTGGACAAAATCGATTGGCCACAGCCGCTCAAAGATTCCCAAACCAATTGGATCGGCAGAAGTGAGGGAGCGCATGTTGAGTTCAAAATTCAGCATTCAGCATTCAGAATTGGCGTGTTTACCACCCGCCCCGATACCATCTTTGGGGCCTCGTTCATGACCTTGGCACCCGAGCACGAACTGGTCGAAAAAATTACCACTGCAGCACAAAAAGCAGAGGTCGAAGCCTATGTAGCGGCCACGGCCAAACGTTCTGAGCGTGACCGTTTGGCCGATGTCAAGAGCATTTCGGGGGTGTTCACGGGGGCCTATGCCGAACATCCGTTCACGAAAGCCCCCATACCCATTTGGATCGGCGATTACGTTTTGGCCAGCTACGGTACCGGTGCGGTGATGGCCGTACCCTGTGGCGATCAGCGCGATTACGATTTTGCAAAACATTTCAAACTCGATATCCCCAATATTTTTGAGGGGGTCGATATTTCAGAAGAAGCCTTTGCCGACAAAGAGAATACGATCATTGCGAATTCTGACTTCATGAACGGACTCCCCTATAAAGAAGCTGTTCGAAAAGTGATCGATGAACTCGAAAAGATCGGGCAGGGCAAGGGCAAGATCAATTACCGCTTGCGCGATGCGGTCTTTAGCCGCCAGCGCTATTGGGGCGAACCTTTTCCCGTGTATTACAATGCGGACGGACTCCCCCAGATGATCGGTGAAAAACATCTACCGTTAGAATTGCCGGAGGTAGAGAAATACCTGCCCACTGAAACGGGCGAACCACCCCTTGGCAATGCCACTGTCTGGGCCTGGGACCGCCTCAAGACAGAAGTGGTTAAAAATGATCTGGTCGATCATGTGAATGTATTTCCGTTAGAATTGAATACCATGCCTGGCTGGGCGGGCAGCTCACAGTACTTCAACCGCTATATGGATGCGCGGAACGATTCAGCGATCTTCTCACAAGAGGCCATTGGCTATTGGCAAGATGTGGACCTTTATATCGGGGGCAGCGAGCACGCCACGGGGCATTTGCTCTATTCACGCTTTTGGCAAAAGTTTATGTTCGACAAGGGTTTGGTACCCAAAGATGAGTATGCCAAAAAGTTGATCAACCAGGGGATGATCACGGGGATGAGTGCTTTTGTTTATGTGTACGATGGATCTTTCAGCAGTAATGCTGCGGATTCAGACCGGGCTTATGATAAGAATTTATTATTGAGTCATGGTGTTCTAAAATTGATAAAGGAGAATTTAGAGCTTTTCCATGATTTATGGAAAAGGAATCCTCAGACCGATACTGAAATTATCGAAAGATACCAAGTAAGTAGTGAAACACTTAGAAAGGTAAAGTCTGTTTACGGTAATTTGAAATCGGCAGCAGAAATTCTTGGGTATATATCAATAAACTGGTTTCGTGAGTTTATACAAATAAGAGAGATACATGCCGATGTGTCTTTAGTGAACATTTCTGATGAATTGGACATTGAACAATTCAAAAAATGGAAACCTGAATATCAAGATGCCGTTTTTGTTTTGGAAGATGGTTCGATTTACGATAGCAATTCTCCCCATATAGGTGAGGTAAAGGATGGATATAAAGTGGGCCGGGAGGTCGAAAAAATGTCCAAGTCCAAATACAATGTGGTGAATCCCGATGATATTGTCAATGATTACGGGGCCGATTCATTGCGCTTGTACGAAATGTTCTTGGGTCCGCTCGAACAATCAAAGCCCTGGAACACGGCGGGGATTACGGGGGTGTATTCCTTCCTTAAAAAACTTTGGAAACTCTACCAAAACATCGAAGAGGCGGCACCATCAGAAGAAAACCTGAAAACGCTGCACAAGACCATCAAAAAGGTAGAAGAAGACATCGATAACTTCAGTTTCAATACCTCGGTCTCGACCTTTATGATCTGCGTGAACGAACTGACCGCCCAAAAGTGCACGAGCAAGTCCATTCTCGAGCCTTTGGCCATTTTGGTGTCGCCCTATGCCCCCCATATTGCCGAAGAGCTTTGGGAAAAGTTGGGGCATTCAGCATCGATTGCCCATGCGCCCTTCCCCAAGTTTGAAGAGCAATACCTCGTCGAGAGCACAAAAGAATACCCGATATCCTTCAACGGAAAGTTGCGCTTCAAGATGCAGCTACCGGCCGATATGGGCAAAGAAGAAATCGAACAGGCGGTCATGGCCCATGAAAAAACAGCCGATTATTTGGGAGGTCGAACCCCCAAAAAAGTCATTGTAGTGCCCGGTAAAATCGTAAATATTGTGGGGTAATACCGTCCATCTTTGATGGATACTTTATTTTGACAGGCGATGGCAGTTCATAAAAATTGCCCCGGCTCTATAGTTTCCAGCGGCGGCCTACGCTGCGTAGTGCAAAAGCGAACGGTTTAAAATCTAACAACCATACCACTTTTTGGGCCTTGTTGCCACTGTTTACCTAACTTCTGCTTCTATTCCACAAGCAGATAGATCACGAGCAGAAATACCTGTTTTAATTTCATGCTAGATTAGTGGGGGTATCGTTCTTTTATTTCAAATTTTTTTATTGATACCCCCACATATTCATGGGGTATTCTTTAAAAAAAACAATTTTTTTATCGTATACCCCTAACTTTTTATCGATTTTTCTTTTCAAATTGTTTTATTTGACACACTTTTGAAGTGTAATCGTAAAATTCACAACAAAATGATAGTAGGGGTACCTAAAGAAATCAAGAACAATGAAAGCCGCGTGGGCATGACACCGGCCGGAGTTTATGAATTGGTCAAGAACAACCACACCGTTTATGTGCAAGATGGCGCAGGATCGGGCAGTGGTTTTTTCAATAAAGATTATCAACAGGCAGGTGCCATTATTTTAGATACCATAGGTCAGGTCTATGCCATGAGCGAAATGATCGTCAAGGTAAAAGAGCCGATCGCCGAAGAATACGATTTAATTCAAAAAGATCAAATCGTGTTCACCTACTTCCATTTTGCATCGAGCGAAGCGCTGACCAAGGCAATGATCAGAAGCAAGGCTGTTTGCATTGCCTATGAAACCGTTGAAGATGAAGAAGGTACCCTGCCCTTATTGACCCCGATGTCAGAAGTGGCGGGCAGAATGGCCATTCAGCAAGGGGCCAAGTATTTAGAAAAGCCGGCCAAAGGCCGCGGCGTGCTGTTGGGGGGCGTTCCTGGGGTGTCTCCCGGTCGTGTGCTCATTCTCGGTGCGGGCACGGTGGGCATACAGGCTGCAAAAATGGCAGCGGGCCTCGGGGCCCATGTGACCATTATGGATGTCAACATGAAACGCCTGCGGTATGTCAATGATGTGATGCCCAGTCATGTGGTCACCGATTATTCGAACGAGTATAGTATACGAAAGCATATCAAAACCCATGACCTGATCGTGGGCGGGGTATTGCTGAAAGGTGCCAAAGCACCAAATCTGATTACCAGGGATATGCTAAAAGAAATGCGTCCCGGTACGGTTATTGTCGATGTAGCGGTAGATCAAGGGGGCTGTGTAGAGACCACAAGGCCCACCACCCATGAAGACCCGGTTTACATTATTGATGATGTTGTACACTATTGCGTGGCCAATATGCCCGGTGCGGTGCCCTATACCTCTACCATCGCGTTGACGAATGTCACACTACCCTACGTTTTAAAGCTGGCAGGATTGGGTTGGGAAAGAGCCACGGAGACCGACGAATCTCTGCAAAAAGGATTGAACATCGTACACGGCGAGGTCATTTACAAAGAAATCATAGAGGCCTTTGGCTGGGAGGCCGCTTTGGCATAGTTAGGTACATTTTGTCAGTATGAAAGCACCCTGCCCGTTGTGGCGGGGTTTTTGCTTTGTTGACATAAAGGTTTCACATGAAAGTGGGAATCTTGTTATCTTTAATTAAATTCTAAAAACGAAACAGTTATGATGGGATACTATATATTGATCGGTGCCATAGCCTTGGTGAGCTGGATTGTCAGCGCGAGGCTTAAGAGCAAGTTCAAGCACTATTCAAAGGTGCATCTGCAAAATGGAATGAGTGGTGCCGAAATCGCCCAAAAGATGTTGGATGACCATGGCATTCGCGATGTAAAGGTGATTTCAACCCCAGGAATGCTGACCGATCATTACAATCCGAAGAACAAGACCGTCAATTTGAGCGAAGGGGTCTACAGCCAACGCAACGCGGCGGCGGCAGCAGTGGCAGCACACGAAGTGGGCCACGCCGTGCAACATGCCCAGGCGTATGAATGGTTGACCATGCGTTCAAAATTGGTGCCCGTGGTGAGCGTTACCTCAGGGATGTCTACTTGGGTAGTATTTGGAGGCTTGGCCCTTGGAGCTGCGGCCGGTGTCGGATTGGGCTATTGGATAGCCGTGGCCGGATTGGTGATGATGGCATTCGCCACCCTCTTCAGCTTTGTCACCTTGCCAGTTGAATATGATGCGAGTAAGCGTGCTTTGGTCTGGCTCAAGCAGAAGAACATGGTGACCCAACAAGAATATGCCGGCTCAGAAGATGCTTTGAAATGGGCGGCACGCACGTATTTGGTTGCCGCAATAGGTGCCTTGGCCACCCTAGTGTATTGGGGGCTTCAAGTCTTTGGCGGAAGGGATTAATAGGGCAATATTGATGAAATATGACCCGAAAGACTTCCAATGGTTTTTCGGGTTTTCTTTTAATGATCATGAAGAAAGCGTTTGTAATTCGATTGGCAAGTAACAATGACCTTCAGGCTTTACAGGAGGTTGGTGCCCGTTTGTTTGATTATCCCATTAAACTTGAAAGGGCCAAAGAATTTCTTGAAGATCCCAGACACCATTTGGCCTTGGTTTTCGACAAGAATAAAATTGTGGGTATGGCATCGGGGTTCCATTATGTACACCCAGATAAAGACCCCATTCTGTTTGTCAACGAGGTTGCGGTCTTGGATGATTTTCAAAATCAGGGAATCGGACGCAAAGTGGTCAAGTTCTTGGTGGACCAGTGTAAGAACCTTGGTTGTGAAGAAGCTTGGGTGGCGACCGAAGCTTCAAATGTTGCTGCCCGAAAGGCGTATAAAGCCGCTGGAGGCCTTGAAGATGAAGAACCAGTAGTGCTGATAGAGTTCAAATCGTAATCTGCCTATCTATTTGCTGGTTGAGCGAAATAAAGGTTTCTGTTCTTGAGACCCCTTCGATTTGTTGAATTTTTTTATTGAGTACCAACATCAAATGCTCATTGTCTTTACAAAGTACTTTAATGAGGATGGACCAATTGCCCGTGGTATAGTGGCATTCCAGAACTTCGGGAATCTTTTCCAACTCCTTGACCGCACGAGGGTTGGCCATGGCCTTGTCTAAAAAAATACCGATATAGGCCATGGTGGTATAGCCCAGAACCTTGGGATTGATGACAAATTTCGAGCCTGATATGAGTCCTGAGGCTTCCAATTTCCGAAGCCTTTGGTGAATGGCCGCCCCAGAGATGCCAATATTACGGGCAATTTCTAGAATGGGTTTTCGGGCATCCTCCATTAAAAATCTTAGAATTTTTTTGTCAATACCGTCTATTTTCACTTTAAAAACTTTCCGAATTAATTTTATACTAATTTATACTTTTTGTATAAAATAGATATAAATATTTGTTTCAATTTTCAATTTTTTTTTCAAGTTTTATATAAAAAAGCATAAAAAAACACGATATAAGCACTTTGTTGTAAGTTTTATGTTGATAACTTTTTATTTTTGAAACTTTTTATATGGATATCAATTTTTTATTTTTGGATTACTTTATCTTTTAGACTGTAAGTAAAAAAGGACTGTGGTTGGACAGTCCTAAAGCTCCGTAGCTTAATTGGATAAAGCGACTTAACCTAAGAGTCAGATACAAGTTCGAGTCTTGTCGGAGCTACAAAGTAAAATTAAGATATTTATTTTAACCGGCCACTGAATCCGGATTGTAGCCCAAATAAGGGGCATCAAACTCGTTAAAGGCAATGCCATGCGCTTTCAGTTCAGAAAGAATGGGATCATACACCTCTTTTGAAATGGGTATCTGTACCCCTGCGGTGGTGATCTTCTTATTTAGAATATCGAGGGTGGCTATGGCTACGGGCAGGCCTACTGTCTTGGCCATGGCGGTATGGGTGCGACTTTCACCTACCACGACCATATTGGCATCGATTTGTTTCTTTTTTTTATCCAATTCGTAACCGAACTTATGGTACATGACGATCATATCTTTGTCCCCATCTTTGAGTGTCCAGCTATCTTCCAGAATATATTGTAGCATTTGGGCCGGTGTGGCATTTTTAAGTGGAATGTACTTATTCGGGTTGAACAGATCCAACTCTGATAGCTTTCCCCAGAAAATATCGTCTTGGTCAATTTTTAGATAGTGCCTCAATTTAAGTTCGACCGAATCAGTGGGCGAATAGGGTAGAAAGAGGTTGACAAATTCTCGGTACGACATTCCCTCAGAACCTTCGACAATATAACTGTCGTCGGTCATGCCGAGTTGCACGAAGATATTCCATGCTTTTGAAAAGCCCACCCTGCGCATGGTTCCTCGGTACAGGGTCAACACATTTTGAAGGCCATATGATTCGCGGTACCAAAGCGAATCACGATTGGCATAAGCCTCAAACGTGCCATATCCCTCTACTTCCAAAAACTCGGTCCGTCTGAACAATTTGTGGTAGGGAATGTATTTGTAGGTGCCCTCTTGAATGAATTTGGCAGCGCCTCCTTGTCCGGCAAGCACAACATTACGGGGGTTCCAAGTAAATTTGTAATTCCACAGATTGTTATCGCTCTCAGGGGCGACCAGGCCCCCAGTGAACGATTCGAAGAGCAGCATTTTTCCACCTTTGGCGCGAATACGGTCGATGACCTGCATGGCACTCATATGGTCGATACCTGGGTCTAGACCGATTTCATTCATGAAAACGAGTCCGTTGTCTTTGACCTCGGCATCCAATTTTCTGATGTCATCGCTTATATATGAGGCCGTCACCAAATGTTTCTTGAAGTGCAAACAGTCTTCAGCGACCTTGAGGTGCAGTTTTGCAGGCAACATCGACACCACGATCGTAGCTTCTGATATCGCTTTTTTTCTTGTAGGATCGTCGAAAATATCCAAGATAAAAACAGTACAGTTCTGATGGTTTCTTACTGCTTCGGGAACACTCTTCGGATCGATGTCGCCAATGGTCAAGTGTAGGTTTTCAGAGGTAGACTTTTCCAAAAAATAATCCAACAGGTAAGAGGTGGATTTGCCAGCACCAAGAACCAGAATATTTCGCACCATATGATTTCAGTACTTTTGTGAGTAACGGATACGAAGGTATCAAATTGTTATATCTCTAAAAAAACAAGCGATCATAGTTATGAACAAAACAATTTTAGCCACCGGATTACTATTTGGGGCGTTGGCCATCATTTTTGGGGCTTTTGGTGCCCATGGCCTTAAAAAAGTGCTGACGGCCGATGAATTGAACACTTTTGAGACCGGGGTTCGCTACCAAATGTACCATGCACTGTTTTTAATACTGTTGAGTATGCTGCCAAAAGTTGCCGATGATACCAAAAAGTGGGTCTTCTATGCGGTGGTGATAGGGGTAGTGCTTTTTTCGTTTTCCATCTATTTATTGGCAACCAACAAAATGACAAGCTTTGATTTCAGAAAAATAGGATGGGTGACTCCGATTGGTGGTCTTTTTATGATTTTGGGGTGGATTTATTTGATTCTGTCCGTTTTGACCAAGAAATGATACTTTCTGCTTTTTTTTGGAGGTAATAGCTTTCACATTTTTTAGTTTTGCACGATTAAAAATCGATATTCATGGCGAATAATGTCCAAAAAGCGAAAACGATTTCGTTAAGAGATTACGGAATCACACATTCAAACATTCACTATCAGTTGTCATCAGACGAGTTGCACGATGAAACCTTGGCAAAAGATATGGGGCAAGAGTCATCGCTCGGCGCCCTTGCTGTCAATACGGGAGAGTTTACGGGCCGTTCTCCACAAGATAGATTCATTGTCAGGGACGAGATCACTGAAGACAAGGTATGGTGGGGCGACATCAACATACCTTTCGAACCAGAAAAGTTTGACCAACTCTACGATAAGGTAATACAATACCTCAATGATAAAGAACTGTATGTACGCGATTGCTATGCTTGCGCAGATACTGCCTATCGTACCAACATTCGGGTCATCAATGAATACCCATGGTCGAACATGTTCGTGCACAACATGTTCTTGAGGCCCGATGAAAAAGGGCTTGATGGGTTTGAACCTGAATGGACGGTGGTGAATGCACCTGGTTTTAGGGCAGATGCCAAAGTTGATGGAACACGGCAGCACAATTTTGCCATTCTGAACTTCACAAAAAAAGTGGCCCTTGTTGCGGGCACGGGATATACGGGTGAAATCAAAAAAGGAATTTTTTCGGCACTGAACTTCATTCTTCCCGTGTTTGGAAACACGCTGCCCATGCATTGTTCGGCAAACGTGGGAGCGTTAGGTGATACTGCCCTTTTCTTTGGATTGTCGGGTACGGGAAAAACTACCCTTTCAACCGACCCGAACAGAAAATTGATAGGTGATGATGAGCATGGCTGGACACCCCAAAATACGGTTTTCAACTTCGAGGGCGGCTGTTATGCCAAAGTCATCAATTTGTCACAAGAGAGTGAACCAGAGATATATGGTGCCATCAAGAGGGGTGCGATTTTAGAGAATGTCATCATGGATGATCAAGGCAATATCGATTTTGGAGATGCCTCGATCACCGAGAACACTAGAATGAGCTACCCTATCTACCATATTGAAAATATTCAAGTGCCTTCGGTTGCTGAGAACGTGAAAAATATCTTTTTCTTGACGGCCGATGCTTTCGGCGTGTTGCCCCCGATATCGAAATTGACACCGGCACAGGCAGCGTATCATTTCATTTCTGGTTATACCGCTAAGGTGGCCGGCACCGAGGCAGGTGTGATAGAGCCACAGCCTTCTTTTTCGGCCTGTTTTGGAGCTCCTTTCATGCCTTTGCACCCCACGAAATATGCAGAGATGTTAAGTAGAAAGATGAAAGAGGCCGGTGTGGATGTTTGGTTGATCAATACGGGATGGACAGGCGGCCCCTACGGGGTCGGAACCCGCATGAAACTAAAATATACCAGGGCCATGATCAGTGCGGCCCTTAGTGGCCAATTGGGGCTGTACAGTTATGACACCTACCATATTCATTCGGTCTTCGGGGTAGCGCAGCCACGCGAATGTCCCGGAGTGCCCACCAGCGTGTTGAGTCCAAGGGCAACGTGGAACAATGATGAAGCGTATTATAAGACCGCCTTTAAGCTTTCAAATGCGTTTCGAGAGAATTTCAAAAAGTTTGAGGCCTATGCCAATGAAGAGATTCGGCGCGGCGGTCCGCAACGATACGCCTTTTAAAACAAAAAACCCCGCAATTAGCGGGGTTTTTTATGATTGGTCTTACTCTATTTGTTTACATCTGAAATGTACTTCTGAAGTGCCATGCTCATCGACGGTGTCTCGGGCGTCGGTGCCTTGATATCGATTCGCAAACCTGCCTCAGTGGCAGCTTTTACCGTGCTATTTCCGAAAACAGCGATTCTGGTGTCGTTCTGTTTGAAATCGGGAAAGTTTTTCAACAACGATTCAATTCCTGACGGACTGAAAAAGACCAGAACGTCGTAGTAGACATTTCTCAGGTCAGAAAGGTCACTGATAACCGTTTTGTAAAAGATGCCCCGTTTCCAATTCAAATTCATTTCATCGAGAACTTTGGGTATTTCAGGTTTCAGCACATCTGATGAGGGCAATAGAAATTTCTCGTCTTTGTACTTTTTGAACATTGGAATCAAATCGCCGAAGCTACGCTGACCCACATAAATCTTTCTTTTTCTGTAGACCACATATTTCTGTAAGTAGTAAGCAACGGCCTCAGATTGACAAAAATATTTCATGGTGTCTGGCACCTTGAAACGCATTTCCTCTGCAATCCTAAAAAAATGGTCAACAGAGTTTCTACTGGTCAAAATGATGGCAGTGTAATTGTTGAGGTCTATTTTTTGCTGTCTAACACTTTTGGCCTTAACACCTTCTACATGTATGAAAGGCCTGAAATCGACTTTCACTTTTTCTTTTTCAATGAGTCGTGAGTAGGGGGAATTTTCCATTTTCGGTTCTGGCTGAGAGACCAAAATCGTCTTTACTCTCATAAAAATCAGTCTTTTAGATAACCACCAATAATCACCAAGGGGGCGATTTCGAGTGTGCAAAGGTACAAAATAAAATAGAATACATTGGTGACAATCATTTTTTGACGGTTCTTCAAAATATTGATCATACCGATGATATTAATGAAGAGAATTAAGAAAATTGTACCGTAGACAATAGGTTTTGAGTCTTTTAAAATGTAAATCAACATGATGTTGGCGATGAACATGATGAGACCGCTATGGTTGAAATAAGACAATTTGTTGTAGATGATTTCATTGACCAATGAGTGTGTGTTGAAGACATACCCTTTTGACATTTGCAAGACTATTTTTAACAACAAGATAAGAACAACCATGGCCAAAATTATGAAGTAGGCAGAGGTAGATTTGTTTAGGAAAGGAAGTTCAAATATTTGAAAGGCAAAATATAAAAACAAAGAAAAGTTGATGATTTGAAAGAGGGTCATCAATATATGGAACCAATTAAGCAACCTCCCTTTTTTACTGTACATTGAAATGTATTTGTTGTTGAACGGAAGAATCAAAAAACTCATGAACCTGGTTTGGTAAAGATATTTACCTACGGCCAACAAGGTCAGCCCCAATAAAAGAACCAGGGTCATCCAATCTAAAGAATCGATACTGCGCTCAATCGTGTTCATCGTTTTAATTCAATACTTTGGCTGTTGATGCCCGGCCGTAACCCAAATTCAGAAATGCCAAATTTGACATATTCAATATCAGTTGATTTTGGTGCGGGCAGCATACATTTGAAATAGGTAGTGTCTTTTGGTTTCAAGAATTGTGTATTATGTTGCTGTGGTATAGGCACAATTCTTCTAGAGTTCTTCAAGTCTTTATAGGCATCTAGCTCGGCCACATAAAAATGTAAGGCACTAAGGCTAATTTTTTCCTCATAAGGGTTGTACACTTTTACTTGCAGACTATCTGCTATCACTATCGGAGAGGGTTCAACATAGCACCACAACTTGCGGTATGATTTGAAATTATCGATGAAGGTACCGTAAAAAATGGTTCCATATTGATTCTGATAGGTAAAGTCACCCTCTCTTGCATATTGGGTTACGTGAGCCACCCGCTTGCCTTGCATTTTCTCTTCAGAATCATCGATATTATATTGGTTTTGGCGATAGTGGAAATTATTTAAAGAGAAAGAGGTGTTGCCCGAATAGAAAGCATACATCGGAGCCCGTCGGTATGAATTCTCAAAGACGACCGGGGTGTCACCGACTTTTTCTTCGAGCGTCGCTACCCATTTTTTGTTATCATGGGTTTCGTATACAACCGGAAAAAGCGGTTTATGTACCAACCCCAATCTGGTGAACAAAAGAATAATGGCACTTGCGGTTCCAAACCGAAGTATCCACTTTTTGGGCCTGGGGCGGTTGCAAAAATAATCGTAGGCCAATATGGCCATAGGAATACACACTATGACTATCCATTGTGTCTGAACACGGCGATTAAAACTTGAAATAAAGAAGAAAAGCAGCACACCGTAACTTATGTACAACAACGATTTTTTGAAGTGATCGTTGGCCTTGTTCTTGAAAAGCGCCCAATATGCCCATGGGAAAAGCAATCCGAAAATAAGGACAAGGTTCAAAAAATACCCTAGTGTAAACTTCTCAAACGAATAGGGCTGATTGGGCCGCTCAAAGAGATGGTATTTGATAGTGATGAAATCATTGGCGTACAACCATGCCAAATGGGGCAGATAGCATAAAATGGCGACAGCTACGGCCAACCAGGCAAGTTTGTTTTTTACAAGGGCCAAGTTTGACAACAACACGAAAAAAATGATCAAAATTGCATGGTATTTGCTGTACATCAATGCTGCCATGGCCAACCCCAATACTATGGAAAGCCCTACGGTAGATTTCCCAACGAATTTTTTATAGGCCAAAAGAAAGAGAGCGGTAAAAAATAAAAGGGGGGTATCGGGCAAGGTCAAAAAGCCGTAGGCATTCAACAGGGGCATCGAGAACAAGAGCAGAAAAAAGAGCAGTACGTTTTTTTTCTTTTCTTCTTCCTTTATCAAATACCAAAGTACGATATAGGTGCCCACACCCAAAAAACAGCTCATCAGCCGCACGCCCAATTCGTCACCAAAGAAAAATGAGGAAAGCTTTACCAAATAGGCCACCATCGGAGGATGATCAAAATACCCCCAAGCCAAATCTTGTGCATAATACCAATAGTAGGCTTCATCATAGATAAGTTCTGTAAAGTGACTTTGAAGAATATTGAGCAGGAAAAGTGCTGACAATAGGTAGATGAGCAGCTTGGGAAAACTTTTCGTCATCGATGGTTGATTGTATCCACAAATGTAAGAATTATGGTTTTGATTCTTTTTTCAGACAGTATCGAAAAGGGAGATGCCGTCATAAAGTACTATTTTTGATATTTAATGGAATCGACCATGGCAGATGGCTTAGTAATCATACCTACTTTTAATGAAATCGAGAATATCGAGGCCATTATTAGAACGGTTTTTGACCTTAAAAGAGACTTTCATGTTTTGATTGTCGATGACAATTCCCCTGATGGTACCGCCGATGTGGTGAGAGAAATGCAAAAAGAGTTTCCTGACGGCTTGTTTTTGGAAGTGCGAAAAGAAAAATCGGGTTTAGGAACAGCGTATATACACGGCTTTAAATGGGCATTGGCCCATGGCTATGAGTATATATTCGAAATGGATGCCGATTTCTCGCACCGGCCCAATGACTTGTTACGGCTTCATAGGGCATGTATCAATGGGGCCGATGTGGCCATAGGTTCACGGTATAAAAAAGGGGTCAACGTGGTCAACTGGCCATTGTCACGTATTTTGCTGTCGTACGGGGCATCTTTTTATGTAAAGTTGATTACTGGCATGCCGGTACATGATCCCACAGCGGGTTTCATATGCTATAAGCGAAAGGTTCTTGAGAGTATCAACCTTGATGCCGTACGGTTTATCGGGTATGCCTTTCAGATAGAGATGAAATACCGGGCCTATCTCAAAAAATTCAAGATCGAGGAAATCAGTATTATTTTCACCGATCGTATCAACGGAATTTCAAAAATGACTTCAGCCATTGTACGTGAGGCCATTTTTGGGGTCATCAGTATGCGGTTGAAAAGTCTGTTCTCAAAAAAGAAGTTTTTAAATGGCTAAGTTATTGCTTAAAAATACCACTCTTGTCAATGAGGGTGCCATAAAAGAGGTTGATGTGCTCATCAATGGTGAGATCATTGAGAAGATTGAAAAAGATATCAGCGACCCCAATGCCGAACTGATTGATTTTAAGGGAAATTACCTTCTACCTGGGCTTATCGATGACCAAGTGCATTTTCGTGAACCAGGGCTTACCCATAAGGGAAATATTGCCACTGAGAGCAAGGCTGCCATTGCGGGGGGCATTACCTCTTTTATGGAGCAGCCCAATACCAAGCCCCAGGCCACTACCATCGAGAAATTGGAAGAAAAATTTGCCATTGCCGCCCAGACCTCTTATGCCAATTATTCATTCAAGTTTGGCGGCACCAATGACAATTTGGAAGAAATCAAACGGCTGGATCCAAAAAGCTGTTCGGGCATCAAGCTGTTTTTGGGTTCTTCGACGGGCAATATGCTGGTCGATGATGAAGCGGTCATTGAACAAATATTTCGAAATACCGAAATGGTCATTTCCACTCATTGTGAAGACGAGGGCACCATCAAGAAGAATTTAGAGGAGTATTTGAAACGGTATGGGGATGATATACCCATCAGATACCATCCTGAAATAAGAAGTTCAGAAGCCTGTTATCTTTCTTCATCACGAACCATAGCACTGGCAAAGAAGACGGGGGCACGATTGCATGTTTTTCATCTTTCCACAGGTCGGGAGACTGAATTGTTCAGAAATGATATTCCCTTGAAGGATAAAAAAATCACAGCCGAGGTCTGCATACACCATCTCTGGTTCTCTGACGAGGATTATGATGAAAAAGGGATGTTCATAAAGTGGAATCCCGCGGTAAAAAAAGCTTCTGACAGGGAGCAGTTGTGGAAGGCGCTGCTTGACGACCGTATTGACGTCATTGCCACCGATCATGCCCCCCATACTTTGGATGAAAAAAGAAATGTCTACACCAAAGCCCCATCGGGCGGGCCATTGGTACAGCATGCCCTTGTGGCCATGCTACAAAAACATCGTGAGGGCAAGATTTCTTTAGAAAGAATTGTAGAGAAAACGAGCCACAATCCGGCGATACTCTTTCAGGTTGAAAAAAGAGGGTTTGTTCGCGAGGGATATTATGCTGATTTGGTACAGGTTAATTATGGGGAACCTTGGCAGGTTACCAAAAACAATATTCTTTATAAATGCGGATGGTCACCCTTTGAGAGCACATCTTTTGACGCCAAGATTATACGTACTTTTATAAACGGTCATTTAGCCTACGACCAAGGCCGTTTTTCTGAAATCAGAGAGGCGAAACGATTGACTTTTGATAGATGAAAAAGGGTAGACTGATAGCGATAGTTTTGGTTTCATTGGTTTGGTCATGTGCTGAAAAGGTAGTTGAGAAACCCAATGATCTTTTGAGCGAGGCACAGATGGCCGAAATATTGTACGATCTGGCTATTTTTCAGGCCGCGGAATCGGCCAATAAATCGATTTTGGAAAAAACCAATTTAGAGGCTATGCAGTTCATATATGGCAAGTATGAAATTGATAGTGCACGATTCGCTCAGAGCGATTTATATTATGCCTCTCTTCCTTTGAAATACCAAACGATTTATGAAAATGTGGAAGCCAGACTGGATAAAGAGGCCAAAGTAATGGAAGAGGGGAGAAAAAAGAAAAAGGATAGCCTTGGGGAAGCGACCAAAAAAAGAAGCGATTCAGTCATTTCGGCAAATGCCATTAAAAAAGCTTCAGATAGTCTTCCTTAAATTTTTCGCAGCAGAAATCGATGGTATCGTCCAAGTCTTCGAATTCAAAATTCAAATAGCCTTTTATTTTTTCACTATTGTAATATTGGCGATGTTGCAAAGATTTGGCGGTTTGTTTTGCCAAACGTCTTCTTTTCCCGAATAGTTTTGAACGCAGCCAATCAAGTCGCCAGAACAGTTCGAGGGTAAATTTTCCCAATTCTTTTTTTGGAGGGGTTTTGCCCATTTTACCGGTGATTTTTTGCAATACCCTTAGGTATGACCAATTCTTTGAAACCATGACAAAGCGTTCATTTTTGATTTCAGATTGCATCAAACCGATCATGGCATTGACAACATCGTTGACAGAGACAAAGCCTGTGCCCCCGGGAGGGGCATATTTTTTTTCCTTGGCCGCAAGGTAGAAGAAAGAGCCGCTGCCACTTTTCCAAAAACCGGGTCCGAATACTACTCCGGGGTTGATAATGATGGCAGGCAGTGCTTCTTGTGTGCCCCGCCAAACTTCCAGTTCGGCCCTTCTTTTCGTAAGTCCGTATACGGTGGTATATTTATCGTTCCATTCCGTATTCTCATCAACTGGTTGCCCATTTATACTGGTGCCCAAGGCGGCAATTGAACTGATATAGCATAGTTTTTTGACTTTGTTCGCCAAACAAGCGTTCACCACATTGGCCGTACCTTCAATATTTGCCTTCACCAGACCTTGGTATTCGGCAGGGTCAAATGAAATCAAAGCGGCACAGTGGTACACCTGCTCGACACCTTGCATGGCCTTGTTGAGTCGGGTGACATCGTTGAGGTCGGTTTTGATCCAAGTAATGTTGCCCATAAGGGCATTGGGTTCATCAGTGTAGTACGAAAAAACTTTTTCAATCTTTTTGAGACGCTCTTGAGAACGATAAATGGCTTTTATCGACTGTCCGCTCTTCAAGAGCCCAAACAACAGATGAGAACCGATAAGACCTGTACCACCAGTAACCAAAACCATGGCTTAAATGTACCCAATTGCCAGATAATATTGGTGAAATTGTAGCGCAACATTCTATATTTGCAAGAATTCACAGAAAACCGCACAATGGCGATAAACTTTGTCAAAGAGCTTGAATGGCGTGGCATGCTTCACGATGCCATGCCTGGAACCGAAGAACATTTGATGAATGATATGCAATCGGCCTATGTAGGTATTGATCCTACAGCTGATTCGCTTCATATAGGCCACTTGGTCGGTGTTATGATGTTGCGCCATTTTCAATTGGCCGGCCATAGGCCCATTGCCTTGGTGGGTGGGGCAACAGGCATGATCGGCGATCCTTCGGGCAAATCGACAGAACGCAATCTGTTGGATGAAAAAACACTGCGTGGCAACCAAGAAGCGATCAAAGAACAACTTAGTCGTTTTTTGGATTTTGGCAGTGATGAAAAAAATGCGGCCCTTTTGGTCAACAACTACGATTGGATGAAAGATTTTTCCTTTTTGGAGTTCATCCGTGATGTGGGCAAACATATCACGGTCAACTATATGATGGCCAAAGATTCTGTCAAAAAGCGACTTTCCGCTGATGCAAAAGAGGGCATGTCGTTCACTGAGTTCACCTATCAATTGGTACAGGGCTACGACTTTTTACACCTTTATAAAACATATGACTGTACATTGCAAATGGGTGGCAGTGATCAATGGGGAAACATTACCACCGGCACAGAATTGATTCGACGTATCGATGGCGGTAAGGGCTATGCCCTGACCTGCCCTTTGATAACCAAGGCAGATGGCTCAAAATTCGGTAAGACCGAAAGTGGCAATATTTGGTTGGATACCAATCGAACATCGCCTTATAAGTTCTATCAATATTGGTTGAACACCTCTGATGAAGATGCTGAAAAGTACATCAAGATTTTCACCTTTTTATCTAAAAAAGAAATAGAAGAACTCGTTGAAGAACACAATGTAGCACCGCATTTGAGGATACTTCAGAAAAAATTGGCCGAAGAAATCACTGTTATGGTGCATTCGCGACAAGACTTTGAAAATGCAGTGAGGGCCAGCGAGATTCTTTTTGGAAAATCAACTTCCAATGATTTGAAACAATTGGGTGGGCAAACCTTTTTAGAGATTTTTGAAGGTGTGCCCCAGGCTGTGCTTCCACGAACCGAATTGGCCAGTGGACTTGACATGGTAGCGGCACTTGCTGCCAAGACGGGTTTTTTGAAATCTAATGGCGAAGCCATAAGAGAGCTGAAACAAAATGCTATTTCGGTCAACAAAGAAAAAGTCAACGCCGATTATACCATTACCGAGGCTGATCTTATCAATGACAGATTTGTGCTATTGCAAAGAGGGAGAAAAAACTATTTCGTCTTGGTGATCAGTTGACCCCAAAACCTCTTGCCCAATAAGGTTATCTTCAATTTTTGGGGTGCATATTGCAGAAAGTGTTCTTTACCCTTTCGGAAACCAAGAAGTACGGAATCCAAATAGCCGCTGCAATGAAACTTCGAGTCACATCTTTGTAAAGAGTAGGGTCATTTTCCACCAAATCGGAAGGCAATAGGTAATTGTAGGCCAAAAGGTCGAATAGGGAAAAAGCAAAGCTTATGGCATAGAATCCGACAATGAGCTTTGGCAAACTTGTGCGCTTCGTAAAGAACAGTATTGCCAGCAAAATGGCAAAAATGAAAAAGAGAACGTTCACAAAAAGCTCTGCACCATATAAAAAAGCAAACATTTCAGGGTTTTCGATTTCAAGATTTTGAATACCGGCCCAATTCGCTTTTGCAAAATACTCATTATTGAATATCTGAAAGCCCATAATAAAGGGTGACAACGCAATGCCTATGGCGGGCAACACCAGCCAGCCTCCTATTTTCCTGTTTTGACAACTGTCATGCGGTAAGGGATTGTAGTTTCTGAATGCCCAAAAAGCCAGAACCCCCCCGAGTACGAAGGCCAAAATTGCAATGACGATTGCCATACCGCTAAGACCTGATGCAGATCCTGAATTGCCAAAATAGGTGAGCTGATATCGAATCTGGTTGTTGATCTGGTCATGTTTCGCCAAGAAATCAGTCACTTCATTTGATTGCAGCGTTTCTTTCTTTAATTCATATTGATGCTCGACCACTACCGTGTTGCCCACTGCTTTAGTGGTATTCTTATAAAAGAAACTATCTTCATCAGCAGTGAATTCATCATTTTTCACGAACCACGGTTCAGGTAGGTTAATGGTCGTTTTTTGATTGAACTCAAATGGTGTGCCCAAGTTATAGGGCATGGTTCTTCTGGCAGATTTTGGGTAGTTGATCAAACTTTCAAGTACCAATGGATACGTTTCGCAATGTAGCTCAGAACCCGTTTCGGGCAAATTGTACCAGAAGTCATCAATCTTGTAATATTCTTCAATGGTCACTATATTTTTGTCCCCTCTTGAATCATCGGTAAAACGAATTTTGTCGGTAGATACGATACCAGGGTAGAGACTGCTATAAAAATTCAAATATTCATTGTTGATGCTTTCTTCGGTCGAGTTTTGAAAATAACTTCTCATATAGTCGGCCCGCGAACCGGAATACTCCGATTCAACGAAAAAGATGGCACCACCACCAATTGAGTCGACCACAATGGTCTCAGTGATGTCTAATTTCGCTTTTTCTGTACTCGGTATTTTGATGAGGTCTTTTTCATTTTCCTTTATTTTCAAGCCATATCCATATTGTGGAAAGGTCATGTTCGCCAAGTTTCCCCCTTGGTTTGAAATCGTTGGATCCACGAAATAGTCGTTTCCTCCGTGATTGAAATGAACAATACAATGGTCAAAAGCATTGTGACTGGGCAAAAACTTTTTGATTTCATCTTTGCTGTAGGTGTTCACCAGTAATGGTGAGGCATCGACTCCCTCATTCCTCAAAAGTTTTGCCAACAAAAGTGATTTATCCTTACAATCACCGAATCGTCTTGAAAGTACTTTAGATGGCGGGTTAGGTTTGTAGGCACCGATGCCCGATTCAAAGCCAAGGTACCGAATCTCATCTTGTACGAACCGAATCAGTTTGGTGATTTTTTCGCTCTTGTTATGGCTTTCATTTACCACATCTGATGGAACTTTGACAGCCTCAGGGTTTGCATATAGCGGTTTCATGAGTTTTACGACAGCAGCCCAATCTTTGAAAGTTGATACGGCAACACGCTTTTGTTGTGAGTACCATATAGGTACATTGGTATCATATAGAATTCTATCAGAAGCATCGGTGTCCCAAATATATTCTTTGCCGTGTTCTGTGCTGAGAACGTTGGGTTTTATGGCCCCATCGCGCAGTTCATAATCAACTTTTCTAGCTTCCTTGTTGACCAATCGACTATAAATACGGTTGACAGGAAGGGTATATTGCTGAAAATATACCGTTGAGAAATGACCTTTGTTTATGGGATTAAAACCTTTGATCGTATATGAATACTCAACAATATCACCTTCGCGAACATCTGAAAGGTTCAAGACAGCTGTCAAAGAACCGTCATACAATGATCTTTCAAGGTTGGTTTCTCTTTGAAAAACATTGATTTCAGTAGCTGCTAGTTTATCGATTTCGTTGTTGCCCCTGACTATTTTGGCCGAATGGAAGGTCAATTGTTGAAAGGCAGGATCGTAGCTGACACTAATGTCTGACATCTCTTGAATTCCATCGGTGTTCAAAATCTTGATGGCCAAGTGTGCAAACCGTTCTTGAGTAGTTATGTTGTCTTGATAATCAATGAGCAGATATCGAAAACCACCCTCTTCATTTTGACCATTTGGTGTATCAAAAGCGATGGGGTTTATCCATGTGGGGGGTGACTTTTTATGGGCTTTTTGAGGGTAAGCAAAGGAAAAAAACAAGAGTAAAAAAAATAGGGTATGTATGTATCTCATGTTTTTGGTCGGTTGTGCATGTTCATAACGGTTTTGGTCGACAAATCTTATATCTTTTATAACGCCATCAGATTACATCCCCTGACATCAGAATGGTCAAAACGGCCCAAGACTTCAAAACTACCGTCTTTATTTGCTTTGCCCAAATCTTGGGTGGCGATGAAAGCACAAGAATCGATATTGGCCAAATCTATGATATTGATTCCGCCTGTTTTGTTGAAAATGGGATAAGTGAGCGGGTCTTCGGTATCGCGAATCAGAATTTTCATCCATGGTGGGGTTTTGAACCTACCATTGCCCTTTGAGTACGCCTGCGACAATAATTCGGTCATGCCGTATTCTGAGTGAATTACATCAACACCGAAGGCATGGCTCAAAATTAAGTGCAACTCAGAACGGATGAGCTCTTTTCGCCTTCCTTTCATGCCACCCGTTTCCATAACGGTGCAGTGCTTCAATGGGTGGGGATAGCTTTCGGCAAAATCCAATAACGCAAAGGAAACTCCTATCAAAATAGTCTTGGCCTTATTGGCTTCCAAGTGCTTCAGTTTTTGATGCAACGCTTTATGGTCATAGCGGTGGAAACCACTTTCAGGATGTTGGGTCTGTTGAATCAGTTTTTCGACCATGAAGACCAAAGAAGAACCTTGGCGTTCAAGATAAGAAGGCAGCAAGGCCAAAATGCAATAGTCTTGCGGATTTCCGTAGAAAGTTTGAAAAGCCGTCAAAAAGCTTTTGGTGTACAGATTACTATCAAGAATAGTATGTTTACTGGTTTCATTACCTGTGGTACCACTACTTTCAAAGATCAGCTCTGGATCTTTATTGTCAGTCACAACTCGATGTGATTTGAAGAATTCAATGGGCAAAAAGGGAATGTCAGTTGACTTGCTGACATTTTTTGGCCCTCTTTTCAAATGTTCGCAAAAAGCCCGATATACTTTGTTTTTTTGATATTGGTAAGAAAAAATTTCAAGCGTCAAATGCTCGAATTCCTTTTCGCTGGTGATATTGAAAATAGTATTTCGTAGGCTGCTGTCCATGGTCAAGGGCAAAAATAGCCAAAATAAAAGCCCCGGTACCACATGTACCGGGGCCTTTGGACAGATTGTGTTTTTTGTTACTTAACGACCAATTTTCTGGTCATTGTCTTGTTTTGCTCGGTTACCTGTAGCACATACACCCCAGGCACCAATCGTGATATGTTCAAAGTGTTGGTCGTAATGATGTCGGTCAAGACAATCTCGCCAAATACATCGTACACCGTTATTTTCTTATTGCCATTGGCGGCAGTGGTGATGTAAATCTCATCACCATAGGCTGGGTTGGGGTACATTTTGAAACCCTGCAACTCTTGTGGCTTCGGATTGTTCACAGCGACCAATTCTTGGCCCATGCTGAATAAAGGAATCACCATTAGGAGGATTAAGTAGATTTTTTTCATACGCTTGATTTGGGATAAGCAAAGTAAAGATAGATAATTGCCTTACAATCAGATAGTAAATGTTGTGAAAGGCAATTTTTTGTATGTAAAGCCCGATTTTTAGCACAAAAAGGGTGTCAAGCCAATAAATTCAACTAGAAAAGGAAATCTTTGAAAAACTACTTGACGATAAGTTTTCGTGTGGCGACCTTATCTTTTTCGAATACCCTAATGATATATACCCCTTTGTCTAGGGTCGAAAGATTAAGTTCTTTCCCTAAAATGGTAGTTTGAAGCACTTGAGTGCCAAGCACATCGAAAATCATGATTTTTTTCGGGGCATTCTCAGTGGTATTGATAAAAATCTTTCCATTGGTTACGGGGTTGGGGTAGAGTTTCAGCCCGTCTATATCACCCTTTGCTTGGGATTCTTGGGCGAATCCTAAGGAGCAAACAAAAAAGAAAGCAATTAAGTAAAAGTGCTTCATAAAGTATTGGTAACAAAGGGTATGCCACAAATATAGAAATTTTGCCTGCCCAACTCTTTTCAAGGAAAGAAAAACACTACACTTTTCGATGAAATGCACAAAAAAGGCCCTGATGTAATCATCAGGGCCTTTTTCTTGGCTTTAAAATAACTAACTCAATTAATTTATTCCAACGGTCCAACCTGCACCCCAAGTGGCGACATCGGTTTGGGTACCATTGCCCACGCCACTGAAGAAATCAGCTTCTCCAGGAGTAGTAGTACCATCTGACCCTGTATCACTCACAAGATTGGTAGTGATATCATCGAAAGTGACATTTGTGACATTTGAAATATCGTTGATGATCGCATCTACGGTCAAGGGATCATCGATATCAAAACCTTCAGCATAACCTTGAAGATACACATTGGTGAAATCGGCTTCGGTACCTCTTCGCAAGCGAATCGCTTCTGCTCCTTGCCCCGAACCAAGGCCAATGGCGGTAAAGTTTATTAAGGTCGGACTTGACAATGGGGTTGCAGAGTTATCATCTTCATTTCCGTCTGCTTCAATAACCTTGTCAGAGTCTGAACTTGTTTGAATGTATGCATCGGTCAATGTACCTCTCCAGCCTTCGGTCCAATCGACAGAATCATCTTGTGCATTGGTAATCACCACATTGCTGGCATTTACGGTTCCGCCAAAGAACTCGACCCCGTCATCGGCACCTTCGTGTACCTGAATGAATTCTACAGTGGTATCTGAACCGACCGCATAGAAGGAGACACCGTTGAATTCTGATTCTGAATTAATGGCCGCGCCGGTATATTCGAGCCTTACGTAGCTAAGGGTACCTGAATTGTCGGTATCATCGCTACCGCCATAAGTGAAATTCCCCACTTCTGAAGTGGCCGTGCTACCAGAATTGATGGTCGCGTTACCCAAGATTACCAGTCCACCCCAATCACCGGCAGAAGGTGAATTTGCATTTGAGGTCATCACGATAGGATTGTCAGCAGTGCCTTGAGCATTGATTTGAGCGCCTTGCTGAATGGCAATGTAAACATCTGTTCCTCCAGCTTCAGCTCTTATTTCAGTGCCTGCGGGTATGGTCAATGTAGTACCAGACTGCATGACCAATGCGCCAGAGAGGGTATAGGTCGTACCTGCGTTCAAGGTAATATCACTTGAGCCATCACCTACTTCGGTAAGTTCGGCAGTTGAAGTAGATGGTGCAGAAAGAGTAGACCAACCACTGCCCCAGTTAGATACATCGGTGGCCGTGCCATTTGAAATGCCCGAGAATAAATCTGCTTCGGTAATATCGGTAGAAGTACTGCTTTGGTCGCTCACCAATCTAGTGGTGATATCTACAAAAGTGATATCGGTCACCGAAGTTTCATCATTTAAAACGTGATCTATGGTTGTAGGGTCGTCAATATCGAATGCTTCTTCATAGCCTTCGATAAAGACATTCACAAAGGTCGCTTGGGTGCCTCTTCTTAATCGAACGGCCTCAGCGCCAGCTGCAGAACCAAGCCCCACGGCTGTAAAATTGGTAATGGTTGGAGCTGAAAGTGGAGTAGCCGTGTTGTCATCTTCATTTCCGTCAGCTTCAATGACTTTATCAGAATCAGAACTTGTTTCAATGTACAAATCTGTAATTCCACCTGTCCATCCTTCTGTCCAATCTAGAGAATCATCTTGGGCATTGACAATGATAACGTTGTTTGCTTCAACCGTTCCGCCAAAGAACTCAACACCATCATCAGAGCCTTCAAATACTTCTATAAAGTCAACATTGGTTTGATTACCGACGGCGTAAAAAGAAATTCCGTTGAATTCCGATTCTGAATTAATGGCAGCTCCGGTATACTCTAACCTTACATATTGAAGGTTTCCAGAGCTATCGATATCATCTGTTCCGCCATAGGTAAAGTTACCGACTTCAGAAGTCGCCGTATCTCCAGAGTTGATGGAGGCCCTTCCCAAAATTACCAATCCGCCCCAATCGCCTGCTGAAGGTGCAGCGTTGTTAGAGGTCATCACGATTGGTTGCGATGGGGTTCCAGTTGCTTGAATCTGGGCGCCTTGCAAAATTGCTATATAACCATTAGTGCCCGCGTTTGACCTGATTTCGGTACCTGCAGTAATGCTGAGAGTTGTACCGTCTTGCATTATAAGAGGGCTTGTTAGAAGATAAATTTCATTGGCACCTGGACCGTCGAGCGCGAGGTCTGAAGTTTGGTCACCCCCAATTTCGATAATAGTGGGATCCCCTCCGGTACCAGGGTCATCATCGTCACCACCACCTGTGGTATTGTTGGTGGTATTCTCGATATTAAAAATAATATCGCTCGAGTCATCTTGACAGGCCACAAATGCTGTCAAAACAACCGTTATCAAAATGAATTTCAGTAATTTACTCATGATTCTCGATTTAATAAAACTTTAAATGTTAGATATTTAGCTTAATATGTGTACTTGAGACTCAGCCCAATTGATATACCTCTTCTGAATGTTTCTATGTCAACGGTGCCATCATTAGTGTTTTCTTGTACAATTCTAATGTTGGGGTCGAGTATATTAGATGCCTTAAGGTTTATTTGAAAGTGGTCACCGATTGAATTTAGCCATGCCAGGTTTAGGGTCGGAACCGCTTTCTCGATTTGATTGCCTCGACCAGATGAGCCAATCGCAAATATTCTATCGTAAAAATAACTGCCCGATAGGGTCAATGATGTCTTGTAGTTTTCGTAATCACCACGATAGGTAATGTCACCATTGGCAATGAATGGAGAGGCACCTTGTAAGGCATCGCTATCCCTGTCTGGAAAGCTAGCGGTAAATGTGCCATCAACATCTTTCAAGTCTTGATTGGTGTATAGGTACGATGCATTGGCACCAATCTTCAACTCACCCGTGTCGCCATATTTGGCGAGTACCTTTGAAATTTCCACTTCGGCTCCGAACACTTCGGCCCTGTCACCCGTTCTGAAGAATCTTCGGGTGTTGGCGGCATCGTTGGCAATGACCAAATTCACGGGGTCTGAAATCACCTTGCCGAATACGGCGGCCGAAATCAGCTCTCCTTGAGAGGGGAAGACTTCCCATTTCAAGTCGAGGTTATAAATTTCAGAAAGGGTATTCAAAAGATCTGGGTTACCACCGATTTGCTGGGTTACATCCTCATAAACAAAAGGAGCAACTTCTTTAAACTCAGGAATAGAAATCGTTCTACTGAAGGCAAGCCTATAGTTGTTTTTGTCATTTGGTGAGTATTTGACGTTCAAGCTTGGCAACAGCTCGGTCTGCGTGAAGTTCACCTCACCTGGCTCGACATTGATCACATCATATAGCACAGACTGGTTATAGTTTTCAACCCGTAGGCCCGGTATGGCAGACCATTTCTCGCTGATTTTCCATTGGTAATCGGCAAAGCCGGCATGCGTCTCCAATTCACCTGAGTATACGTTTTCTGGTAGTCCTGGTAGATTGTCCCTGGCATCACCTATTGGAAATATCGGAGAATCTTCTGTATATGCAGGTCTCAGCACAAAGAGATTGAAAACATCGTTATCAGGATTATTATCAAGGGCCAACGCAAAGTTTTCAATATTGAAAACATCATTGAAATTATCTATGTCTATCGGACCGTACTGATCTAAGTTGTCATTGATATTGGTGCCATATCCATATCTTATAGATTCAAAATCCCTGGTCTTACTTCTTCCAGAATACCCGATTCTTAGTTTAGATTCGTTGCCGGTATCAATGCTGAATGCAAGATTTGTCGTGAATTCTTCATCGTCAATTTCTTGGTAGAATCGTTGGCTATCAAAGTTGTTATTGGTGATGAACCTTACGTCTGGCACAAAGTTGGTTTGCTCAGGATCGGTGAAATCACCAATATCCAAGGTGATTCTTCTTCGGTCAGGTTGGTCGGCAAAAACGCGGTTGTAAGCGGTACCCCAGAAAAAATCTACCTTATCAGAGATTTTATGATCTCCTAATAATTGGTTGACCAAAATCACATTTTGGTCAAACTGAGAGTTCAATTGATAATAGCCATCATCTGCCAAATCAATTTCAAGACCTTTTCCTTCTGTGCCAAAATAACCGACATCGCTTCTAGAATCATTTATGACAATCGAGTTGAACCTGAACTTGTTGTTATCATTGGCTCGAAAGACCAAATTCAATATTCCTGTGGTATTGGTGCTGAAAATGTAACGGTCAACATTTGGGAAAAGGATGTCTGCGGTGGCAGAGTAATTACCTGACAATCCTTGCAGGAATTCATATGAGTTGGAATGTGAAAGGTTTGCAAAAAAACTAAACCTTGAGTCATCACTGAAATTGAAAGAAGCACCCCCTGATACACTAAGGGAGCCGTTTACGGGAAACCCTCCTTCGTCAGGATCGACGCCATGCTGTATCACCTGCGAATATTGTGAGGTTGGAAATCGTTTCCAATGCCCAAGAAATGTCGAGCCATCATGAATCGGGAAAAAACTTGATTCACCAATGGCCCTAGTATTGACGGCTGCGCCCGTGCTCACCGCTATGAAGCCATCGCCAAAGTATTGGGTAGAATTGATATCGACATTACCCGCCGCGAAATCGCCATAGGCTGAAGGTGTAAAGGCCTTGCTGACCGAAACGTTTTCTATGATATCAGATGAAAATATGTCAAGGTCAATATTTTTCTTGTTGACATCATTGGAAGGAACGGTAAGGCCATTGAGCGTCGTACTTTGGTACCTATCTCCAAGACCGCGAACATACACATTATCAGACCCCTGTTGCTTAGAGACCCCTGATATTTGGGCCACGGCCGCAGCGGCATTGTCAATTCCCTTTCTTGTCAGGGCTTCTGCACTGATGGCCTCTTGTATTACAAGAGCTTTCTTTTGTTGGAGCAAGAGAGAAATTTCAGAATTTCTTCTTGTAGTAGTTGTCACGACCACTTCGTCTAGTGCCACACCCTGTGAAGCGCTCATCGGAACATTGACTTCAGTAACTTTGCCCGGTTCGACCACTACATCGGGAACCTCAACGGTTTCATATCCCAGATAACTATATACAATAGTATATGTACCTGGCTCTACGCCGTCTATCTCGTATAGTCCGTCAAAATCAGAAGTGGTTCCTGTTGTCGTGCCCTTAATCAAAACATTGGCGAAAGCCAGAGGTTCGTTGTTCAGTTCTTTGTCGGTCAGTTTGCCCACAATAGTGCCATTTCGTTGAGATAATACTGCAGAAGTGCAGAATAGAAAAACGGCCAGAACAATAAAGTTTTTCATTATCATGTAGTTGATTATAGTCCGCCGCAAAGGAATGCAGGGGCTGTAAAAGTCGTGTTAGCCCTTTGTTAAGAGTTTATTTAAAAACCTTTACCATAAGGTTACCACATTAAATCAATGTTAAGCGATAAAGGAGTTTTAGTATTATCTTTACATTTGGGCGAGTAACCAAAATTTTCATCCCATGAAAACTAAAGACATCAAGGTACTTTTGGTCGATGATGAACCTGACATTCTAGAAATAATCAGTTACAATCTTTCGTCTGAAGGCTATCAGGTATTTACTGCCAAAAATGGTGTGGAAGGAGTTGCCAAAGCAAAGAAAAAGCACCCGCATCTGATCATTCTTGATGTTATGATGCCCGAAATGGATGGTATTGAGGCCTGTGAAATAATGCGTAAGACCCCAGGGCTCGAAAATACCGTGATCGCTTTTTTGACCGCGCGCGGCGAAGACTATTCACAAGTGGCCGGATTTGATGCCGGAGCAGACGATTATATTACGAAGCCCATCAAGCCCAAGGTTTTGGTCAGTAAAGTGAAAGCGTTGTTGAGAAGGCTGAAAGAAGACCAAGGCGAGGCAGAAGATATTGTCAAGGTCGGTGATATTGTCATCAATAGGGAAGAATACAAGATTGTCAAAAAAGGACAGGAAATCATTCTTCCCCGCAAAGAGTTTGAACTGTTGTCTCTTTTGACCTCAAAGCCCAGCAAGGTTTTCAAGCGAGAGGTGATATTAGACAAAGTCTGGGGCAATGAAGTCGTGGTCGGTGGCAGAACCATAGATGTGCATATCAGAAAACTACGTGAAAAAATTGGCGACCATCATTTTAAGACCGTAAAGGGCGTTGGGTATAAGTTTGTTCTGTAATGGCCATTAGATTAAGGAAGTCATACAGATTTGCCATTCGTTCTTCACTTTTGATTTCCTTGATTCTTTGTATTGTATTGTTTGGTGCCACCGTAATCTTCAAAAATTGGGACTGGCCCTTTGTTCTGATGTTTTTCCCCATCAGTTTTGTGGTTTCTTTTTTGATTATCCAAATTCGTGTTGAACGGTTCATATATCGAAGAATAAAGAAGATATATGATGATGTATCGATACTCGAATCCTCACCCTTATCAAGTAGGCCCATTACCACAGATATGAAAACCCTTACCGAAGAGATCGAGAAATTTGCCCAAGACAAGAAAATCGAGATCGATACTTTGAAGATCAGGGAAGAGTATCGTAAAGACTTTCTGGGCAATGTTGCCCATGAGCTGAAGACTCCGCTCTTCACCGTACAGGGCTATATTTTGACCCTATTGGATGGCGCCCTAAGAGATAAAAAGGTGCGTGAAAAGTACCTAGAACGTGCCAACAAGGGCGTTGAACGACTGATCTATATCGTGAAAGACCTTGACATGATCACCAAACTTGAAACAGGTGATCTCAACTTAGATAAAGAACGTTTTGATATCGTTGAATTGATAAAGAGCGTTTTTGATTTGTTGGAAATGAGGGCCACAAAAAAGAACATCGTCCTCACTTTTGATATGGACTACGAACAGCCGATCTATGTCTCAGCCGACAAAGAGAAGATTCAACAGGTGATCACCAACCTTTTGGTCAATTCCATAAAATATGGCCATAATGACGGTACCACCGAAGTAAGTGTGGAGAACTTGATCAAGAACAAGGTGATCATTAGAGTGACCGACAATGGAGAAGGAATCGCAAATGAACATATACCACGATTGTTCGAACGGTTTTACCGTATTGACAAAAGTGGAAGCCGTAAAGAGGGCGGTTCGGGACTTGGACTTTCAATCGTCAAGCATATCATCGAGGCCCACGGTGAAAAAATCTATGTTGAAAGCGAAGAAGATGTAGGTTCAGAATTCTCCTTCACCTTGGAAAAGGCAGAAAATAACGATTCATAGTCAAGATTCACTGCAAAATCGGCCAACCCCTTGAAATGGGTTATTGTATCGAGTTGTGCAATTGAGAATTCTTCTTGGGCGCTGTATGGAACCAACCCTTGTTTTTGAAGACGTCTTGCCAAATATTCTTGTTCATATTGCCCAGGGGTGGGGATAAAAAACGCTTTTTTCTCTAATTTGGCGAGATCCATTACCGTCGTATAGCCCGAACGTGAAAGAACAAGGTCGCTCTGGTTGATGGCCTTTTCAAGTTCTTTTGACTGCATAAAGTTGACCAATGTTAAATTTCCATTGGTTTTGGGTATTTTCTTTCTAGCTTGTTCGTCCTCGATTTTTCCTCTGACAAAAAGTACGTTCCCGTCATACTCTTGTAGGTCTGTCAAAAGTTTTTCCTCCAAAAGGGTACGCTGTGGCTCAGGGCCTGAAAGCAGTACCAAAAGATCATACAAAGATGGAATATCTTCCTTGTTGAAACGACTCAAAGGCCCGATGTACTTAATGTTGTCCCTAGTTTTCTTCAAGTGCCCCAGTACTCCGGTCAGATTGGGTTTATTTTGAACATCGGGCACCCAGCAGGCATCGAATTTTTGAATGATCTTTTGATGTGCTTTTGAACTGAACCATGTGGTATTGCCAGACAAAACATTCAATTGGTGGGTAATGAAAATACAAGGTACTTTTTTGTAAAAGGCTCCCAGTCTATTATCTGATATGACAACATCGATGTGGAGTTCCTTAACGAGTTTTTTAATTTTCTTTTTTTCTTTGGAAATAGCTTTCAAAACTTTAGGGGAATCCCATATCATCTTGATTTTGAAGTTTTTGCCTTTTTCGGCGTATTTAATTTTGTAAGAGGGCAGTTCAAATGACGGTACATCGGGAAACTCCTTTTTCAATAATTCCAAAGCTACCCCGTCTGAAGCAATATAGGGTTTGTGCCCAAGTTCTATTAGGGCATTGATAATGGGGATGCATCTTGTGGCATGGCCGAGCCCCCAATTCAAAGGGGCCACAAGTACTCGTTTCGGCTCAAACATAATTTGCAAAGAAACAACATCAAAGTTGCCTTTAGATTTCTTTAGCTTTGCCAAAACATTAATTTTTGGTGTGGGAAGCAAAAATAAGCTCAAGCGTTTTTCAGAGAACGAAACCTTTTCAAATGTGATTCAGCCCACTAGGGATGAGGTCATAAAGGGATTTTTCCTAAAAGGGAAATGGGCATCGCACTTTAAAAATGAAAACCCCATAGTATTGGAATTGGGCTGTGGGAAGGGTGAATATACAGTGGGTCTGGCAAAACAAAATCGTGATAAGAACCATATCGGAGTCGACATCAAGGGGGCGCGGCTTTGGCGTGGGGCAAAGACAGCTTTGGCCGAAAACCTAGAGAATGTTGCTTTTTTGCGAACCCAGATTGAACTTATCGATTTGATGTTCGTCAAAGGCGAGATCTCTGAGATCTGGATAACCTTTCCTGACCCCCAGATTAAGTATAAACGCACGAAGCACCGCTTGACTAACCCTCAATTTCTTGAGAAATACAAGCATATTTTGAAGCCGGGTGGCCTTATGCACCTAAAGACCGACAGTGAATATTTGCATGGCTATACCTTGGGGCTTTTGCAGGGCATGGGAGCAAAGGTACTGTATGCCAACCATGATGTGTATCGAAACGAGGGAAGCCCGAAAGAGGTACTTGAAATACAAACCTTTTATGAAAATCAGTATCTTGAAAAAGGAAAACCAATCACTTATATCCAATTTAGGATCACCTGACCAATGACCCATTTATTGATTCTTTTTTTTGCCACCTATTCGGCAGCTTTCATGGCCACGGTTCCCCCAGGTCTTCTCAACATGAATGCTGCAAAGGCCAGTGTTGAAAAAGGCAGGTTGAACGGCATTATTTTTAGTCTCGGGGTGTCGACCATGATTATGATGCAGGCCTACATCGCAGTGTATATTTCAAAGTTTTTATACAACAATCCGCAGGTGATCGATATACTGTTGAAAGCAGCGATCGCGATATTTGCCTTTTTTGCCATCTATTTTTTTGCCATGGCCAAGCAAAAGAAAAAGCGCAAGTTTAAAACGGTCAACCTTAGCAAGAAGAACAGTTTTTTCAAGGGCACGCTTTTAGCGGCACTTAACCTGTTGACCATACCCTACTATAGCAGTCTCAATGCCATGTGGAACGAAGCGGGATGGATTAAGTTCGAGGCCCAAGACATCGCCACGTTTGTCTTTGCCGCTGCCTGTGGTACATTCTCGGTGCTGTATCTGTACGTATTCTATTTTAATAAGCTGGAAGCAAAGACCAACACGTTTTCAAAGAACTCAAATTATATTTTGAGCGCCCTCATGTTGGTGCTATTGATGATTACGTTAATACGTATATTTTATAATTAAATGGAGGAAAAAAATTTCTTTGACAAAGTATATGAAGTGGCCAAACAGATTCCCTATGGCCGAGTGACCTCTTATGGTGCCATTGCCAAATATTTGGGGGCGGCCCGTAGTGCCCGAATGGTCGGTTGGGCCATGAACAACTCTTTGGCCAAAGATGTGCCCGCGCATCGGGTGGTAAACCGTGTTGGGGTATTGACAGGGAAACACCATTTTGACGGTACCAATCTCATGCAACAGCTATTGGAAAATGAGGGTATCAAGGTAGTCGATAATCAAATTATCGATTTTCAAGAACATTTTTGGGATCCGGCCAAAGAGCTTCTTGAAGGGATATAGTTGTTTTCAAATCTGTCAACAATTCTGACAGACCATTAGATAAGGGCTTCCTATCCTACCATCTTCATTTTCAATCCTTCCTCTTCATAATATAAGCCCCAAGCCGTATCTTTGTAATTTAGAATCAGTTTAAAAGATTGCACTCCAAAGTAGATTTATGAAGTTGCACAAGAAAGATATTTTAGAGGCCTTACAAACCATTTCGGTACCGGGTGAGGGGCAGAATATGGTAGAGAGTGGGGCCGTGACCAATGTTCAGGTTTTTGGCGATGAGGTTGAGGTAGATATCACTATCAAAAATCCGAGCCTTCAGGCACGAAAAAAGACAGAGGTCGAGATTTTGAAGACCATCCACAAAGAAGTGTATGAAAAGGCCAAGATCAAGATCAATCTAAAAGTTGACGCCCCATCGAAACCAAAGGTCAATGAAATTAAGGGGAAACCGATTCCGGGTATTCAAAATATCATAGCCGTCGCTTCTGGCAAAGGGGGTGTCGGTAAATCAACAGTCACGGCCAATTTAGCGGTCACATTGGGCAAAATGGGCTTCAAGGTGGGTTTGTTGGATGCTGATATTTATGGGCCATCAATGCCCATCATGTTTGATGTGGCGATGGAAAAACCCCTGTCGGTCGACGTAGCCGGCAAGGCCAAGATGAAACCAGTGGAAAACTATGGGGTAAAGATGCTTTCCATTGGCTTTTTCACCCAGCCCAATCAAGCGGTAATTTGGCGTGGCCCTATGGCGGCAAAAGCTTTGAACCAGATGATTTTCGATGCCCACTGGGGCGAGCTCGACTTTTTGTTGATCGATTTGCCACCGGGTACGGGCGACATTCATCTGAGTATTATGCAGTCGCTTCCGGTCACCGGAGCGGTAGTGGTCAGTACCCCACAGGAAGTGGCATTGGCAGATGCCCGAAAAGGAGTGGCGATGTTTCAGCAAGAGGCCATAAATGTACCGGTTTTGGGCATTGCCGAAAATATGGCGTATTTTACCCCTGCTGAGCTTCCAAAAAATAAATACTATATCTTTGGTCAAGAGGGGGCCAAACATCTATCTGAAGATTTGAAGGTGCCCTTTTTAGGGGAGATTCCCTTGGTGCAGAGTATCAGGGAGGCTGGAGATATCGGTAGGCCTGCGGCCTTGCAAACGGCAACCCCTGTCGAAGAGGCCTTTGAAGAACTGACCAAGAACACGGTACGTGAATTGGTAAAGCGCAACAAAGATTTGCCTCCGACCGAAGCCATTAAGATAACGACCATGGCAGGTTGTGACGCAGTCAAAAAGAAACGAGTATGACATCAGAAGAATTAAGGAATAATGTAGAGAAAGCTTTGGATGAAATTCGTCCCTTTCTTCAAAGCGATGGAGGTGACATCACCTTGATTTCCATTGATGATGACACTTCTGTGAAGGTAAAACTTGAAGGCAATTGCATTGGCTGTAGCGTCAACCAGATGACCCTAAAAAGCGGTGTTGAGATGACCATAAAAAAATATGCTCCCCAAATTCAAGAGGTCGTCAATCTAAGCTGAACGTGACAAAAAAGTCGCATAACTTTACAGAAACACAGCATTGTCCAACTTTTTTTTGATTTCATGATCAAGACCGATATACTCATAATTGGTGCGGGCCCAACGGGCCTTTTTACCGTTTTTGAGGCAGGTTTGCTGCAGTTGCGTTGTCATTTGATCGATGCCCTACCACAGCCTGGGGGGCAGTGTGCTGAGATTTATCCGAAGAAACCCATTTATGACATTCCCGGCTTTCCAGAAATACTGGCTGGCGAACTGGTCGATAATTTAATGGAACAGATAAAGCCATTTCAACCCGGTTTCACCTTGGGCGAGCGGGCAGAGACCATCGAAAAGCTGAAAGATGGCACCTTTGTGGTCACTACCAATAAGGGTACTGAACATCGAGCACCCATAGTGGCCATTGCTGGCGGATTGGGAAGTTTTGAACCTAGAAAACCCTTATTGCCCAATTTGAAGCAGTTTGAAGACAAGGGTGTGGTCTACATGATAAAAGACCCTGAAGTTTATAGAAACAAGAAAGTATTGATTGCCGGTGGAGGCGATTCTGCATTGGATTGGACCATCTTTTTGGCCGATGTCGCCGATGAGGTGACCTTGGTGCACCGTAGAAACGAATTTCGGGGAGCATTGGATTCCGTAGAAAAGGTGCAAAACTTAAAAAATAGGGGAAAAGTGAATCTCATTACCCCTGCGGAAGTAGTGGGCCTTGAAGGGGCTGGCCATCTTGAGGCCGTCACTGTGCACAAGAATTCAAATATTGGCGAAGACATTCGTATTGCCGTCGATACCTTTATTCCCTTATTTGGGCTTTCCCCAAAACTGGGCCCAATTGCCGATTGGGGGCTTAAAATCGAAAAAAATGCCATCAAGGTCGACAATACGCTAGATTACCAGACCAACATACCGGGCATTTATGCCATCGGCGATGTAAATACCTATCCGGGCAAGTTGAAATTGATTCTCTGTGGTTTTCATGAGGCGACCTTGATGTGCCAAAGTGCTTATCAGCGCATCTATCCGAATAAAAAGTATGTGATGAAGTATACCACCGTAGGGGGTGTTCATGGTTTTGATGGTTCTAAAAGGGAAGCTCCGAAGGCGGTTGTAAAGCCGATCAAGTAAATACGACAGATACCTGGGAAAAATGTATTTTTGCATCTTCTTTTTGTGAAAGGAAAAAGATGGTCATAACAATAACAGGGATAGATGTCTGATGTAAGGATTAAGATTACGGATCGGGAAGGCACACTTCACGAGGTCGATGCCCCAACCGATATGAACATGAACCTGATGGAGGTGGTTCGCTCTTATGAGCTGGCCCCAGAGGGCACCATAGGTATTTGTGGGGGCATGAACATGTGCGCATCTTGCCAGTGTTATGTGCAATCTGACCATGCACTTCCTGAAAAGACCGACGATGAAGAAGCCATGCTTTCTGAGGCTTTTTTTGTCAAAGACAATAGCCGTTTGGGCTGCCAGATTTTGATCACGGAAGGTTTAGAGGGCTTGCAAGTAGAACTGGCCCCAGCTGAAGATTGATACGGAAAAATTAAAAAAGGGGCACTTTTTGAAAAGCGCCCCTTTTTCAAGGTGAGACCGCCCAAGGCGGAAATTGCCCTGAACGCCTGAATCAAGCGATGATTCGCTCACGTCTCAAAAAAGTATCCAAACTATCGGCAATGTCGAAACAATGGCTAAATCTCGTAGCAGCGTTTCGAAATCTAGATTCGTCTTTATGTTCCCTGCACTCACAACCAGAAAGGTCTACTTCTTCAAAATGCTCGTTGATGGATTTGCACTGTTCATATAGACTTTCAATGCTTTCTTCGTCTTTGGGCGTAGTGCCGTTGAGAACAAGAAATCCTTTCAGATAGTTTCTGATGGCATATTGGGAGTTACTGCAGACCATTGATGATACCACATCTTCTTCGGGCCTACATAGCTCGTCATTGGCCTCTCTCAATTTTTGAATCGCCTCGTTGAATAATGCATTGGCTTCCATCACCGATAAATTTTAGTGTTAAACTACATATTTCTAAAAAGCTCCAATCGTTCCCATCGGGTTTCCACTTCTTCTTGGGCCTGTTTCAACAATTCTTCCCCAAGTTCGGCATTCTCTTTTACCACTCTTGTAAAACGGGTTTCGTTGTACATAAAATCTTTGAGTGGCGCCGTAGGTTCTTTTGAATCCAATCTGAATTTCTTGCCCTTGGGTTTTGAGGGGTCAAATCGGAACAACGGCCAATATCCGGTCTCAACGGCTTTTTGCTGTTGTATGGCACCATCCCTTAAATTATAGCCATGTTCGCCGCAATGTGAATAGGCAACGATCAATGAAGGTCCGGGATAGGCTTCTGCCTCTTCAATGGCCTTAAGGGTCTGCATATCTTTGGCTCCCATGGCTACCTGGGCCACGTATACATTTCCGTACGATACTGCCTGTAGGGCCAAACTTTTTTTGCCGGTTCGTTTGCCCGAGACCGAAAATTTGGCACTTGCGCCCAACGGTGTCGCTTTAGAGGTTTGCCCACCGGTATTGGAGTACACTTCAGTGTCCAATACCATGATGTTGATGTCTTCTCCAGAAGCCAGAACATGATCTACACCACCGTAACCGATATCATAGGCCCAACCGTCACCACCCAAGATCCAAACAGACTTCCTTCGTAGGTATTCGGTCAATTTGTTCAACTTTTTGGCCTTCGGGTCATCGCTGTTTTCCAAGATTTTTTTGAGTTCATCCAACTGCTTGAATTTCTCCTTACGTTCGGTTTCATTGCTTTCAGGATTGTTCAAGATTGCCTCTACCAATTCGTTGCCGACCAAAGAATCCAATGACTTGAGCAGCTTCACCGCAATTTCCTGTTTTTTGCTCAAAGCCAGTTTCATGCCAAAACCAAACTCGGCATTGTCTTCAAAGAGCGAGTTGGCCCAGGCAGGACCCCTACCGGCCTCATTGGTCTTGTAAGGGGTAGTCGGCAGGTTGCCGCCATATATCGAAGAACAACCTGTGGCATTGGCGATTAAGATGCTGTCTCCGTACAATTGGGTCAACATCTTGATGTATGGGGTTTCCCCACATCCCGAACAGGCCCCAGAAAATTCAAATAGCGGTTCCAAGAACTGGGATCCCTTCACATTGGTGACCTGTAAAGCCGTTCTATCATAGTCGGGCAAATTCACAAAATAATCCCAATGGGTATCCTCAGTAGTTTCAACATCGATTTTTTTGTGCATGTTGATGGATTTGAAATCTGCAATTTCCTTGCTTTCCGCTGGGCATACCGCTACACAAAGATCACAACCTGTACAGTCTTCTGGCGATACTTGCAATACATACGATTCGGTTTCCCTATCAAAGGGTCTTCCTTTTGCCGGAACTGCTTTTAGGGTAGTGGGGGCATCCTTCAAATCTTCATTGGGCACTACTTTGGCCCTAATGGCCGCATGGGGGCAGATGGCCACACATTTATTGCATTGTGTGCAGAGTTCTGCATCGTCCCAAACAGGAATAAAATCTGCTATTCCACGTTTTTCATATTGGGAGGTTCCTGTTGGGAAGGTACCGTCAACAGGGAAGGCACTTACGGGTAGTTCGTCACCCCTTCCTGCCAATATTTTTCCTAAAATATCCATTACGAACGGGTCGGTAGTACCGGTCATCATGGGTTTGAACCCCCTATCGTTGGTAATCTCTTTCGGGTAATCTACTTTTAGTAGGTTCTCCAATGATTTGTCAACGGCATTGAAGTTCATCTGTACAATCTTATCACCCTTGTGGGCATACGATTTTACAATGGCATTCTTGATTTTTTCAATGGCCTCATCTTTGGGCAAAATACCCGAGATGGCAAAGAAACAGGTTTGTAAGACCGTATTGGTTCGTTTGCCCAATTTTGCTTCTTGTGCCACTTTAGAGGCATCTACGACATAGAAGTCCAGTTCATTTTCGACAATGTCGCGTTGCATTTTTTGCGGTAGTTTTTCCCATATGTCCTCATTGGAATATGGGGAGTTCAATAAGAATGTACCGCCTTTCTTTATGTTTTTTAAGATGTCATACTTTTCAATGAAATTGAACTGGTGACAGGCAATGAAGTCTGCCTTGTGTATCAAATAGGAAGAATATATGGGATCCGGACCGAAGCGCAGATGCGAAATGGTCTGGGCACCTGCCTTTTTAGAATCGTACACAAAATAGCCCTGTACATAGTTATCTGTGGTTTCACCGATGATCTTGATCGAGTTCTTGTTGGCCCCAACGGTACCGTCAGAACCCAGACCGAAGAACATACAGTTAAAAGTGTTCTTCACCGTTTTCAACCGTTCGCCCACATCCAGGCTGGTATGCGACACATCATCGTTGATGCCTATGGTAAAGTGGTTTTTGGCCTCTGGCTTGTCCAATTCGTCATAAATGGCCTTGACCATGGCGGGGTCGAATTCTTTTGATGATAGTCCATAACGTCCCCCGATAATTTTGGGCATTTCCCTGTCGCTTTCGGCAAAAGCCGTGACCACGTCTAGATATAGGGGCTCACCTGTGCTTCCCGGTTCTTTGGTCCTGTCCATCGCAGCTACTTTTTTAACTGTCTTGGGCAGGGCATCGATAAAGTGCTTGATAGAGAACGGCCTGAACAAACGTACGATGATCGCCCCTACCTTTTCACCATCTTTCGCCATGGTCTCGACAGCTTCCATTACGGGCCCTTGGCCAGAGCCCATGATCACGATTACTTTTTCGGCTTCAGGATGGCCTATGTAGTAGAACAGGCTGTATCGGCGGCCTGTATGTTGGTAAAATTCGCTCATGGTCTCCTCGACAATTCCGGGAACCTTATCGTAGAAGGTATTTGATGCTTCCCTCGCCTGAAAGAATACATCTGGGTTCTGTGAGGTTCCCCTAACCACGGGATGGTCGGGATCTAACGATCGCTTTTTATGCTCCATGATGGCTTCTTCGGGCATCATGGCCTTGATGATATCGTCTGGAATCGCATCGATTTTGGAGATTTCATGAGATGTTCTGAATCCATCAAAAACATTAAGAAAGGGTACCCTCGACTTCAAGGTGGCCACTTGACCTATTAAGGCGAAATCCATGGCTTCTTGTACCGAACCTCCGAACAACATTGAAAATCCTGTTTGGCGGGCCGCCATCACATCTGAATGGTCGCCAAAGATAGAAAGTGCATGTGTGGCCACGGTTCTGGCGGCCACGTGTATTACCGAGGGCAACAATTCTCCGGCTATCTTGTACATATTCGGGATCATCAGCAACAAACCTTGCGAGGCCGTAAAAGTGGTGGTCAGGGCACCTGCCTGCAATGATCCGTGCACGGCACCTGCGGCACCGCCCTCACTCTGCATTTCAACGATTCTTGGAACGTTGCCCCAGATGTTTTTCTGGCCCTCGGCACTGAACACATCGACATGCTCGCCCATGGGCGAGGCCGGGGTAATGGGGTAAATAGCACAAACTTCATTGGTCTTATGGGCAATTCTAGCAACGGCTTCATTGCCATCGCAAATGAGTTTTGGGAAGTCTTTTTTCATGATGGGTTTCTTAGAGCTCATACCGACTGAGACGGTATTCAAATTTTTTTAGACATTTATAAAAATAGGGACAGAAACAGGCCTAGAATATGATTTTTGTCAGTTGGCCCTGATGGACGTAGACAAGAAATAACGCCCGAAGTCTTCAATTTCGGGCGTTAATTAGATAGTTCAAAAGCTTGAATGTATAAAAGCGCAGAACAAAGAGTACGATTTTAACACGATTTACTCATCGTATAACCAAGCCTTTTTGGCCAACAATTGCTCTTCGTTCTCCACGTGGTCTTCATCGGGCACACAGCAATCTACTGGGCAGACGGAAGCACATTGTGGTTCATCGTGAAATCCTTCGCACTCTGTACATTTATCAGGTACGATGTAATAGAAATCGTCTGATATGGGATCATTTTGTGCGTCGGCATCCACTTCGTTTCCGGTCGATGGCTCGGTCACCGTGCCACTCAATTCAGTATCATCTGAATACGACCATTCTTCAGCGGGTTCATAGATGGCATGGTTCGGACATTCTGAAATGCAGGCATCACAATTAATGCATTCATCGGTTATAATGATGGCCATTTTAGTATGTTTTTAAGGTATCAATCCGTAAATTTAATTCACTTTAGGGTCTGCTTTAATGATAAAAATCATATTTCGAAAGTATCGGTCCGATTAATTTCGGAGCACGCTTGCTCCTTATATTTTAGATAGTACGCTTATGGATAGAAAACCATTAATTTTTGAAGACACCAAAGATATTGAGGTCTTAGAATCGGTCGTTATCCGTTTCGTTGGTGATTCGGGTGATGGCATGCAGTTGACAGGAACCCAATTCTCAGATACCTCGGCCATGTTCGGCAATGATATTGCCACCTTCCCCAACTATCCATCCGAAATCAGGGCTCCACAAGGAAGTCTTTATGGAGTGTCGGGTTTTCAGGTGCATATCGGCAGTATAGAAATCAATACACCTGGTGATAATGTTGACCTGTTGGTCGCCATGAACCCTGCGGGGCTAAAGACCAATCTTTATGCCGTAAAACCAGGTCATACCATTATTGTCGATACCGATTCGTTCACCCGCAAAAATCTGGAAAAAGCAGAGTATGATGAAAGTCCTTTGTCTGACGGCAGTCTTGAGAATTACCGGGTCATCGAAGTGGCCATGACCTCATTGACCAAAGAAGCCTTGAAAGACATAGAAGGGATCGATAACAAAAGTATTGTTCGAAGCAAAAACATGTTCGCCTTGGGGATGGTCTATTGGATGTACCATCGATCCCCTGAACACACCATTGATTTTTTGAGCCAAAAATTCAAGAAACGACCGCAGATTGCAGAGGCCAATATCAAGGTGCTCAATGCAGGATATTATTTTGCGGAGACTTTAGAGCTGATTCCGAATTCCTATACCATAGCCCCGGCCAAGATGGCGCCCGGTACCTACCGTATTCTTTTGGGCAATACGGCTACGGCATGGGGCTTCTTGGCCGCAGCTGAAAAATCGGGCCTACAACTTTTTTTGGGTTCTTACCCCATCACACCTGCCTCAGAGATATTACATGAATTGGCAAAACACAAGCATTTCGGGGTCATGGCCCTTCAGGCTGAAGACGAGATTGCAGGAATCACTTCGGCGATTGGTGCCGCTTTTGCGGGCGATTTGGCCATTACCACCACTTCTGGCCCCGGATTGGCCTTAAAAGGCGAGGCTTTGGGTTTGGCCATGATGGTAGAACTGCCCTTGGTTGTGGTGAACGTACAACGCGGAGGACCGTCTACGGGCCTACCGACAAAAACAGAACAGTCAGATCTGCTTCAGGCCATGTACGGAAGAAACGGAGAGAGTCCTGTAATCGTCATAGCGGCCAGCACACCTGCCAATTGTTATCATTATGCCTATGTGGCCGCCAAATTGGCCTTAGAGCACATGACACCCGTAATTTTGTTGACAGATGGCTATATCGCCAATGGATCGGCGCCTTGGAAAATCAAGACGGTAGCTGAAATGCCCGCGATAAAGATCAATAGGGTGACCGAGGCAAAAGAGAACTGGCATCCCTACGACAGGGATTCAGAAACGCTGGCACGCAATTGGGCCATACCCGGCACTTTGGGTTTGGAACATCGCATCGGGGGCCTCGAAAAAGACCGTGTTACCGGAAATGTTTCTTATGTGCCCGAGAACCACGAGCAGATGACCAAGATAAGGGCCGAAAAGATCAAACGGGTCGAAAAATATATCCCAGAGTTGACCACTGAATTTGCCGATACAGGTGATTTGCTTGTCGTAGGGTGGGGCGGTACCTATGGGGCATTGCATACCGCCGTTAAGCAATTGTATGAAGAAGGCAACAAAGGCATTGGCTTTGTCCATTTCAATTATATCAATCCGTTGCCCAAGAATACGGAGGATGTCTTCAAAAAGTTCAAGAAAATCGTGGTCTGCGAGTTGAACAATGGGCAGTTTGTCAAAATAATGCGGATCCACTTCAATGAGTTCGAATTTTTACAATTCAACAAGGTACAGGGCTTGCCCTTTGGAAACAACGAACTGGTGCAGAAGTTCAAAAATTTGTTGCGATAACCATGGAAACAACAGCTGAAAAGAAATATACGTTCAAAGATTTTGCCAGCGATCAAGAGGTACGCTGGTGCCCCGGATGCGATGACTACGTGATTCTGCGCTCCATGCAGAAGGCATTGCCAGAGATGGGGGTCAAAAAGGAAGATGTTGTCTTTATTTCGGGTATTGGCTGCTCATCCCGTTTTCCCTATTATATGGATACCTACGGTATGCATGGCATTCACGGTAGGGCCCCGGCCATCGCCACGGGAGTGAAATTGGCCAATCACAATTTAAGTGTTTGGGTCATTACGGGCGATGGCGATAGTATGGCCATCGGTGGCAATCACCTGATCCATGTATTGCGCCGCAATATCGACCTTAATATCATTATGTTCAACAATAAGATCTATGGATTGACCAAAGGGCAGTTTTCACCTACGTCAGTTGTTGGCCAAAAGACCAAATCTTCGCCCTATGGCAATACCCAGCCCCCATTCTTGGCAGGTGAGTTGGCCATTGGCGCCCAAGCCCGCTATTTTGCCAGAATAGGAGGCAACACGCCAAAGGAGATGACCCAGATCTTCATCGATGCCGAAAAATTCAAGGGAACCGCCTTTATCGAAATATTACAGAACTGTGTGATTTTTAATGACGGCTGTTTTAAAGATTACACAGATAGATCGGTGCGGGAAGACAAGCAGTTGTTCGTCGAACACGGAAAACCCATGGTCTTTGGCAAAGAGCGTGACAAAGGGTTGATACTTAATGGATTGAAATTGGAAACGGTCACAATTGGTGAGAACGGCATTACAGAAGAAGATCTCTTGGTACATGATGCCCATGAACAAGACCCGACCCTGCACCAAATGTTGGTTCGATTAGAATACCCGTTGGTCACGGGCATTATCAGAAGTTTTGAAGATGTGACCCTCGAAGAACGTAAAGATGTACAAACGGCAAGGGTCAAGGCCGATTCTGAATTTACCAAAACCGACGACCTCTTCTTTTCAGGGGAGACCTATGAAGTGAAGTGATCGGTAACACTTGGTATGAAATGCATTTCAATGCATTGAGACATTCTTGACAACCTCAAGCGTAAAAGGTCTTTTGGCAAAGATTGTTTAGTTCATCAACCCCCTTGCGCGGCGTGCTTTCTTTCCTCCTCTTCTTGCTCACGGGACATATCTTCCAAGCTTCTGCCCTTGGTTTCCTTAACAAGCGACTTGACAAAGAAATAGGCTACAAAGCCAAAGAGCGCATAGACCCCATAGGAAATACCGAGTCCTAAATAACTCAACATAATGGGGAACGTCATGGTTATGGTGAAGTTGGATCCCCACTGGGCTATTCCGCAAACAGCCAGTGCTGCTCCCCTGTATTGATTTGGAAACATTTCTCCGAGCATCACCCACATCACCGGACCCCATGAAGCGGCAAAAAAGGCAATGTAGGCATTGGCCGCTATTAAAGCATAGGTGCCGTTGTTTCCTTCTAAAATAAGGTTGTTCGCACTGTCTACGGTCGCGGTACCGAAAAGATAGGCCAATACGCCCAACATGACGGCCTGCCCAATCGAACCGACCAATAGCAAAGGCTTTCTGCCCACCTTGTCTATCAGCACAATGGCCACCATAGTGAAAAATATGTTCACACTTCCACTAATGACATTGGTAAGCAGTGCATCGGCCTCTGTAAATCCTGCCGCTTGCCAGAGTGTGGCACCATAGTAAAAAATCACATTAATGCCCGTAAACTGTTGCAGTACGGCAATACCGATACCAACCCATACCAATCGATGTATTTTGCCGGTATATTTACTGATGATATCGCTGAGTTTGGGGCGGCTATCTACTCTTACCGTTGATTTTATATCTGCCACCTTGGCAATGGCCTGTGTGGCATTTCCAATGGAAGAAAGCACTTTGATCGCTTTTTCAGATTGGTTTGAAGCCACTAAATACCTCGGGGACTCAGGGATGAAAATCAGCACCAATACGAATAAGGATGCTGGCAGTATTTCTGCCCAGAACATCCATGACCAAGTTTGAAATCCTAACCAAAGCTCCTCTTCGGCACCACCTGAAAGCCCTACCAGTGAATAATTGCTCATAAATGCCATGAACAGGCCGACTACGATCATGAGTTGTTGTAATGTGGCCAGTCGGCCCCTGATTTTCGAAGGGGCGATCTCACTGATATAGAGTGGCGCCAATATACTGGCAGCGCCCACGGCAAGGCCACCCACCAATCGATAAATAACAAATTCCAATGACCCTTCAGAGATACCGGAACCCCACGCACTGATGATGAAAACCACACCTGCGGTCAACATCATCGGTTTTCTTCCGAACCGGTCGGCCAATGTGCCGGCAAAAAACGCACCCACCACACAGCCCAAGAGTACCGAGGCAACATTGAAGCCCGTGCCCGTGGCATCTGAGTCAAATGCAGACTGTAAGGCATCGACGGTACCATTGATCACTCCACTGTCAAACCCAAATAAAAAGCCACCTATCGCGGCCACAAAAGCCAAAAAGATGACCTTGGGTAAATTGTAACTCTCCATGTGTTTGGATTCTTGTTGTTGATCGCTCATTTTGTTTTTGGATTAGTTGGTCTCATTTGCAATATAGTGGATTATTTTACCATTACCGAATCGTAAGAGGATACGACCATATTTTGATTTTTTCCTAAGTGGACTATCTGAAGGTTGCAGTTTCGCTCAGTTTGTCATGGCACCATAAAAAAGTAAGACCAAAGTTTTCGAACCATAGTGTTGGTTCAAAGCAAAACCCAACGGTCTGGCTAAACACAATAGCCCATAAAGGAGGCTATTGCCATTATAGTCTTTGTTGTGTGGCGTTATTGATTCATTATTATCACATTACCTACTTTATGCCCTTCGTTAACATATTCATAGGCAGCCACGGCTTCATCTAAAGGATAAGATCTGTCAATCACAGGCTTAATTATATTATTTTCAACAAGTTTTCTTAGGTATACCAAATCATCTGCCTTGTCTGCTGCCGAACCAAAAATAATTTTTTTTGTGCTGGTCAACGAAACCCATATCGCCTGAATAATTGGCCAATCCAGAGTTAAATAAATCCCTTTCTGCTTTATGGAATCAACACAATGCGAAAATGATGTTTTTATAACTGTATCAAAAATCACATCATATACTTGGCCATTCTTAGTGAAATCTTCCTTTCTATAATCAATCAAATAATCTGCACCTAGAGATTTTACTAGATCAAAATTTTTGCGACTACAAACTGCCGTAACTTCAGCGCCAAAATACTTTGCCAACTGTACAGCATAAGTCCCTACGCTTCCCGATGCTCCGTAAATCAGCATCTTTTGCCCTTTTTTTACTTTGGCTTTTCTAAGGAAATGCAATGCCGTCAATCCGCCAATAGGCAAAACTGATGCTTCTTCATATCCTATTTTGTCTAGATCAATAGCTACTAATCTGTTTTCTGAAATAGCTAAGTATTCGGCATTTGTGCTACCAAAACTTATTCCGCTAGCATAGCCGAATACTTTATCTCCAATATTAAAATGCTTTACTTTTTTTCCAATAGATTCAATTTGACCTGCAAACTCCCACCCTGGTATATTCCTTCTTGGTTTATTAAAACCGAAAATAAATCTTCCGGGTAACCAAAACCATCTTGCAAAATCAAATGTGATAATTCTGCAATCACCGGCTGTAACGGTGGATGAATATATCTTAACTAGAGCTTCGTTTTGTTTTGGAATAGGTTTCCCTATATCCTGAAGCTCTAATACTGCCTTGGGCATACCGTATCGTGTGCATATCAAGGCTTTCATTTTCGTAATAATCGATTATTTGTCAATTTTGGTTTTTCTATTTGTGCAATGCCGCACAACGTAGAAATATAGATTATATGGTCTATGTACCACATACAAGCAATACGCATAAACGGCAACGAATGTGCCTATACCAAGCCCGAAAACCCTAAAAAGGCCAGTGACAGCAGCCCCGCGACCAAAAGATTGATGGGCACGCCCTTCATGCCCTCAGGGAGGTCGGCAAGCTCTAAAAATTCCCTGATACTGGCAAAGACGATCAAGGCCAACGAGAAACCGGCCGAATGCGAAATGGCAAAGAACACCGCTTTTAAGAGATTGCCATCGGTAAGTCCCAATGCCAGAATGGCCACACCCAGAACGGCGCAGTTGGTGGTGATCAAGGGCAAAAAGACCCCCAGGGCCTGGTACAGCGCAGGGCTCACCTTTTTGAGGATGATCTCGACCATTTGAACAAGGGCCGCGATGACCAGAATGAAGGTAATGGTGCGCAGATAGATCAATCCGGTGGGCACCAACACGTATTCATGCAACAGATAGGTGACCGTGGTGGCAATGGTCATGACAAAGAATACGGCCCCCGACATGCCCACAGAGGTAGAGATGCGGTTCGATACCCCCAAGAACGGGCAGATGCCCAAAAACTGTGACAATACGATGTTGTTCACAAAAACGGCGGCGATAAAGATGACCAGATAATCCATAACTAAGCTGATTTGGAGGTTAACCTATTGAACACGACGGCCAGATAGGCAAGGGCGATAAAGGCCCCAGGCGGCAAAATGAACAAAATAAAGGTGCTGGCATCTTCTGACACGAACTTGAGGTCAAAAATGCTGCCGCTGCCCAAAATCTCCCGTACGGCCCCAAGTACGGTAAGAGCGATCACAAACCCGACGCCCATGCCAAGGGCATCCAATATAGAGGCCATTAGGTTGTTTTTTGAGGCAAAGGCCTCGGCCCGGCCCAAAATCAGGCAGTTCACCACGATTAAGGGGATAAAGATGCCCAGTTGCTCGTACAAAAAGGGGATGAAGGCCTCCAATACCATTTCTACCACGGTAACGAACGAGGCGATGATGATGATGAAAGCGGGAATGCGCACCTTGGCGGGAATTTGCGATTTGATCAGCGAAACCACAATGTTCGACATCAGCAGTACGAACAAGGTGGCCATGCCCATGCCGAGACCATTGAACGCCGATGAGGTGACCCCCAATGTGGGACACATGCCCAAGAGCATCACAAATACCGGGTTCTCTTTTAAGATACCTTTTAAAAAATTTTCCTTGTGGTTCAGTGTCTTGGCCATATCCTACTTTTTTGGGTTGGTTATGGATTCTTTGTTTTTGACAAAGGCATCGTAGGCTTGTTGTACGGCTTCTGAGAAGGCCCTTGTGGTAATGGTGGCCCCCGTGAGTGCATCTACCTCGCCCCCATCTTTTTTCACCTTTAGGTCGAAACTTGCCGGGTCTTTCCCCTCGAACTGTCGCAAAAATTTGTCTCCTTTTATTTTTGTGCCCAGCCCTGGGGTCTCTTTCTGCTCTAAGACCACGATGTCATTGATGTTTCCATTGGGCTCAAAACCGACCATGATCTTGATCGTACCGCTATAGCCCCGTTCAGAGGTGCCGATCACTGCGGCCCCGACAAATGTTCCTTCTTTGAAGGCCGGATAGATTTCGGTACTATCATTTGTCTTTTCCAATGGCACCCATATGGCCGCTGAGACCAGGTCGTTGTCAAACTCGGGCAACACCATTTGAAGGGCGGCCATCTTTTTGGCCAATTTGGCTTCGGCCTTTGGCCCTATGGTAAGTTCGTTCACATAACCCAAAGAGAATCCCGCAACCAAGGTGATGGCCAATAATGACAATACCATGTTCAAGAAAGTCGATTCTTTTTTGCGCATACTCATACGATTTTGGCCTTGATTTTTGAACCGAACCGGCGTGGTTTAAAGTATTTGTTGATCAAGGGCACAAAGGCGTTCATGATCAATATGGCGAAAGATATGCCCTCAGGATACGACCCGAACAACCGAATGACCACGGTAATGACCCCAATGCCAATGGCAAAGATCACCATGCCTTTTTTGGTCACTGGGCTCGTCACCAGATCGGTCGCCATAAAAAAAGCTCCCAGTATGGCACCGCCCGAAAGAAGATGTAGCACCGGGTTGGCATAATGCTCGGGATCTGCCAGCCAGAAGATAGCCGTCATAAGGGCCATTGTGGCCAATACCGCTACGGGAATATGCCAGGTGATCACTTTTCTGGCAATGAGGTACACCCCGCCCAACAATAGGGCAAGGGCAGACATTTCACCGAGCGATCCTCCCGTGATGCCCAAAAGCAGGTCGGTATTGCTGGGTAGCTGGGCGCTTAGCTCAGGTATGGTGCCGCCAAATTGTAGTCCATCTTTTAAAATGCCCAGCGTGGTGGCCCCGGTAACGGCATCGGTCAATGTGGTCGTGTTCTCCATTGCTGTGGGCCATGAGGTCATTGCTACCGGAAACGAGACCAATAAAAAGACCCGGCCTACCAAGGCGGGATTGAAAATATTGAATCCCAATCCGCCAAAAGAAAGTTTGCCCACACCAATGGCGATCAGGCTACCGGCAACGATCATCCAAATGGGCAAATTGGCCGGCAAGTTGAATGCCAGTAAGATTCCAGTGATCAGGGCTGACCCATCACTGATGGTCACATTGGTTTTCAACAGGTGCTTTTGTATGAGGTATTCGAAGAGCAAACACGAGACTATGGCGGCAGCCGTTACGATAAGCGCATTGAGGCCAAATACATAAAGTGAGACCAAAAATGCCGGCACCAATGCAATGACCACATCATACATGATTTTTTTTGAGGTCTTATCTGAATGGACATGGGGCGAAGCTGATACAATGATTTTGGGGATACTGTCCATCCTTGATCAATTCTTTGAGGTTTCCAATTTTTTGGTCACATCTTTACCAAACCTGATATAGTCTAACAGGGGGCGATGTGATGGGCATACATAACTACATGAACCACATTCGATACAGGTGAGAATATCTTCTTGGCCGGCCATTTCAAACATGCCCTTTTCAGATAGGTTCATCAACAAATGGGGTTCTAGGCCCATGGGGCAGACACTTACACACTCACCACAACGGATACAGTTCTTTGTTTCGCCCCTGTCGGCTTCCTCGTCGGCGATGAGCACTATGCCCGAGGTTCCCTTGGTGATGGGAACATCGGTGTTTTTTAGGGCCTTGCCCATCATGGGACCGCCGTTGAGTATTTTTCGTGTGCCTTCAGGGAGGCCTCCCGCACCTGCGATCACATCTTTGATGGGTGTTCCTATCTTTATCCAATAGTTTGAAGGGCTTTCCATTTTTTTGCCGGTTACCGTCACCACGCGTTCCATTAGGGGCCTATTGTGCTGAACGGCCTCATAGATGGCGAAAATGGTGCCCACATTGTGTACAATGGTGCCCACATCCATGGGCAGCCCGTTTTTGGGTACCTCCCTTTTCAATAGGGCTCGGATAAGTTGCTTTTCACTGCCCTGCGGATATTTTACTTGCAAGGCGGCCACATCGATGCCCTTTTCAGAAGCAGTGGATTTCTTGAAGAGCGCAATGGCGTCTTTCTTGTTGTTCTCGATTCCTACAATGGCCCTGTCGATGTTCAGCGCATACATCAATATCTTGATGCCCATTAAGATTTCCTGGGATTTTTCGAGCATCAATCTGTGGTCTGCGGTCAAATAGGGCTCACACTCCACACCATTGATGATCAGGCAATCGATTTTTTTATCGTCCTGTACGTTCAATTTCACGTGTGACGGAAAAGTAGCGCCTCCCAAGCCAACGATACCACAATCCGAGATGCGCTGCATAATTTCTTTCGGCGACAGTTCGATTTCCTTTTCAAGCGGGTATTCGACTTCTTGAAAATTCGATTCGTTCTTGGCATCCGTCCGAATGACGATACACTGTTTTTTATAACCACTGCTGTCAACGATCATATCGAGTTTGGTCACCATGCCCGCTACCGGCGAATGAATATTGGAAGAGACAAAGGCCCCTGATTTGGCAATGACCTGGCCAATACCGACCTTTTCTTTTGCTTCGACCACAATTTCGGCGGGTATGCCAATGTGCTGCGCTATGGGCACATATACCATTTTGGGCACAGGCAGTCTTTTGATTTGTTCAGATGAGGTCAGTTTGTTTTCTGGAGGATGTACCCCCCCTTTGGGAAAGGTTTTAAGCATTGCCGACGGTTTTTGTGAATCCTACCTCCGCGACCGCCTCGGCTACCGTTTGTTTGATTTTTTTCTTCGGAAAATTGGTTTCGATGATCGACTCTGTAGGGCACACAGGAACACATTTTCTACACAGTGTACAGTACTCAGGGTCGATATAGGCCAGATTGTTGACCATGGTGATGGCTTCTTTCGGGCAGATATCAAAACATTTAGAGCATCCGATACAGGCCACTGAGCAAGCTTTTCTGGCAATACCGGCCTTATCTTCGTTTAGACAGCCCACAAAGATCTTAAGGTCACGCTTGTGCTTGGGCCGCATTTCGATGATGTTTCTAGGGCAGGCAGCGGCACACATACCGCAAGAGGTGCATTTGTCAGTGATGACCACGGGCAGGCCCGTTGCTTCGTCCATGTACATGGCATCAAACTGGCATGCCGAAACGCAATCACCATCGCCAAGGCAACCATATTGGCAATCGGTCTCACCGCTATAGATCAGGGCCGAGATGGCGCATGATTTCGGACCTTGGTATTCGGTGGTCTTTGGTCGCACATCACAAGCGCCTTGGCAGCGAACCACCGCTACGGTAGGGTCTTTTTCGGCCACTTCCTTGCCCAGTGTCTCAGAGACCAGTTGCATCACATCATTGCCCCCTACAGGGCAGAAGAGATCGGAGATATCATCGGCCGCCACCAGTTTTTCGGCAAATGCCTTACAGCCCGGTGAGCCACACCCAGCGCAATTGGCGGCGGGCAAAAGTTCCTCTACCGTTGCGATCAGTGGGTCTTCGTACACATAAAACTTTTTTGAAACGATGTAAAGCACCATGGCGGCCGTAATGCCCAATGAGGCCAACAAAAGAACGCTATATAGAATGGAGTCGAGCATCGTTATTGTATTTTTAATACGGAAATGGCAAACTTCTTTTTAAATAGGTCCTTTAGGGTATTGAGAACAAGATAATAGGGAACCAAAACCAATAGCGATAATACTCCGGCCACCCATTCCTGTACAAAAAAGGCAGCGGCCCATAAAGTGAGTATCATCAACAAAAAGGGAAATACGTAGGCCCAAAAAACCGCTTTGAGACCCAATCCTTTTTGCAGCACCACTGTCACAGGTTCGTTAAGTTTGAACGAGCCAATGGGGGCAGACACCTCGATTTGCTTCGAGCCCGAATCAGCAATGCCACACGTGCCCTTGGCATAGCAAGACTCGCATTGTAGGTTTTCATCCAATGAAACAATGAGCGAACGACCTTTTTTTCCAGAAACCACTCCAGAATGGGTCAGTGTACCGCTGTTTGTCTGTACTGGATCCATTGTCATTGATTTTTGTCACAAAATATAGAACGAAGTTACTATAATGACGTGCCCTATTTTATGACAAAAGTCATTTATGGGCAGCATGGCCTATTTCGCCCATTACATCGATTTGTGGCCGGTTTTTGGGCTCAGGCCATGACTGGCAATGTTTTTTTGTAAAAGACGACCAGCATTTGGCGGTCGTATGATTTGGCCGAAGACTTGTATTGACCGGGAGCCAAATAAGCTCCTAAAAACCATAAATCAAGCACTTTTTCAAGATTATTGCGCATCGCCCCAATGGGCCATCATCAATATGGCCCCCGCAGTGCCATCCATGGTCGGTTCATTTGTTGAATAGTCACCGATATCATCATGGTAGGTCACAAAGTCATTCTGAAACATAGCAAATTCATCAGGTTCATTGAGCTTTAGACCTTTTAAGGATTCATAGATGGTGTTGTAAACAGGTCCGTCAACAAGACCTCCGGGCACTTCTTTTTTGGTCATGGCCCATGTACTGGTGTGAACATCCAAAGGGTATTCGCCCGCTTCAGGCATCTTGGTGAACATCGAGGTTCCCCAGGGGTTTCGACCAAAAAGCCAATCGCGTTGTAAGATCATGAATTTGGTATAGGTGTCGTCACCGGTCATTTTTTCATATAAGATTCCCTGAGTGATAAGGCTTGTCAAAAGATTGTTGGAACACCAAATAAAAGGTATCCCGATCTGATACGGATTGGTTTGGCCCCTTTTCACGTTTTCTTCAATACCGATCTTATAATAATCGGTAAGCACTTTTTTAAATTCATCGTCAACATGCTCGTACAGTGCAAAGTGCCCCATATTCACAAAGGGATAGTATTGGTAGTGTGGTACCGAGTCATACTGCATCCATGAAACGGTATTGGCCTTTAGCGCATATTTTTTGGCATCATCAAGGTATTCTCTATCGCCTGTGGCCTTGTAGAGCTCTGCAGCGCCCCACTCCATATCATCGGCCCACGTTTTCTCTGAATAGCGGTAGGGGGCACCATATGAATTGCCCTGTTGATAGCCTTCTTTTTCTTTTCCCAAACTGTACAGTGATTTTGCCGCTTTTAGGCAGATTTCCGCAAAAAGGCTGTCCTTCAATTTATTTTTCCAAATGCGATGTGCAATGGCCATGGCCGCAGCTGACCGACCGGCCAGATTTGAGACGCCCGTGGCCTCGCTTTTGTATTTGTTAAGCCCTTGAGGGGTTCCGGTGGCAAAGTAAGCCGCCCTATAGCTATTGCCGCCCCACCCATAGTCAGAGTGGTCATTGTCGGGCATTTTCCAACCGCGATGATCTCGGTCATCGGCGATTTGATGAATCAGTTGGTCGGGTGCGGGGTGCAGTTTCAAGATCCAATCCAATCCCCATTTGGCCTCATCGAGCACATCGGGAATGTCATTGGAAAACGGTTGGCCCAAAGCATTGGTTCGGTCAAGAAATGCATTCGGGTATAGTTCAAAGGCCTTGAGCATATGCGCAGTGGCATAGCTTCCGGTGATGAGATATTTCAATTGGTCGCCGGCATCATGCCAGCCCCCACTGGCATCGACAAAGGTCGAATCGGGCATGGGGCCGTAAAAAGAGCGACCGTCCCTTTGGTGGCATATCATATCGAAGAACGGATTGTACCCACAACGCTGCTGCCGCATGAACTCCAACAATTTTTCACTCTTGTGCAAATAAGCATTTTTAGAAATCTTGAAAGGTTGTGACCTGACCTTTGTTTTCTTGCCCTGCAAAAAATAATGCCCCTCATGGGTGACTTTGGTGAAATCAAGTGTGTAATAATGCTCAAAAGTGCCCCACCCTTTTTGTTTTGAGCGATTGGGCCTGATGGTGGCGATGGTTTTCTCTCCATCCGAAGAAATCAATAGAAAGTCTTCGTTTACCTTTTGATTCGAAAAGACCAAAGCGATTTTTGTTTCTTCGGGAAGATACCCCAACTGGTTTACCCGTATGTATGTATTTTCAGAAATGTCATGGGCAAAAATGGAAGGTCCGGTCAGCAATATCAACAGCAGAAAACGATACATTAAAATGATGATTTATGATGGAATGTGAGGAAATATACCACTAAAACTAACGGTTTGCAAGAAGTTCTGTCAAGGCAACGAATTCATATCCCCTTGAAGAAAGCACTGCGATGAGTTTTGGTAAACGATGGTAAAACTTGTCTGTTCTACTGGGGTCGGTACCGATGTGGATGAGCAACAAAAAACCATTAAGGCCAGAAGTGTTGTTTGTTTCAAATGCGACAATACTATTGAATATTTCTTCACTGTTTCGATAATTCGACATATCGGGGGTGGTATAATCGGCATGTGAAAGCGTGCCGTGCGTCATGTTGATGAGTTGGAGGCTTTGTTCCGTTGTCCATGAACTGATGGTTTGATTGTACCACTCATAGGGCGGTAGGTAAAAAGGCGCCTGTTCTTTCGTGATTCCGAATCGTGCCATGGCCTTGTAATTGTTCTCCAGATCGTTCACAAATTCGGTTTTGCTGACCAAGAGGCTGTCCCTATTGTTCCAATCGCAGTACAGCAAATGCTTGTCAGAGTGCGCCCCAAGGTAGTGCTTGTCTTTGACCAGGTTTTTGATAGTTTCTTCAAATGCGGGATTTCGATAGAAATTTCCCGTAAAAAAGAAGGCCCCTTTTATGTCGTTCTCTTTCAACGTTTCTGTAATATGGCCCCCTCCATCTGCAAATTCATCACCGGTGAACACCAATGCGATTTTTTTGACGGTACTGTCACCGCGAACCAGTGCACCGTGGTAGTAGGTAAAATTATCAGCTTGTTGCACTGAGGTTTTTTGTGCATTGGCACCATACCCTAAAAGAAGTATAGATAGGCAAAGCGTGAATCGAATGCACATACAGACCGTTTTCAATGTTTAGGGAAAGGTAGTGATTTGCAATCAAAATGGGATATGGCCATGAACGTACACCTGTTGATTTCCTTACCTGCAAGAAAGTATGTAAATTCAGCCAATAACGACATTCTTGATGAAAAAGCCCATACTACTCCTTCTTTTGATGATTACGGTATCATGTGGAACCAATATCGAACGGGCCGAGGTTGAAAAATGGAAAGCCCAAGCTGAAAATGTGACTATTATTCGAGATGATTTTGGGGTGCCTCACATCTACGGAAAAACAGATGCCGATGCGGTATTCGGATTGCTCTATGCGCAGTGTGAAGATGATTTTAACCGAGTGGAGCAGAACTATATCTGGGCGACGGGCCGATTGGCCGAGGTCGAGGGCGAAGAAGCACTGTACAGCGACCTTCGGGCCAGACTTTTTATGACCGAAGAAGAAGCAAGGCAGAATTACGAAAACAGTCCTAAGTGGTTGCAAAGACTTTGTGATGCCTTTGCAGATGGCATCAATTATTATCTGCACACCCATTCTGAGGTGAAACCCAGACTGTTGACCCGCTTTGAACCGTGGATGCCCTTCTACTTCAGCGAAGGGAGCATAGGGGGTGATATCGAGCGGATTTCTGCCCAAAAAATCAAAAGCTTTTATGAGGGTGGAATGGATATTCCGGAAATGGAAGAACCGAGGATGGGCAAGAAAACTGAAATGGCCGAACCCCAAGGTTCGAACGGCATTGCCCTTTCAGGAGCATTGACACAGTCGGGCAACACGATGCTGCTGATCAATCCGCATACCTCCTTTTATTTCAGGGGAGAGGTGCACGTGGTTTCTGAAGAAGGGTTGAATGCGTACGGTGCGGTCACTTGGGGGCAGTTTTTTGTGTATCAGGGCTTCAATGAAAAAACGGGTTGGATGCACACTTCGACCTATACCGATGTAATGGATGAGTTCAAGGAAACCATTACAAGAAATGGGGATAACCTGTTCTATGTGTATGGTGAACAACTTCGACCTGTCAAACAATCAGGGGTGACGTTAAAATACAAGACCGATGGGGGCATGAAAGAAAAAACGTTACCCATGTACCATACCCATCACGGGCCGATTACCCATTCGGTCGATGGACAATGGACGGCCTCTGCCATGATGTGGGAGCCAATCAAAGCGTTAGAGCAGTCCTACATCCGTACTAAACAAGATGGGTACGAGGGTTTTCGAAAAATGATGGATATCCGCACCAATTCTTCGAACAACACTGTCTATGCCGATGCCGAAGGTAATATCGCCTATTTTCATGGCAATTTCATTCCGAAGCGCGATACGATTTTCAACTATACTCAGCCAGTCGATGGCAGCGATCCCAAAACCGATTGGCATGGGTTGCACACGGTCGATGAAAATATCTTGATCAAGAACCCACCGAACGGCTGGATCCAAAACTGCAACTCTACCCCGTACACCGCTGCGTTGGAGCATAGCCCGAAGCGTGGCGATTATCCAAAATATATGTCGCGTGATCAAGAGAATTTTCGCGGGGTACATGCCATAGCGCTCTTAAAAGACCGAAGCGGCTACACGATCGACAGCCTTATCAAACTGGCTCATGACCCATATCTGCCGGCATTTAAGGCTTTGATTCCAGGGCTGATAAGAGCCTATGATGTGAATCCGATCCCAGAATTAAGGGAGCCGATCGAAGTATTACGGCAATGGGATTACAGAACCGGAACAGCATCAGTGGCCATGACCCTGGCGCATTTTTATGGAACAAAGAGCTATCAAAAAGCGAAAAGACCAAAGGGCTTGTATGCCATGGAGCTTGTAGAATATTGGGGCGATGATTCTCCCAATTCTGAAAAGATAAAACTATTCACCGAGGTGCTCGCAGACTTAAGGGACAACTTTGGCACATGGCAAATGCCCTGGGGTGATGTAAACCGCTATCAACGTTTGAATGGTGATATTCGACAAGCTTTTGATGACTTAAAGCCCAGTATCCCCATCGAGTTTGCCAGCGGGCGCTGGGGTTCATTGGCCGCCTACGGGGCCAGGTACCATAACAACACCAAAAAAATTTATGGCACGCGTGGCAATAGTTTTGTGGCAGTAGTGGAATTTGGCGACAAGGTCGAGGCCAAGACCATTTTGGCGGGGGGGCAGAGTGGTGATCCCCAATCACCACATTTCGATGACCAAATCGAGAGGTATGCCGATCAAGATTGGAAAGATGCTGCGTACTACAAAGAAGATGTGTTGAAACGGGCCAAACGTACCTACCATCCAGGAGAAAAGTGAAGTTGGCTTTGGAATGATGAATGTAGCCTTCAGCATTAGGAGTTATGCACGAAGTACGAAATAGGAAATACGAAGTGCGAATTTAGAGTGTTAAACTAATAGCGAAGTTGGGGTAGTAGCTGAAGTATGCCGAAGCGAATCTGATACCTGAAACCTTTAAACTTTACAGGTGTCATTCTGCTTCCTTCACGACTATCAAACTAGCCTTTGACCCGGTAGACAGATTCCACAGGTTATTGTGTATCACATTGCCTTTGTCATCGGTGACCACGATTTGGGCGGTGTTAGGCCCAGATGTACCTTGGTTTAGGGCCTCAAAATCCAATCGGTTGAACCCTTCGACCAAATCGACATTGACCCCTTTAAAAGAGCCTGAAAGCAAAATATTATATTCTATGACCACACCATTTAGATAGACTTTGACACGGTCGCCATCAACGTATTCATGGTCACGGCAGACCACCCCCACAAAACCGGCCTTGGTCTTGACATCGCCGAGGTACATATCCCCGAAATGTTTGTTCGAACCCTTTTTCTCTTTTTCGACCACTTTTGGATCAATGACCATATCGTGACCGGCCTGAACCAGTTCTTGGTCGGGCAACATCTTGATATTGGGAGTATTGTCTTTTGAAAAGGTGTTTTCATCAATGACAGAAGGCATGCGAAGAGAAGTACCTTGATTACTTGGTTTTACACCCAAATTGTTCTTTTCACCAATCTTTAAGGGTTTGGTCGTGGGAATATCACCCTGCGCGTACCCTATTTGGGCCGCAAGGGCAATCAGAAATATTACAATTGACTTTTTCACCTAAGTTTTGGTCGTATGAGCATACTAAAATTAACAAATACCTTGCCAAGACTATGGTAAAAGGCTGTTAAAACAGTCAAATTTTCGATGAAGAATCATTTTTGGATATAATCGATCAGTTTTTCAGGCCCCTCGAGCAAAACACGCACGATTTGCAATGTACCATCGGGTTTGGTGGCAATGTGCCATTTAATCAATGAGATGCGTCCGTTTTCAATTTCAATTCCTGTAATGCTACGGGGATGCACACAACTACCATCGTTGAAAAAGGGAATTTGTCCGGGTTCTGGAAAGCGAGGACGATGTGTATGCCCCGCGATGGTGATTTTCAGGTCATGGCCCAAAATCCAACGTTTGATGCGTTTTTCGATGCGGATGAGCTCTTTGTAGTTTTTTGCCGGACTGGTGGGATCTGCTATGCCCCAAACCTGAAGGGGTTTCCAAAGCACCCGAACCAAAAAACGACCAATTCGCCAGCAGACATAGTTCCACCAATCGGCCTGGTGCCCATGGGCACAGAAAATCTCTTGGCCTGTTTGACTATGTTTCAGTACTAGAGCTTCATGGTATTGAATGTTCTCAAAAAGCTCTTTATCTTTTCCTTCGATGGGTTCAAAGTAGTGGTAGAGATGTTTTTCGACATGGTCTTTACTGCGATACACCATATCATGGTTGCCCCATACCATATGCAACCGGTTTTCTAAATGGTATCGGCGCAAAAGCTGAAAGACATTTTTATGGGCCTCAAAAATGGATTCAAAGTGCAGATTTTCCCAAAGCTCGTCGCCATCACCCAATTCACAATAATGAAAACCCTCTCTGTAGTAGTGGTTTAGGGCATGAAAATAAATGTTCCTGTTGTTCGCGAAATCGTCTGCAAAACTATTGTCGCCCCTGTGACAGTCACTGAAAAAGATAAACTTTGAAGTATCATCAAAAGCAATTGATTTTGCGTTTTTGTAGGCTCGGTTCAAGCGCGAATTTGATGACATTTTTATTTATTTCCCTAAATATCCAAAAAAAGCTCAAAACCCTTAAAGATTCCCTTAACAAAACTTTGCCCAAACTTTTTGTAATTTTACAAGTCCAACCAAGACCAATACGGTATGGAACAGTGGTATACAGGCGAAGCACCCTTGATTCAATTAGTCAGTTTCAACAAATTGTTGCAACACTACGATGACCAATTGAAGAGCAAGGACAAGAATCTTGCCCAACGGGCGAAACAGGTGCTTGATGCACAGGCACCATACCCTGAGCTGCGTGAGGGGTTCGATGATCTATCAATTCTAGAGAAGAGAAAAGATGTGATCAGCACCATTTTGGCAGACACCTTTTCTACGATACTGACAAATAATGAGATCAAGACGGCATCGATACCGTTCAATAACCTGGTTTTCAATTCGACGCAACGATTTCAAAAAATCTTGGAGGAGGCAGGTCCAGACTTCGAGTTGAAAATCCGAAACCTGCCCGATAGCCTGCATTATATTATTCAGTGTACGGTTATTTTGAATTTCCATTATGGGTTCAAGATCGATTTTAAAAGACCATTGTTCTATGACATACCCGATGCCAATGGCATAATGCGCAATTACCGTATTCTGTACAATGCTGATTTCATGGAAATCATCCCCACGGAGAAGTCAAAAAAGCTGACCCAGAAAGATCTAGATGAGCTATTGGAAAATTTTGACAATCTCGATTTGTGGAAAGAAAAGATACCGCCCAACAGTTTTATATCTAAGGGGTTCGTCATCTCTAACATGTTCGATGTTACGGCAGAACATTCCATTTCAGAGATAAAGACCACCTTGATAGGAAGCAACAAACGTAGCAGTGAAAATTTCATGGATGATTTTCAGGACACCTTCAGGGCACTTTTCAATTTAAATGAAATCAGGGTGGGCTTTACCGGGTACGATCCCAACACCAAGAGGTTTATGCGCGTTCACGGCAAGGGTATAGAGAGTTTTATCCTAAAAGGAAAGGATATGGAGTCTTGCGATGCCCTGTTGTGTGATTATTCGTATGGATTATTGCTCAACGAGAACAATTATTTCGCCATTTCGAACGTAGACAAGTATTACGAAAAATCAAACGGATCGCAACCCTATAAAAATCTGCATAGGCAGGGCATCAAAAGTGCGATTTTGGCACCAATTGCAGAAGACGGCAATCTGCTGGGGGTATTGGAGCTTGTCTCTGAAAGGGTAAATGAGCTTAACAGTATCAATGCCAATAAGTTGCAAGATGTAATGCCTTTTATTGTTTCGGCCGTTTTAAGATCGATCGAAGAAGAACAAAACCTTATTGACGCCATCATACAACATGAGTGCACCACGGTGCATTCTTCGGTGTATTGGAAGTTTCAAGAAGAGGCCAAGCGATTTATGACCGACGAGCTGATGGGCAATCAGCCTTCTTTTCAAGAAATCGTTTTCAAAGATGTGTATCCCCTTTATGGGCAGATCGATATCAAAGAATCTTCAAAGAATAGAAATATTGCCATTCAGCGCGATTTGATGATTCAGCTTTCAGAGATAAGCGATATACTCAATAGGGCCTTTGAAAAACTTAAACTACCCATTTACGAAGAGCTGATATTCAGGGTAGACACCTATATGGATGAAATCAAGGAAACCTTGTACGCCAATAGTGAACAGGCCATTTTCGATTTCATAAAAGAAGAGGTAAACCCGGTGTTGAAGCATCTCAAAAAAGAAGATGACGAATTGAAGACCTTGGTCGACAACTATGAAGATAAAATTGATGTAACTACAGAATCGTATTACGACCATCGACGCAATTATGACAATAGTGTTATGGAAATAAACATGCAATTGGCCGCTCTTTTAGACAAAAAGCAAGAAGAGTCCCAAACCATGTTTCCCCATTATTTTGAGCGTTACAAGACAGATGGGGTAGAACACAATATGTACATAGGCAGTTCTATAGCCAATGATAGGGAATTTGACCAACTGTATCTGGGCAATCTTAGGTTATGGCAATTACAGGTTATGGTAGAAATGGAAAATAAATACTATTCCCTGAAACCATCATTGCCGGTAAAATTGGATGTGTCGTCATTGATTTTGGTTTACAGTACTTCTTTGGCCATTCGTTTCAGGATGGATGAAAAACGTTTTGATGTCGATGGTACTTACAATGCGCGCTATGAGATTATCAAAAAGCGCATTGATAAATCATATATAAAAGGCACCAATGAGCGTTTGACCCAAAAGGGAAAGCTGTCCATAGTTTACTCGCAGAAAAATGATGAACTCGAATACCTTCGCTATATCAGATTCTTGAGATCGAAGGGATACTTCACGAACAATGTTGAAATTGTCGAGCTCGAGGGGCTACAGGGGGTTACAGGGCTAAAGGCCATACGTGCAGAAATTCTCTATAAAAAAGATGCCCAATCTGAGAAAACCTACACATATGAAGATTTGATGGAAGAGCTAAAGACCTAGCGCTATATTCTATCGGGCCCCAAATAATGAAATGCCAACCCAAAGGCAATCACCGAAATCACGATACCAATCATAAAAATGGTATAGGTCAGACGCAGAATATTATACTTTCGGTTCAAGACCAACCCTAAAAAGTAGAGATCTTTGGTCAAAGATGAATAAATATATTCTTTGTCTTTGACCAATTCTTGTATGGCCCATTCATATTCGCTCAAAGACATTTTGTGAAAGTTGCCAAAAAACAACAGGTTCACCTTTTTTTGTTGCACGTCATCTTTTGTGAACTTGCCACTGGTAACATTGGGCCTTGTGGCAAGAACGGCCAAAACCATCGAAATCACACTGAAAGTGATAAAAATCACGGTAGGGTAGATCAAGTATTCATTTGAGGGGTTGTCTAATTTTGGAATAAGGTTTGAGAGTGCCACAGAGATGATGATGGCATTTACCGAAAGCAAAATATTTGCCTTGGTATCGGCAATATCACTTAAGGTCAAATGGTTTTTCAACGTTACCCTGAACAAGGTCTGAATACCCCGATCGGGGCTCTCACTTTTGTACTTGGCCTTGAGGGCTTCTTTTTTGGCAATCTCTTTTTCGGTCTTTTTTTCTTTTATAAGTTGTTTTAGGTTTACTTGTTTTCCCTCTTCCCAATGCTCTTTTGCATAGTCGGTATAAAACCTATGCTCATCTCGAAACATTTTTATGTTCGCTTCGCGCCAATCTTTTTGAGAATAGTTTTTTATGCCCAACAATTCCAATTCTTCACGTAAAAAGTCTGAGGTTTCCCAATAACTTTTCTTTGCAAAATGTGAAGCATCGGCATCCCTGATTATTTTCTCAAGAAGATTTGTGGGCTGATGGTATCGTTCAGTGGCCATGATTATAGAACTGACTTGATCAACCCCTTCTGAACCATAGTTTTCGTTTTTTAGAAAATTGGTCGCGATCGTACTGCTTACCTCTTCATGATTTTCAACCCCCTTTGTATAGCCCGTATCATGAAACCATGCAGCCAAGAGCAATTGCTCTTTCTCATCTTTCGATACAGAAATTGCACTGGTCATCTCTTCTATACTTTTGATCACCCTCTGTGTATGTTTGAGATTATGGTAAAGAAAATTCGGATCCAGCTCATTTTCTAACAAATTGGTAACAAAAGATTCAGCTTTTTGAACGATTTCCGACATAGTTGTATATTGATATACCCAAAATACGAATTTTTGGGCTCAAGCTTGTGGACATGAAAAAATTTTACTCTTTTACAATCATCATGGTACTGCTCTCTGCATGTGCCACACAACGCACAAAATACGCAGAGAGTTTTTCAGGTCAAGAAATGATCCCTGAAGAGGAGGTTTCGCATACCTTTTACTTAATTGGAGATGCTGGTTTGTCACCTATGGGCGACATGAACCCCACATTGAAACGTTTTAAATCTAGGCTTGACAAAGCCCCCGAGAATAGCACTGCTATCTTTTTAGGAGACAATATCTATCCTTCAGGATTGCCCGATAAGGGGGAAAAAGGGTATGAAAGTGCCAAGAACCAACTGGATGCCCAATTGAAGGCGTTGGACAATTTCAGGGGTACCCCCCTTTTTATTCCTGGAAACCATGATTGGTACAGCAATGGCTTGAAAGGGCTGAAGCGACAAGAAAGGTATATTGAAAAAGAACTTGATAAAAAAGATGTGTTCCTTCCCGAAAATGGGTGTCCTTTGACCAAAGTGGAAATAGGCGAAGACATTCTTTTGGTCGTGGTCGATAGTGAGTGGTACTTGGTCAATTGGGACAAACACCCTACCATAAATGATGATTGTGAAATCAAGGATCGTCAAAAATTGTTTGACGAAATCGAAAGCTTGATCAAGAAAAATGTTGATAAGACCACTATTTTAGCCTTACATCACCCCATGTTCACTTATGGTTCCCATGGGGGGCAGTACTCTGTTCAACAGCACCTGGCGCCCAAAAATATTCCGCTTCCTGTCTTGGGTACGGTTTTCAATCTGTTGCGTAGAACAACGGGAGCTTCAGTAGAAGATCTTCAAAATAAGCGGTATGACAGTTTTCGCAATCGCATCATTACTTTGGCCCAATACTCAGAAAAGGTCATTTTTGTTTCAGGTCACGAGCATACGCTACAGTATATTGTAGAAGACAATACCCCCCAGATCATCAGCGGGTCAGGTTCAAAACAGGGCGCCACCCGATTGCTGAATGGGAGTCAATTTTCCACTGGTCAAAGTGGTTATGCCGAGCTAAAGGTATTTGAAGACGGGTCGTCTGTGGTAAACTACTTCATAGTTGAAGGTGAAAAAGAAAAATTGTCATTTAGTACCGAAGTATTGCCCGAGACCGAAAAGAGAGATACCTATTCGGGCAAAAATGAATTCCCGGCCTTTGTGGAAGCATCGGTATATGAACCTGAAGAAGTTGATAGGTCCAACTTTTTTAAAGGCATCTGGGGCGAAAGGTACAGTAAATACTATGCCACCAAAATAAAGGCGAAGACGGTGGATCTTGATACGCTTTATGGTGGATTGACACCGATTCGAAAGGGTGGGGGGCACCAATCAAAATCACTTCGGTTGCAACATAAAGATGGCCGGCAGTTTGTCATGCGGGCCCTTAGAAAGAGCGCCGAACAATACCTTCAGGCCATGGCCTTTCAAGATCAGTTCATTGCCGGAAAACTTGAAGACACCGCAGTTGAAGATATTTTAGAGTACTTCTACACGGGATCGCACCCCTATGCGCCCTTTACCATAGCCGAACTTTCAGATGCGGTAGATATATACCATACCAATCCGAAGTTGTTCTATATTCCCAAGCAAAAGGCATTGAAAGGATTTGTCGATGACTTTGGTGATGAACTCTATATGATAGAAGAACACGTTTCAGAGGGGCATGATATGGCAGGTTTCGGTTATGCCAAAAAGATTGAGAGCACAGATGATCTGATACAAAAATTACGAAAAGACGAAGAGTATCAGCTCGATGCCACCGCATATGTCAGGGCAAGGCTTTTTGATATCATGATCGGTGATTGGGACCGACATGTAGATCAATGGCGATGGGCACAATTTGATGAAGGAAAAGACAAGACCATCTTTAAGCCCATACCCAGAGATAGAGATCAGCCCTATTCCATTATGGGTGATGGTGCCTTGATGGGGTTTGCCAGCCGAACCGTTCCTGCGCTTCAACTATTCGAAGGTTTTCACGAAGAGATCAGAAGTGTAAAGGGGTTTACCTCTTCGCCCAAGACCTTTGCGCTCGACATGGCACTATTGTCCGAAACTGAAATGAAGACTTGGGAAGAGCAGGCAAGATACCTACAACAGCATATTACCGAGACCGTCATTGACAGGGCGTTTACAGCTTTTCCCGAAGAAGTTCGTGACAGTACGGTCAGAAAGATCAAGAGCATTCTGCTTGCCCGAAAAGGAAACTTAGTGGAGACCGCTCGGGAATATTATGCCATTTTGAACAAGTTCAGCGTGGTGACGGGTACCGATAAAGATGATTACTGTGTGGTCAACCCTCTTCCAAATGGAGGGGTGAGCGTAAGTATGTACCGTATCAAAAATGGCGAGAAAGCCGATTTGTTTTTTCAGAAAGACTACGACCCAACATTTACAAAAGAAATTTGGATCTATGGTCTGGATGATGATGATGTCTTTCAAGTGACGGGCAACAGCGGAAGAATCAAGCTAAGATTGGTCGGCGGACAAAACAATGACAACTATAAGATTGCCAAAAAATCGAAGAATGTCCACACCTATGATTTTAAGAGCAAGAAGAACACCTATGATGAGGCTTTTGGTGGACGTCTACACAAAATCGACGACTATGAGACAAATACCTACCAGTTTATCAAGATCAAGGCCAGCAACAATCAATTTTTGCCCTCTATAGGGGCCAATCCTGATGATGGTTTGAGAATAGGGTTCACGAACACGTATACGTACAACGGATTTAGGCAAAATCCGTTCACCCAACGACATATTGTCAATGGTGCCTATTATTTTGCCACAAATGGGTTTGATTTCGGCTATAACGGTGAGTTTGCCAATATCTTTGAAAATGTTAACCTTGAGCTCGACGCTAGGTTTACAAGTCCGAATTTTGCCATCAATTTCTTTGGCTTTGGCAATGAGACCCCAAACTTTGATGATGACCTTGATTTTGACTTCAATCGGGTAAAAATCCGTAAAATTATTTTGACGCCTTCTTTGGTATGGCGGGGCCAGCTCGGATCTAAGGTACGCCTAGGGGTTTCATATGAGAACTTCGATGTTGAAGAGACCGAAGACCGTTTTATAGAGGGATTCTTTACGGATCAGGGAAGGGACACCCAGCAAGACTTTGTTGGGGTTGATGCCGAATATTCGTATTCAAATAGTGATAGTGAGGCATTCCCGACCATGGGAATGGCGATTTCACTTCATGGGGGCTACAAGTCGAACTTGAGCGATTCAGATAGGGCATTTGCTTTTTTCATACCGAGCTTATCGTTTGATTACAGGTTGAGTTCTGACGGCAGATTGGTGTTGGCCACCAAATTGAAAGGACATTTCAATTTTGGCGATGACTTTGAGTTCTACCAAGCGGCCACCCTTGGCGCCAATGATGGTCTTAGAGGATTTCGTTTTCAACGATTTACCGGTAAAAGGGCATTTTACCAAAATACAGACCTACGGCTAAGCTTTAGAAAACGGGACTCAGGATTTTTACCTTTTGTACCAGGGATCTATACGGGCTTCGACTACGGTCGGGTATGGCTGCCAGATGAAGATTCTGACAAATGGCACAATTCATATGGTGGCGGATTTTTTGTGGACGGAGTAGGGATAATCTCGGCCAATTTTGGCTTGTTCAGCAGTGACGATGGTTTACGGTTTGCCTTTGGTATTGGGTTCGGGTTTTAAAATTTTGCTTAGTTGCAAACGATACAGATTGCCCCCGGTAGCCCGTGATCTCTCATCGGAAAGAAGCAGGGTATCATGACCGATAAAACAGATGGCCTCCAATTGGGTTCGAAGCCCTAGATCGATCTGTTTGACGCTTCCTTTATAAAAATGGTCAAATTCAAAATCGGTTATGAGCCATAACGTTCCGTAGCCCAAGACTGCTATTGTTTTGCCATCGGGCGAAATTGTGGCTGCGGTCGCCGAGCAGCGGTTCTGGTCATTGCATAAAAACCATTCACCGATCAGTTCGGCCTCATAGCTGCCCTTGGTGTCGGGAACTTTGTAGATCATCGCCTTGCCATCATAGGGCCGCGTGCGGTTTTTGGTTATGATGTAAAGCGAGTTGCCCCAGTGAAAAAAGGCTTCGGCATCATAGTAAAGCTTTGATTTTTTGGGCGGAAATTTTTTTTGTTCCGGATAGCGAAATTCAATCTTCTCCGATTTGATTTTATCTCCTTTTTCCTGCTCTGGATTCGGTAATTTATAGATGACCAAATTCTCTCGATGGTTTTCGTTATTGCCAAAATCACCGACGTATAGATTGCCGTAATGGTCTTTGGTCAAATCTTCCCAATCTTTGTTTTTGGCATTTTTAAGGTCAAGGTGCTTGATGATCTTACCATTGAAATCAACGTGAAAGATGTTGTCGTTGTTGCCACTGTCTTCAATCAGCCAAATGGTTTTGCCATCATAACTAACAATGCCTGAATTTTCGCTCAAGCTTGATGGCAAGTCGGTAATTACGTCCAGTTTACCTGGGTTTTGGCAACTGCAGAGCGAAAAGCTCAGGCAGCCCAAGAGAAAAAAAATAGACTTACTTGACATCTTCTTTGATTGGCAGGTATATTTCAGCTTTCCACTTAAGTTCATTGCCATCTGAACTGGGGTTATTGTGAAACACCTCTATTGGGGTCGGTTCAATGGGTATATCGTTCTTCTCGGCATAATCCAATAGGGCGTACCATGCACGGTCAGAGGTAATGTAATTACCGTAATATTCAGCCTTTAGCGCTTTTTTCTTAAAAATTCTTTTGTATTGGATATCCGTTCCCATCGGTAGTTTTTCTGAACGGATGATGGGCCGTCCGAAATTAAAATGAATACTATCATTGTCTTGGTTCCACTTGGTGACTTCCACTAGAGGAAAGCCATCGAATTTAACGCCCCTGTCCATAAGCTCGCCCATTAGATAACTAAAATTTTTCATCATGCGACCGGCCTTTTTAGGTTGTGTGGCCTTGAGCGGTATATAGGCCACATATTTGGTCGGCATTTCATCTTCACCAACCACTTTCACTTTAAACTTTTCTTTGTGTTCTTGAAGGGTTTCCATGAAATCTCTTACGGTAGCTCTTCCCCTTTTTTCAAAATCGGTATCAGAAAAGGGAACATTCAATTTGTTCGCCAAGCTGTGGTTTTCATCTTTGATGTTCACCACCACTTTAGAAGTGGAGTCGTTAATGGGCTTTATTGACCATCGATATCGATGTATAGAATCACCGAAGCGTATTTTTTGTTCTAGATGATAGAGATCTCCATCCTGTTTTAACTTAACCACCGTGTCTAAATCCTTATCCCATAGTTTCAAAGTTTGATTTATGGCTCCGGGAAAGGTGTTTGCGGTGAATCGAATTGTATAATCTGAAGGTTTAATGAACAAATACCATACAAGTGCCGCAAATATCAAGACAAGGGCACCATACACTATTTTTTTCATAGGGAATTTTTTTGAAGCGGGTTTTGATTAGTTATGCATATTTAAGTTTTCGACTATAAATTTTCCTAGGTCACGACCTTGTTTGACGCCTATTTCAACGGCGGCCCGATAATGGATGCCCCCATACATTCTGCTGATAGCGGCCTCATCTGCTGCTTGCCTGAATGATTTGAACGACCTAACAGGCAAACCGTAGGGTACTTCGGTATCATCATCAAAGGCGAAGTTTTCGCCGAATATATCGGTCAACGCTACTGCAGCGGCGCCAGAAACGACACTATGGCCACTGGTATATTCGGGAAAAGGGGGGGTCTGCAAAACAGGCTCCCAACTATCATCAATATGTTCGTTGATAAGTGTTTCGGGTCGTATGAGATTACTGCGGTATTTCTCATCCCAACAGCTTATAAAGGCATCGGCAATAGCAATTGACGTTTTGGTGTACGCGTATACCGTTTTGGCAAAGTCTGCATCGGTTTGCCTGCTGGCAATTTTGGTAATGCCTATCCAATGTGCACCAGGGGTGATTTTTTTGGTGGCGAACATAAGATGCCCACGAGTAACCGAAACATAGGGATTACAGTCCCAAAACTGGGCGATTGCAACTTCTTCTGATTCATCGCCCTTGGCAGTTATTTCGTTGCTGATATCATATACTTCTTTGACCTCTTTGTAGAAGTCAGAATCTTCTTCCATGGAAAAGGGTGGGGGCCCGGCCGGTTTGAACTGTGATGCGGAATCAATGACAAAGGGCCTGATTTTGTTCCAATGGGGCTCAATACCATTCATATAGGCCGGCGGGGTGGGCTGCCATCTTGATGGGTTGTCAGAGTCTACCGTAAACTTGGGCATGGTACGGGTTTGTTTGTAATTGTCACCATCCATCCATGCTACAATGTGTTCGGCCACTTGTAGGGCATAGTCTTTTGAAGCCTGAAATACTTTAGGGTTTTTCTCTTCCCATTCCGTATAAAGACTATCACGAAATACCTTGATCTTATCTTCAGAAAATATCAATCTTCGACTAACGTCGATATGGGCTATCAAAGCCGCCAGTTTGGTATCAACATCAGCAGACTCGACAGGTGTTGGAATGGGGGTAAGCTCCCTTAACTGACCCGCCAGTGAATTATGCCCACTATTCTCTTGGACTAGAATCTCATAGGCCGCGATATTGGGGTATGCAAAGATTCTGCTGGCCACAGGTGGTGAGAAAATATCATGCACCATAACTTCAGTGACCTTATCGACCGAAGCATGGTAATCTTCAGGCGAAATTTCAATAGATTCATTTTTAGTGCATGCGACAAGAAGAACAAGCAACAAAAACATTAAGATCCCTCTATTTTTCATCTTCCTTATTTTTCATTATTGAATTCGTATACCTCTGCTTTATCATTGTTGTAGGTCACAAGCAGAAATTTTTTATTGCCACGCTCAAGTATGGTCAGGTGGCGAACAGATTTTTGGGTTAGGTCTAGACCGATTCGATTGCCCAAAATTACATCATTTTCATTTTTTATCAAGGCCCCGGGAAAACTGTCAAATCTACCTTGGTAGGGCTTCACCCCAAAATAGTTGCCTGCTGCAAGCGCCTCTTCAGTGCCATTACCATCAAAATCATAGATTGTAAAATCTATGATGGGAGAAACCTGCAATTCTGCCTTAAACGGCACAAAAGTGAATTGCCCTTGTTCATTTTTGAGATATCCTGATTGCAGCTCGCTTGTGGTCAATAGTGCTGCTTTGCCCAGTGCTTTTTTATCAAATACTTGTTCGAGTGTTTTTCCGGCAAACGATTGATAGGTATTGAATTTTTTTCGAAGGGAAACCATTTGATCGGCCAGTCCGTCCAATCTTTCCAATGTGTAGTAGTTGCCATTCTTTTCATAGGCTGTAATGGTCTCTGTTTGCCCATTGCCATCAAAATCGGCAAAGTACATTTTCAACGGATGGGAAACAGAGGCCTTGAATTTTGAGTTGGTTCCCCAATTTCCCAATAAATAATCATTATCGCCATCTTGATCAATATCAAAAGGCTCAATACTTTGCCAGAGGCCATTCAAGTCAAGCGTATTTTCTTCGATCAACTTTGTTCCTGTATTTTTAAAAAAGCGTGGAGGCATCCATTCACCCACCACAATTAGATCCGTGATGCCATCGCCATTGAAATCACTCCATGTAGCATCGGTAACCATGCCTTCTAATTTGAATACCCCGATATCTGCAATACTAAATGTGCCGTTCTTGTTCAGCAATAGATATGACTTGGTCAAAGCACCGAATTTTGAGGTTAGGGAGTGTCCTCCAATGAAAACGTCCAAATCACCATCACTATCAAAATCATAGGGTCTGATCACAGAACTGTTTTGGTATATTTTAGGCAAAGACTGCTTGACAAAAGAGGAGTCACTTCGTACAAAATAGGCGTCCAATAGTACGGGTGATGACCCATAAAAGTCACCTCCACCTGTAGAAAGGAAAATATCATTTCTGTCGTCATCATTGAAATCGGCGATTTCGGCATCGATAATTTCTTGAATGGAATCTTGTACCATTTCTGGCCATCTTTTTTCAGCGAAAACAGAATCTTGAGCTATATATATCTTCGCGGGCATAAATTTTGAACCACCAAAATAAATGTCATCGTCACCATCTCCATTTAAATCGCCCACTGCTACGGCCGGTCCTCTATCAGATAGTTTATACGGAATCAATTTTTCACGATTGAAGTCGATATATGAATCTTCGACATGTTCAAAGTCAATGCCCAGATTACCTTCAACTTTGGTAAAGAGCTGTTGCTTTTTTGGCTGCAACGTTTTGTAATCGAAAGCCATAGTGTTGTTTGGTGAGATGTCAAGGGTTTGGTTCACCGTAACATCTTTGAGTACCTGATAGGTCTTATCTGGCCATATGATTTTAAGCGAGTCGATTCTTTCAGATTTGCCATACCCAAAATGGATGATAGGTTCTGAAGAAGCCTGAAACCCCCTACAAGTATAGAGTTCTTTGAACTGTAGTTTATCGTTATGGTATGAAATGACCTTGGTTCCGATTCCGAATGGATTTTTGTCTTTGTAGTTGAAGCGCAGCTTTAGGTAATTTGATTTGTCATCGGTTTGGTTGATGTATAGAGTGGCCAGGGCATTTAGATTGTTGGTGATAAGATCAATGTCACCATCATTATCAAGATCTCCCCAGGCGGTAGCTCCAGAAATCAGGGTGTCAGGACGAATCCATCGATTTGATTTGTTCTCGAACCGCAGATTTTCTTTTCCCTTGAAAACATAGTTGTGAACCGCCCCTGAGGGCATCATGTCCAGCGCCTTTTGATCGACCAATTTGGTATTGTTTATTTTGTTCCGTATTTGGTCGCTCGACAAAAATTTAATGTAATCAAGGTCATTGGGCCTTTTCGGTATGCCATTCGAGATAAAAAGATCTTGCTGCCCGTCTTGGTCAAAATCGGAGAAAAGAGCACTCCAGCTCCAATCAGTGGCGGCCAAGCCACTCATCATGGCCGTTTCCAAAAAGTTTCCATCAGGCTGATTAATATAGAGCATATTACGAGTAAACTGATAGTGGTATCCGTATCGTTCAACACGTAATTTTTGGATTTGAATATTATCATCCCCTTCCGAAGATTTCAAGGTCACTTCATTTTCTGGAAGCATATCCAAAGAAATCAGATCGGGCAAACCATCATGGTTGACATCGGCTACATCATTGCCCATAGAGAAGCGGCTCGTATGCCCAAAATACTGTTTCAGGCTTTCGGTAAAGGTGCCATCACCATTGTTTAAATAATAATAGTCGTCTTCATGAAAATCATTACCGATATAAATGTCAGGATATCCATCTTGATTGAAATCAGAAATGGCCACCCCTAGACCATAACCATTGACACCCCCATAAATACCAGCTTTTTCACTGATGTCTACAAATTTACCATTATCATTACGCAACAATTTGTCACCCGTTTCATAGTTTCGTTGGAGACGTAGCTCGGCTTTACCATATGATTCGGAGGTGTGTACGGCATGGTTCAACAGGTATAGGTCAAGGTCGCCATCAAGGTCAAAATCCAAAAAGGCCGCTGATGAACTGTAAGAGTCAAAGTCTAGGCCATACAGACTGGATTTTTCAGTAAATGTTAGGTCGCCATTGTTGATGTACAACTCGTTATGGCCCCGAAAACCATTGATGCCGACCATGGCACATACGTAGATATCCAAAAGGCCATCGCCGTTTACATCGCCCATCACTGAACCTGTGTTCCAGCTGCTGTTGCCCTGAATGCCCGCTTGCCCTGATATGTCTTCAAATTCTAGGTTCCCTTTATTTAGGTACAGTTTGTTCTTGATTTGGTTGCCGCTGAAAAAAACATCTATCAAGCCATCGTTGTTGATGTCGCCGACCGCTACTCCGCCACCATTATAAAAATAAAGGTAGTCAAGGATATTCAAGTCATCTGACTCGGTAAGGGTATTCGAAAAGGTGATTCCTGTTTTTTTCGAAGATGGATTTTCAAACAGCTCACCTCCTTTTTTGCAACCAAACACCAAGACCAAACATACAATATATGTCAGCTGTTTACTCATTTATAGCAAAAATCTTGGGTTTGTCATTGTTGATGGCCGCAATCAAATACAAACGTCCATTTTTATCTTTGATGGTTTTTAGGTGTTTTACCTCATCGCGGATGAAGAAACCACTCTTTTCATAGTCTTGCCATTCAAAATTCAGTTTGCCATCACCCAAAAGCACATGGCCGTAGCCAGCATCAAGTCGTGAAAACTGGGGTTTGTATTCAAAATCATTACCGGCCATGACAAGGTCTAGATGTCCATCATTGTTTACATCGGTACAACTCACATCGCATATACAGGAAAATTGCGTTCGGTACGGAAGTCGTTTTATCGAAAACTTGCCCTCTCCTTCATTGATGGCGATTACCGATGATGAAATCTTGCTCTGCTTTATAATGGACTTATCCATTAGCTCTTTTGGAAAAAGCTCTTGTATTGTTCTGCCAGCGTAATCAGAGGCTTTTAGGTTTTGTTTTTTGAGCGAGACCAATTGTTCTGTCAATTCTTTCTTTTGGTGTATCGGGTAATCACCACCATCTTTGTGCTGGGTGACAATCTGTTCAATGGTGCCATTATTGTCGAAATCATTGATATACATTTTCATGGGCTTCCCTTCTTCTGGCTGGTAGTGCAAGTTCTCTCCTTGGTTGCCCAAAATCAGGTCTAGGTCACCATCTTTGTCCAAATCGGCGGCTTCTATGGTATTCCACCATCCATCAAGGCTATCGAGCGTACTTTCCATTTTCATGATGCGCCTACCTGAACCCTGATAAATTTTTGGGGTGCCCCATTCTGAAACCGTGATCAAATCTACTTTTTGGTCACCATCTATATCGGCCCAAATGGCATCTGATACCATGCCCGCATCTTTCAAATCATATCCGGCACGTTCCGTTACATCTATAAACTGGCCTTCTCCACGGTTTTCAAGCAGTAAGTGGTTCGGGTCGAGCCCATAGATTCCGACCACACTCTTTGAACCCACAAAGACGTCTAGGTCACCATCGGCATCAAAGTCAAAAGGGGCGATCACTGAAACGTTCTTGAAAGTTGAGGGAATTACTTTATCGGATACAGAGAGGTTGCCTTGCCCATCATTGAAATATAACCTGGTTCTGTACGTACGCTCTTTTCCTACTTCATTACCACCAGAGGCCACCATCACATCAAGGTCACCATCATTATCGGCATCGAAGAAAGCCGCAGCCGTGTCTTCATAATTATTGTCGTTATTTAAAGCGGCTTGCCTCATCGGTTTCAATCGGCCGTCACCTTCATGAAGATATACTGTTGCGGCAGCACCTTTGGCGCCTCCTATAAAAACATCATCATTGCCATCGCCATTGAGATCGCCAACGGCCATGGCGGGCCCTTCTTGTGAAACCTTCTTATAGATTAGACCCTCATAGTCAAAATCACTGTAATTGTTTTCTTTGTGGGCAATCAACTGCTGATTGTTCAGCTCTTTGAACAATGAATTTGTTTTGATCTCGGTCGTTGGGCGATACACTTCTTTTGCTTGAGACTGCGTGACCATCAATTGTTGGTTGGCCGATATGTCGGTGAACAACTGTGAACGGTCATTGGGCCAGACAATTCTTATGGAATCAAGATTTTTATGTTTTCCGAGGCCTATCGTCATTACATATTCCATCGACGATTGAAAGCCCCTTGATGGCATCAGTTCTTGGTTTATGATATTGTTGCCAAAATAGAGCTTGGCAAGTGCACCCACTCCAAAGGGATTTTTCCCTTCTCCTTTAAATTTCAACTTTATGAAATTATGGTCTTTCAACAATCGATCGGTTTTGTTCTCATACAAAAAGACCTCGGTATTTACATTGTTGATGACCAGGTCAAGGTCACCATCATTGTCTAAATCCCCATAAGCGGCCCCATTTGACATGGTAGGCAAATCGAACCCCCATTCAGTATTGGCATTTGTAAAAGAAATATCACCGTTGTTTTTGTAGGCATAATTTGGTTGGGGCTTGATGGGCATTTTTGCGATGATCGAATCGATGGACTCCTTGCGTCCTGTAAGGGCCATTTTCTGAATGATTTCATTGGCGAAGAAATCGACAAAATCCAGATCGGTCAAATCGTGGTTGATACCATTGGTAATAAAAATATCCTTTAGGCCGTCATTGTCCATATCGAACAAAAGGCCCGCCCAACTCCAATCGGTGGCGTCAACGCCGCTGTAGTAAGCTACTTCAGAAAATGAGCCATTGCCATTATTCAACTGCAATGTATTTTGGATATACTGTTGGTAAAAATCTTTCTTTTGTTTTAGATCGAATACATTGTATCCCTCAAACTCCATAACCGATTTCACCCTTTTTTCTTCCTCTGGTAGCATATCGGTAATGAAGATATCATTATGGCCATCGTTGTTGATATCGCCTATATCAATGCCCATGGCCGAAAGGCTAAGGTGTGAGGTCCAATTTTTAATTTCTTCATTAAAGGTGCCATCTTGGTTGTTGATATAGAGATAATCACGCTCATAAAAATCATTTGACACGTAAATGTCAGGATACAGGTCATTGTTGATATCGGTCACCAAAACACCGAGCCCAAAACCTATTAGGCTGCCATAGATGCCCGCATCTTCACTGACATCAACAAATTTGCCATTATCGTTGCGCAACAACATGTCGCCCACACCTCGAAAGATATGTGGAACCCCTTCCCAATCTTGCGCCCGTACCTTTCGCTGTTCGGCGTAGCCCAAACTGCTCACGGGAATATTGCTGTTGTTCAAGATATAGGCATCAAGATCACCATCTTTATCGTAATCGAAAAAGGAAGCGTGGGTTGAAAAACCTGTTTTGGCCAGATTATATTCATGTGCTTTTTCCGTAAAGGTCAGATCACCGTTATTGATGTACAGATCGTTATCATGGTTGTTTCCTTCGAGATTTCCTGCATTGCTCACATAGATATCCAATAGGCCATCGGCATTGACATCTACTATTGCCGCGCCTGTTGACCATGGCTTGTTGCCTTGAACACCTGCTTTTTCAGAAATGTCCTCAAACTTCAAACCGCCTTTGTTCAGGTAGAGTTTATTGGGTTCCATATTGCCGGTAAGGTAAATATCGGCCAGGCCATCGTTGTTGATGTCGCCAATGGCCACACCGCCGCCATTGTAGAAATTGCGGTATTTGAAAATATTGAAGTCTTTTTGGTTTTCGATTTTGTTTACAAAATCCATACCTGTCTTTTCAGGCCCCAATAGTTCGAACAACGTTTGGGTTTCATTTTCTACAACCTCTTCATTCTTTTGATTGCATGACAGCATCAAAGCTATCAGGCAAAGTGTCATTATGTGTGCTTTCATCATTTTCTTCCATTTTTGAACACGAATATGGGCGAATCGCTATTGTTGCCGACGATATGTTTTTAATCGCTGATGGTGATTTTTTCTACTTGTCTTGCTGCTTCTGAAATATAGATGGTTTTACCAAATTCTTCTGTAAGATCTCTATTTTTTACATTTTGCAAAAATAGTCTTTGAAAGGGGTTGAACCTGTCAAGTTATTTACATATTTCAAAAGACTTCAAAATTAATCAATTACATTTTTTGAAGACAAAGTTCCAGGTGTTTTTTAGTTCCAGAAAAGAGCATAAAGGGCCACTAGCACCAACATCACCGCAAAAGCGCCAATATTGAACGTGGGGCTGGTTTTGAACAAGTTCTTGCCCAACGGTATACCCTTTGGATCGTCAGCACCTTTGCGTTCTGAAAGACTGGCAATAATTATAATGCCCATTGTGAGCAGCAGTGTGTATCCCATTTGATCTAAAAAAGGAATATCCACAAAGAATGGACTATCAGACCACCCCTTAGCACCCACTTTGAAGTACATGGCTATTGGAATGGATGCCAGAGCACCAATGATCGCCGCCCTGTTGGTCGTTTTTTTCCAGAATAACCCCAATAAAAAGACTGCCAAGATACCAGGGCTTACAATGCCGGTATATTCTTGAATGAACTGAAAAGCTTGATCGATACCACCTAACAAAGGAGCCATGATACATGCGACTACCAACGCTATGGCAGCAGAAATACGGCCGATGGTCACCAATCTTTTTTGACTGGCATTTTTATTGATGTATTGCCGGTAAATGTCCATGGTAAATATGGTAGAGGTCGAATTGAGCATAGAGGCAAGCGAAGAGACAATCGCAGCTGCCAAGGCAGCAAAGGCTATACCCTTCAATCCGATCGGCAAAAACTGGAGCAACCAAGGATACGCCTTATCGGCCTGTTCAAGGGTAGGTAGGTTTCTTGCGCCAATTTCACCAAGACCTGCCATGATTTCGGCGTCGTTTACCATGACATAGGCCGCTATGCCGGGTATTACCACAATCATTGGAATGATCAATTTTAAAACTGCGGCCATCAAGATTCCTTTTTGTGATTCCCTCAGAGATTTTGCAGCAAGTGTACGTTGAATGATATATTGGTTGAAACCCCAATAGTATAGATTGGCCACCCATAATCCCCCAACCAATACCCCAATTCCGGGAAGGTTTTTATATTCGGGATTGGATTTATCCAATATCATGGCAAATTTTTCAGGTACATTTTCATATACTGTCTTAAGACCTGCCATAACACCTTCGCCACCTGAAACCGTGTTCAGGGCCAAGTAGGTGGTGACGAGACCTCCCAGTACCAGAAAAATCACCTGTATTACGTCGGTCCATGCCACGGCTGATAGCCCGCCATAAAGTGAGTAGGCCGCTGCAAAAAGTGAAAGCCCGATTACACCATATACCATTGGAATATCCATGATGGTCTCTAATGCAAGTGCCCCTAGATATAACACAGAAGCAAGGTTGACGAAAACATATAGTGCGATCCAGAACAAGGCCAAAATGGTCTTCAGATTGGTTGAATACCTTTTTTCAACAAATTCAGGAATGGTGTAAAGCCCTTTCTCAATAAAAATTGGCAAAAAGTATTTGCCAACGATCAAAAGGGTAAGCGCCGCCATCCATTCATAAGATGCAATGGCCAAACCGACCGCAAACCCAGAACCAGACATGCCTATAAATTGTTCTGCAGAAATATTTGCCGCTATCAACGAAGCCCCAATGGCCCACCAAGGTAATGACTTGCTTGCCAAAAAGTAATCTTCCGCATTTTTTTCATGGCCTTTTTTATCACGGGAGACATACAGGCCCACAAAGAGAATGAGCGCTCCATATGCTGCAAAAATTATGTAGTCTAAGGTGCTGAATTCGGTGCTCATGTCAACGTATTGATTCGGTTGGGTTATTTAGGTTACAAGGCAACATTCCCAGTTCTTATTTTGTGAAAATACAATCAAAAAAGGGCGGCTTTGGCCGCCCTTTTTGGTTATATATATGCTGAAATTTCTTAATACCCTGGATTCTGCGTTAAATTTGGGTTCGCCAAAACATCGGCAACAGGTATCGGGAAAATGAGTAGGTTCTCATTGCCAGCTTCTTTAAGATTCCAAGCTCTCAAATATTGACCAAACCTGATCAAGTCTTGTCTTCTTACTTGTTCTTGGTACAACTCCCTGCCCCTTTCGGCCAATAGGTCCGCTTCGGTGACAGTACCCAATGCAGAAGCACCCCTGGTTGTTCTCAACTCATTGATCATTGCTGTTGGATCGCCGCCCATTCTCCACATGGCTTCCGCTTTCATCAAAAATCCATCGGCATACCTATATCTCACAATGTGGCGTCTTCTATCCCCGCCATCTTCGTTGGGGTGGTATTTGAACATTCGTATTCCTGAGGTTTCCAATGTGGCATCATCGGCAGGGGAAACAAATTCGGCCTTCTCCGTTTCTCTGGTAAAGACCAAAGGAACGCCACCGACATTTTCCCTTGCATCCAAGGCTGTTCCATCTTGCTCATATTGCTGGTTGATCAAAAAGCCCAGACCAATACCCAAGTTATCTGCATTTGCAGAGCTTGGATCATGAACCACCCCTCTACGTTCTTCTTGTCCATCGCCAGGGTAATTAGTGTCAGCTGGCCCCTCAAACAAGTCATAGAACTCAGCAAGTGTGGTAAAGCCATTCCAACCACCACCGTCATTAAATCCAGGGAAATCTTGGTTATAGTGCAATGTATGCCAAGTTCTTGGCCCTGTATCAGCTGGTGACCACCAGATGGTTTCCACATCATTGTCTGGCCTGAAGATATCAAAGTAGTCTCCTGAGGCCGCAAGGGTATAGCCACTTGCCGCAATGGCATCAACGGCATCGATGACCACTTGCATGTCTGCAGCTTGTGCAGTTCCTCCCAAATACACGTGCTTGTTCAGGTGAACTTTGGCCAACAAATGTCTTGCAGCAGCTTTTGTGGGGGTCGATTTTAATGCGATACCATCGCCGGACGTTACTTCGGGAAGGTCTTGAATGGCGGCATTCAGGTCAGCCACTATACTATCGATGGCCACTTGCCCTGTAAGTACATCTGGTGTTGCACTATTGGGTAGGTCAACATCCCTGTAGGGAACCTGTCTCCACATATCAAGTATCCAACTCATGGCCCAAGCTCTATAGAATCTTGCCTCGGCTTTTTGCTGAACGATGTCGCCCCCGGCCGTGTTGACACTTTTAGGGCTGATTACCCGCGTGGCGTTGATGGTGATACTATTAAGTTCTTGCCACGGATTAACGATGTCAGATAGTTCCGCATTCCAAGTTTGTCTGTGGATGGATAGCCATCGACCATTGTCTCCCCAGTCAGTTCCCCTGGTTGGAACTATGTATTCATCTGTTGACACCTCGTTCAATGCAAAAAGACCTTCTTGATTTGCCAACTGTCCTCCTGCAATGATGTTCTGAATGTTCGCTACTTCACCTTGTACGTTTGCCACGCCGGCAAAACCGTCGGTGATTAACGAATCTGTAGCCTCAATCTCTAAATCGGTGCATGAAAACACCATCGCGATTGCAAGCGTAATGCCTAAATAATTTGTTATTTTTTTCATAGTGCTATTTTTTTAAAAGGTAACATTAACTCCTAAACTAAATGTTCTGGGCCTAGGATATTGAAGATAATCGATAGAGGCCGAAGGGAGTCCATTGTCTGGAATGTCGGTAGTACTTACCTCAGGATCCAAGCCGCTATAATCTGTAATCAAAAATAAGTTTTGACCACTTAAGCTGAGACGCATACTCTTCAATAAACTGTCTTCGCTCAAGGGAACATTGTATGAAACAGCTGCTGACTGTAGTCTCACAAAATCTCCTTTTTCCAAAAAGAAAGTACTCGGATTTGTTGCTGATAAAGTAACGCCATTGTCGACCACACTTTTCAAGTTGTTTCTACTTCCAATCTGTGGTGCAGCAAATAAGGCATTGGCAGTATTGTTGTAGACATAATGCCCAAATTGACCAGAGAAAAACAAAGAAGCGTCCCAATTCTTGTATGAGGCAGAAGTCGAGAACCCTGTTATGATATCTGGGAGACCAGATTTATCCAATATCGTAGGGTCAGTGTCTACATTAAAGTTTTCATCGACCAAACGCAAATTGTACGTAAACAGGGATCTATCATTTGTCAGAATTTGAGAAAAACTATTGGTAAGCCCCTGACCGAAAAGCTCCCCTGCCTGAATATTTGGGCCATCGTAATCAGTCATTTCGTTCTGGTTGTACGAAATATTGAAATTGACGTTCCAATTGAAATCTTCAGATCTTACCACATCGTAATCCAGTGCCAGTTCAACACCTTGGTTGACAATTACCCCATCAACATTCTGAAAAACAAACGGGGATGTAGCTGGCTGAACGGCCGGCAAGTTCAACAGAAGGTCTCTTGTCTCTTTCCTATACAAATCCAAACTTCCTGTAAAACGGTCGTTGCCAAACCCGAAATCAATACCAAGCCCATATTGAGTGGTTTCTTCCCATTTTAGGTCTGGGTTTGCGAAGGCAACTTCAAATGTGGCCGGTGTGCTGATCTGTGAATTTGACAATATATCAAGAGTCGGGGCATTCAATCTTCCCCATCTAGTTCTATTGACAAAGTTTCCATAGCCAAGACCATCTTGGTTACCCGTGATACCCCAATTCAACCTAACTTTAAGTGTCGAAAAGGCTTCTCCAATAAAGTCTTCTTCATTCAGCTTCCATGCAAAGGCAGCGGAGGGGAAATAACCATACTGATTGTTACCACCAAATCTTGACGAACCATCAGCCCTAACGGTGGCCGTGAACAAATACTTGTCGTGGAGGGTATAATTGACCCTGGCAAAAAAGGATTGCAGTTCATCAGTATTATCAAAAGTGTCTACAGTGAATGCATTGATTGGAATAGTCGGTAAAGTTTGAATTCTTTGATTCACATCAGGGAGCAGGCCCAAAATTCTGAATATATCGCCATCGTCGGGGATGTCTTGAAATGTACCTATACCGTATGCCTGATAATTGTCGGCCAGATTTTTTGTGGCCTCATAGGTGTTTTCGGTAATATCCCTTATTTGGCCCAAATCGGAGGTTCCAAAACCTTGCCCTAAAATATTCTGGCCTTTCCTATTGAAATCTTGAAATGAATAACCTACCAGAGCATCAAGACTTGAGTTTTCAAACTGTTTGTTGTAATTCACCGTAAGTTCGACCAGTCTATTCTCAGTTTCTAGATTGCTTACTGCAGCCCTTCCGTTGCCTATGGCTCCATTTTCCAAGGCAAGAATTTGTGGACCTACAACCTGTCCTCTTGCAGAACTTGAAGTATCATATCCTAAATTCAACTTAGCGGAAATCTCATCTGTTATGGTATATTCAAAAGATATATTGCCTAGAAACCTATCGGTATTGGTATTGTCGTCGTAATAGGCCAATAGGTTGGCAGGATTTCTATCAGGTGCCGCACTTAGGTTGGGGTTGGCGGACAATGTGGGATTCGAGTAGTAAGCCGCAGCCAACAAATCACCTGTACTTCCCGATGTTCTACTAATAAAAGGTACCCTATCGTTTATTCTAGAAACAGTCGCTTGTAGATTTACCTTTAATTTATCCTCAAAAAATCTATGGGCTGCATTGACCCTTCCTGTAATACGCTCCAAATCGGTTTGTTCGATGATACCAAACTGCTTAGAATATCCAAAAGTTGCCCTGACGTTACCCTTGCCATAATTCATCGAATAAGATAAATTGTTGTCTGTTGATGCAGCGGTCCTGAATATGAAATTCTGCCAGTCTGTGCTGCCACCTAGGTCGGCACCACCCCTTGCGACAAACTCATTGGCGGTCAAAAGGTCGTACTCATCAGCTACCGATGATATGTTCAGGGTGGTTCCGAAAGACCATAACCCTTTGCTACCGGCACCTTTTCCAGATTTGGTGGTGATAACAACCACACCGTTGGCACCCCTAGAACCGTAGATTGCCGTGGCAGAGGCATCTTTCAAGATACTCATGCTTTCAATGTCATTGGGGTTCAAAAAGTTGAGCGGGTTTCTCGAACCACTTGTACCAACACCCACATCTGCACCACTGGCAGAAACCTCTTCATTGGTAACGGGTACACCGTCAATAACAAATAGCGGACTGTTGTTGGCCCGAACGGAAGAAGTACCCCTGATTCTCAAAGCGATTCCAGCTCCTGGCTCACCACTTGATTGTGTAATTTGAACACCGGCGGCTTTACCTTGAATTAACTGTTCAGGCGAGGAAATGACACCTTGGTTAAAGTCTTCAGACGTCACTGCGGCTACAGCACCTGTCGCATCTTTTACAGTGGTCTGACCATAACCGATAATAACCACCTCATCCAATGCTTGGGCATCTTCCTGTAAAACTACATTGATAGTTGATTGACCATTTACTGGGATTTCCTGTGTTGCGTAGCCAATGTAGCTGAACACCAAAGTGGCATCGCTTGAAACATCGTCAAGGGTGTAATTGCCGTCAAAATCAGTTTGTGCACCATTTGTCGTACCCTTAACAACTACACTTGCCCCTGGTAACGGACCGTTGGCATCTGAGACTGTGCCAGATACCGTCTGGGCCTGTGCTAAACCGAAGCATAAAAATACCCCCAATAGCGCAAAGCCTTTAAGTAGCGTAATCTTCATAAGTAATTAATTTTAAGTTGAGTTAATTTTAATTTAAACTATAAACATATGTAAAAAAAGCGTTAAAATCCTAATTTGGCGCTTCGGCAGAAAAGTACGAAAACGGTTTCGTGTTAATAACTTTGTCCCATTATCGTTTATACACTTCCATTGACTTTAATTTACGTATGCGCCATAAATTGTAGGTTAGGGATAAGAAATTTACAAATTATTGCTAAATATAGCATATTTTTATTTCTTGTCTCCCAACCCTTTATTTTTTAAGGATATTTGCGACAATTGTACAGTATTGTTCTGATAAAGGGACAGATTGAGGTTTTAATTAATGGGAATGTGATGTAGAATTCAATAATATGCTAAAAAAAAAGATTACCCTAAAACATATTGCCAGAGAGCTTGAGGTCTCTATTTCCACTGTTTCAAAGGCATTGAAGAATAGTGAGGAGATAAGCCGAGATACAAAAGAGAAAATTCAAGCTTTTGCCAAGTTGTACAATTACAAGCCCAATAACATTGCCATAAGCCTTAAGAATAAAAGAACCAAGAATATCGGTGTGGTCATTCCCGATATCGTTCATCATTTTTTTACCACGGTTGTTCGCGGCATTGAAAATTTTGCCAATAAACAAGGATATAATGTCATCGTGTGTCTTTCTGATGAATCTTTTGACAAAGAGGTCATCAACATGGAAATGTTGGCCAACGGCAGTATCGATGGGTTTATCATGTCACTTTCTGCGGGGACCCAAGAGAAAGATGATTATAACCATCTTAAGGAGGTGACCGAACAAGGAATACCGGTGGTGCTCTTCGATAGGGTTACCGATGAGATAGAATGCGATAAGGTGGTCATCGATGATTTGCAAGGGGGGTATATGGCCACAAAAAAGTTAATTGATGAAGGCCGAAAGCGCATAGCACTTTTGACCACATACGATTATTTCAGCGTGAGTCGGGCGCGTAATGAGGGGTATAAAAAGGCATTGCACGACCATGGGCTTGAATTTAAAGACGAATATGTTCTTAAGTTGCCCTATATGGATGTTGATGAAAAGACCATAAGTAATTTCTTTGACAAAATTGAAGTAGATGGTGTGTTGAGCGTAAATGAAATTTTCGGTATTTACGCCATGCGGGTGCTACAAAGAAAAAAACATAGAATTCCTAAAGATATTTCAGTGATCGGTTTTACAGACGGACTATTATCACAGTATGCAAACCCAAGCATGACCTCTGTGGCACAACATGGGGATCATATGGGTGAAACAGCGGCCAGAATGTTGATCGAAAAGGTAGAGAGTGATTCTGATGAAGAAACCTTTAAGACCGAAATCATACAACCGACAATCGTTTCCAGAGAATCTACCCTTAGCCTTTGATTCTTAGATGCCCAAAAAAATAATTCAATTCACCCTGAACTGGAAAACCGCTGATCGCGAGCTATTTCCCATGGCATCGGTGGTGATGACACGCCAATAGTAGACCGTATTTGAGTTGACCTCTATATCAATCGTGCTCTCAGTCGTATCGCCGATCGATGTTTCTGGCGGATTACTGGTTTGGAGATACACTTCATAAGAAATGATGTCACCGTCAAGGTCATTGCCTTCCCAAGTTAGGGTAATGGTTCCTGCCGTCACGGAAGCCCCTATTTTTGGAGTGGGATTATCAGCAGGAAAAGGGGAATAGTTTTCAATACCGGGTCCTGCATTGTAAAACTTCCATGAAGCACTTTCAGCGGTTTCTGTGGTGCCATTGGCCTTTGAGACTACCGACCATGAATAAGGGGTGCCCCGGTTCAATCGTATCTGTAGCTCATTAGACTGGGCCTGTAGTTCTTGAGAAGTATCGGTATCAAGATCTCTTAATTTGATGGTGTACGAATCAGTGTTTTCAGAACTATTCCATCGAAAAGTCACTTCGCTTTCGGCATCTGAAAGCACAGTGCCCTCGGTACATTCTGAATTGTTTTCGGGAAAGATCAATGTCGTTGCTGAGGGAGCCGGGATGGGATCGGGTTCTGGATTGTTTTGCCCATCATCACCACCGCCGCCACAAGCCGATAATAATGACATGACCAAAATAGCGGGGATATATTTGGCAGCATTCATTGTTTTGCAATTTTAAAATGGTGTGTCTTGGTATTTTCATAAACATTGATGAAGTACAGCCCACTTTGAAGAGCTGACATGTCGATTATTATCGAACCATTTTCAAGTGTTTTGGTTTGTTTCATTAGCAGTTTGCCATCAATGCCAAAAACTTCAATGGCAACAGGATCGTTGTTGAATTGGCTCATCTCGATGGTCAATTGGTCCATGGGCAATGGATTGGGATAGGCCACTGCCATACCTTCCAAGATGATGGTTTCTTCATAAATGCCCTGACAATCATTGTCTGTCTTTACACTTAGGCGGTTCACCGATGTTTCTAAATCCAAGACTATACTGTTTTCGTCAGTTCTGAATATTCTGTTGTTGAGTGAAATCTCATAACTTCTGCCCCCTTTGAGGTTCAGGGTCAACTTTTTTGGGGTACTCTCCACTTTTGAACTCACCGAAAGGTCTTCAGGTTCTGTAACGGTCACTTCAAAACACTGTTCATACTCAGTTTGCCCAGCAACGGTAATGCAAATGGTATAGTCACCCGCGGTAAGGCCATCGAAAACCACAGTCTCGTTAAAAGACTGGCTTCCCGTACCATTGCCAGACATGTTGGCGGTATACTCTAGAGCAGTCGTGGCAGTGATCGAAATACTGCCATTGTTGCTACTGCGACAGGTTTCACTGGTGGTTTTAACAGCAAAATTATCGGCAGGAAGGGTAAAAATTTCGCAGCCCGAAACATCGACCGTTGTACCCAGTGGGGTATTGGGGCATAGGTCATCACCATCGGCCACACCATCGTTGTCTTCATCGGGAATATTGCCGTCAGGAAAGACCGTGCTCAGCTGATCACCAAATATTCTGAACTCACCGGGATCTAGCGATATGGGGGCGTTCACATCTTCAACAATGTATTTTTGATTGTCTTCCAAAAATTCATACCAGACCCCGGTTTCTTGAAATTGGGGGTCGATATCTAGGGTGGTCATACCGAAGTTGCCAATGATGGTCACATATTTGATGGCATCACCCATGGCATTTGGATTGGTCAGATGGATGGTCTTCAGTCCTGAAGAGGCATCTAAATCCATAGTGAAATCAGTAGTCTCGAAAATATCTTCGCCCAATTTCAGTTTGATGAGGTCGCCCCATGTGTCATAGATGGCTGTTCTATTGCTATCGTTCAGGTATTCCCAACGAATGGGTTTGTTTCCAGTTCTTCCATTTTCATTTATTGAAATCTCGTAGCCCAGTTCACCAAATTGCCAGATCATTTTTGGTCCGGGAATGGTAAAGAAAAAGGCCCCTGCGGTCTGCATACGTTCCAGTGCCGTATCGAGTTCCTTAACTGAATAATCGCCCTCTACATTACCAAACTCGAGGTTCTTGTACATCAATCGTTCTTCATCATGGCTTTCCATGTAAGACATGGCTGCGGGATTGTCAAAACCTTTGACTTGATAAGATACTGCCGAAAAATTCGATTTTCCACTTTCATGATAGCCCATGGTGGCCTCGTTGTAAGGGTCGGTCTGTTTGTTCCAAAGTAGAATACCTTTGCCTTCGTTCAAACGATAATCGGCCCATTGCTTTTCTTCTTGAATGCCTCCCAAATGTTCGAAGATGATATAAGAATCAGGATCGCTTGCCCATTGGTTATCGGCGTAGCCCTTCAATACTTCGATGCGGTCGTTTTGGGTGCTGTTGGTACAACTTTCATCGGAGGAAGAACAATTTTGGGTGAAGCCTTTGGTAAGATCCCAACGCATTCCGTCAATTCTATACTCCTCTATCCAATAGGTAACCGTTCTGTTCACATAATCTCTTGTGGCCTGTTGTTGATGATTGAAGTCATTGAAAACGCTATAGGAATGAGTGGCGACAACATTAAAAAAAGGATTTTCACTTGAGGCCTGGCCCCCTGTTCCTCCATTGTCGGTGTTCCACATTCGGTAATAGGGGTGTTGCCCAGAGGCATGGTTATAGACGACATCGACAATCACGGCGATACCTCGGGCATGGCATTCATCAACCAAAGACTTGAAGGCCTCTTTAGTGCCGTAATATTTGTCTAATGCCATGTGGAACGATGGGTTATATCCCCAACTTTCATTACCATCAAATTCGTTCAGGGGCATAAATTCGATGGCGTTGATACCCAAGTCCTCCAAATAATCTAACCGTGCCTTTACGGCATCGAAACTGTGCAGTGCGTCAAAATCACGGATCAACAGCTCATAGACCACCAAATCGGTCTTTTTGGGTTTTTGAAAGTTAAGTGTGGCATCTGACCACGGGTATTCTGCATCTCCGGTGCGCAATACCGTAATGGCCTCCGTTTGGCCAGTGGGGTATTCCGGTAGGTTTGGATAGGTGGTTTCATCAATAAAGCTATCATTTCCGTAGCCATCTAAAATTAAGGTAGAGTAGGGGTCGGCAATATTGATGTCAAGCTCGACCAAATATTGGTAGAGGTGGTCAAATTGGGGTGTAAGCCCTGTCAATTCAAGCCAAAAACGGTCTTGGCCAGAATCTTTTTTCATCAAATACGAATCATTGACGGTCCAATTGTTAAAATCACCAATTACGTGAACAAACTCTTTGTTGGGTGCATAGAGTACCAAAGTCGCCATGGTAGGGTCAGAAGGGTTCAAGTTGATCCCGTCCAACAAGCCAACCGGAAGAGCTTCCTCTATGACCGTGGGGCGAATGGCATAGGTGAAGGAAGCCGATTCGGTATTGGCGCCATCGGTAGCTTCCAAAACAAAGTTAGTGGTAGTGTTTATAGTAGTGGTATAGCTGTAATCGGTTGATGCGGTAGTAACATTGTCGACAATCGTTCCATTGGCGGTCAACGTATAGGTAGAGGCAATTGATGTCGCTGCGGTGATCGTAACTTCTGTGCCCGCATCTATCAAAGTGGTACTTTGGGTCGGAGCAGTAAGTACCAACTGGTAGCCACCAACATCTACAATATTGTCTTGTGTTTTTTTGTCGCCCGTACCATTTTTAGCCTTGGCGAGCATGCCGATCCGCGAAATTCCCGTGGCACCATAAAAGGAGGTGGGGGTCAAGGTATAGCTAAATGTGCCATCGCCATTGTCGGTCATTCTTTGAACTTCGTTTGAATTTTCCCATGTGCCATTGGTCGGGGAATCGCCCGCCTGTGTACCAGAAGCATCAAAATACCAAGCCCAAAGATAGACGTCGCTCACGCCCCAGAGGCTAGGGTCAATGCCTGAAACGGTGATGGTAATTTCATCATCTTCGTTGAACGTAGGAGGGTCAATGGTAAAAACTCCCTCTTGCTGTTGGGCCAAAAGTCCGACTGAAAGAAGAAAGAAGAAAAGCGCTTGTATTTTTTTTGCCATAGAAAATGTTATTGGGTAAAAAAGGGCTGTACGTACAGCCCTTTTTTGAATTTAAATTAACTCAATCACATTATTATTTCGCGATAAGGGTATAGGTAGGTGCTCCTGCACCGCTAAAATCCAGGAAGATATCATAAGTGCCAGCCGTTACGGCAATATTATCACCTCCGTCCTCCAAGGTTCCATCTGCACCAGTATCCCCAATATTGACTCCCCAATCTTCATTTATCCTGAATTTGATTTCGCCATCGATTAGGGGAACATTTTGAGCGACCCATCTGTCAGGGTTGTACTGTGTGAAACTAAAGTCTGGACCTGCATTGCCCCAGTCATTATAACCAGAACCTACAATGCCCCAAATATCAGTCTCCTCAACGGTAATAAGCAAATTGTTCAAATCTAACCTGATTTGGTAGAAACCTGCAGTCACTACAATATTATCCCCATTTAATTCTGCAGTACCATCACCACCGGTATCGCCATAATTGGTGCCCCAATCATTGTTCAAGCGCACTTTCATTTCGCCATCTTGGAGTTTGACCCCAACTACAAAAGTGTCGGAAGTATTGTCATAGAACATTTTGGCATCAGGGCCTGCACCGCCCCAATCGTTCCATGCAGAACCTACGATCCCCAAGCTATAGGGTTCTATGGTATAGGTAAGGTTGTTTAGATTCACAATAATTCGGTACTCACCAGCTGTAACCACAATATTGGCGCCATTGAGTTCTAAGGTGCCGTCGGCTCCATCGTCCCCATAGTTCACGGTCCAATCGTTGTTTTCTCGGAATTTGATTTCCCCGTCAACCAGTGTTACATAACTTACCACTACGCCATCTGTATTGGTGGTATAGAAAGGCGCATCAGGGAAGGCCCCCCAGTTATTGTAACCGGAACCTACCACACCTAGGGGACTAAGTGCACCTGCAGTTTGGGGTTCACCAAGGGTAATGGTCCTGTTTTGGGTATCTATGGCTATGGAATACATTCCCGTGGTACCAATAAAGGCAAAGTTACTGTCGCCATCGTTTGCATTTACCAAATTGTTGTCTATGGTATAGCCCCGATCGGCATAGTATGGATAATTCTGACCAGAATCCCAATTGCCTTCTTCGGTGAAGAACCTAAAGTTATTGTCGGCCCCATTGTTGTTTTGCAGGTTGATGTTGCCCGAATAGATGGCACCGATCAAGCGTAGCTCCACCGGGGTATCCCATCCCCAACCAGCATCGGTCGCACCAGCTCCAACGACATAAAGTATGGGCGCTAGGGTAATGTCATAAGGGGTAATGGATAGTGTGATGGGGTCTGAATATCTTTCTATCATTCCCGATTCCGTTTCCAAAACGGCCTTTACCCGTACCACTGCATTTGAAGCTTCTTCTGGGGTCAATCCCAGATCCAAGGCTATAGTATTGATCTCTTCATGGCTAAGCGCTAAGCTCAGTTCATTGGTGGTAGCACTTAGAAACACGGTTTCAAAATTGGTGTCTGGCAGGGCAAATTCTAAGGTATAGTCTACGCTTACCACGCCTCCGTCACCAAAATCAGGATCATTGAACTCGATGGTCAGTGCCGTGGCAGTGGGATCCAGATCGGAGAGCACCACTTCGGTACCTGTTTCGGGCCCTGAGATTTCGGGGGGGGTTTCCGTATAGGCCGATACACTATAACTTACGGTTTCTGAGGTCTCTGAACCGTTCGAAACCCGCATATGAATTGTAAAGGGCTCAAAAGCCTCTGCCCCGGCCCCGATGACCACAGAGTTGAATTCTGCCACGGTCATCGTGAAGGTCCTATTTTGGGTGGTGCCCAAGGCAATGGGCGAATCAAAGGTCTCTGCTGCAGAAGCTTCCACGCTATATGTGGCCCCGCTTGAAGCGACATCATTCCATGATAGCGTAAAGGCAGGGTTGTCCGGCAACGCAAAATTAAGGTTGATGTTGGTTATGGTTGGGGTGATAACCTCAAAACTGTCTTCTTGCAGTGGAACGATCTGCAAATCGGTATCATCATCTTCGCATCCAACAAAAAGGAACAATAATAAGGTCAGTGGACTTAGTAGCTTAACTATTTTTTTCATCATTCTTATCTTTTAGGATTGTGAAAGATTTATGGGAATAAGATGATAATCTCCAGTTATGGAATTGAACCAAATCTCATAATCATCTTCAATATCGACCGGAATGCTGCCTCCGTTGGGTGTTGCCACTCCAGAGAACAGGGTGGTTCCGCCCCAGACATCACTGCCATTGGCCGTAAAGGTAAACTCTCCTGGAACCAAACGAACACTGGGAATGTACCAGATATATTCATCGAATATTTCTCCTCCAACCCCATATTGCGTCAAGGTCGCTTCCGCAGCCAAGGCCGAACCGTTCACGGTCAAACTGCTTAGCGGGGTAGGAAGTGTTTCTTCATAGGCTAGAATGGTGAAAGTGAGCCTATCGACATCTACGGAGAAGGTATAATACCCAGCATCCATACTTTCTAAGTTATTGATTGCCGGAGGATCCTCATCGTTCTCGGTTGCCCTGTAAGACAATTGTCCGTCATTTTCTCCTTCACCATATTGCGGTGCCCAAGCCCCACGTATTTCCAAAAACTTCAATGGACCACTGTTAAACCGTCCAGTATACTTAAACTCACCTGGTTTAGAGGCATCCCTGAACAATACGGCATTGTTGTTATTGTTGTCCCAGCCCGATGCACTGGCCGGCCCCACCAAATAATGATCCACAAAGGGATAGTTATAATACGTCAAAATATTAATGCTGACCGAATTGGAGAGGGTTTCTGCGGCTCCTGGGACACTTCCCAAGAAAGAGGCTACCCTTATGTACAGATCATTCCACTCAAAAGGGGGCAAGCCTGCACTGCTCGCAAATGAGTTTACTTCATCAACTGATAAAGTGATTGAATTGGATGTGATCACGGCACTTCTGGCAGAATCGGTAAACGTGTCGTCGCTACCAAACTCCAATTGATAGCTTACTGGGGTTTGAACTGAATAACTGGCATCTTCCCAAACCAAAGTAAGTGCAGGATTGGTGACATTCACTCTGTCCAATTCAATGGTAGTAATATCAACCTCTAACAAGGTCGAGCCTCCTTGCGGAGTAACCGTAACCAATTCTCCATCTTCTTCACAAGAACCCAGTCCTGTAAGTGCCAACAGAGTCAATATTGCGATTTTTAGTTGTTTCATCTTTGCTAAATTTTAAAAACCAGGATTTTGGGTTAAGTTGGGGTTGGCCTGTATGGCCGAAATGGGCAATGGGTAGAGGTTGTAATGATCTGGTATGGAAGTTCCATTTGCCACTCCGCCTTTCCATGGCCAGATATACGAACTGCCGGTAAACCTACCATAGCGTATGAGATCTGAGCGGCGATGCCCTTCAAAATTGAGTTCCCGGGCCCTTTCATCAAGAATGAAGTCCAAGGTAAGCTCAGAGGTGGTTATCGCATCAGCACCGGCCCTAGATCGTATGGCGTTTACATACCCCAAAGCGGTGTTTATATCACCCCCACCATCTCTCAGAACGCATTCAGCATACATAAGATACGCATCGGCCAAACGGAAAAGGGGGAAATCGGTACTTGAGAAGTCAGTAGAACTGCCCGACCCATCCGCATTGGTATTTCTGAACTTGGTCGAAGGAAAACCATCTGTCCAGGTTCTATAGTCATTCATTTCAAAGTTATGGCCATCCGTCCAAAACAGAGAAGCTCTAACATCGTTGGAATTGGCCAAGGCAATGGCACTTGAACCAAAAAGACCATACCAGTTTTGGGAAGAGCGATGGCCCGTCCAACCCTGTAATGCCCCAAAATCATTGGGGTCCATGGTCTCGGTACTTAAACTGCCATTGACCAAGTAAGTGGTGTTTCCAAAGCTCTGGCTTACCACGGCATCGGCCAATATTGGGAATATGATTTCTGAAGAGGTGTTGTTGTCTGCGGAAAACAGTCTTACGAAATCAGAATCCAATATATGACCACCATCTTCAATGACCCTTGTGATAAAAGTAAGGGCATCGGCATAACGCTGGGTTCCGGTGTAGACCTCTGCGTTCAAATACAGTTTGGCGAGAAGCATTTGCCCAGCAGCTCGATCTGCCCTTCCATAGGCCAAGGGCGTTTCGGCCATTTGTGACTCTATGGCCAAAAGCTCACTCTCTACATAATTGAATAGCTCAGTTCTGGAAACCTCGGGCAAAAGATCGGTGCCCCCAAAGTTTTCTTCGGTAGACAAAACCCCTTTCCCGAACACATCTATTAAATAATAATAGGCCAATGCCCGTAGGAAGCGCACCTCGGCCTGAACCACTTCTTCATTCTCGAAATCTTCATTCCCTAAAATGATCAATAGGTTGTTGCACTGGGGAATGGTGAAATAGATTCTATTGAACAGGTAACGAAAAAACTTGTTGTTCTCGTCCCAAGCAGAGGTAGTGGTCAATTGATCCAGACCATCATCGCCCCAGCGGTTCTTCATGGCATCAGCAGAAAAATCCTGCAGGTTCACAATTCCTCTTAAGAAGGGCGATTCACCGGCATCATCTCCCTGAATGTCACGACTGCCCGAACCATCTATGCCCGAAAGTGCATACGAGGCATAAATTCTGGACAAAATGCCGTCTACTGCATTGGGGTCTGAGTCCAGTATCTGATCTAAAGATTGCTCTACAATAGGTTCGGTATCCAAGTCGTTGGTACAGGAAACCAATCCGATTACAAGCAAAACAAGTAAAATAGCCTTAAACTTTATTTTATCTTTCATAGGTAGTTTTTTTAAAAATCAAAATTGACACCAAGGGAAAAAGTTCGGGGCCTTGGATAAAAATTATTGTCAATGGCATTAAAATTCTCCGGATCCTGCCCATCATAATCCGTAATAAGGAATGCATTGTTGACCGCTGCGAAGATTTTCAGGTTGGCATCCTCAAGAATTTCCTTAAAGGTATAACCTAATGTGATATTTTCACAGCGCAGAAATGCGGCGCTTTCCAGATAATAGTCGGAAAATTGCACATTGTTCAATCTGTCGAGTATCCTGTCGTCCGCTGCACCAGAAAAGAAATCCAAGACATTGGTCAAACTTTGGGCGTCTGTCGGTATGGCCGCTTCTATAAAGCCCGAAGTCAAACGTCTGGCATTGTATATCTGCCCATCCAGTTGACCTCTAAAACTAGCTGCCAAGTCTAAATTCTTATAATTCACATTCAATCCGAAACCAAAGGTCCAATTAGGGCGAAGCGCCTTATAGTATCTATCTGCATTAGTAATCTGCCCGTCTCCGTTTAAGTCGACAAAAGAACCCAATATAGGCCTTCCGGTGTCGTCATACACTTGGCGGAATACCCATGCGGAATATACTTGTTCCCCAACCGCATGCCTGGCCAGACGAACGCCCGTTCCAAAGGGGATGGTTGATTCTCCTGCTTCAATACTTTCCAAACCTTCCAGATCGGTCACCTCTGTTCTACTGTAGGCCAAATTACCGTTCAGGCTTACGTAAAAATCTTCACTCTGCACGGGGGCCACTTCAAGAGACAATTCAAAACCTTCTCCTTCGGTAGAGCCGATGTTTTGTGGGAATAGGTTGGTAAAGCCTTGCCCAGGGGCCACAGGAGCCTGTACCAATAGGTCTTCGGTCTCTCTCATAAAGACGTCAAAAGACCCACTCAGTTGCCCGCGATTAAAAAAGGTGAAATCAATACCTGCATTATAGGTGGTAGTGGTTTCCCAGGTGAGATCGGGATTAAAGGGCCTGGCTGAATAGATGTTCACCCCATCCAAATATTGGCTGGTACCGCCGCCTATATCAAAGAGCGGCAGTGCTGGATAGAACCCAACTCCATCAATATCAACAATGTCTGACTGCCCTGTCTGTCCCCAGCCCAAGCGTAGCTTCAATACTTTGACGAAGGAAACATCCTCCAAGAAACTCTCCTCGTTCACCTTCCATGCCAATGCAGCGGCAGGGAAGTTACCCCAACGTTTGTCCTCTAAAAACAGGGAAGACCCGTCACGTCTATACGATAGGGTAAGCAGATATTTGTCAAAGAAGTTAAGGTTGGCCCGCCCAAAGAAAGACTGAAGGTTCCATTCATTGTAAAAACGACGGTTGGGATTACCCGGATTGGGTTCTACTTCCCGAAGCCCGGTATCGACGTTGTAGCGATACTGTACTTTGTTGCCATCGTTTTTAAAGTTTTGGTAGGCATAACCCCCTTGCACATCAAAATTGCGCAAAAAACTATTGTCCAATGTTTTGGTATACACCAGGTATGCATCTGAGGTAACGTTGGTGATATGTTGGTTTTCTTCATAGTTCACCCCGGGGTTGAACACAAAGCCGCCATTCACGTTGTCTTGCCTGTAGGTAGAGATGGCATTCTCTGTAAAACGCTCTTCAATACGTGCCCTTGAAGCTTCCGTTCCTAAATTCAAGACGGCCCGTAGTTCGGGAAAAAAGTGCATTTTATAGTCAAATTCGATATTGGCCAATAACCTTCGGTTGATCTCAGGTCTAGACCGTTGGTTGAGGAGTGCCAGTGGGTTGCTACCTCCGAGCAAAGTGCCGGCCACCCCTGCAGAGCCATCAGATACCAAGTTGTAAAAGCCTCCAAAAGGGGAATTGGCATCAAAAACCGGTTTGGTGGGATCGTAGCGTACTATGTTGCCCAGGGCCCCTTCTTCATCCACTGCATTTTTTTCGGTATAGATTCCTTTGGCATTGATGTCTATTTTGAGATGGTCATCAAACAGCATAGGGGTCAATTTAATGGAGCCGGTCACCCTTTCCAGATCATTGGTACGTACCACCCCTTGAATATCGCTATACCCCAAAGATGCCCTGAATGGAATTTTGTTGAACAGATTGGCGCGCACACTAAAATCACTATTTGCGGTTATTGCCGTTCTGTAAATGGCATCTTGCCAATCTGTATTGAACACTTCCCTTTGAATTTGGTTGCCATTTTCATCAGTAACGGTGATTATTCGACTGGGTTCACTGGTAGATACCGATCCCACCGGAACGCCCAAACGCGTGGCCGCATTCGGATCCAATCTGGAAAGTTGATCGCTATAAATGTCTATAAAGTCTATATATTCATCCCCATTCAATAAATCGATCTGATCGGTTACCCCGGCAAAGGATACATTTGATGAGAAATTGAACCTGGCCTCACCTGAAGTTCCCTTTTTTGTGGTAATGATAATAACACCGTTGGAAGCCCTAGATCCATAAATGGCAGATGCAGAGGCATCTTTGAGCACGCTAAAGCTTTCAATGTCATTGGGGTTGATCAGGTTAAGAGGGTTCGAGACCCCAGCGGCATTTCGTGAATCAATGGGGATTCCATCGATTACGATAAGCGGAGAGCTATTGGCGCTTAAAGAGGCACCACTCCTAATCCTAATATTTGGTTCTGAGTCTGGTGCACCACCATTGTTGGTAATTCGTATACCTGGCGCCTTACCCACAAGCAACTGATCGGCAGAAACGATTACCCCTTGGTTAAAGTCTTCTGCGGTTACCAGATCCACAGAGCCTGTTGCGTCCTTGACCGTGGTGGTACCATATCCGATGACCACCACCTCGTCTAATTGTTCGGTCGATTCTTGTAAGGCAACATCCAATTGATTTGTGGTGACCGCGATTTCTTGGGTGTTAAAACCGATGTAAGAGAATACCAGAACATCACCTTGATTTGCCGTTAGGGTATAGTTTCCATCAAAATCGGTGACCGTTCCAGTCGTGGTGCCCTTGATGATGATATTGGCACCAGGTATTGGTAAACCCGTTGCAACATCAGTGACCACACCCGTCACTGTCACTTGTGAGAAACCCCATAACGGGATGGCCAAAAGTAACAGTATCAAGTACCTTTGTAGTTTTTTCATAAATGATTAGGTTTAAGTTAGCATTAAGTTTGAGCCTTGAAGTAGCCCATTTTTCTTCTCAAGAAACTCAAATCTAAGTGCTGATGAAGTGAATTTAACTGACAATTGTCAGTTTTCTTGTATTACAACGTTTTCAGGTGGATAACTTTTCATTTTTTTAATGGTAAAACTATCTTTATACGGATTTGTCAATAAAAGCTATTTAAAAGACGCCTTTTTTATTAAATTCGTATTTATCCTAAATTTTTGCGATGAAGCCCAAGATGACTTTGAAAAAAATTGCAAAAGAATTGGATGTGTCTATTTCTACGGTTTCCAAAGCATTGAAAGATGACAAAAATGTAAGTCAAGAAACCCGCGAAAAAATCCAGGCTTTCGCCAAGTTCTACAACTATAGGCCCAACAATATAGCTTTGAGCCTGAAGAACCAACGAACCAAGACCATAGGGCTCATTATACCCGATATCGTGCACCATTTTTTTGCAAAGGTCATAGCAGGAGCAGAGCAGGCAGCCAATGCCAGGGGCTACATTGTGGTCATTGGGGTGTCAAATGAATCTTTTGAGAAAGAGGTCATCAATATGGAAATGATGGTCAATGGCAGTGTTGATGGTTTTGTGGTATCCATTGCCAAAGAAACGTTGCTTTTACGGGATTATCACCACCTCAATGAGATCATCAGCCAAGGCATGCCCATTGTACTTTTTGATAGGGTCGTTGATGAAGTGGAATGTGATAAGATAATTGTTGATGACAAGGAAGCGGCGAAAAATGCCACCCAGCAGTTGATCGATGATAATAGGGGAAACATTCTTTTGCTCACTACTTTAGACCATATCAATATCGGAAGGGAACGTACAAAGGGCTATTTGGAAGCATTGCAGCAAAACCAAATCGAAACAAGATCTGAACTTGTGCTTAAAATACAAGATAATGCCAATGAAGAAGAACAAGAAAAGGTAATAGAGGCCCACATCAATAGATTAATGGATGGCGGAACAAAAATCGATGCCATTTTTGGGGTCAATGAAATGTACGCGGTGGCGGCTTTGAACGTGATTCGAAAATTGGATCTCAAAGTGCCGGAAGACCTCTCGGTAATCAGTTTTTCAAATGGGGTGCTTTCCAAATATTCCCGACCGAAATTGACAACGGTCGATCAACATGGCGTGGACTTGGGCGTAGCCTCGGTGAACACGCTGATCGATAGATTGGAGGAGAAAGTTGATGAAGATGCTTTTTTCACCAAGGTCATCAAGACAGATCTCATTAAAAGGGAATCTACTTTCTGAATATTGCGCATTTTAAACAAAATTATATATTTGTGCTGATGTCTGCCCATTTTTCTTCTCATTGTACTGGTAGACGATATCAGTTCATAAATCTTTAGTAATTGTGATATAATGCTTTCGATTGCCACATTTTTTTGTTGGTTGAAATTGAATAGGGGAATATCAACTTTAAGCCACTTACGTTTCGATTTTTTTGTCGAAATTGAACAGATTTTTTAAATAACACAATACTCCAAAATGAACCAAGATTATATCAAACCCGATGAATGGTCGATTATAGAGGAAGGCTTTGACAAAAACCTTGTCAAATCTTCTGAAAGCCTTTTCAGTATCGGAAACGGTGCCATGGGCCAGCGAGCCAATTTTGAAGAAACCTATACCGGGCCCACTTTTCAAGGAAGCTACATAGCGGGAGTCTATTACCCTGATAAGACCCGTGTGGGTTGGTGGAAGAATGGCTATCCTGAATACTTTGCCAAAGTCTTGAACGCCCCGAATTGGATTGGGATCGATATCGAAATCGATGGTGTTGCGTTAGATTTGAACACTTGTTCGCAAGTAAGCGATTACCGCCGTGAGCTCAATATGAAAGAAGGTTGGTACCGAAGAAGTTTCACCGCTACCCTACCAAACGAAGCTCAGGTAAAGGTGGTGGCCACCCGCTTTTTAAGCCTAAAATTTGATGAAATAGGAGCCATTGAATATACCGTCGAGGTGTTGAACAAAGATGTAAATGTAAAAGCGATTCCCTATTTAGACAGTGGAATCAAAAACGAAGACAGTAACTGGGACGACCAGTTCTGGAATACCACTGCTGTTTCCTTTAAAGACAATCGAGCTTTTATCGAGGCCCATACCATGAAGACCAACTTTGCCACCTGTACCTTCATGATGGCCATGGCGCAAGCAAATGGCAAACAGATAAAGGCATCCGAATCTGAAACAACAGAGACCAAAGCTTCATTGCTATTTGAGACGCCAATCGAAAAAGGCGGGCGATTCAGCTTGACCAAGTATGGTGGTTATGCCGTTGCTAGAAACCATGACAAGAACGAATTGGTAGATGCGGCCAACAAAGTTCTAGATGAGGTTTCTTCCCTTGGTTTCGACGGTTTGCTCGAAACCCAAAAAAAGGCATGGGCAGAAATATGGCAGATGAGCGATATCACCATCGAAGGTGATGTAAAGGCCCAACAGGGCATTCGCTTTAATATCTTTCAGTTGAACCAGACATACTTGGGCACCGATTCGAGGCTCAATATTGGGCCAAAAGGATTCACGGGCGAAAAATATGGTGGAAGCACTTACTGGGATACCGAAGCCTATTGTATTCCTTTTTATATGGCCACCAAAAACCAAGAAGTGGCCCGAAAACTACTCAAGTATCGCTACAACCATCTTGAAAAGGCCATAGAGAATGCCGAAAAACTTGGTTTTGAGAATGGGGCGGCACTGTACCCCATGGTCACCATGAATGGTGAAGAGTGTCACAACGAATGGGAAATCACTTTTGAAGAGATACATCGAAATGGGGCCATTGCCTTTGCCATTTATAACTATTTCCGCTACACGGGCGATTATACTTACATTCCTGAAATGGGCCTTGAAGTTCTTATCGGTATCGCCCGGTTTTGGTATCAAAGGGCCAATTTCTCAGAGCAAAAGGAGCAATATGTGATTTTGGGAGTTACCGGCCCCAATGAATATGAGAACAATGTCAACAACAATTGGTACACGAATTATATCGCCAAGTGGTGTATCGACTACGCGCTTGAACAACTTGATAAAGTAGAAGAAGGGTACCCCGATGATTACGAACGCATCATTGGTAAGACCCATTTGACAGAAACGGAGACCGATAGGTGGTCAGCAGTGGCGAAGAACATGTATTTTCCCTTCTCAGAAAAGTTGGACGTCTTTTTACAGCAAGACGGTTTCTTGGATAAAGAATTGATCAAGGTCTCTGACCTGCCAAAATCAGAACGCCCGCTCAACCAAAAATGGAGTTGGGATCGTATTCTTCGCTCCCCTTACATTAAACAAGCCGATACGTTACAAGGGTTCTATTTTTTTGAAGATCACTTCTCGACAGAAGAATTGCAGAAGCACTTCGATTTTTACGAACCGTTCACCGTACATGAATCTTCACTGTCACCCTGTGTACATAGTATTCAAGCCGCAAAACTGGGAAGGATGGACCAAGCGTACCAATTCTATCTAAGAACATCTCGCCTTGATCTTGACGATTACAACAAAGAGGTAGAAGAAGGACTTCATATCACCTCTATGGCCGGCACATGGATGAGCATCGTAGAGGGTTTTGCCGGAATGCGGGTGATTGAAGATAAACTCAATTTCACGCCCCAGCTCCCAGAACAATGGAGCTCTTACTCATTCAAGATCAACTTCAGAAACCGCATTCTTAAAGTCACTGTGACCAAAGAAGGATCTTCTTATGAATTGACCGGAAATGAGGAAATGTCGATTAGAGTGAATGGCGAACGGGTCGTTTTGACGCCAACAGAAATTGTAGAGACATGAAAAGACTACCCTATATAATCCTCTTTTTGCTTGGGTCTGCAGGTGTGCAACCCGCATTTTCACAAATAGAAAGAATCGAGCCCCCTAACTGGTGGGTGGGCTTCAAACAAGATACCCTTCAACTTTTGGTAAAGGCTGAGGGCCTTAGTGATTATGTGCCTGCCATTAAGAAAGAGGGCGTGAGACTGATAAGGGCCTCGAGGGCCGATAGCCCCAACTACCTTTTTTTAGACCTGATAATCACCAAAGATGCCCAGCCCGGTACATTTGACATTGAATTTGTGCCCAAAAAGGGTAAGAAACTCGTCTTTTCCTATGAATTGAAGCAAAGGGAACAAAGTGCCGAAGACTTTGATGGTTTTGACAGCTCAGATGTCATCTACCTCATAACGCCCGACCGTTTTGCCAATGGCAATCCCAAAAATGATATTGTGAAGACCTTGAAGGAAACCGATATCGATCGATCACATGACTACAAGCGTCACGGGGGAGACATTCAGGGCATCATCGACCATTTAGATTATATCGAAGACATGGGCTTTACCGCTATTTGGTCATGTCCGTTGCTGACAAACGATATGCGCCAATCGTCGTATCATGGTTATGCCATGACCGATTTTTACGAGGTGGATCCACGTTTCGGTACCCTAGAAGACTATAAGAAGTTGTCGGTCGAAGCGGCCAAGAAAGGTATCAAGCTGGTTATGGATCAAGTGGCCAACCACTGTGGAAGCGAGCACTGGTGGATGAAAGACCTGCCCTTTGCCGATTGGATCAATTTTCAAAAGAACTACGAAGTTGGCAATGAAGCCATTCGTACCAACCATAAGCGAACGGTCAATCAAGATATCTACGCTTCCATAAGCGATCGACGATTGATGGAAGAAGGGTGGTTTGTGTCCGCTATGCCCGACCTCAACCAAAACAATCCCTTTATGGCCAAGTACATCATCCAGAACAGTATTTGGTGGGTAGAAACCGCCCAACTTTCAGGGATCAGGCAAGATACCTATCCCTATCCCAACAAAAAATTCATGTCTGATTGGGCCAAGGCGATTATTGATGAATACCCCAATTTTAACATTGTGGGTGAAGAATGGAGCACCAATCCGTTGTTGATCGGCTATTGGCAACAAGGGGCCAAAAATGCCGATGGGTATGAATCAAACTTGCCCACTACCATGGATTTTGCCATGCAGACTACCTTGGTACAGGCATTGACCCAAGATGAAAATTGGGACACTGGGTTGATTCGATTATATGAAGGATTGGCCAATGATTTTTATTACCCCGATCCCAAATCGATTTTATTTTTTGGGGACAATCACGATATGAGCCGTATTCACACCCAATTGGATCTAGATGTCGATCTGACCAAAATGGCCATGGCCTACGTTTTGAGCGTTCCCAGGATTCCACAAGTTTATTATGGTACCGAAATTTTGATGGAAGATTCAGAAAAACCCGGTGATCACGGGCTGATTCGAAGCGATTTTCCCGGCGGATGGGATGGTGATGCCGTTAATGCCTTTACAGGTGAGGGACTTTCCCCTGAACAAAAAGATATGCAGTCGTATCTCAAGAAAATACTTAATTACCGAAGGGGTGCCTCGGTAGTCCATAGTGGAAAAACCAAACATTTTGGGCCCCACGAAGGTATTTATGCGCTATTTCGATACAATGATGAAGAGACTTTACTATTGGTCTTGAACAAGAATACGGCTTCGGTGGAATTATCACTAGATCGATTTGCCGAAATGGACATTGAAGGAAAAACAGCAAAAAATATCATTGCAGAAGAAAGTATGACCCTTGGGGACAAGTTGATCTTACAACCCAAATCAGCTTTGTTATTGTCCATCAAAAACTAAAGAACATGTATCGTTCCTCCTTTCTTGCCGTACTCATGACCGTCTTTCTGATCGGCTGTGTGGGAACTCCGGAAAAAAAGGAAAAGGAGAAAAAAAGACCCCAAATGACACAAAAACGAAAGCAAGTAGTTTATCAAGTTTTTACCAGACTTTTTGGAAATACCAATACAACGAACAAGCCTTGGGGCACTATTGAGGAAAACGGTATTGGAAAATTTGCTGATTTTGATGACAAGGCCCTTTCTGAAATCAAGGCCTTGGGAGTGACCCATATCTGGTACACCGGGGTGCCGCACCATGCCGTTATCAATGATTATACGAAATACGGCATTTCAAATGATGATCCCGATGTGGTCAAGGGCCGTGCAGGTTCACCTTATGCCGTTAAAGATTATTACAATGTAAATCCAGATTTGGCCGTGGACCCAAATAACCGATTAGAAGAGTTCAGGGCACTTGTTGAAAGAACCCATGGGCAGGGCCTGAAAGTGCTCATCGATATCGTACCGAATCATGTGGCCCGCAATTATCAGGGTTTGACAAATCCGGATGGGGTAGATGATTTCGGGGCCAATGATGACACATCGGTCGAATATGCCCGTGACAACAATTTCTATTATATCCCCGGAGCAGAATTCAGAGTGCCTGAATGGCAAGGAGAATATCGGCCACTTGGTGGAGAAGCCCATACATTGGTTGACGGAAAATTTGTGGAAGTACCGGCCAAATGGACGGGCAATGGTTCTCGTGCGTCCCGGCCCCATCAGAATGACTGGTACGAAACGGTCAAGGTTAATTATGGTGTTCAACCCAACGGCTCCAAAGATTTTGAAGAACTGCCCGAATCGTATGCCCAGATGGACCATAAAGCCCATTATGAGTTTTGGAAGGATAAGGAATTGCCCGATTCATGGTACAAGTTCAGGGATATCGCCCTTTATTGGTTAGATTTTGGGGTGGATGGTTTTCGTTTCGATATGGCCGAAATGGTTCCCGTAGAATTCTGGAGCTTCATGAATACCTCGATAAAGATGAAAAACCCTGATGCTTTTTTGTTGGCCGAGGTGTACAATCCGTCCCTTTATCGTGACTATATCCACAAAGGAAAAATGGACTACCTCTATGACAAGGTCGAACTATACGATAGCATCAAGCACATTATGCAGGGCCACGGGTGGACAGATCATATTCACGTGGTACAAAATGGCTTGAAAGATATTGAGCACCACATGCTGCATTTTCTGGAAAACCACGATGAGCAGCGTATTGCCAGTCCCGATTTCGTGGGCAAGGCAGAAATAGGAAAGCCTGCAATGGTTGTTTCCGCTACTATAGGCACGTCGCCCACCATGGTCTATTTTGGGCAAGAAGTTGGGGAAGATGGCTCAGAAGATGCCGGTTTTGGCAAACCGACCAGAACCTCCATTTTCGATTATATAGGCGTGCCCGCACACCAACGTTGGGTGAACGGCAAAAAATTCGATGGGGGGCAACTTTCAGAAGAAGAAAAGAACCTACGTGATTTTTACAAGCGTTTATTGAATTTTACCATTAAAAGTTCGGCCTTGATAGGCGAATATCAAGAAATACATTTTTACAACAAAGACAATACCCCGACCTATGACCACCGCGTGCTTTCTTATGTGCGTTGGTCAGATGATGAGAAATTGATTGTCATATCAAATTTTGATAGGGAAAAAAGCTACGATTTTGAATTAAAAATTCCTGGGGATGTCATCTCTAAATGGGGCTTGGCCGATAACAGCTACCCACTTGAGGAAGAACTTTACGGTGAGCAGCAAAAAAAACTCTCCATAGTAGAAGGGCAGGGTAAGGTTTCTGTACAGCTTGAACCGCTGCAATCTTTTATTTTCAGGATCGAACAATGAAAAAGCGGGCCAAAAGCCCGCTTCTTCGCTTTAGGTTGGTCAATAACTTTTCAAGCTGCCGCTTTTTTACTGGTCGCTTTGTAAATAAGGGCTATGATGATACCAATTATTATGTAAAAAATAATATTGAGCACGGCATTGATCAAATGACCCGTCAAATCCATCATGGTCGAGGTGGCAAACCAAATAAGTCCTTCCCCCAAACCAAAGAATACACCTACCCAAAGACCAAATTCAGCCCCCTCTTTGGCACTGTGGTGCCCCCTTGCCCATTTGCCGTACAACGTACTAAGGGCAAAAGCACTGATCAAGCAGCCCAACAAGAGGTGAACGAAGTCTGGTGGGTCTTTCATGGCATTGATGAGGGAGTGGCCTTCCATTAGACTTTCACCCAACATGCCAAACATGACATAGCCAAGTACGAACATGGCAATGCCACCTACCAAGGTCGCTAATAAATTAGATTTAGAAAACATGATTGAATATTTAGTTGGTTAAAAACATCGCAATATATGAAAGAAAAAATAAGAATATGACAGTTTTTTATATTATATTTTTGGTAATTCATATTTTTTATTTTAAAACTTTATGATTTTGTAAACTTCTTTAAAGTTGAAAATTCAATCGTATTTTTAGGCTGGAAAAAGTAAGGAAATGAAAAAGTGGATGGCAATCGCAATGGTGATGTCAATGTTGAATTCCTGCAATTTGTTTGAAAAAGAGTTTTTGGTTATCGGCCATCGGGGGGCAATGGGCCATGAGACAGAAAATACACTGGCCTCGATTCAAAAGGCGATTGATTTGGGGGTTGATATGATTGAGATCGATGTATTCAAGATCAATAGTGGCGAGATTGTGGTCTTTCATGACGAACGTCTTGAGAGACTTTCAAATTCAAGGGGCAGAATAGAAGAATACGACATTTCGAATCTACGCCAGGTCATTTTGAATGGAGACCATCAAATACCCACGCTACAAGAGGTATTGCAATTGATCGATAATAAGGTGGCCCTGAACATTGAACTGAAGGGGTCAAATACCGCCGAACCTGTAAATATTATCACCGACCACTATATTAAGGAAGAGGGTTGGGCCTTGAAAAATTTTGTGATTTCAAGTTTCAAATGGGACGAACTGAAAAGAATGCGCGAGCAGAACCCTGATATTTCCATAGCGGTGCTCACTGAAGAAGATCCACTAAATGCAATTCAGATGGCCAGAGAGCTCAAAGCTGTGGCCATCAATCCGTATTATAAATTCCTTACAAAAGAGAAGGTAAAAGAAATACACGATGCTGGGTTCAAAGTCTATACCTATACGGTCAACGAAGCTGTTGATATTCAAAGAATGAAAGATTTTGGTGTTGATGGTATCTTCTCTAATTATCCTGAGCGGGTGTATTGATGTTCGATGTCATTGTCATAGGGGGTGGTGCGGCAGGTTTTTATGGAGCCATACATATGGCCAGGACAAATTCAAAACTAAAGATCGGCATATTTGAGCGTGGCAAGAATGTGCTATCAAAGGTAAAGGTCTCTGGTGGCGGTCGATGCAATGTGACCCATGCTGAGTTTTTGCCACATGAACTCATCAAAAACTATCCTAGGGGAGAAAAAGAATTACTGGGCCCATTTCACAGACATGCTACGGCCGATACCATGGCTTTTTTTCAAGACGGAGGAATATCTTTGAAAGTTGAGGAAGATGGTCGTGTTTTTCCGGAAAGCGATTCTTCACAGACCATCATTGATTTTTTTCTTTCGGAAGCCGAAAAACTGAACATCAAGATTTTCAAAAACTATCAGGCGAAAGAATTTGCGTTCATTGAAAATGATTGCCTATGGCAGGTCACGACCAAGAATAAACATTACTATGCCAAAAAACTACTTCTGGCGACAGGAAGCAACACCAGAATTTGGAAACAGCTTGAACAAATGGGACACACAATCATTGATCCCGTACCCTCCCTTTTTACGTTCAATAGTGACGATCCACGAATCAAAGGGCTTCAAGGGGTAAGTGCCCAGGCCCATGTCGCTGTTATGCCCAAAGAGCAGTATAACACAAACATCGGTATTGAGCTCAAGAGCAACATTGCCAAAGAACCTGCACTGGTGTCTGAAGGACCCGTACTCATTACCCATTGGGGATTGAGCGGTCCGGCAATATTGAAACTATCGGCTTGGGGGGCCAATTTGTTGCATGACCATCGTTATAACTTCAGGATCATTGTCAATTGGACCCCAGAGTATTCAACAGCATCGATGTTTGAGTTTTTAAAACATGTGAAAGAGGTTGAGCCCAAAAAGACTGTTCTTAAGGGTCAGGCGGTTGAGGTGCCCAAACGATTGTGGGGTAAATTGGTGAAGGCCGCAGCTATCGATAGCAGTATGAGATGGGCAGATACCCCTAACGAAAAGCTAAAAAATTTGGCCAAGCAGCTCACTGCCTGTTCCTTTAAGATACATGGAAAAAGTACGTTTAAAGACGAGTTTGTCACAGCAGGGGGTGTCGACCTCAGGGAAATCAACTTCAAGACTTTCGAAAGCAGAATCTTACCCAACCTTTATTTTGCTGGTGAGGTCATCAATGTTGACGCCATCACGGGAGGGTTTAATTTTCAAAATGCGTGGACGGGTGCCTACATCGCTGCAAGAGCCATTGCAACCGATGACTAATTGAGGGCGAACATAAGAAGCGCGGCCAAGCATCCCCCGATGATGGGCCCAATAACGGGAATCCATGAATAGCCCCAATTGTTCGAACCTTTGTTCTTAATGGGTACAAGGGCATGAACAATTCTTGGGCCCATATCACGCGCCGGATTGATGGCGTAGCCCGTAGTGCCCCCCAAACAAAGTCCGATCGCCCAAACCAGTATGGCTACGGGGAGTGCCCCCAGTGAGCCCAGACCGATAATGCTTCCATCGCTCAAGGTGGCATCGGTGAAATACAGTACGGTAAAAACAAGAACGAAAGTGCCCAAAACCTCACTAAAAAGATTCAACGGTATGTTGGGTATCGCAGGGGCAGTACAGAAAACCCCTCTTTTGGTGTTGCCATCATCAGTGGCGTCAAAATGCTTTTTGTTGACCAACCATATGCAAAATGCCGCTATCATGGCCCCGATGAACTGTGCCAAAATATAACTGGGCACCTCTTGCCATGAAAATTTTTCCGCAACGGCCAAACCGACCGTAACCGCCGGATTGATATGTGCGCCGCTAAAGGGAGCCGCAACGACCACTCCCACATATACGGCAAAGGCCCAGCCTGTGGTAATGACGATCCAGCCACTGCCACTGCCATAGGTTTTAGAGAGCGATACATTGGCATTTACCCCGCATCCCAAAAGCATCAAAAAAAAGGTGCCGATGATTTCGGCTACAAATGGAGTCATAATTTAAGAGTTGTTTGGTTATTTAATTTTTTGACCAGTGCTCCAGTGCGTCAATGGCCCGGTACCAGCCTTTGATGCCATCTTCCACAGGTTCTCTATTATCGGTCGGGTTGAAATGTACATCTGCTTCCCAAATATCCTGTATTTCTTCAAAGCTGTTCCAATAGCCCACTGCCAATCCGGCAAGATAGGCAGCCCCCATAACGGTGGTCTCCACAATTTTTGGCCGAATCGTGACCGTGTTCAGCACATCGGCCTGAAACTGCATCAACAAATTGTTGACGGTGGCCCCACCATCGACCCTTAATTCTTTGATGGATATTCCTGAATCGGCTTCCATGGCTTTGAGAATATCCATGGTTTGATACGCAATTGAGTCCAAGGCTGCACGGGCAATATGGGCATCGGTACCTCCCCGGGTGAGTCCGAAGATGGTACCTTGGGCATGTTGGTTCCAATGGGGTGCACCCAACCCTGCGAAAGCGGGCACAAAATATACGCCTTCAGCGCTTTCTACCGAACCGGCCAGTTTTTCAACTTCAGATGAGGTTTTGATGATCTTGAGGCTATCGCGCAGCCATTGTACGACCGCACCGGCGATAAAGATGCTTCCCTCGAAAGCATAATGTGTTTTGCCATTGATTTTCCATGCAACGGTGGTCAATAAATTGTTTTTCGATATGATGGGTTTTTCACCAATGTTCATGAGCATGAAACAGCCCGTGCCATAGGTGTTCTTGACCATGCCCTGTTTGGTGCACATCTGCCCAAAAAGGGCCGCTTGCTGATCCCCTGCTATACCCGCAATCGGAATTTTACTGGCAAAGAAATTCGGACTCGTATTGCCGTACACCTCGCTCGATTGCCTTACCTCGGGCAACATGCTTTTTGGAATGGTGAACAATTCAAGCAATTCATCATCCCAATTCATGGTATTGATGTTGAAAATCAGTGAACGGGAAGCATTGGTCACGTCGGTGATATGCAGATTGCCCTGTGTCATTTTCCAAATCAACCATGAATCAATGGTGCCCCAGACCAGTTCACCTGCTTCGGCACGTTCTCTGGCACCCTCTACATTATCTAAGATCCACTTGACTTTGGTGGCCGAAAAATAAGCGTCGATGACCAAACCGGTCTTATTGCGTATCAGGTCTGTCTTTCCCCGTTTTTTCAATTCATCACAAAAATCTGCGGTACGCTTGTCTTGCCACACAATGGCATTGTAAACGGGTTCACCGGTGCTGCGGTCCCAAACAACTGCGGTCTCTCTTTGGTTGGTGATGCCGATGGCCGCAATTTGGGTCGCATCGAGCCCCTTTTTCGAAACCGCCTCAGCGGCCATACCGGCCTGTGTCGACCAGATTTCGGTAGCATCATGTTCGACCCAGCCCGGTTTCGGAAAAATTTGTGTGAACTCTTTTTGGGCAACCGAAACGATGGTCCCTTTTCTATTGACGATCACGGCACGGGAACTGGTCGTTCCCTGATCTAAAGCAAGAATATATTTGTCCATGTAAAGAGAATCAAAATGCCTCTGAATTTACTAAAATATAGTAGATTAATGGAATTTTTAAAGGGAAGAAATGGAAATCTATACTGTCTTGCTTCGAGGTATCAATGTGAGCGGCAAAAAGTCGATCAAAATGGTAGATTTGAGATCAAGTCTCGAAAAAAAAGGTTTTGATGCGGTACAGACCTATATTCAAAGTGGAAACATTGTGTTCAAAACCGACAACAAGAAAATAGCTGAACTTGAAGAGGGTATCAAAAAGCTGATTTTTGAGGACTTCGGCTTTGATGTACCCGTGTTGGTGAAGACAGCCAAAGATTTGAAAAGTATCTTGAGGCATAACCCCTTTTCAAAAGAAGAAAATACAAAACAGCTATTCTTTGTGCTGCTAAGACAACCACCGTCCAAACTTCTAGTCGATGAATTCAATGAATTGAAGTTTGAAGGCGAAGATTTTCACATTACCGATGCCTGCGTTTACCTGAACTGCAAGATAGGTTATGGGAAGGCCAAGCTCAATAATAATCTGATTGAAAAAAAACTGAAGGTCGAGGCTACTGCTAGAAATTTGAGAACAATGCAAAAGTTGATCGAGATGGCGTCTTAAAGATTAAGGTTGCTCGGTGCTCGGTGCAAGGTTTTTAGGGTTTTCCATAACGATGAACCCATAACCCTTAATTCTGCATTCGCAATTCATAATTGATCTCACGTCTCAAGTTCAAGTATCGCTTGAGCTCCTGTTTCGGCAAGCGAGGTTTAGTTCATCTCCCAAATTTTATAGTTCAGTACCATTGCAAAACAGACCCAAAGAAAATAGGGGATCATTAGAACGGCCGCCACTTTGCTGACCACCTTGAACCACCTGATGGTCAAAAGGATCAGGATCAATAGTGTTAGAATCACGATCAAGGCCCAAAAAGGGCTTTTGAATCCGAAGAAAACGATACTCCATAGGGCATTGAACAGTAATTGAAAAGCAAAGTGATATAGGGCGGTTTTTACCCATAGATGATAGATGCCCTTAGACCAAACGATGCCGGCGGCTATGCCCATCAGAATATAAAGTACGCCCCATACTGGCCCGAATATCCAGTTTGGCGGGTTGAAGCTCGGTTTATTCAATGTGAGGTACCAATCGTTGACCGAGTTTTGGGTAGCGAAACTTGCCAAAATGCCAATGAGCAAACACACGGTCATTGAAATGGCGATGTAAACGAACTTCTTCTGCATAGCTGATACCAGTCTTTACTAAAATAGGAAATTATTACAACTGTATAATTTGGTCTTGACCACATGTGTATCTTTGCGCAAACATTTTTTAATGACTGAAAAGGATTTCATTCCTGATCAAATACTTGAATTGCCCGAAAGTGGGAAAGTGACCTGGAAGGCCCCCAGCAACATCGCTTTGGTAAAATACTGGGGTAAAAAACCGAATCAAATTCCGGCAAACCCCTCCATCAGTTTTACATTGGATGCCTGTGCCACCACCACGACCCTTTCGTTTGAAAAGAAAAAGATTACATCGAATGGTTTTTCATTTGATTTTTCGTTTGAGGGAAAAGCAAAGGATGACTTCAAACCCAAGATCGTCACCTTCTTTGAACGTATTGAAACCTACCTGCCTTTTTTGAAGCAGTACCACTTGACCATTGAAACCCACAACTCGTTTCCACATAGTTCAGGAATCGCCTCTTCGGCCAGTGGAATGGCCGCCCTTGCTCTTTGCCTACTTTCCATTGAAAGACAAGCCGATTCGAAAATGGACGAGGATTTTTTCAAGCAAAAGGCTTCTTTTTTGGCCCGACTGGGATCGGGCAGTGCCTGCCGCAGTATCGAAGGCGATATAGTTCAATGGGGCAAGACCTCTTCAATTCCAGAAAGTTCCGATGTATACGGAATCAAATACCCTTTCGATACCCATCAAAATTTCAAGAACTATCATGATACGATTTTATTGGTGCACAAGGGCCAAAAGCAGGTGAGCAGTTCAGTTGGGCACGACCTGATGCATGTCCATCCATTTGCTGAGCGGCGGTTTCAACAGGCACATGATAATCTTGAAAGGCTGAAAACCATTTTTTCTTCAGGAGATATTGATACCTTCATTCAAATAGTGGAGGGCGAGGCCTTGACACTACATGCCATGATGATGACCGGTAGCCCCTATTTCATGTTGATGAAGCCCAATACCCTTGAAATCATCAACAAGATCTGGCAATACAGGGAAGCAAATGGCAACCATGTTTGCTTTACCCTAGATGCCGGGGCGAATGTACATGTGCTGTATCCTGAAGCGGAGAAAGAAGAAATTTTTCGGTTCATACAGAAAGAACTGGTACAATTTTGTGAGAACGGCCACTATATCTGTGACCGAATAGGATTTGGTGCGAAAAAATTGTAATTTATCGTTATAATTGGCGAACAGAAACATCGATTCTGTACATTTGCACAGCAAAAGACTGATAATTAGCTATGAAGGGTCCGTTGTTTTATTCTAAAATCTTGCTCTTTGGTGAATATGGTATTATCAAAGATTCTAAAGGTCTTTCCATTCCCTACAATTTTTTCAAAGGAGCATTGAAGACCGGTGAACATCTTTCTGAGGGGGCCAAAAAGTCTAATGAAGGACTCGTAAAATTCGCCCTGTATTTAGAGAAGATGCAAGAAGATGGGTCGGTCACTTTTGACATGGCCGCCATGAAAGAAGATATCGCCAACGGTATGTATTTCGATAGTTCTATTCCCCAAGGTTATGGAATTGGCAGTAGTGGGGCGCTGGTGGCCGCTTTTTATGACAAGTATGCCCAGAACAAGATTACCGTTTTAGAAAACCTGACCCGCGAAAAACTGTTGCGACTGAAAGAAATTTTCGGAAAAATGGAATCGTTCTTCCATGGAAAATCCTCTGGTCTTGACCCCCTGAACAGTTACTTGAGCCTTCCGATACTCATCAATTCAAAAGACAATATCGAATCGACCAGCCTTCCTTCCCAAAACAAAGCGGGTAAAGGTGCGGTTTTTCTATTGGATAGTGGCATGACGGGCGAAACCGCCCCCATGGTGCAGCTATTTATGGAAAAAATGAAGCAAGAGGGGTTTAGAAATGTCATCAAAGAGAAGTTCATCAAACATACCGATGCCTGTGTCGAGCATTTCTTGAATGGAGACATGAAGTCACTTTTCGGCCATGTGAAACAATTGTCGCATGTGGTCTTGGATCATTTCAAGCCAATGATTCCGAAGCAGTTCCATTCACTATGGAAAAAGGGTATCGAGACCAATGATTACTACCTAAAACTTTGCGGTTCAGGCGGTGGTGGCTATATATTGGGCTTTACCGAAGATATTGACAAAGCCCGAAAGGCCTTGAACGGCCATAAATTGGAAGTGGTCTATAACTTCTAGAAACGTATAATGCTCAGCAGAAAGCAAAGGTTTTATCTCTTCAAACTGTTGAGCCTTTTTTCTGTGGTACGGGGATACAACATCCTCATGATTACCTTGGCCCAGTACTTGGCCTCCATCTATATTTTGGCCCCTGACTGGCCATTGCGAAAAGTGGTCTTTGACCTGAACCTGTTCTTGATCGTCACCGCATCGGCATTGGTCATTGCAGCAGGGTATATCATCAACAATTTCTATGATGCCGAAAAAGACCTAATCAATAAACCGGTCAAAAGTATGCTGGATCGATTGGTCAGCCAACGGTTCAAATTGACGACCTACTTCATTCTCAATTTTGTGGCCATCATTGCGGCCAGCTACATTTCGTTTCGGGCCGTCTTTTTCTTTTCAGCCTATATTTTTGGTATTTGGTTCTATTCACATAAGTTGAAGCGTATTCCTTTTTTGGGGAATTTCGTGTCGGCGACACTCGCTATCACTCCCTTTTTTGCCGTTTTTGTGTACTACAAGAATTTTGACCCGGTCATTTTTGTGCACGCACTTTTCTTGTTTTTGTTGATTTTGTCACGTGAAATGATCAAAGATTTAGAGAACATGGCAGGTGATATGGCACAGAACTATCGAACGATACCCATTCTTTATGGATCTACGGTTTCAAAGACGATCATAACCCTTTTGGTGCTCTTGACACTTATACCGGCCCTATTGCTGATACGGTTTTTTGACATTGGCTACATGTATCTATATTTTTGGGCGAGCATCGTCTTGTTGGTGCTCTTTATCATTTTACTTTGGAGGTCCACTGGTAAAAAGCACTACGTTTGGCTTCATAATATTTTGAAATTCATCATCATTGTGGGCGTTTTCAGTATCTTGTTGATCAATGTTGACTTGGTCTTGAATCGGATTTTATGAAGGAACATGAATTGAAAGTCGCACTGGCACAAATCGCTCCGGCTTGGTTGAACAAAAAGGCAACGCTTGAAAAAATAACGGCAACCATTCAGGAAGCTGCCCACGAAAAGACCGAACTTTTGGTCTTCGGGGAAGCTTTCTTGCCAGGCTACCCGTATTGGTTGGCCTATACTGATGGGGCGGCTTGGGACTTAAAAGTGAACAAAGAACTGCACGCGCATTATGTGCGTAATTCCATACAGATCGAAGCCGGTGAATTGAACGAGGTCTGCCATTTGGCAAAAAAACACCATATGGCCATCTATTTGGGCATGATGGAACGTGCCAAAGACCGTGGTGGCCATAGCCTATATTGCTCACTCGTCTATATCGACCAACAGGGAGAGATCAAATCGGTGCATCGAAAATTACAGCCCACTTACGATGAACGACTGACTTGGGCACCCGGCGATGGCAACGGATTGCAAGTGCATTCATTGAAGCAATTCACCGCCGGGGGATTGAACTGTTGGGAAAACTGGATGCCACTGCCCAGGGCCGCCCTTTACGGTCAGGGTGAAAACCTGCATGTCGCCGTATGGCCAGGCAATTTAAACAACACCCAAGACATTACCCGTTTCATAGCCCGTGAGTCACGCAGCTATGTTATTTCGGTTTCGTCACTGATGACCGAAAAAGATTTTCCGGCCGATACGCCCCATCTTGACAAAATTCAGGAAAAAGCACCTAAGGTTTTGGCCAATGGCGGCTCATGCATCGCAGGCCCTGATGGGGAATGGGTTTTGGAACCCGTGGTCGGGGAAGAGGGGCTTATCTATCAAACCTTGAATGTGAACCGCGTTTATGAAGAGCGACAGAATTTTGACCCCGTTGGGCATTATTCCAGACCTGATGTGACGAAGTTGAAAGTGAATCGCGAACGGCAATCCACCATTGCATTAAATGATTGATTTTATCGATAAGAGATGAAATGGCTCTAGTGCAATGATTCGTAAAAAAGCGGTCTGGTCTTGACATATTGCCTACCTTTGCCAAAATTTTTGACTGATGGCGAAATCAGACTACGAACGCAATCGTAAACCTTCAAACAGAAAGACGGGCGGCTACAAGAAAAACTTCTCTAAGAGCAAACCGTTTGAACGAAAAAATCAACCACCCAAAAAGACGGGAGATCCAGACCTGATACGGCTGAACCGCTATATCGCCAATGCAGGTATCTGCTCACGACGTGAGGCCGATACCTTTATCGCTGCGGGCAATGTGACCGTGAACGGTAAGGTGATCACCGAAATGGGGCATAAGGTAAAGCGCTCTGATGATGTTCGGTTTGATGGTCGAAAGCTGAACCCTGAAAAGAAAGAATATGTACTGCTCAACAAACCCAAGAACTTCATCACCACCACCCGCGACGAAAAAGGTCGCAGAACGGTGATGGAACTGGTGAGCAGCGCCTCTAACAGTCGGTTGTATCCGGTTGGGCGTTTAGATAGAAACACCACGGGGCTATTGCTTTTCACGAACGATGGCGATCTTGCCAAAAAACTGACCCATCCCAAGCATGGGGTGCGCAAGATTTATCATGTGTTTTTAGATAAGAATGTCTCCATTGTTGATATTCGAAAAATCCGTGACGGACTTGAATTGGAAGATGGCAAAATAGAAGTGGACGAAGTGGATTATGTATCGGGTGCCAGCAAAAAGGAAGTGGGTATTGAAATCCATTCCGGAAAAAACCGCATCGTACGTCGCATTTTTGAACATTTGGGGTACGAGGTCTCCAAATTGGATCGTGTCGTTTTTGCCGGGCTCACCAAAAAAGACCTGCCCCGGGGACATTGGCGATACCTAACCCAGCAAGAGGTGATCAATTTGGGGATGATCAAATAACGGTTAATATAAAGGGCGTTTAAATGCTCTTTATACATTATTAACAATATTTGTTTTACCTAGCAAATGTGTAAAGGTGTTCACCAACTTCAAATTCTGTTTGTGGAAATGGTCGGACTTTGTTTAGTTAATGGTTATTATCAAAGCTAGCTTCTTATTTTTCATTAGTTGAAATTGATTATTCCTCCTGTTGAACTAATCTTTGTACCGACATCTAGAGTTGCTTCTATTACATATTCTATTCGATTTGGTATATTGCTTGTATTAGACAATTTCATTAAAAAGTCCCTTGTACCTGGACTGTTCTCAGGAATATATTCTGAGATGGATTCGTTGGTGCCTATAACAAATAACTGATTTGTTATATCAATTCTCTCATTATTATTAGAATTGAGTATTTCAACTTTAACACTATCAATTTTATTCAAGTAAATAAATTCGTCATCACCACATGGTACCACGGCCGCTTTTGACACCGTTACATCAGTTTTATTTTGTTCGCTGGAAGCGATACTTTCGAATTCGGTAATCAGTAATTCAATAACTAAGTCTTCTTTATCAATGGGGCTTTGTTCATCTACCACTACGGGATTATTTCCGTCAAAAATCAATGCTCTTGATTCTAAACCTGAAATCGTAACTTCATATGTATTAGTATCACAACAACCAATAATTAACTGAGCCAAGAGCATCGATAGGACTATATTTCTAATATTCATTTTCTTCTTTTCCATTTCAATTTTTTTATTCTTTCTTAAGAATAAAACCAATTATTATTGCCAACGGTCTAAGCCATGATTTGTGGCGGTGAAGAAATGCGGAGTATTTCCAGCCTTAGCAAACCCAGCCGTTGATGGTTTATAGGTTTGAATTTAACTAAAACCAGCTATAAATTATAGCCAATGTTGTGTACAGTTTATTTTCAGTTTCGAACTCCGCTTCCTTTTTCCAAATGAAAATTAAGCCAGCAATAACATTGAAAATCACAAGTAAAACAGTCCAGTTTATTTTCTTCTCTTTTGGTAGTTTTTTATAATTCCAAAGTCGATAAATCAGATAACCAATCTGGATTAAGACAAGTCCATTTACAATTGGCGCTTGATATTGAAATTCCACAACATTATTCGTTATCCATTTGAAAAAATCAAGGTTCCAAAAGGAAAACATGTATAGAAGACCAACAGCTGAAGGAATAGAGAGCAAAATTTTTAAAAATCCGTTCATTTAGGTTTGGATGGTCCGTCCGTAAAGAGCATTAAAATTGTACACAACGTAAGGATATGGATCGTGATTTTTATTTCTTTTAGGTGTAGAAGTCAACCAATACCTTCCATCTTCTTTTTGATTTCTGTCAAACATAGATTGCCCAAACTGCCCTGATGGGTATGTTGAATGTCTTTTTTGGGTCTGAAGTTGCCATTTTCGATGGCCTGCCCCATCGATTTGTAGGCATCGCGAAAGGGCATACCGCTTTTGACCATTTCGTTCAGCGTATCGACACTGAAAAGGTAATCGTACTTGGGGTCGTCGAGAATGTTTTTGTTGACTTTTATTTCTTTCAGGCTGAACGTCATGATTTCAAGACAGGCCTTCATATCCTGTAGCGCGGGTACGATGATGTCTTTGACTACTTGTAGGTCTCTGTGGTAGCCGCTGGGCAAGTTGTTGGTCACCAAGGTCAACTGGTTGGGCACGGCCTGTATCTTGTTGCACTTGGCCCGTATCAATTCAAACACATCGGGGTTCTTTTTGTGCGGCATAATGCTACTGCCCGTGGTCAGTTCATTGGGGAAGGAGATAAAATCAAAGTTCTGGCTCATGTAGAACGTGATATCCATGGCCAATTTTGAAAGGGTGGCCGCGACACTTGAAATACCAAAAGCGGTCGCTTTTTCCACTTTTCCCCTGCCCATTTGGGCAGCCACCACGTTGTACTTTAAGGTTTCAAAGTCCATCTCTTGGGTAGTGAAACTTCTGTCAATAGGGAAGGAGCTTCCATAGCCTGCGGCACTGCCCAAGGGGTTCTGGTCTGCAACTTTATGGGCCGCCTGCACGAAATACAGGTCATCGACCAGACTTTCGGCATAGGCGGAGAACCATAGCCCGAACGAAGAGGGCATGGCAATCTGTAGGTGCGTATAACCGGGCAACAAGACCTTTTGGTGTTTTTCGGCGAGTTTGAGCAACAAATCGAAAAGGGCTTTGACCTGGGTTTTGATTTCGGTCAGTTCGTCTTTTAAATACAGCTGCATGGCCACCAACACCTGGTCGTTTCGCGAACGGGCGGTATGTATTTTCTTTCCTGCATCGCCCAGTTTTTCAGTGAGCAGAAATTCGATTTTTGAGTGCATGTCCTCAAAATCCTCCTCGATGGTAAATTTCCCTTTTTCAATGGATTTCGCGATGACCTCCAATTCTTTTACCAGCGCTTTTCCATCATCTTCAGAAATCAAACCTACTTTTGCCAACATTTTGGCATGTGCGGTAGAGGCGATGACATCGTACTTCGCCAGCAATAAATCGAGTTCGCGGTCATTGCCCACTGTAAATTGGTCTATTTTTTTGTCGGTGCTAAAGCCTTTGTCCCAGAGTTTCATGTTAATAGTTAGAAGTTTTTTGGTTAAAAGTTATAAGCCCTCATGGGTTGGTGTATTTCTTTATTAATGTGAAGGTCATTTTTTGGACTTCGTCACACAGGTTCAAGATAGTTTCCAGTTCATTTTTTGATGTAAATCCTAATCTTTTTGAAATTTCCAATTGCGTTTTGAGTTCATTGATTGAACCATTTGATATTTCTAAAAAATTGCGAAAAACCTTTTTTGAGTTTCTGCCAGTACCTTCAGCAATATTCGATGGAATTGAAACTGTACTTCTACGAATTTGTCTTGTAAGACCATATTTTTCTTCATCTGGAAATGTAGCAGTTACCTTGTAAACCAATTCGACAAGATCCATTGATTTTTGCCAAACAATCAGTTCTCGATAATTATACATCTTATAACTTAAAACTACTAACTTTCAACTAATAGAGAAACCCCTTCAAAATATCAATATACAAGGCCACACCTTCCTCGACCTCTTGTACATAGATGAATTCATCGGCAGAGTGTGAGCGTACACTGTCACCAGGGCCCAGCTTCAATGATTGGCAGCTCAGTTCCGCTTGGTCTGATAAGGTGGGCGAACCGTAGGTATCCCTCCCCAGCGCAATGCCCGACTGCACCAAAGGGTGATCGATTGAAATGGACGAACTGCTTAAATTCAATGACCTCGGAGTGAGTTTACAGGGGGCCTCTTTTTGCAAAATCCCATTGATTTCCTCATTGGTATAGCAATCGTTCACCCTGGTGTCAATCACTAAATCAACATGGCCGGGCACCACATTGTGCTGACTGCCCGCATTGATCTGGGTCACGGTCATCTTTACAGGGCCCAAAACATCGGAAACTTTCTCGAATCGATACTTTTTGAACCATTCAAGTACTTCGATAGTGTTGTAAATAGCGTTGTTATCGTTGGGGTGTGCAGCATGTGAAGGAGTGCCCTCTACCACGCCCTCGAAGACCACAAGCCCTTTCTCGGCAATGGCCAGTTGCATTTGGGTGGGTTCGCCCACAATGGCCACATCGATTTCGGGCAGTATGGGCAGCAGGGCAGAGATACTCTTATCACCAGCATCTTCTTCCTCGGCCGTGGCGCTCATGATAATGTTATAGCTGAGGTCTTTACGCCCATAAAAATATACAAAGGTCGCCAACAATGAACATAAGGCCCCACCTGCATCGTTGCTGCCAAGTCCGTATAATCTGCCATCTTCGATATGTGGATTGAAAGGATCTTTCGTATAGGCTGAATTGGGTTTTACCGTATCGTGGTGCGAGTTCAATAAAAGATTGGGCTTGCTTTCATCGTAGTACTTGTTAAAGGCATAGATGTTGTTATACTGCCTTTTGGTGTCTACCCCAAATTTTTTGAGCCAAGTATCGATAGCTGTCGCTGTCTCGTCTTCTTCTTCTGAAAAGGAAGGTGTCGAGATCAGTTCTTTCAACAGTTCGAGGGCTTTTTGTGCCAAAGTATCTTTATCGAGCATCATAGTACGAGCGTTGTATAGTTGCTGTTTTCTTTTTCAAACAGGGCCAAGTTACCGATTCTGACCTCGTTTACCCCATTGTTAAGGGCATGGAACCCATTGTGCAATTTTGGAAGCATACCTTCACTGATGACCCCTTCAGACAACAGTTTTTGATAAGATTTTGAATTGATTCGTTGTATTATGGAATCTTCATCGGAAATGTCGCGAAGCACCCCATTTTTTTCAAAGCAATAATACAAGATTACCTCAAAATCATTGCCCAGGCCCATTGCCAGTTCAGAGGCGATGGTATCGGCATTGGTGTTCAACAACTGACCTTTTTGGTCGTGTGTCAAAGCACAGAAAATAGGGGTAATCCCAAGATGTAGAAGATTTTTTATCAGATCGGCATTTATGCTATCCACATCGCCCGCAAAACCATAGTCCACATTCTTTACGGGTCGTTTGTGAGCCTGTATGCTATTGCCATCCGCACCGCTCATGCCAATGGCGTTGCAGTTCAAAGCCTGCAATTGGGCCACGATTTTTTTGTTGACCAATCCGCCATAGACCATAAGTACTACATCTAATGTAGCGGCATCGGTGATTCTTCTACCATTGACCATTTTGGGCGTTATGCCCAGTTTGGGCAATAGCGCTGTAGCCTTTTTTCCACCGCCATGCACTAAGATCTTGGGATTGTCCATCTCGGCAAACAGCTTTAGGAGTTTATCGAGTTCCGCATCATCTTCGATAATGTTGCCGCCAATTTTTAGTATGGATAAGTGTTGCTTCATGTTATGCATTTAAAATTCCCCCATCAATGGTCATGGCCGTGCCCGTGATCCAGGAAGAGTCGTCAGAAACCAAAAACAGGGCCAAATTGGCAACATCTTCAGGGGTGCCCAATCGATTCAACAGTGTTGCATTTCCCGCATTTTCGACCGCTTCTTCAGGATTGGGAAACGCTTTGGCTGAATTCCATAACAACGGGGTATCAACGGGTCCGGGACAAAGGGCGTTCACCCTGATTTTTGGGGCATATTCAACTGCCATTTGCCGCATTAGGGCCAATGTGGCCCCTTTTGAAGCACAATAGGCAGGGTGATTGGGAAAGCTCTTAAAGGCCGCAATTGACGAGTTGATCAGTATGTTGCCGCCCTCCCCTTTCTGTAAATGGGGAATGGCATATTTTGAAAGATAAAAAATGGAGGTCAGATTGATGTCAAGGGTGCGTTGCCATTCATCGATGGGCAGGTTTACCACATCGCCCAACCCCAAAACACCTGCATTCAAAGAGAGTACATCCAACTTTCCAAAAGTATCGATGGCGGTTTTCACCAATGCTTCGTTGTATGGGGCATCACTGACATCCCCAGCCATAAATACAGATTCTGGAAGCTCTTTTTCCAAAGCTTTGCCCCGCTCTCTATTTTGCCCTGAAAGCACAAGTTTGGCACCCTCACCATGAAATGCAGTGGCTATTGCCCTGCCCATGCCACTTGTGGCTCCCGTAACGATACAAACCTTGTCTTTGAGTCTTGCCATCTTTTATCGACTGATCGTTTCTAAAATGCGCTTCAATACCACTTGAGCCGCAAAGGTTCGGTTGTTGGCCTGCTCGATGACCAAGCTCTGATCACTGTCGAGCACGGCGTCTTCCACGACGACGTTCCTTCGTACGGGCAGGCAGTGCATGAATTGGGCGTGGCCCAGTTTTTCTTGGGTCATCGTCCAGCTTCTATCTGAACTCAACACTTTTCCATAGTCTGAATAACTGCTCCAGTTTTTCACATAGACAAAATTCGCATTTTTTAGGGCCTCTTGCTGATCATGAACAATTTTACAGCCTTTTGTGATTTCTGGATTCAAATCGTACCCTTCTGGATTGGTGATGACAAACTCTGCATCCTGCAATTTCATCATGTTCACAAAAGAATTGGCCACGGCATGGGGCAGTGCCTTCGGGTGGGGCATCCATGAGAGCACCACTTTTGGCCTTTCAACGCTACTGTGTTCTTTTATGGTGATGGCATCGGCCAAGGCCTGTAAGGGATGGGCCACGGAACTTTCCATATTCACCACGGGAATGGTGGCGTGTTTTATAAAACCGTTGAGTACTTTTTCGGCCTCATCTTCTTCTTTGTCTTTCAACTCTGCAAAGGCCCTGATCGCCACAATGTCACAATATTGGCTTACTACCTGGGCGGCTTCTTTGATGTGTTCGGCCTTATGCTGATCCATGATGATACCATCCTCAAACTCTAATTGCCAACCCTCATCGCCAAAGTTCATGGCCATTACCCGCATGCCCAGGTTCATGGCCGCTTTTTGGGTACTCAAACGAGTGCGCAGGCTATTGTTGAAAAACAACAGGCAAATGGTCTTTTGTCGGCCCAATTGCTCAAATTGATACGGTTTTTTTTTCAATTCGATCGCCTCATTGACTGTTGCTTGCAGGTCGTCAATATCATGAATGGATAGGTAGTGTTTCATTATAATTCTTTTATCAATTTGTCAAAGAATAGATCAATATGCTCTTTTTCAATGGTCAATGCTGGTAAAAACCGCAACAATTTTTTATTGCCCGAACCGCCCGTGAAAATGTGCTGATGGTAAATCAGTTTTTTACGTAGTTCGGCCACTTCAAAATCGAATTCCAGACCCAGCATCAGTCCAAGGCCCTTTACTTTTTGCACCTGTGGAATTTCGGCGGCCTTCTCCTTGAAATATGTTCCGAGGGCGGCAGCGTTTTCGATCAGATTTTCGTTTTTCAATACGTCGAGCACGGCCAACGTGGCCACACAGGCCATATGGTTGCCCCCAAAGGTAGTGCCCAATAGCCCGTAGGAAGCCTTGAACTTTTCATGGATGAGGATACCGCCAACAGGAAATCCGTTGCCCATACCCTTGGCAATAGAGATAATGTCAGGTTTTACGTGGTGGTGTTGAAAAGCAAAAAATCTACCACTTCTGCCAAAGCCCGACTGTACCTCATCGGCAATCAAGACCACTTCATGTTCTTGGCATTTTTTTGAGATAAATTGATAAAATTCTGTCGTGGGCTCATTCAACCCGCCCACACCTTGAACGGTTTCTAAGATTACGGCGCAATGTTCGCCCTTTGCGATGCATTTTTCAAAAGTGTCAAAGTCGTTCAGCGGTAAAAAATCTACCTGCTGTTGTTGGTTCAGGGGCGAATTTATTTTTGGATTGTCAGTGGCCGCAACGGCTGCAGAGGTCCTGCCATGAAAACTGTTGTTAAAGGCAATTACCTTGGCCTTTCCGGTGTGGAAGGAAGCCATTTTTAGTGCATTTTCGTTGGCCTCGGCACCTGAATTGCACAAAAACAATCGGTAGTCGTCACAATCGGAAAGTTTCCCAAGTTTTTCTCCAAGTTCGATTTGAAGTGGATTTTTAATGGAGTTGCTGTAAAAGGCCATTTTTTGCAACTGTTCGGTCATTCGGTCAACATAATGTGGATGTGAATGCCCGATCGAAATCACGGCATGGCCCCCATAAAAGTCTAAATAGGTCTGCCCCTTGTCATCGATAACCTCGATACCTTTGGCCGATACCGGTGTTACATCATATAGCGGGTATACATCGAATAGTTTCATCTTTTCTATTATGTCATTATGATTTCATTCCCCTTCGTCTTCTCCGCTGTAGGCTGAGAATCCACCTCCCCTCGTCTGAGGGGAAGAGCTTTCGAAGGACTTTGTTTTGCGATTAATTACAATTGCCTTTCCTTAATTCTATTGATTTTTTCAAAAGAGGTGACAATACCCCGAATTAAAGAAGAGCTCAGTCCTTGATGTTCCATTTCATTAAGACCTTCAATGGTGCAGCCCTTGGGGGTGGTTACCTTGTCTATTTCCTCTTCGGGGTGGCTGCCTGATTCGATCAAGAGACTCGAAGCGCCATTGCAGGTATGCATGGCCAGTTCTTGTGCCTCTTTGGCATCAAAGCCCAATTGAATGGCCCCTTGGGTGGTGGCACGGATCAGACGCATCCAAAATGCAATGCCACTGGCACAGATGACCGTGGCCGCTTGCATTTGCTCTTCAGGAATTTCCAATGAATGCCCCATGCGGTTGAAAATGGCCTTGGCCAGATCAATTCGCTTTTTACCCAAATCATTTGCGCAGAGGCAGGTCATGCTCTTACCCACCGAAATGGCCGTATTGGGCATGCTTCGTATTATGTATTGGTCAGAACCGACAATAGATTCCATCTTTTCAATACCAAAACCGGTAATGGTACTTATGATGACGTGCTTTTCGGTCAACAGGTTCTTGACGTCATTCAAAATGGCCTCGAAGTGACCAGGTTGTACGGCAAAAATCAAGATATCGGAATTTTTGACGGCTTCAACATTGTCAGAGGTCACGGTAACGTTTCCGTACTTTTCAAAATCTTTGATTTCATCGATATTTCGTTTGGTCAGGTACATGGTAGTGGCTCCATTGGTATGTAAAATGCCCTTGGCGATGGCCAGCCCCAGGTTTCCTGCTCCTATAATGGCTAATTTCATGTCTGTGTTTTTAAAATACTCCTGCTTTTAATTGTAATCCTTCACTTTCTTCAAACCCAAATATCAGGTTCATGTTCTGCACGGCCTGCCCAGAGGCTCCTTTCAACAGATTGTCGGTGACCGAGGTGATCAAGAGCACATCATCATGCTTGTGCAGATGAATATGGCAATTGTTGGTGTTGACCACTTGTTTTAGGTGGATGGGTTCTTCCGTAATATGGGTGAAGACGGCATCGTCATAAAAATCGTTGTACAAGTTGACGGCCTCAGATTCGCTTCCCTCAAATTTGGTATAGGCGGTTGCCAAAATACCGCGGGTGAAATTACCACGATGCGGAAGGAAATATAATTTTCCAACGCTACTCCCAAAAGAAGCCAAACTCTCGCCAATTTCCCCTAGATGTTGATGGGTAAAAGGTTTGTACCAGCTTGCATTGTTGTTGCGCCAACTAAAATGCCCCGTTTCAGAAGGTTTGACACCTGCGCCCGTACTGCCCGTGATCGCGTTGATGTGTACTTCGTTTTGCAGCAATCCTTCTTTTGCCAATGGAAGCAAGGCGAGCTGAATGGTGGTGGCAAAGCATCCGGGGTTGGCAATTGCCATGGCATTACTGATTTTCTTTTTGTTGAGCTCGGGTAGTCCATAAACAAAATTCCTCTTCCCAAATCCCGCATTTTGCTGTAACCTGAAGTCATTGCTGAGATCGATAACCTTGGTTTTTTCCGAAAAACCGTGGTCTTTCAGAAACTGCACGGAATTACCATGTCCCAAACAAAGAAAAACCACTTCTACATCTGGGTTGATCTTTTCTGAAAACAATAGATCTGTTTGGCCCAAAAGATCTGCATGGGCCGAAGAAATTGGTTTTCCACCCCTTGTGGTACTGAACACGAAGTCGATCTCTACCTTTGCATGGTTCAGCAATAGCCTGATGAGTTCACCGCCCGTATAGCCCGACCCGCCTATGATACCTGCCTTAATCATGGTCTTGGTTTATGTGGTTCGCGATCTTTGCGGGGTTTGATAGAATTTTGATGAAGCCTTTGGCATCATCGGCAGTCCACCCCTTGTTCATTTCGCCATAACTTCCGAAAGAAGCGTTCATCAGGTCATGTGGTGAAGAAATGCCATCCAATCGAAATTGAAAAGGGTACAGGCTTACAAATACCTCACCGCTGACATTTCTCTGTGTATCACTCAAAAAGGCTTCGATGTTGCGCATGACCGCATCTAAATAATTGCCTTCGTGCAACAGCATTCCATAAAAATTGCCCAATTGTTCTTTCTGGTATTGTTGCCACTTGCTCAAGGTGTGCTTTTCCAACAGATGGTGGGCCTTGATAATGATCAGTGGTGCGGCCGCTTCAAAGCCGACCCTGCCCTTGATGCCGATAATCGTATCGCCCACATGAATATCACGCCCTATCGCATACTTTGTGGCCATTTCATTGAGTTTTTCGATATTGTTTATCGGAATATCCATTTCACCATTGATGGCCACCAATTCTCCTTCTTTGAAGGTAAGGGCCACTTGCTGGGGTTCTTTGGATTGAAGCTGACTGGGATAGGCGGCATCTGGCAGTGGTAGGTGCGAGGTCAGCGTTTCGTCACCACCGACCGAAGTGCCCCAAAGCCCTTTGTTGATGGAGTATTTCGCTTTTTCCCATGAATAATCGATACCGTTTTGCTGTAAATAGGCTATCTCTTCTTCACGGGCCAGTTTGTTGTCTCGAATCGGGGTGATGATTTCGATATTGGGAGCCAACGTCTGAAAAATCATATCGAACCGTACTTGGTCGTTGCCCGCGCCCGTACTGCCATGGGCAATGTACGCGGCTCCTATTTTTTTTGCATGGTTCACGATTTCCATGGCTTGTACAATGCGTTCTGCACTTACCGAAAGGGGATAGGTGTTGTTTCGCAACACATTGCCAAAGATGAGGTATTTGACCACTTTGTCATAGAAATGCTGTATAGAATCGATGGAGGTGTAGCTCACGGCCCCCAAGGCCAGCGCTTTTTCTTCGATTTCTTTTATTTCCTTCTTTGAAAATCCTCCCGTATTGACACTGACGGCATGCACTTCATACCCTTTTTCTTGCGAGAGGTACTTGGCGCAGTATGACGTGTCGAGACCACCGCTATAGGCCAGAACCAATTTTTTCATTTTTCTTTCTTTTTTAGGAATAGACTTTCCTTTATTCTTTTGAGCCGTTGAAAGGTCTTCTTGTTTATTTTTTCAGCTTTTGGATGCTTGTTTTTCTCGGCTGGGTCGTACAGCATGCCCGTGCAAAGGCACATCTTGCGCTCGGTTCGGGTCAAAATGTCGAAATTTTTGCAGGTCTGGCATCCTTTCCAGAAGTCGGGGTCATCGGTCAGTTCTGAAAAAGTGACCGGTTTATAACCCAGCTCATAGTTCATTTTCATGACCGCCAACCCAGTGGTGATGCCAAAGATCTTGGCGTTTGGAAATTTTTCCCGAGACAGCTCAAAAATTCGTTTCTTTATTTTTTTCGCCAGTCCCTGCCCGCGATAGTCAGGATGTACGATCAATCCTGAATTGGCCACAAAATCTTTATTGCCCCAAACCTCGATATAGCAGAAACCGGCAAACGTATCCCCATCCAAAGCGATCACGGCATTGCCGTTCTGCAATCGTTTGATGATGTATTCAGGGGTTCGTTGGGCAATACCCGTACCTCGAACCTTGGCCGATTCTGAAATGGTATCGCAAATGATCTGGGCGTATTTAAAATGTGATTCGTTGGCAACAACAATTTCCATTGCTGAAGTTTTTATTAAAAATTGAAATATATAAAATGTCTTTGTGGAAGTACGGGAATGGACTCACCTATTCCCAAAAATAGAAATGCACCCTTACGGGCGGCGACGGGGAAAGAACGGACGCACGGCTGAACCAGTGCTTTTAAAAATGTATATGTATTGCTGTTCGTTCATTGAAGGGTAAAAGTACAAATTCTAAAAAACTGACCTATTCAGACATTGATTTTTGTTGAAATAGGCCTTTAATGTTTTCAATTTTGAAAATTTCGTAAAATAAAAAGCCAAATACCACAAAATATTCAATGAAAATGAGCCATAGATTTTCTTTGAAATCTAGATTTGAGTAGGCAAAATAACTCAGAACGACCGTTGCCGACCAAACAATGGCAAAACGATAATCGGTGAAAATGACCAGAAATAAGAGGAAAATCGTGTACCAAGGGTGTACCGTAGTTGAGAGAAAATAATACAGGGTAAGGGCCATCAACATCGACTTCAAGACATTTTCAAGCTTGTGGTTGTTGTTGAAGATGACCAAGAGCAATATTGCCAATATGGTGAACAATGGCACGAGGCTTCCGTAATCTTTTATCAGCTCCCATGGTTTGGCTTCATAGTGGTTGACGGCTATGTACTTGACCATGTTGTAGATTCCGGCATTGAACTCAAAGTTCGAGAACCACAGCTTTACTGTTTCACCATAGTTTTCAATAAAGAACGGGGAGTAAAAGGGCAAGAGAAAAACCACACAGGCAATGCCCGTGAGGGCATAGAAAAGCACACTTCTCTTGAGTCCCAAAAAGGGAAGCAAAAAAGGAAGAAAGAGCAGTGGTATGAGTTTTAGCATAATGGCCATGGCGTAAATGGGCGCAGCGGTCCACCATTTTTTAACGGACAACAGGTACATGGCCCAGACAAAGAAAAAAATCATGACCCCCTCGAAATGTAGATTGCCGGTTAGTTCAACAATGACCAGGGGGTTCAAAAAATACCAAAAGGCCAAGTGGGTCGATTTGTTGAGGTTTCTCAAGAGTTTTCTGGCGAAATAGAGAATACCAATGTCGGCAAGAACAATGGTCAATCTCATGGCGATGACCGACCCCAATATACTACCGCCCCCAAAAAGGGCAGCAAGTGCGAAGAAGAGTTGGTTCAGGGGCGGATAGTTGCTAAAATGTCGTGCACTCAGGCCCCCCATACCTTTGTGAAGCAATTCTGAGTTCTGAGTAATGAATTCTGAACTTTGCATCAATTCATCAGGAGTGTACAAGTACGGATTGATACCGCCGTTGATCAGCTCACCATCCCATACAAAGCGGTAAAAATCTGTTGAAAGGTTGGGTTCGGCCATCAAAAAGACCAGACGGAAAAGAATACCGGTCACCACCATGAACTTGAGGTTCCATTTCTCGAACTGGATCAATTTGAAGTATAGAAAAAAGAGAGCTGCAAAGAGGCATATGAGCTTGGTGAAGTCTTCCCTGACCAAATCATACGCCAATACCCCATAGAACAGCACGCTTCCCAATGCGATGAGTATGGGAATCTTATGCAGTTTCCAGTAAGCGTACATCAATTCAGGCCTTGGCGGTCAAAGATTTAAAGAACACAAAGCCAAAACCTAAGAACAGCATGAGGTGAAAAGGAAAAAGTCCAAAGTCATTCAACGGCACCGCGCTGTACATTCCAAAGAGGAAGTAGATCATCAGTGCAAACTCCAAAATCATATTGGGTGAAAGTTTTTTGGTGATGTACTTGTTGCCCTTCCAGCTATCGGTAAGGTTGTTGATATTGAATTTTGGGGTACGCACAAATTCACTGCGCTTGCCCAAATGGCCTTCCAGTACAGCGATCGTATTATGAAATGATAATCCTAAAGCTACCGAAAAGAAGGTAAAGAACAATTTGATATAATCGACAAACTTGTCAAACCCGCCCCCTTGCATGCTTTTGTAGGTAAACCAATAGCAAAAGAACAGAATAATGGTGCTGATAATGAAGAAACTGGTAATCTCAAAGACCCACGCCAAGTGGCCGTAAGTATTCTTGATGTAGAGCATAGGGATGCTCAAAACCGATACCAAAAACACACATAAGAACATTGAACTGTTCAATAGGTGCATCACTCCGTGGAATTTTGTCTTGAAATCAAGATTTTTGGCGGTAATGACACTCCAGACCGTTTTTCTGAAGTTTTCGGCCCCACCTTTGTTCCAACGGAACTGCTGCGAACGTGCGGCGCTCATTACCACGGGCAGTTCTGCCGGTGTCTCGACATCTTCTAAATATTTGAATTTCCAGTTCTTTAATTGGGCGCGATAGCTAAGGTCCAGATCTTCGGTAAGGGTATCACCTTCCCAATTACCGGCATCGATGATGCATTGCTTTCGCCAGATACCCGCAGTGCCATTGAAATTGATAAAATGGCCCTTTGAATTTCTTCCGACCTGCTCTAAGGTAAAATGTGCGTCCAACGCGAAGGCCTGAATTTTGGTCAAGGTGGAATAATCACGGTTGATGTGCCCCCAACGGGTCTGCACCACACCAATTTCGTCATCTTTGAAATAAGGAACGGTTTTTTTCAACCAATCGCCCTCGGGCATGAAGTCGGCATCAAAAATGGCGATGAAATTACCTTTGGCAACGGCCAACCCCTCTTTTAAGGCACCTGCTTTGAAACCTTGGCGGTTTTCACGACGAATATGCTGAATGTCCAGCCCCTCTTTTTGAAGTGCCTCTATTTTTTTTGCAGTCTCGATGACTGAATCATCGGTAGAGTCATCGAGTACCTGAATTTCTAGTTTGCTTTTGGGGTATTCTATCTTGGCAATATTGTCGAGCAAACGCTCCACAACATATTCTTCATTGTAGATGGGCAACTGAATGGTCACATAGGGAATTTCCCTAGGGTCCATCAGATTGAATTTTGGGGCTTCCTCGTTACGTCTTTTGTAGCCCAAATAGTTGACAAGCAAGTTCAACTGGGCCAGACTGTAAAAAAAGATCAACATCAGGGCGATGCTGTAAATAGCGATGATGATGTAAGCGATTGTTAATCCCATAATTACCTTAAGCTATATTTGAAAATCCAACCCAAAATTTTTACGCCTGCAAATATAGTACCTTTTACCGTACCTGACACCTTTGACACCCCAATTCTTTTTTTGTATCGAACGGGCACCTCTTTGTAGGTCAGTTTTTTACGTAGCGCCTTCAGCTGCATTTCGACGGTCCATCCATAGGTTTTGTCTTCCATCTGCAGTTCTTTGAGTTTTTCGTACCTGATGGCCCTAAACGGGCCTAGATCGGTATATTTTGCTCTAAAGAACAGCCACATCAAAGAAGTGGCGAGCCAATTGCCAAAGACCTGCTGCGGGGTCATCGAACCGGGCTCTCGCAGTTCTTTTTTTCTTGCCCCTATGACAAAATCGATGTTTTCGTTCACTATGGGAGCGACCACTTTTTCCATTTCTTCTGGATAATCGGAATAGTCTCCATCGATAAATACGATGATATCTGGGTGTTTGGATTGTTTCTCGATGTACTGCATGCCCTTCAAACATGCAAAACCATAACCACGTTGGCTTTCGGTCAATACCGTGGCCCCTGCTTTTTTTGCTTTTTCAAGGGTATCGTCGGTCGAATTGTTGTTCACCACAATGATTTCTGAAACAAAATCAGGAATCTCTTCAACGACCTTGGCTATGGAATCACCTTCGTTGAAAGCGGGAATGATGACCTTGATGTTGGGCATAAAAGGATTTTGGTGTAAAAATCGATTATTTTTTGTTCACCAATTGCATCAAATCCACATCATTGCCCAATAGTACTTGGTTACTGTCGATTCGCCCCTTCAAGGGCCCGTTTTCAAGTTTCAGAACGCCCCTGGGGCAAACGGCCGAGCAAATGCCACAGCCAACACAGCTCGAACGCACGATATTTTCGCCTTTTTGTGCATAGGCCCTCACATCGATGCCCATTTCACAGTAGGTCGAACAATTGCCGCATGAAATACATTGCCCGCCATTGGTGGTTATTCTAAATCGAGAAAACAAACGTTGTTGAAAACCCAGTATAGCTGCCATAGGGCACCCAAAGCGACACCAAACCCGATTGCCGAATATCGGATAGAACCCTGTGCCGATGACCCCAGAAAAAATGCTTCCTATCAGAAAAGAATAAGATTTGCGCAGCGTTTCCGATTTGAAGAGAAACACATTGCCATCACCACTCAAAAAGTGCATGCCGATCAATGCCATGATAATGATAAAATAGCCGATGGCACCATATTGTGCATCTTTCTGTAATTGTTTTCTCTTGAAAAGCATCACCCATCCAAAGACCAAGGTAAGCAGTACGGCCACCCCAATTAGAAAGGTACTTTTTGTCAACCAATATTTACTGGTGTCAGTGCCTAGGTACGAATAAATGACCGCCGTGGTCATGAGCGTCACGAATACCACGACACTGTGTACTACCCAACGCTCAATTCTCCAAGCTTTCATCGATTTGTCGCTCAGGTGTCTAAAAGGATCACCAGCCGTTTCGGCCAGGCCACCACAGCCACATACCCATGAACAATACCATCGCTTACCGAAGCGATAGGTCAGGATCGGACTGATGATAAAAATGGTGGCGATACCAAAAATCAACATGGCGAAACCAATATCACCAGAGCTCAAAAAACCTTTGATTCGGTAGCCTTCAAAATTATAATAGTTCAACGGCCACATGTTTTTTAGGTCATAATAGGGTAAGCTCCCTCCGTTTAACAGGGAACTTCCGTTCAAACGGGCCATCAATTCGGGAATAATAAAGGCAAAGGCCGTTTGAAAGAACATGACACTAAAAGTTCTGATTCTTTCATATTGGTTATGGCGGTATTTCCATAAGAACTTGATTCCAAATGCCAAAATCGCAACGGTATACAGTGTGCCGTACACGAACCATTGACTGGCGGGATTTCCGCTCAAGGCCTTGCTCAATGGATCGAACAGACCGATTACGCCTTTGTTGTCGCCACCACTCACCAAACCCAAATATTCAGGGTAGAAATAAAGAATGATGTAGAATCCCGTGAGGGCAATACCGGCGATCCAACCCCAAAAACCTTGGCTTGAAATGGACTTGAACCAAACGCCGTCATTTTTTATGCCCGGCTGTTTGTGCAAATAGGCATCACTCGAAAACCATATGGTTCCGCCCAGAATACTTGCCAATGATATGGAAAGCCAAAGTGCCTTGTTTGGAAAACTTACATTGAATGCGGCCAAGAGAACGATGGCCAATCCGAACATTCCGATAAGGGTCGCCAATTTTTGATTTCTGCTTAGGGTAACCGGAGGTTGACCGGTCAGTGCCATACTTCTATCGTAAGTGCTCATTTGTAATCAGTTGAGTTGAAATATTCTTTTGATGTTTTTCTTCTTTGTTGTAATGGATTTTTCGAAGTCTGAATTGTATTTTGACACGATACCTGCCTCATGCTGTTTGTAGAACTCTGGGTCAAAGTTTGCATCGGCCAAATGTGACATGACATAGTCAACATCGCGTTCTTCGGTCAGCCAGCGATCAAAGATTTCATGCCGCATACGGATTCCGAATGTGTTGATGCCCAAAAACAGATTGTTGTCTCTACGGAATGCAACAGTTATACAAACCTTATCGGTGTCATGTCTCCAATGAAATTGTTCTTCATATTCTTTTCTTCCCCTGGCTCCAAAGACCCAACCATAGGTCTGGTATTCGATATCGAAAAACTTTGCCGAGTTGAACCAGTGCCCCGGCTTGTATTCGATTCGATTGCCACAAATGGTCTGGGCCACCGTTTCGCCCATCATACGACCCGTATACCAAACTGCCTCAATGGGTCTTCTGTTGCCAATGGCCTCGTGCTGTTCGGCACAGTCACCGATGGCATATACATCTTTTATATTGGTCTCCAAAAAACGATTGACTTTGACCCCGCGGCCCAATTCGATACCGGAATCTTTTAGAAAATCCACATTTGGCGACACTCCAGCGGTCAGCCCCACAAAGTCACAGGACAGTTCTTCGCCTGTTTCTTGAATGATCACTGCCTTGACACGATTATTCTCATCCGAGACAATTTCTTTTAGGTTCGTACCCAATCGCAAGTCGATATGATGCTCGCGAATGTGCTCGTTGATCATCTGTGACTCGCCCTCTGGCAAGACACCGTTCCAAAAACTGCTTTCCCGCACCAAAAAGGTGACCGGAATGCCACGACTGTGCAGCATTTCGGCAAGTTCAATGCCTATCAACCCGCCTCCAACGATGACGGCACGTTTACATTTTTCTTTGTTGGGCGCATTTACTTCCAAAAGGTCCAGGTCTTGTTTTGAATAGAGTCCTTGCACACCATGTAAATCCTGTCCAGGCCATCCAAATTTATTTGACTTTGAACCGGTCGCAATAATCAATTTGTCATAATGGAAACTTTTAGTGTTATCGACCAAAAGTTTTTTGTTTTCAGTATCCACCTCTGTCACATAACCACGAACAAGTTCGATGCTGTTCTTTTCCCAAAACCAGTCTTCATAGGGTTTGATATGCTCGAACTTCATGTGGCCCATGTATACGTACATGAGTGCCGTTCTAGAAAAAAAATGGTCGGTCTCGGCAGAAATGATGATGATCCTTTTGTCGGAATGTTTTCGAATATGGCGTGCGGCCGTAACCCCTGCAATACCATTTCCGATGATAACGATGTGCTCCATTGATTTGCTATTGGTTGAAAAATGTGTCGCTTTTAAAGATAGAAACTTAACAGTGACCTTTTATTTAGAAAGAATTTAAATTCTTGATCGTAGTGTAAGGATGCTGCATAAGAAACGAACGGGCAGTTTGCTGGTTCACAAAAGCTTAAACATTTCATAAAAACACAACCTTCATTGTATGTCTTCGATATTCAGCACGACCCATATGTCGAAAAGATGTTTCAAAACTAGTTCGATGATTGCAAAAAAGGTGCTGGCCACGATGATCATATTGGTTTTTTTCCAGGTTGGAATTGCCCAAAGCACAACCGAATTTTTCTCAAGAACAGATGCTTTTTTGAAAATGCATGTGAAAAACGGAAGGGTCGATTATGAGGCCATAAAAGGTAATCTGGGCGATTTGGATGAAACCTTGCGATCGGCACAAGATATTTCAGTCTCAAAAAATGATTCAAACACCTATCAGGCTTTTTGGATCAATGCCTACAATCTTTTGGTGATCAAAGAAGTGGCCAAAAATTATCCGGTAAAGTCCCCATTGGATATCAGCGGCATTTTCGATACGACAGAACATAAGATCGGTGGTGAGAACATTACTTTGAATGATATCGAAAACCGTTTGTTGAGGGGTAATTTTTCAAATGAGGCGCGATTTCATTTTGTATTGGTCTGTGCTGGGTTGGGATGCCCACCCATCATAAGCGAAGCATATCTTCCCGACGAATTGGAGGGCCAACTGCAACGACAGACAGTGCTAGCCCTCAACAATCCAGATTTTATCCAGGTAAAGAATGACAAGGTGCTCCTTTCGCAAATCTTTGATTGGTACAAAGAGGATTTCATTACGGACGGAAAGACAGCAATCGACTTTATCAACCAATTCAGAAAAGAAAAAATAGACCCTGACAAGCGTATTGGGCACTATAGCTATGATTGGCGTTTGAACGACTTAAATTAATCTTAAAATCACGATTAAGTTTTTGTGATACATTATTTTAGAAGCCTAAACCCTTCTAGTGAAAAATCTTTGGCTTCTTCTTTTATGGCTTTTGCAGCTGAGCTGTAGCAGCCAAATTCAAGAGAAAATCAATGGGGTAAGTTTTGTAGGCTCAAGAGAAAAGGTCGATCAAACCCATATAGATCCCGTGGTGGCCGTAAATGCCAACTATGCCGCCGTGATGCCGTTCGGTTTTGTTCGCAGTCTCAGTTCACCGAATGTAATTTTCGATACGGACCGCCAATGGTACGGAGAGACACGGGCAGGTGCCAAACAATATATTGAACTTTTGCAGAAGAATGGAATAAAAATCATGCTCAAACCACAAATATGGGTTTGGAGGGGCGAGTTCACCGGTGATATGGTGATGCAATCTGAAACGGATTGGAAGATGCTGGAGGAGACGTATCGCAAATTTATTATCACATATGCCGAATTGGCCGAAGAAACAAAGGCCGAAGTATTCTGTATTGGTACAGAGCTGGAAGAATTCGTGAAGTACCGCCCTGATTATTGGAAGCAACTTATAGCCCAGGTTCGGGAAGTGTACAAAGGAAAGATAACGTATGCCGCCAATTGGGATGAGTACCCCAGAACCCCTTTTTGGGAACAATTGGACTTTATAGGCATCGATGCTTATTTTCCGCTGTCGGAAAGTGAAAACCCTACCCCAGAAGAACTACAGATCGGCTGGGGAAAATGGAAGGTTTCAATGATGACCTTTTCAGAAGAAAAGGAAAGACCCATACTTTTTACTGAATTTGGGTATCGCAGTATGGACTATACGGCCCATAAGCCTTGGTTGGTAGATCATAACAAAGAGCAGGTCAATCTTGAGGCACAGGCCGATGCTTTAAGGGTCATTTTCGAAGAGTTCTGGTCAGAAGATTGGTTTGCAGGTGGGTTTGTGTGGAAATGGTTCATTCACCATGACAGGTCAGGTGGGGCAAGTGATAATCGGTTTACCCCTCAGAACAAACCGGCAGAAGAGGTCATCAGGTCGTTTTACCAGAACTTATAAGGTTGTTGATTAGTCGGTTAAGAAATTGAAGTATGATTTTTTTGGCAACGGTTATTTTTTTTTGACTTTTGTGATACCTATCACTAGCTACAAATTTGTTATGCCACGACGCTTTTTGTTTTTTTTGACCATTGTCTTTCTTTCAAGCCATCTTTTGGCACAAGATTCGCTTCAGACCGTGGTGGCGGAACCTGGTGATGGAATCTTTTCGATCTTGAGAAAACAAGGGGTGTATCCAAAGAAATACTATGAAGCGTTTTTAAAGCTGAACGAAGGGCATATCAAGAATGGAAGCGAGTTAAAACAAGGATGGGCCTATAAGATTCCCGATGCACCCGATTCCTTTAAAAAGATGGGCCGGGCCGTATCATTGCCCAGTGGTGATGAGACCCCCCTTTTCGAGACTGAGCTTGCAAAATTGGATTTGAAGAGCGAAGAACTAAAGGATGCCGTATATTATCTGATCGTTGAAGATAGTGTTCAAAACCAAGATTTTGTTTCGACCATTGCCACTAATTTGGCCAGTAGATTGTTGGTAAATGGTGCCAAGGTGTATGTCATCAAAGTGATGGATGAAACGTTGAAAAAAAATGAAATGGCGCTGTTGCAACAGTATGTAGATGTGGTGAACAAGAGATACCTTAAGAACCAAGGAAAATACCAACGCCTGTTGCTGTTGCGTTCAAACGGTACATTTCAGGGCAAAAACCTCGATTTGGCATTTTATCATCATGATGGCAGCAATGAAGGACAAAGGTTGGCAGATAATCTTGAAATGATTTTTACAAGGAACAGCAAAAAGGTGGTTACGGTCGAAAATTCGCAAGATGTTCTTAAGAATAAGGGCAACCTATTCTTGGCAAAAAACATTCTGCCAGCAATAACCGTGCTTTCCATTTCCGATTCAAAAGCCAAATCAAAAGAAGGAAAGCTGATTGTCAGAAAAGACCAAAAGGCGATGACCCAGATGATTGCCAAAGGCATGTTTCAAGACTATGCCGATCTCGAAATAGAAGAATGAAGAGTGCTTTTCGCTTGAACCGATCAAAATACTTTTTCTGCTTTTTCTTACTTCCGATGTTGGTCGTGGCGCAAGACTCGTTGCGAACGGTCGTGGCAAAGCAGGGCGATGGTATCTATTCGCTGCTTCGAGAAAATGGAATCAACCCCACTAAGTTCTATAACCAGTTTGTAGCGCTAAATGCTAAAGATTTAGGAGAAGATGAGGTTTTGTACATGGGGCGCACCTATTTGTTGCCCGATACCTTGTCAATTGGGAAAGTTGACAAAATAGAAGATGAGATCAAATATCCCATCTTTGGTGAAGATTTTGCCAGGGTTGATTCTGTAAGCAATCGACTGGGTGATACCGTTTATTATTTGATTTCGGGCCATGGCGGTCCAGACCCGGGTGCGGTCGATAGATATGATGGTAAATTGATTGCCGAAGATGAGTATGCCTATGATGTGACACTGCGTTTGGCTCGAGAATTACTGTCTCATGGCGCAGAGGTGCACATTATAGTTCAAGACGGGAATGATGGTATTCGCGATGACCGGATACTTGAAGTGGATACGGACGAAATCGTCATTCCCGACCAAGCTATTCCGCTGAAGCAGTTGGCGCGTTTGAAACAGCGAACCGAAGCGGTGAACGATTTGTATTCAAAGAACCGCGGCAAGTACCAACGACTGTTGGTCACCCATGTTGACAGCCGTAGCAGGGGCACTAATATCGATGTGTTCTTTTACCACCATGAGAAAAGCAAAAACGGCAAAAGATTGGCCGAGAGCATACACCTGACGTTTTTGAGAAAGTATAGGAAGTTTCAGCCCAATCGGGTCTATAACGGCACATTTATGGAACGAAGCGGCCTGTATGTGGTCAAAAACACACTTCCCGCAATGGCCTATATTGAGATTGGGAACCTTAGGAGCAAAAAAGACCAGCGGCGTATTTTAGATCCAGACAATCGGCAGGCATTGGCCAAATGGATATCAGAGGGCATTCTTTTAGATTACGAGTCTTCGAAAATGGGCGGGTCAAAGTAATTTTTTTGAATAGTAACGGTATAACTCATCTGGCCCCGCACCCAAATAATTCTTGAGATGTATCATGGCAAAGTGAAACTGTACTTTCAGCCAGCCTTTTTGCCTATACTTTCTGGCCGAGGTGGTCACACGTTGGGGCAAGACCTTGAAATGGGCATGTTTGTACAATCTACCAATGAACTCACTGTCTTCATAAATCAAGTAATTCTCATTGAATCCACCATTTCCAAAAAATACCTCTTTGGTAACGAAAAGTGATTGGTCACCCCCGCGGCATAGTGTGTGGTTGATTCTTGACAGCCAAGCAAAAAAACGCAGAACGGGGTTTTTGCTATCAAATCGCATACGAAAACAGCCTGATTGACTTTTCTCTTCAACAGCTTGTACGATGAAAAGGTCAAAATTCTTTGGCGGTAAGGTATCCGCATGTAAAAAGTACAAGATATCACCCACTGCCTTTGAAGCACCCAGGTTCATTTGACTTGCCCTACCCCGTTTGGCCTTATGCACTGAGGCACCAAACTTTAAGGCAGTTTGAACAGTTTGGTCGGTACTGCCCCCATCGATTACAAGAATCTCGGCGATGTTTTTTTTGTCGCTGGTCTGAAATAGGTGCTGTAACAGACTCCCGATTAATTTTGCCTCATTAAGCGTAGGGATGATAATGCTGATTTTTGGGGTGGCCATTCTTTTGAATTATATCAAACACTATCAATAGTGGCAAAAAATAAAAGAACCTTACGGAAATCCATCAATATAAATTGTGCATTAAAGTTCTTCGATCAGCCCTTTGAACAATTTGATCATCTTCGGCTCTGTCTTGGCGGCTATCTCAATAATCTCCTGAATATTGATAGGCCTCAGATTATCGGGATCGCACTCGTCGGTAAGTACTGAAACAGCTACAATGGGCAGTCGTAAATGGTTGGCCACAATAACCTCGGGCACGGTGCTCATGCCCACGGCATCGGCCCCCAAAGTTTTCAGCATGCGGTATTCAGCTTTCGTTTCCAATTGTGGGCCAACAACTGAAACATAAACGCCTTTTTGCAAAGAAATCGATTCCCTTTTGGCTATCGCTTCAATTTTAACGCGCATTTCAACATCATAGGGTTCGCTCATATCGACAAAGCGGTCTCCAAATGCTGTCACATTTTTGAAAGCCAAAGGTGAGCTGCCCTGTAGGTTGATATGGTCTTCAATGAGCATGATGTCTCCCTTTTTGAAATCGAGGTTGATGGCACCCGCAGCATTGGAGATGAAAAGTCTCTTGATGCCCAGTTGGTGCATGACCCTGATGGGGTAGGTAATATCCAAGAAATCATAGCCCTCATATAAGTGGAAACGCCCCTGCATCACCACCACCTTTTTGCCCGCAATGGTACCGTAGATCAACTTGCCCGAGTGAAACTCGACCGTGGCCAAGGGAAAGTAAGGAATGTGGTTATAGTGTGCCACAATGGGATCTTCAATTTCATCGACCATTTGACCTAGGCCCGTGCCCAGAACAATACCGATATCTGGCGTGTCAAACCCTTTTGATCTTAAATGGGCGACCGATTCGTCCAACTGTTTTTGCGTCATTCTTCCATATGTTTTAAAAAAGGTTTGAAAGCCTCGATGCCTTTGATGTCTTTGTACAAATCAACATCATTTCGCTCTTCGAGCAAAGTGATTTGATCATTTTTTAAATCGGTCAATGTAGCTTGCAGTACACTCTCAGTGCCCCATTTCTTGTTCTTGAACAACTTGGCGTTCATTTTTTTCATTCCCAACAGATAATAGCCCCCATCATGCGCGGGTCCGACTACATAATCAGAATCATCCAAGGCATCAAATGCTTTGTTCAGATCGGCTTCCGATAGCTCGTACATATCACTGCCGATGATGATGATTTTTTCAAATCTATCATTAAAACCAGCTTGGAAGGCATCTTGCATGCGCTCGCCCAAATCGTTTCCCAGCTGTAGTTTTTTGGTGTAGTTGCCATCCTTCCAAATATCATCATCCCAAATTTCTTCAGAGTAATAGACCCGTTTTTCGACCGTTAGATATTGGGTGATTTTCTGTGTGTGCCGTAATAAAAAAAGGTAAACCTCCAGAGCGGCCTCGTCGCCAATGGTCTTTGCCAGACGGGTCTTACATTTGCCGGGTTCAGGGTTTCGGGTGAAAATAAGGAGTAAGCTCTTCGGGTTGCTCATCGATTAGTTTTCTATAGATTGCAAGCGATTAGGTTTTAGTCAGAAATCTGTGTATTTGTTTACATTTTTGGTTGGAGGTTAGCGGGTGTAAATGTACTGTTTTCGAATATTTTTGAATAAGGTATATAATTGTGATACCTTTTGGGGGTACTATTGACCGTATTAAAAAATTGTACCTTAAAAGCCTATGGCAGAACACCATTTTCTAGCCCATTACCTGAGAGGCGAATCCATTTTGAAGAAAATCCCGTGCTTTTCATTTTTTTTGTTGTTGGCTTTTGGATGTGATGACCATACGGGCATTGCGCTTCAAAGACACGACAGAATTGTCATCGTTGGAAGCAATATGGCTTCAAGAATGATGGATTTTGGCCATTTCGAGACCGAGCTTCATCTGAGACACCCTGAAGATTCATTGTTCATACGAAATATGGCCGACGGTGGCAATACCCCGGGCTTTTGGCCACATTCAGGGAGAAAGACCCCATGGGCGTTCGAGGGTGCCGATGCTTTTCATAAGGGTGAATTGTCGAATGATACCAACAGTCAGGGACATTTTGACTATCCCGATGAATGGCTTTCGAGGTTGAAACCCGATATTGTGCTCGCCTTTTTTGGCTACAATTCTTCTTTTAATGGAAAAGTGGGCCTTGAAAATTTTCGGGCAGAGTTGCAAGCCTATGTAAGGCACATTCTTTCAAAAAAATATAATGGGGCGAACAGCCCGAAACTTGTTCTCGTTTCGCCCAATGCCTTTCAAGACTTGTCAAAAATACTGGATGTGCCAGATGGTTCAATTGAAAATGACCGCCTTTTCGAGTACTGCAATGCCATGCGTGAAGTGGCACGGGCCAACAATGTGGTTTTTATCGATGTTTTTGCAGAGAGCAAAAAGTGGTATAAAAAGGGCGAGCCCCTGACCATCGATGGGGTTCAATTGAATGACAAGGGCTATCAAAGATTGGCCAAGTATCTTGCTGATGAAATTTTTGGAAAACAGAGACCGGAAATGATCCATGCCGATTTGGTTTTGCAGGCTGTTGATGAAAAGAACTGGATGTGGCACAACGACTACAAAATTCCGAACGGGGTACATGTGTACGGCAGGCGTTACAAACCGTACGGACCTGACAACTATCCTGATGAGCTTAAAAAGATCCGTGAGATGACCGCCATTCGCGATACGGCTATTTGGGAGGCCTTACAGGGCCATAAAAGAAACCTTTCGAAATATGATGGGTTGACCCATCAGCTTCCTGAAGTAAAGACGAACTATACGTTGGGCAATGGCGCAAAGGGCGCCCAGTATTTATATGGAGAAGATGCAGTAGCGACCATCCGCACCGCTACAGGGTACAAGGTAGAATTGTTCGCTTCTGAAAAAGAATTTCCCGATTTGGCCAATCCCGTACAGATGTCTTTTGATAACAAGGGCAGGCTTTGGGTGGCGACCATGCCCAGTTATCCACACTACCGCCCTGGAGACAGCAAACCGAATGATAAGATCATCATATTGGAAGATACCGATGAAGATGGCAAGGCCGATACGCAAACCGTTTTTGCCGATGGTCTACATGTGCCTGTAGGTTTTGAGATAACCGCCAATGGGGTATTCGTTTCCCAAGCAACACACTTGAAACACTTTAAAGATACTGATGGCGATGACAGGGCTGATGAGGTTGAAATTGTGTTGAGCGGATTTGACGACCATGATACCCATCATACCATAAGCGCCTTTTGTGCCGACCCGTCTGGGGCCATCTATATGGGCGAGGGAGTTTTTCTGCATACCAATGTCGAGACACCTTATGGACCGGTCAGGGGTTCAAACGGTGGATTTTACAGATATGACCCTGCAAGAAAGCGCCTCGAACGTACGGCACAGATAGCCATACCAAACCCTTGGGGCATTGCTTTTGACGACTATGGCCAATACTTTTTTGCCGAGACCTCAGGGCCAGCGGTACGATGGTTAATGCCCAGCACGGTAAAGCCGGTGTACGGTAGAGCCTCGCCAAAGGCAAGGGATTTGATAGAGGAGGAGCACAAGGTGCGACCAACAAGCGGTCTTGAATTTATTTCGAGTAGGCACTTTCCCGATGAAGTGCAGGGTGACTTATTGATCAACAACACCATTGGTTTTTTGGGCATGAAGCAGCATCAAATAATCGATAGTGGCACAGGTTATGAAGGTAAACATCGCCAAGACCTCATTTGGTCCGATGATGGTAATTTCAGACCTGTCGATATGGAGTTTGCACCAGACGGCTCACTCTATTTCATCGATTGGCACAACATTTTGATAGGCCATATGCAGCACAATGCCCGTGATCCCTTACGAGACCATTCGCACGGTAGGGTGTATCGAGTGACCTATCCGTCAAGGCCTTTGTTAGAACCTGCGGTAGTCGATGGGGCCTCGATTGAACGGTTGTTAGACAATCTGAAACTACATGAATACAGAACCCGGTATAGAACCCGAAGGGAACTGAGAAGCAGAAATGTCGGTGAGGTTTTAACCGCTCTCAAAAAATGGATCGGCAATCTTGATAAAGAAGACAAAAAATATGAACTTCACCTTCTTGAGGCACTTTGGGTCAGTTGGGGTGCCAACAGCATTGATCATGGGCTGTTAAAACAATGCCTTAATGCAGACAATTACAAAGTCAGGGCAGCGGCGGTGATCGTTTTACGGTATATGGGGCATCAGGTCGATGACTCACTTGAACTGTTGAAAAAAGCGGCACAAGACCCGCATGGCAGGGTGCGATTGACCGCAGTGGTCGCAGCGTCTTGGCTGCCTGAAAAAGATGCCTTCGAGGTGCTCGACATCGTAGATAAAAATACCCTCGATGAATGGTCGGTGCCAACCCTCGATTTTGTCTTAAATAGGGGAAAAGATGAAAAAGAAAAAGAAGAAGAATCGTCCACTGATTTGACCGGTAGTGATTTGGAACTTTATCAAAAGGGTAAGGAGATATACAGCAGGGAAGGATTTTGCATAACCTGTCACCAAGAGAATGGCAAAGGGTTGAAACAATCGGGTTTTCCACCCTTATCACAAACCCAGTGGGTTACGGGCAGTGAAGGGCGTTTGATAAAAATAGCATTGAATGGCCTGTATGGTGCCATCGAGGTCAATGGAGAAAAATACCCGGGCCAGGTGCCCATGACCGCTTATGGCGATATGTTGGGCGATGAAGAGATAGCGGCGGTGCTTACCTACGTGCGCAATTCATTTGGCAACAAAGCTTCGGTGATAACGGCCGATAAGGTCAACAAAACTCGTCTTATGACCCAAGAAAAGAAAGGGTTTTACACCCCTAAAGAACTGCTAGAAATACATCCATTGGAAGAATGAACATGAAAAGAATCAAATTGTTTGGCATCATCGGTTTCTTAATTTTTGGCACAAGTCTTTTCGGACAGTCAAAAAAACAGTTGAATCATGTACCGCACATCGTTTTTGTGATGGGCGATGAAGAATACCGATCTGAAGAATCTATGCCCATGTTGGCGAGAATTCTCAAGCGTGAATTGGCCGCCAAGATCAGCCTTTGCTATGCCGTTGACTCATTGGGCTTCGTAAATCCGAACGTGAAAGACCATATACAAGGCCTTAAGGCATTGGCAACCGCAGACTTAATGGTGTTGTTCACACGTTTTAGGGCCTTGCCCGAAGAGGAGTTGGCCCTCATTGCCGATTATGTAGAAAGTGGCAAGCCGGTAGTGGGCTTTCGAACCGCTACCCACGCCTTCAAATATGAAGAGAACAGTGCGTTGTATTTTTATAATGACGAATGGCCGACCAAAGTGTTCGGCCAAAAATGGATCACCCATCACGGTCATTTTTCAGATGGCCATGACCCCTTGACCCAAGTATCACTAGTTGAAAACCATTCTTCCGAAATCTTAAATGGGGTGCTACCTTTCAAGGCTTTTTCATGGCTCTATCACGTAGATGGGGGAAATTATAAATTGTATGGTGACAGTAAGCCACTTCTAATGGGCCGTTCACTCAGGTCAAAGCATGAAATGGAAAATAGATTGAATGAATTTCCTTTGGAAAATCCGGTGGCTTGGACCAAGACCTACACAGGTGCCCAAAACAAGACGGCTCGGGTTTTTTTCACGACCTTGGGCCATCCCTATGATTTTAAGGAAGAATCGATGCGAAAGTTGGCTATAAACGGAATCTATTGGGCTTTGGGCAGGGAGAAGGAAATTCCTGAACAAGGAACAAATGTTTCCATCGAAGGAAGCTACCAACCCAATAACTCAGGTTTTGGTGACAAATTCAAAAAGAACCGGCATCCTGAAACCATAGAATAGAGAGGACCAGACAGCTTTTTTAGAGAGGTTCTTTCATTTTGGGCATAGCTCTGAATAAAAATTGGTTTATATTCCAGTATTGCATAAATTCCATGAGTAATGACAAGAGCCATTTTTTTCACTGCCGTGTGTTTATTCTGCTGGGCATGCAACGATGTTTCGGTCAAACAAGCAGAGCGGCCCGTTGCTGAAAAAGTCTATCAAGAGCCATTTCGCCCACAGTTTCACTTTTCGCCCCCCACGAGTTGGATGAACGATCCGAACGGTTTGGTCTATCATGATGGTATTTATCATCTGTTTTATCAATATTATCCTGACGCCACGGTATGGGGTCCGATGCATTGGGGCCATGCCATCAGTGAAAATATGGTGCATTGGCAGAACAGACCGATAGCGCTGTATCCTGATGGGCAGGGATTTATATTTTCAGGAAGCGCCGTGGTCGATGAAAACAACACTTCAGGTTTTGCAGAGGGGGGAAAGGTGCCGCTAGTGGCCATTTACACCTACCATTCGATGCAGGGAGAAAAAGGCGGCCGCAAAGATTTTCAGACCCAAGCCATTGCCTATAGCCTTGACAATGGAGAAACGTGGACGAAGTATGAAGGGAATCCCGTTATAGGCAATACGGCCATCAAAGATTTTCGAGATCCCAAGGTGTTTTGGCATGATGCCACACAAAGTTGGATCATGGCCCTGGTCGCCGGCGATCATGCGAAGTTCTATCGCTCAACGAACCTAAAAGAATGGAATCACATCAGCGATTTTGGTGAAGAACAAGGGGCCCATGGTGGGGTTTGGGAGTGCCCGGATCTGTTTCCTTTGAAGGTAGCGGGAACCGATGAGACAAAATGGGTGCTCATTATCAGTATTGGCAGTGGCGGCCCCAACGGGGGCAGCGGCACCCAATATTTTGTGGGCGATTTTGACGGCACTACTTTTTCTTCTGACCAACAAGAATACAAATGGCTCGATTGGGGCACCGATAACTATGCAGGGGTTACCTATAACAATACGCCTGGCGACCGTATTTTTATCGGTTGGATGAGCAACTGGCAGTATGCCGTCTTGACACCGACATCGACATGGCGAAGTGCGATGACGCTCCCCAGGGAATTATCGTTGCGAAAGTTTGGAGATGATTATATGTTGGCGAACTACCCTGTTGCGGCGATGGATGAACTGACCGTTCCGGTCGAGAAAACAGACATGGTTTTGGAAGCGGCAGCAACAAAAGAAATTTTTCATGCTGATCTTAACCAATCTGATATTTCATTCACTACCGAGGGGCGAGACTTCAGATTGACGCTTATGAACGATAAGGGCGAAAACCTCAAGGTCACTTTTGACGCGGCATCACATTTGGTGATCGTAGATAGAACCGAATCGGGAGCGGTCGATTTTCAACAAGAATTTGGAAATAAATTACATTACATGAATGTTCGCCAGCTACCTGAAAGCGATTATGAGGTACGATTATGGGTCGATGCCTCTTCGGTCGAACTATTTATAAACAAGGGGCAGTTTGTGATGACGCAACAGATTTTTCCAACGAAAGATTATACAAAAATGCTTATTGAAAATACGTCCGATTCAACAATTGAACTGAAAGATTTCTCAATAAGCAGTGTGGGTTCTATCTGGCAGAATTAATGCTGGATCAAGCCAAGGGATTGCCTTTTAACCGCTTCTCTATTTTTCGCTTTTTAACGGTCAGGCGCTTCATCAGGTCCATCAAGTTTGAATCTTTGGTCTTTTTATAGATTTCATTGATGGCCAAAATAAGCTTCTTTGCTTCCCGCGAGGCGGCTACGCGATCACTGGTCGACATATGGCTAAGAGTTCTGTTTTCAAACTCTAAGGCAGATTGCATTAACTCTTTTGTCATTTTTGTTTTAAAATTAGAGTACTTAACAAAATTCGCCCTTAAATAACCATATTTTGTTCTTATAAGGGCATTGAATTTTGATATTTATGAAATATTTAAGATAAAGCAAAGGGGTTAAGGGCTTTAAAATTATCAGTTCTGTTGTTAAGGGTCTTAAGACAGAACACTTACGTTGCGGTTTTGTCAAATGAAGTAGTGATATAGGCTGTTTGCCAACATTATAATTGAAAATACCAAAATCATGTACCAGAAGATATAGCCTATTTTTTGCTCTACAGTGTTCATCGTATTGTGTATTGGTGCTGAATTCTTGATGAAGTTACTAAAATGGCCCGCCCATATATCCAAGATTTTATAGATGGTATGATTTTCGGTATAAATGGTATTGTTTATAAGGGAAGGAAACCAAGAAAAGTGATATCAAAAACAGTACTAAAAGTGTGTCGCTTTTTTTCTTTTTTGTTTGTAAATCTTAAATTTGAAAGTATATTTGCAGCCCTCAAAGCAATGGTACCTTAGCTCAGTTGGTAGAGCAACGGACTGAAAATCCGTGTGTCCCTGGTTCGATTCCTGGAGGTACCACAAGCCACGCGAGTGGGAGCGACGGAAAACGTCTTGCGGAAGCAAGGCGTTTTTTTGTGCCGTAGGCACAGGAATCGAGGTTCATGCTGAGCAAGAATCTGGGATTTTTGTCGAAGTAATTCCTGTTTTTCTTCCTTTCTTGAAAATTTCTTTACAGGGCTCTGGAACAAAGTTGATGGCCACAGAGGGGGTTTTTAAAAATACATTTTAAAACTTGGTTTTTCTTTGTCATTTTAAGTGATTTTAAGGTTAATGAATCTATCTTCAAGGCTAGCCCTGAAGATAGCAAAACCATCACTAAACTTTAGACCAAGTTCAGTCCACTTTTAGTTGAAGATTTACAAGCACTAGCATAGGAGGATTTTCAAGTACACTCTCTCTTTATTGTTTTTCAAAAAGCATGAGTTTCTCGTTTAAATCACCCAAATAATTTAATGCCAAATTATTCCTATTTAGCGCATTTATTTCGTAGTTATAAACATCACTACTATCATTAATATTTACCAATTTTAAATAACTAAACACTACACCATTAGAAGCGGTTTTTTCTGTTACTGTGTAGTAGTAGGTTGTTTCTAGCGTTCCTTCATAATAGTCATAACACTTCCCCTGATTATTAAACTTTAATTTCCAATTGCTATCATCAATAGATATCCATTCACCAACTATTAATTGTTGATCTTGGGTTACTGGTAATATACTAAAACTCAGAAAGATTAAAACTGTAAATATTGTTATTGCTTGATATTTTTTTTTATAATTTCTCATTTTTTATAACTTCATTTAAGATTATAAACAATCTATATTTGCTTGGGTTTTAGCATGTAATGTTCTCCTGTGATTAAGTCCATTTTTTCCCCCGTTAACTTTTTCCGTTACGGCTTTAACACTAATATTATTATCGACAATTATTTTATCTAAAACACTATTCTTGTAAAACCATAAAGCACTGATCACAGCAATATTTTTGTTCGTTGAAATCAAGTCAGGATTGTTTATTAAATTTACCGAACTATCATAATTAGTTCGATAAAAATTATTAAAATTTCTGTAATTTGTTCTTCCTGTTAATTGAAAGATACCTCTTCCCCTAAATTTGTATCCATCACCTTCATTAATATTTCCAATTTTATTTTCCCTGTATCTGTCATTATAAACCCTATTTGCAAATTTTTCTACATCCACGTAGACAGACGTACTCGACCTTTTGAAATCATTGGGGTTTGCTTTGGCAGGATCGGCAGCGGGATTAGTGATAGGATTAAAATATCTTTTCCAATAATCTAACCCTAGCCTTTCCCATCTATAATTCAAATTTTCCTCGAAAGCTTTAAATTCATTACTCTCATGTCCTGCTTGCGTTATAAAATGCTGTAGTTTTTCTTTGGTATCAATACCAAAATCCTTACCATATTTGTTTATAGCATCTGCAATTTTTGTAAGCGTTGCATCAGGGGTGTTTGGAAACATTTTCTTCAAATCCTTTTTACTCGTTTTACATTGCTCACAGTCTTCTGCCGTTTTCCGGTTTTTATTCGTATCATCACAATCTAGACCTTTTGTTGTTGTTTTCCATTTATTTCCTGGGCTTTCTTCGCCTATATGAATCTTTGAGTGATAACCATCACCATCAAGGTCTAAATACCAATTTTTTATCTTCTTAAGTAGTTCTTCAACAACTTCTTGCCGCTCCCTTTCGACCTTTTGGGTGACTTTTTGTCTAGAAATACGAACTATAGGGATTCTTGTCCAATAGTCGATCTGTTGTTGTAGATATTCTTCACTGAATATGAATCGCTCATGCGGGATGGCCGGGGCCAAATCTTTTCCCCATTTCAAAAGACGGTCATCATCCCAATATTTTGGAGGGTTATACTTCCGTAAACTATATGGAAGTGTGTATTGTATGTAATTTGTGCGTATTGCCCCTGTCAAGATCAAATAGGCACTCATTTGAAATACTTTATCCTGCAGGCCCAAACGGCGATAATGATGTACGCGATAATTGCTGAGGCGATTTAGCAATGTGCCGTTCTTGATCAGTTTGTCCATACCCCTGGCCTCGCTATCGGCCAAAGCGTTCTGGTAGTACGACTTGTTAAAATCATCAATGGCCGATCTCCGGTATTGGGAGTAATAGTAGTTTTTATTTCTTCGTATTTCCCCCAGAAGGGTCCCTTGAACCTCGACCCCGTCATACCTTGAGCAATAGCCACAAGCTCTCCAGCGATCCAATGCCAATATTTCCATGGCGTGCGATTCGAACTTCCTCTTTTGTTGAGAGGCGCGACCCTGATGCCCCCCTTCCAACCGATGGGCGGTCGTTACGGGGCCATATCTTCCCCCACGGCTTTCAAAGAACTTAAAATATTCCCTTTGCGCAGTTGAGAAAGACGTATAGTTCTTGCCCATCTGCCTGTTTATCTCCTTCAAAAAAGTGTTTTCTTGTTTTTTTAACCACTCGTCCACTTTCCTTCTTGCCCTGCGGGCTGCCGCAATTTGTGAATCCAATTGGTTCAAAATAGAAAAGCTGTTGAAAGTCAAGGGGAAGTTGAACTCATTGCGGCTTTCGCAACATCTAGGCCTTCCATATCTGTCGACTACCGGTACATCACGATCCATGACACGGCCTGTACGGTCGCCATCATACTTCCGTAGTTTTGGGTATCTTCTGAATTGTGCGTTCAACTGGTCGGTCTGTACCAACGCGGTGATCACGATCAATAGGTAGAGTAGGTGTTTTTTCATGGTACTGGCGTTATTGCTTGATGATGAGTTTGTTCTCGATTTTTCCGTCGTACTCAATGGATAGGGTGTAGGTGCCGGGTCGTGAGGGAAGTTTCCTGACCTCTATGGTATGTTCGCCCTTTTCTCGGTAACCGTTGAAGAGCACACTATGGTACGGTGCCGTATTATAGTAATTGGTCATTTGCACTTTGACATGGGCACCATGTGGCAGTTCAAAGTTTATAAGGCAATGGTCTGGCACCGGGTTGGGGTATATTCTGATAAAATCAGCGGCCTGTTCGTCAAAGGCCGTGCGGGCCGCTTCACTGACACTGACCTTTTTCTTGAGTACCACAATTATGGGATTGGCCCGCTCTTTCCATATGGGATGATGGGCATTGACCCTGCCGATCAACAAATTTTCGCCATTGTAGGGGCAGATGCGCAGTTCAAAACCCCTGATCTCGGTCATCAAATGGGTGAAATCGAGATAATCGGTGTATTGTTTTCTTATCGGCACGGTGAGGTTTCCAAAACGAAGGGCGCCCGAGCTGTAAGTGCCCGTATCGATCGAAATACTGTCTGCAATCTTTATTTTGGCACCCAGGCTTTCATTGATGCCGTTCGCCTTGGTGAGGTCAAGCGTAATGGGCAGGGTTCTCAAGACCTTTTCCTTGGCCCAGTCAAGTTCGAAATACCCGCCCTCCCAGGTTCCGTCCAACATCTGTATATCGGGCACATCGTGTAGGTTTGACAGTTCGTGCATCCCTCTAATGGGCGATTCTTCAAAGAGAGCGTGAAACAGTTCTGCTTCGCCTGTGGGCGGTTGGGCGGTTTCATACTGTTCTAAAAGTACCTTACTGTTCTCGATCTCATTTGACCTTAGCATTTTGAGCGCCTTGGCCTTGTTGGGCTTACGGCCCAGGCCCAAAAACTGCATTTTGGCCATCCAGTGCCTGCCCATGGGGCTTTCACTTTTCTTGAACCATCGGTATGCCCTGGCATAGTCTTGTGGCACATCGCCAAAACCTTTGAGGTAATAATACCCCACACAATAGGCCGCTTCAAGGTTGCCCAACTCATACGATTTTTTGAATGACCTGAGTGATTTTTTAAAACTCTGTTTGGTGCCCAGACCTTCTTTTTGCAACATGCCAAGGTAAAAGAGCGCGGTGCTGTTCTGTTTTTTAGCAAGCTCTTTGAGGGCGACAAAAAATTTCCGGGATTTTTTCCGCTCTTGATCGGGGCTGTAGAGATAGGCCTCGACATCATCGAAAAGGTAGCTCTCTTGATACATTTTCTCTTGTGCAGATGTGCGGATCGTACCCAACATCACAAAGAGCAGTATGGGAAAGGTCATCGTTTTTTTCATAGACTACGGTATTAAAGATTTTCAGGTTCCCCTTTGTTCATAACACTTTTGGGTGGAAAAGCAGGCTATCAGTGGCGAATCTTCCGATTCCGTCTCGCTTTCCAAAATCGGAAACCAGCAACAAATATAGTAAATAATTTACTAGTACTTTATTTACTTTATTGTTTCAGTTAATCGATCTTAAGGGCACTTACATCCGATGAAAAATCCAAAAAAGGACCTTTTGCGTATTTTAGGGTAGACCTTAATTATCCCCGTTAATGTCCTTTTTCAAAAAATCCCGCGAGCTACTGAACCTTACCCAAGGGCAAGTCGCGGAAGCTCTGGAAACAGACCAGTCCGTAATCTCAAAAATTGAAAGGGGCACTGTATATGGCAGGTACTTCGTGCTATACCTGCGGCTGCTTGCGCAGAAAGGCATCAATGTCTCAGAATTCTTCCTCAGTGATGAGGCCTTGAGGGAATACAAAAAAGAGTAAGCGGCAAAAAAACCCCTCTGTCGAGGGGCTATTTTCATGGGCTTGACATCATTCCTCTTCAGAATGGTTCTTGTTATCTGCAAGTTTTGGGGCGCTCATTACAGAGAGATGTATGTAAAGGCGATATTTAAAATGCGTGTTTTTTGTGATTTAAGTGAAACAAAAATGGAAGCTCTTCTAAACTAGGTAAAGAAATGACCAGAAGCCTCTCTGAATGGGGCTTTTTTGTTTTGTACTTTAGCGGTCATGAACCTTGTAATCGATATTGGCAATACCTTGATGAAATATGCGGTCTTTGACCGTGGTGAGATGGTACTGTTCAAAACCTCTGAACCAAGCCTTTTTTTATCAAAGATCAAGAAGATTTTCAAGAACCACCCCAAGATAGGCCACGCCCTTATTTCGTCTGTAGGCAAACCTGCCCAGAAAGAAGCAAAGATTTTGACCCTATTCTGTAAAGTACAGCAACTTTCGCCCCGCACGAAGGTGCCCTACAAGAACTGCTATGCGACTCCCAATTCGTTAGGGGTCGACCGAATGGCCCTGGCCACCGCAGCTTTTTACCAAAACCCAAAAGGGAATACTTTGGTCATCGATGCGGGTACCTGTGTGACCTATGATATGGTAAATGAATTTGGCGAATATTTGGGAGGTGCCATCTCGCCTGGCCTCAAGATGCGTTATAGGGCCATGAACGAACATACCTTTGGATTACCACTGCTAGACCCTCAAGAGGTGTTGGATTTCATCGGTAATTCTACAGAAACCAGTATGCACAGTGGTGTGGTCAATGGTATGGTGCAAGAAATCGATGGTATTATCGACCAGTATCGAAAGCGCTTCCAACATTTAACAGTTATTTTAACAGGCGGTGACGCCCAATTTTTTGCCAAAAGCCTAAAAAATACCATATTTGCGAACTCCAAATTTCTCTTAGAGGGTCTAAACCACTTGCTTGAGTACAATAAACATTAGATGGTAAAAAAAACGCTATTCGCCTTATTCTGCGCGACCTCCTTTTTTGTGCACTCGCAAAACGGAACAATTTCACCCTATTCTTTTTTTGGGATTGGCGATTTTAGAGGAAAAGGCACTGTCGAAAACCAAATGATGGGGGGCCTCAGTATGTATGCAGACAGTATACACGTCAACCTGAGAAACCCGGCGGCATATTCACGGTTGGCCCTTACGACCTATACACTGGGGGTCTCTCACCGAGAATTTAGACTTAAAGATTTCACCGAAGAACAAAATACATCGGTCACCAATCTCGATTATCTTTCGGTTGGGCTTCCCATGGGCAAGAACATGGGTATCGGTTTTGGCCTCATGCCATTTTCTTCGGTAGGTTACGGATTGGTTTCTGAGGTCACCAATGCTGACGAAGAGCTTGTCACCAATATTTTTACGGGTGAGGGGGGGTTGAACCGCGCCTATTTTTCCTTTGGTTTTCAACCCATTAAGAATCTTGGCCTGGGAGCTACGATAAACTACAATTTTGGCACGCTTGAATATCAACGCCTCCAGCGGGTAGAGGGCGTACAGTTCGGCACCATCGATAATCGCACATCAAAGATCAATGGCTTTGATTTTAACTATTCGGCCATCTATACACCCAAGATAAAAGATAAATACACCCTTTATTCTTCCGTGGTGGTCAATACCCAGGTCAATTTGGTTTCAGAAAATTCAGAGGTCATCGGATCTTTCTCGCAAGAAACAGGGCAAGAGATTGAAGTTGTGGACGTAGACCTTGATGCCCGTAATCTTCGCAATACAGAACTCAAGATACCCACCACCACCACTCTGGGCATCGGTTTTGGTGAAGAACGAAAGTGGTTTATGGGTGCTGAGTACAGTTTTCAACAATTTAGTTCTTTCGAAAACCGTTTTTTGGGGCAAGACAATGTACAGTATCAAGACGCCAATAGCTACGCCTTCGGGGGATACTTTGTCCCTAACTATACCGCACTTTCAGGATACTTTAAAAGAATAACCTATCGAGCCGGACTTCGTTATGATGTCACCGGTTTGGTGGTGAATGGAAAGGAGATAAATAATTTTGGCATAACTTTTGGATTTGGGTTACCGTTGAGTGGAACCATTACCGATCGTTTCTCAAATCTCAACATTGGATTTGAGCTGGGAAGAAGGGGCACGACTGATGCAGGTTTGATCGAAGAAAGTTATTTTAAAATAAATGTCGGTCTTTCTTTGAACGCTCTTTGGTTCCAAAAAAGGAAGATAAATTGATAAAAAATTAGTACATTAACCGCTTTAAACCTAGTAAGATGAAAAAGAAATTTTACTTGACGATGATGGCCGTTGTTATGGCAATGGGCATGGGTACCGCTCAAGCACAAAACCCGGAGTGCATGACCAATCTTTCCATTTATGCAGAGCATGCCAAGGTAAAGAATTATGATGCCGCTTATGAGCCGTGGAAAATGGTCTATGAAAACTGTCCGGCAATCAATAAAGCCAATTTTTCTTATGGGGAAAAAATCTTGAAGCATAAGATCGACAAATCATCTGGTGCTGACAAAGATGGGTATATCAAAGACTTACTTGCACTGTATGACAACAGTAGAAAGTATTTTGCCTCAAAATACCCTCCTGCTGACGTAGAGATCGATAAGGCCCTTTTGATGTATGATAACAAAATGGCATCAGATGAAGAGCTCTATGCCATGCTTGATAAGGCTTTCAAAGAAGACCGGGCCAATTTTAAGAATCCAAAAGCATTGTACCTGTACTTCTCAACTTTGGTCGACCTACACGGTGCGGGCAAGAGGGATTTGCAAGAAGTATTTGATGTTTATGACGATGTTACTGAGAAGATCGAGGAAGAAAATGCAAAATTGACCGGTGTTATCAGTAAGTTGTTGCCCAAGGAAGATGCCGGTACCCTCACCTCAAAAGAGAAGAGGCAGTTGAAAGCGGCCAGAACGAACTCGGAATCGTACGGTAAGATAGCCGGAAGTATCGATTCTAAACTGGGTGCCTTGGCTGACTGTACTAACCTGATTCCGCTTTACCAAAAGAGTTTTGAGGCTAAAAAAGGCGATATCAACTGGGTGAAGCGCTCAGTGGGCAGGATGTTCAGCAAAGAATGTACAGATGATCCCTTGTTCAGAAAATTGTTTGAAGCCCAATTGGCCTTGGAACCATCAGCCAGTGCCTATCTGTACGGTGGTACCCTGAAGCAAAAATCAGGAGATAATAGGGGCGCCATTGCCGATTTCAACAAAGCGGTTGAACTGGAGACCGATTCAAAAAAGAAATCAAATATCTTGTATAAGATCGCAACCACGGTTCGCAGAAGCAGCAAGTCGCAGGCCAGAAATTATGCATTGAAGGCCGTTGATGCCGACCCTTCGAATGGTAAGGCCTATCTGTTGATCGCCAATTTATACGCGACCAGTGCAAATGCTTGTGGCAGCACACCCTTTGAAAAGCGCGCCATTTATTGGAAGGCGGCCGATATGGCAAGAAAAGCCGCAAGGGTCGACCCTTCGTTGAGCTCAAGGGCAAAACAATCTGCTGCCAGCTATAGTGCAAAAGCACCTACCAAAGAGATGATTTTCAACTCGGGCAAAGCAGGCCAGACCATCTCCTTCAATTGTTGGGTAGGGGGTAGCGTAAAAGTGCCAAACCTATAAGGTTGAAACACCGGTTAAAATATTGTTCAATGGGTTTTGCCACGGTTTTTTCCGTGGCATTGCTTTTTATGTCGTGCAAAGACAACTATCAACGGGTAGGTGAAGAGGCATTGCCCAATCTGGTGCCACAGGGCGTTGCCAAGAACTTCACCTTGACCTATACCGAGGCTATGAAAGAGATGGGTACCCAAGACTCGGCTGAATCAAAAGTGGTAGTGGTATTGACCAGCCCATTAAATGAAAATTACGAAAACCTGAAATTCAAACATCAGATCTTTCCAAAAGGGCTACAGGTCGATTTCTATGATGACCAGAACAGGAAGAGTATTATCATGGCCGATTACGCAATGGTGTACTCAGCAACAAAATTGATCGACCTACAGGGCAATGTTGTATTGGAGAGCCATGACGGCAAAAAACTCGAAACTTCCCAATTGTACTGGGACCGTAGCGCCAATTGGATTTTCACTGAACATGAGTTCACCTATACCAATCCGGAAGACCAGACCGTAATGGATGGCGAGGGTATGGATTTTAACCGAGACTTCACCTTTTTCAACGCCCATAAAACCTTTGGATTGATGACCATAAAAGACGAATGACATGATCAAAATATTACGCTATACCGAATACCTATACTTGGCAGTGGCCATAATATCCATTTATAAAATAATCACGCTATGGCCGGTAAGCCCAAAAGACACCTACATCTTTATCTTTTTTGCGGTGGTGTCGATCGCCATGTTCTTGTTTCGAAGAAACTATCGAAAACGGTTTGAGAAAAGAAAACGGGAAAACCAAAAATAGCCTTGGACACCTCACTTCTCATCATCATCGTTTCCCTTTTGTTTTCTGCTTTTTTTTCGGGCATGGAGATTGCCTTTGTGTCGGCAAATCGTATTCACATTGAAATTGAAAAGAAACAAGAGGGTCTTTTGGCCAAGATACTCACTTGGCTGACCGAAAAACCCTCAAAGTTTATTGCGACCATGCTGATCGGCAACAATATCGCACTGGTCGTTTATGGTTTTTATATGGGTGATAGGCTGATGGACTGGTTCACTACTTTGTTGCCCACAGGGTTTACTTTTCTAGATGCACTGCTGACCGATTTCAGTCTTTTGTCACAAACGGTTATTTCAACGCTGATCATTTTGTTGACCGCCGAGTTTTTGCCCAAAGTATTGTTTCAAATCTATTCCAACACCCTGCTAAAGGTGTTGGCCGTACCCGCCTATATTTTTTACGTATTGTTTTCGTTCATCTCATGGTTTGTCATTAAGGTTTCCGATTTTGTCCTTAAGACCTTTTTCAATACCGATGGCGATGAGGTACAATTGGCATTCACCAAGTTAGAGCTGGGCGATTATATCACCGAACAGATGGAATCTGTTGAAGAACGTGACGAGATCGATTCAGAGATACAGATATTTCAAAATGCACTCCAGTTTTCTGATGTCAAGGCCCGTGAGGTCATGGTGCCCCGTACTGAAATCATGGCGGTAGAATTGCATGAGACGCCAAAGAACTTGACAAAACTTTTCATTGATACGGGCTATTCAAAAATACTGGTCTACAAAGAGAATATTGATGAAATCATAGGCTATGTGCATTCGTTTGAACTGTTCAAAAAGCCCAAAACCGTCAAAAGTGTACTCTTGCCGGTAGAGTTTGTGCCAGAGACCATGCTTATTCACGACATTCTCAATGTGTTGACCAAGAAGCGCAAGAGCATGGCCGTCGTGCTTGATGAATATGGGGGCACTTCGGGCATATTGACCATTGAAGATATCGTTGAGGAACTTTTTGGCGAGATTGAAGATGAACACGATAGCACCGACCTGCACGAAGAACGCCTCGATGAAAATACCTATAGGTTTTCAGCAAGAATGGAGGTCGATTACGTGAATGAAAACTACAGGCTAAACCTTCCTGAAGGTGACGAATACGAAACATTGGGCGGACTTATCATGAACGAGACGGGTGAGATTCCTGAACAAGATTCTGAAATTGTGATCGAGGGGTTACGTTTTAAGATATTGGAAGTTTCGAATACCAAGATCGATCTGGTCATGGTGCAGGTTTTGGCTGATGGGCAATAGGTTTTCAGGATGCTGATATTCTTTCTTTTTTGAAAAGAAAACACTATTTTCGCGCTCTCAATTTTAAGGTAAGAAAACGCAGATGGCAGTTTTAGAAAATATTAGAAAGCGTACCACCGTATTGATCCTTATCATCGGTATGGCCCTTTTCGCATTTGTTATTTCAGGGGTTTTCACGGGAAGTGATTTTTCAGGAACAAAAATAGGTTCGGCCGTCGCTGAGGTAAATGGCGAAGGTATCCCAATAGATAAGTTTAGGGAAGAGGTAGAGCGAGCGTCGCGTCGCTATGGCCCTAGTTTTTCATCGACCCAATTGGTGAATACCGTGTACGATCAAGAAATTCGCAAAGAGCTTTTGGGACAACAATTTGAAGATTTGGGCATAAATATCGAGAGTGATCAAATCGTTGAGTTTGTCAGTAATTCGGGCTATGCGCAATTTCCTGATTTTCAAGATGAAAACGGTGTTTTCAATCCAGAGATTTTTAAGGCCACCATTGCCGATTGGCGCACAAACGATCCTTTGCGCTATGAGGCTTGGCTTGAAGACGAAAAGGCCATCATGCAATCTGCCAAAGAGCAGCTCTATTTCAATTTGATCAAAGCGGGAGTAGGCGCTACCCTTGCCGAGGGCAAGTTGGATTATGAAATGGCCAACGAGAAAATCGATATCCAATATGTACGGGTACCCTATTCTTCAGTTCCAGATAGTATCGTTCAGGTCTCCAAAGAAGAGATCGCAGCCTATGTAAAAGATCATGAAGAAGAGTACAAGCAAGAGAAGGCACGTGACATCCGTTTTGTGTTTTTTGAGGAAAAACCCTCCGCAGAAGATGAATCGGCGGTGACAGAAGCATTGGCAAAACTATTGGGCAATACCTTTGAGTACAATGAGCCTCTTGATCAGACCGATACCATACCCGGTTTTAGGGATACCAAGGATATGGAAGTTTTTTTGGATAGGAATTCAGATCTAAAGTACGATACGATCTATAAAGCCAAAAGAGATTTACCCGCTGTGGCTGCCGATAGTATCATGGCCCTTTCAGAAAATGAAATCTACGGTCCCTATCGTGATGGCGATTATTTCAAGATGTCAAAAATCATGGACCGTAAACCTAACGGCACTGTGAAGGCCAGCCATATCTTGATTTCTTATGAAGGAGCCACTAGGGTCAATCCGAGTATAACAAGAACAAAGGAAGAAGCTGAGGAAAGGGCAAATGAACTGTTTGAAGAGGCCAAAGAAGAAGGTGCGGTATTCACGACCTTGGCCAGAGATAATTCTGATGGGCCATCAGCCCCCAGAGGTGGTGATTTGGGATATTTTCAAGAAGGTATCATGGCCGATGAGTTCAACGATTTTTGCTTTGGCAATCCCGTTGGTGAGATAGGCCTGGTCGAGACCGAGTTCGGGTACCACATCATCAAGATCGATGACAAGCAAGACATAGTCAGGGTGGCTACATTGGCCAGGGAAATTGCCCCATCTGAAGAGACCATCAATACGTTGTTCACCAATGCCACCAAATTTGAAATGGCGTCGACAGAAGCTGAGCCAGAACGGTTTTCAGATATTGCCAAAGAGCACAAGACTATCGTCAGGCCGGTCAACAAAATCAAGGAAATGGATGAAAACCTACCGGGTCTTGGGTCACAACGGTCAGTTATTCAATGGACCTTTAACCAAGACACAGAAGTGGGCGATATAAAAAGGTTTGATATGGCCGAGGGCTATGCCGTGGTACAATTGACCAAAATATATAAAGAAGGCGTAATGGCGGTTGAAGATGCTTCGACCACCGTGTTACCAAAAATACGCAAGGCAAAAAAGGCAAAAAAGATTATCGATGCCAACCAGGGAAAGTCGATTGAAGTGCTTGCAAAAGACAATAATGTAACGGTATCGACCGCTTCTGCCCTGACGATGAAATCACCGACCATACCCGGAGCAGCGCGAGAGCCATATGTAGTGGGTCGTGCATTTGCGCTGTCTGAAGGCAACACTTCTTCGTTGATAGAAGGTGAGTCAGGTATTTATATGGTAAAGGTCACCAAGAAAGAAGCCGCGCCCAATATTGACAATTTCAGCACCTACGCCAATACGCTAAGAACCTCCAAAGCGAACAGGGTCAATAGCGATGCTTACAATGCCCTAAAAGAAAAGGCGGATATCGAAGATAAAAGAGCCACTTTCTATTAATGGTCCAATACCATTTCTAGGTATGAAAAAATTGTTTCAAAACCCTTGGATTCAAAATATCCAGGGGTTTTTTCATTGCCGGTGACCAGAATAAAATCGCCGCCCCAGGCCCCTAAACTTTTGATTTCGCCCAGTTTGTAATCAGGGAACAATCGCTTTTTTACGGGAAGTATTTGTAACACCTCTGAAACTACGGTTTCATGTTTCTTCATGAGCTGCTCAAATTCCCGCAACGAATGGGTGCTTACCATTTTTTCGGTGATTTCAGTAATGGTCTTTGTAAAAGTGCCTTTGTCAAAACTATGGTCTCTGTAAGAAGCAATGGCCTCTCTGCTGTTCTGTTTTTTGTTGAGATGTACAAAGAACAGGTTTTCATCAAAAGGAAATCTAGGGGTTACCTTCGTGATTTTTGGCAGTGTCTCCCCCAACTGATAGAGAATGGGGGTATTTGATTGGGCACAGGCAATATCGTAACCACTGCCCCCAAAGGTCTTTTGCAGTAACTGGTAAGGGTCAACATTTGCCCATTGGGCGATATTGTTGACCAAAGTGGAAGAAGAGCCCAGGCCCCAATCTCTGTGAAAGGTAAGCCTAGTCTCAACATCGTATCCTCCTTCCTCAAGAAAATCAGTATTTGATTTTTTTGCTTCTTGTAGAATAGTTGACAACGTATCGGCCATTTTAAAATCAGAAGCCGCAATGATTTTAAAGTTGCCTGGTTCAAAACTTGCCGTAAACCAAATATGGTCTCGGTCGTCGAGACTCTTCCACTGAATGGTTCGATTGCCCGTTTTTTTATATCGCAGGTGTTGCCCAAATTTCGTGGGTATAGCAAGTGCCTTGGCACCATCCAGCACAGCATATTCACCCGTCAGCAGCAGTTTTCCATGGCTGTAGAACTCAGTCATGGTGCCCATTTCTAACGTTTTCAAGCGCTTCCTTGACCGATGCATTGCTGACAATGTTGGTTTTGAAGTGATCGATGAGCTTCTCTTTTTCTTTTTCGGTGGCCCCCATTTGGTTGAGCATGTTCAACAAATGCATTTTCATGTGCCCCTTTTGAATGCCCGTTGTGACCAGTGAGCGCAAGGCCGCAAAATTTTGGGCAAGCCCGGCAACCCCCACGATTTGCATGAGCTCCCTTGCCGAAGGATTTTGTAAAATCTCCAAAGCCAGTTTTACCAAAGGATGCAATGAGGTAAGCCCTCCGACCGTGCCTAAGGCCAAGGGCACCTCCATCCAAAGCTTGAACCGTTCGTTTTCAATTTCTGCATGGGTGAGACTGGAATAGGCACCGTCTTTGGCAGCATAGGCATGAACACCGGCTTCTACGGCTCGAAAATCATTGCCCGTGGCCAGTACAACGGCGTCAATTCCGTTCATGATTCCCTTGTTGTGGGTCACCGCTCTGTAAGGGTCGCTTTTGGCAATCTGAATGGCCTGTACCATTTTTTTGGCAAAGGTTTCAGGGGGCATGTCATCTTCATTTAAAGCAGAGACAGGGCACGATACCTCGACCCTTGCCGTGCATTTGGGCACATAATTGCTCAATATTGACATGGTGATCTCGATTTCCCCGAGATGATTATGGGCAGCTTCTTTAAGGGTGGCGGCAAACTGCTCTAAGCATGAATTGATAAAGTTGGCCCCCATGGCATCTAAAGTCTCAAAGGTACAGTGCAATTGGTAGTAGCCATCAATGGCATCGGTTTTATCACGAAGCGCTATCGATTTTACGCCGCCTCCCCTTTTCTCCATGTTCTGGGTTATGGTTTTGGCCGCTACCAATAGGGTATCTTTAACCGCTTCAAAAAAAGCAAAGAGTTTGTCTTTTTCTCCATGGTAGAAAAAATGTACCTGTCCGACTTTTTCAGTATCGATTATAGTGGCTTTAAACCCGCCCCGAGACAACCAAAATTTGGCTGCTTTGCTCGCAGCGGCCACCACCGAGCTTTCTTCAATGGCCATCGGTATGGCATACAACTGATCGTTTATTAGAAAATTGGGGGCAATGGCAAAGGGCAGATAATAGTTCGATAGCGTGTTCTCGATGAATTCATCATGCAATTTTTGAACCGACATATCGGTATTCCAGTATCGGGCCAGTATTTTTTTGGCCTCTTCAGCATTGTCGGTATAGTGGTCGGCAAGCCATTCTATTTTTTCTTCCTTGCTAAATTTTGAGAACCCCTCGACCGGTTTATGCATGGTATTTTGTTAAGATTTCAAAGATAAACAATAGCCTAACATATCTGAGCTGGGAAGTATGCGATGCGGCCTGATTCTTTAGTGATGATTCTGTGCCAAAAATTTAATTTTTAGGTAAATTATTAGTAAACTTGATGGTTTTAACCAAATATTTTGCATAAATGCGAAAATACTTCTTTCCCTTGGTTGTATTCTTTCTTTCACTTACATTTTTAACGGCCCAAAAGAAACAGATTACCCTTGAGGAAATCTGGGGCGGTGCGTTTCGGACAGAACGTATGGATGTCTTGCGCTCAATGAAAGATGGCGACCATTATACGGTGTTGAATTTCAACCGAAACCCACGCAGCAGCTCATTGGACAAATATGATTACCGAACACTTGAAAAAGTGGAAACCTTGGTCACTTCTTCAGAAGAGGTGCCGTTTTTTTCATCTTATGAGTTTAGCGATGATGAGTCAAAGCTGATCTTGGCCACAGATGTAGAATCGATTTTTCGACGTTCGAAACAGGGAATCTATTATGTCTATGATCTAACTGCCAAAACGTTGACCAAGATTTCTGAGAACTTGATTCAAGAACCCGAACTGTCACCAGATGGTTCGAAGGTCGCCTATGCTTTTGATAACAACCTCTATTTGTTCGACGTGGCAAAAGGGGAAACCAAACAAATAACGACTGACGGAAAAAAGGGAAGCATTATCAATGGTATTACCGATTGGGTGTATGAAGAAGAATTTGCGTTCGTTCAGGCCTTTGAATGGAATTCAGATGGCAGTAAAATAGCTTTCTTGCGGTTTGATGAGACCCATGTGCCACATTTTTCGATGGATGTTTATGGTACGGACCTATACCCCTTTCAACACGAATTCAAATATCCTAAAGCGGGAGAGGAAAATGCCTTGGTCTCACTGCATATGTATGATGTGGGTTCTGGCGCTATAGCTGATATCGATTTGGGAGATGCCTACTACATCCCGAGGATCAAATGGATGAACAACCCTAACCATCTCAGTGTACAGACCATCAACCGCCATCAGAACCATTTAAAATTGCACAAAGTCGATACTGAAGATGTAGTCACATTGCTGCTTGAAGAAAAAGACGAAGCCTATGTCGATATACACGATAACCTCACTTTCTTAAAGAACGACGGCTTTATTTGGACCAGCGAACGCGATGGGTTCAACCATCTGTACCTATACAACAATGACGGTAAACTAAAGAACCAAATTACCAAAGGCCCTTGGGAAGTCACCGCATACTATGGCTATGACGCCAATAAAGACCGTATCTATTACCAATCGGTAGAGAATGGCTCAATCAATCGTGACGTTTATGGTATCGGTAGTTCTGGTAAAAAGAAAAAAAGGCTGACGGGGCAAGAGGGCACCAATACGGCCGATTTCAGTGCAGATTATACCTATTTTATCAATACGTTTTCGAATGCGACAACAGCCCCTGAATTTACATTGCACAGGGCTGCCGACGGTAAATTGGTCAAAAAAATTAAGGACAATTCGGCTTTGGCCGAAAAGTTGAAGGGGTATGAAATGGCACCTAAAGAATTTTCGACCATCAACGTCAGTGGTAACGACTTGAACATGTATATGATCAAACCAATTGATTTTGACCCCAACAAGAAGTATCCATTACTCATGTTCCAATATAGCGGGCCCGGTTCGCAACAGGTGGCCAATCGTTGGATGGGCGCTAACGATTACTGGCATCAACTATTGGCTTCAGAAGGCTATATCATTGCATGTGTCGATGGGCGGGGCACGGGGCTCAAAGGGCGCGATTTTAAAAAGGCCACTTATCTCAATTTGGTGAAATATGAGACTGAAGACCAGATTGCCGCTGCCAAAAAACTGAGTGAACTGCCCTATATCGATGAAGAACGTACCGGCATCTGGGGATGGAGCTTTGGCGGGCACATGAGCACCAATTGTTTGTTAAAGGGCAACGATACCTTTGAAATGGCCATTGCCGTGGCACCCGTTACCAGTTGGCGGTTCTACGATACCATCTATACAGAACGGTTTATGCGTACCCCGCAAGAGAATCCCGAAGGGTACGACAACGAATCTCCTTTTAACTATCCTGAATTGTTGAAAGGTAAATATCTCTTGGTACACGGTTCAGGCGATGACAACGTACATGTTCAGAACACCATGCGTATGATAGAGGCCCTCGTACAGGCCAACAAGCAATTTGACTGGGCCATTTACCCCGACAAGAACCATGGCATATATGGAGGCAACACACGTCTTCACCTGTTCACTAAAATGACGAAATTCATAAAAGAAAATTTATAACCAACTACGAAAACTTATGGCAGCGATTGATAAACCAGCACATCAAAAAGAACTTTTTGGACATCCGGTAGGGCTTTATGTTCTTTTCTTTACCGAAATGTGGGAACGCTTTTCCTATTACGGAATGCGGGCCATTTTGGTACTGTACCTCGTCACACAGACCACAGACCTGAACCCGGGTCTGGGATGGACGAACAAGGAAGCTCTCGTACTTTATGGTTGGTACACCATGTTGGTCTATGTGGCATCAATTCCTGGGGGAATAATAGCCGATAGAATCTTGGGCCAAAAAAAGGCCGTGATCGTGGGTGCCATTTTATTGGTGATAGGGCATAGTGTTCTCGCCATTGAACAAATGTGGGCCTTTTATACCGGTCTTGGTTTCATTATTGCCGGTGTGGGGATGCTAAAGCCCAATATCTCGACCATGGTAGGGGGGTTGTATAAAACAGGGGACATTAGAAGAGACAAGGGTTTCACCATTTTTTATATCGGTATTAACGTAGGTGCCTTTTTATCAAGTTTGATAGTCGGCTATGTAGGTGAGGTCTACGGCTGGCATTACGGATTCGGATTGGCAGGTATATGTATGTTCTTTGGCTTGATCCAATTCATATTTGGCCAAAAGTACCTAAAAGGTGTCGGGGAGTATTTAGGGAAATCGGATAAGGAAGAAGACCGGGAAGCTTTAAAGAGGCCGCTTACCAAAATTGAAAAAGACAGGGTAATCGTGCTCATTCTTTCTTTCTTGATGGTCATCGTATTTTTTGGAGCGTTCGAGCAGGCCGGAGGGTTGATGAACATTTATGCCAAAGACTATACCAATAGAATGTTGATGGGTTGGGAAGTGCCGGCCTCATGGTTCCAATCGTTGAATGCATTTTTCATTATCACCTTGGGTACGGCGGTCGCAACCTTTTGGGCCAATCGTAAACTAAAAGGGAAAGAAGCCTCTTCACTGTTCAAAATGATAATGGGATTGATCATAATGGGTACCGGATTTTTGTTCATGACCGCGGCTACGGCAGAATATCAGAGCTCAGGTTCATCGGCCATGTACTGGTTGGTACTTGCCTATTTGTTCCATACAGTGGGTGAATTGAGTCTTTCACCCGTTTCTTTGTCATTTGTCACCAAATTGGCCCCAGCAAAATATGCATCGTTAATGATGGGCCTATATTTCGCCACCACAGGATTGGGCAATAAAGTGGCTGGGCTTCTAGGAGAATCTGCATCAGAATTTGGAGAATATGCCGTGTTCACGGGCATTGCACTGTTCTGTATACTCTTTGGCCTACTGATCTGGGCATTCATCAAAAAATTAAAGGCCCTGACCCATGGTGCTGAAGACAATGAACGAAAAATGACAACGGAGGAACTCACCTAGAAGCTAACTTCAGTTTTTTGTCAGGTCATAAAAATATGCTCCCTTTTCACCTGTATGGTGAAAGGGGATTTTTCTTTTCAGGCAGGTTTGCCGCCAACGGGCAACATGACCATTGTAGTTGCTGCCGTCTGCAATGATTTGTACCGGTTTCAGGCTATCGATCAGTCGCTCTAGGTTTATTCGGGGCGATTGGGTAATCAAGAGGTAGTCGGTTTGTTTGGGATAAACACCAAGACTGTCCATCACATAGAGCATTTTATTGCCAAGATGATAGCTGTTTTGCATTAGAAGCGAGCTGACCGAATCAATACGTTCACCGACAACATAATCGGTAACGATGCGATTTTTTGCTTCCTTTCCCGTTGCGGAATAAATGACCACAACGTCACCTTTGTGGTGTAGTATCATTGAATTTTTGGTTTGATGGGCGACTAAAAGTGATTCCTTTTCCTTATGCCGTGTCGTTTGAACGATGACCCATACTTGAAAAAGAATGACACTGCTGCCCAAGGCCATGATATTTTTGAACTTCGGTCTTGTTAAAGTGAAAACCAGGGCAAAAATAATGACGTAGGCGAGCAGCATCTGAACAACATCGAAAGAGATGTTGGTGAACAAAAAGGTTTCTTGTTGGGCCACAAAACCGATGATGGTGTTCATTCCCTTGATAATAGTATTATAACCCGTAACAAGTATTGGGGGCAACGCATTCAACAAAGCAAGGGCAATGACAAGCATTCCACCGCCCAGGATCACGCCCAAAAAAGGAACGACCACAAGATTTGAGATAAAGAACAAAGCCGGAAATTGATGAAAATGGAAAAGGCTCAACGGCAATACCCCCAATTGGGCGGCCACACTGACGGAGACCAATTGCCAAACTCTTTTGGGGAGAAAACCTTTCGGCTCCCAAAAACGCTGAAGTTTTGGGTAGAGCCAAACAATGGCAAAAACGGCTGCATAACTCATTTGAAAACCTACTTGAAAAAGAAAGAGCGGCTTAAAGAGCAAAATGAAGAACATTGACCATACAATGGTGTTGAACGTGTTGGTCGGTCGGTTCAATTGCATGGCGTAGGCCACAAACGAGAACATGGTCACCGCCCTGACGATTGAGGGTGAAAGTCCTGCAACAAAGGCAAAACCCCATAAGCATACCAAAATTGTGACCAATTTTAAAGTCTTGCCATGGGGAAGTGACTCCAGGGGAGTCAATAGCAACTGTAGAAGCAAAAGCAAAATACCTATGTGCAGTCCTGAAATGGCCAAAATATGTACGGCCCCTGCATTTTTATAGTTGTCATAGGTTTCTCCAGAGAGCTCACTGCGTTCACCCAATAACAGCGCTTGCATTACCGAGACCTCATCACTGCCAAAATCATGTTGCTTGAGCTTTGAAATGATTTTCTGTCTGAGGTTTTGGGCAAGGCCGTATACTGTCGTTGTTTGTCTTTCGAATTGAACCAGTTGCCCTGAACCGATTCTCAATTCATGAAAAATGCCCTGTTTCCTCAAATAATCCCTGTAATCGAATTGATGGGGGTTCAGAGGGGGGTTGATAGTGTTGAGCTTGCCATAGGCGACAAATTCGTCATCTACATAAAGCCTTTTTGGTATGGTTTCCCTTGAAATGTTCACCACAATTGTACCCCTTGCCGGGTTCTGGTCAATTTGTATGATCTCTGCCAAATAGCGATACGAAAAACCAGTGTGCTTCAGTGGCTCTGAAATTCTTGCCCTGAACGTATGGTACGATGTGATTTCTTGCCCAAGATAGCCTTGTGCCTGGTTTTTTGGATGGGTGAAACCAACAACCATGATACCCAAAGAAATAGTGCCCAATACGACCACTATTGCAAAAATGGAAAATACCCGACCCCGTCTTTTTCGAATGTTCAGGCCCAACAAAATCAGAAGGACACAAAAGACTATAAAAAAAGGTTTTGGAGGTATCTCAAGATAAAAACCCAAGATTATTCCAAAGACAAGGCCCAAAGTGAGTCTGACCGAGACCAATTGAAAGAACCCCATCACAATACGCGGGTGGCTTTCACGAAAGCATAGTTCCAATAGCCATCGCGAAGAGACGAAATGATAACGCCCCTTGAGCTGGTAGAATGTATGAATTTAATATCACCACCATCAACATCGACCACTAGGCCCACATGGTTGATTCGCTTGCCCCGTTTTCGGGTCTTAAAGAACAAAAGATCCCCTTTTCTAACTTTTCCAACCTTTATCTTTCGCCCCTCATTGGCCATTTCATATGAAATACGTGGGAATTCGATGCCGTGTTCCTTAAAAGAAATGTAGAGTAATCCAGAGCAGTCCATGCCTTTTCGTGTAGTACCTCCAAATTTGTAGCGCACCCCTGAAAAGGTCATGGCCGTGGCAATGATCCGTTCCGCTTTTTCATCGACTACGATTTCTGGCTTACTTTCCTCGTCTGAAGGCAAATGGTCTGATTCATTGGCTTCAACCGAGACCGTTCTTTTTTTGCCATACGTTGTCTTTTTCTTGACGACACCACAGCCAATGAACAAAAGCAAAGAAAAAAAGAGGAAGATTTTTTTTGTCATCCAAGAAAGTAACGGTTTCTTGGATGTTAAAATTACATATTTTCAAGAATTAACGAAGCAGCTCTGTCACTGGCACCTCCTCCTCCCAATTTCCTTCTCAAGGTTTCATAGTCTGAAAGCATCTGATTACGTAGGGGGCCATCGAGTATTTTTGTAAGCTCGGTTTTGAGGTTTTTGGTAGTTAGTCCACCCTGGATCAGTTCTTTCACCACTTCTTTGTCCATAATCAAATTCACCAAAGAAATATGGTCGAGGGTAATAATGCGTTTTGCGATTTGGTATGAAATCCAATTGCCCTTGTAGCAGACCACTTGTGGCACCTTGAAGAGTGCGGTTTCCAATGTTGCGGTACCACTGGTCACCAAAGCTGCATGGGCGTTGTGCAAAAGCGGGTAGGTCTGGTTTGAAACGAACGAAACAGAATTGTTCAGAAAGCTTTTGTAAAAGGTTTCATCAAGGCTTGGCGCCCCTGCGATCACAAATTGATATTCTTGAAAGTCTCTGGTGATAGAGAGCATGACCTTGAGCATTTTTTCCACTTCCTGTTTACGGCTTCCGGGCAACAGGGCTATAATGGGTTTCTGTGGATGGAGACCGTTCTGCCCTCGAAATGCCTCTTGATCGAGAAGTTCAGTGTTCTCGATGGCATCGATCAAGGGATGACCCACAAAATCAACCGGGTAACCATGCTTCTTTTCATAGAAATCCTTTTCAAAAGGAAGAATCACGTACATATGGTCGATGTCTCTCTTGATGGCAGCGATACGGCTTTCACGAGAGGCCCAGATCTGGGGAGAAATGTAGTAATTGGTCTTGAAGCCTTTCCGTTTCGCCCATTTTGCAATACGAAGGTTGAAACCTGAAAAATCGATGAAAATGATGACATCAGGTTTGAAGGCCTCAATATCTTTTTTGCAGTAGCTGATATTGGCAATGATACTGGGTATGTTGGCGACCACTTCCAAAAATCCCATGAAGGCCATTTCTTTATAGTGTTTGGCCAGTTCACCGCCTGCCTTTTGCATCAAATCGCCGCCAAAGCACCGAATATTTGCCTTACTGTCCTTTTTTTTTAAGGCCTTGATAAGATTGGATCCGTGCAGATCACCAGAAGCCTCACCAGCTATGATATAGTATTTCATAGTCAGAAGATTTTGTAGAACAGAATGATCAGGGCCGTCAATAGGGTGGCAATCATGACACCCCTTGCCCGCAGGTCCCTTTTTATGCGAAGAAATCCAAAAAAGGCCACCAAATTCAAAATGGCACCCAGTGCGAGAAGGCTTCCCAAGTGATCTTGGACCACAGCGGTCTTCAAGGTCTCGGCGACTCCCATGTTTGAAAAGAGCAGAATATAGAGTAGTGTTCCAAAGGTATTGGCAATGATGCCCACGACAAAACCGATGATGATTTCTTTATTTCTCATTCAATGTCCAATTATTCAATTGTGGTATGGCATGGTGCGCAGTAAGGTCGAATTGGGTAGGTACGATCGATATAAATCCGTTGGCCAGTGCCCATTCGTCGGTATCTTGCCCTTTGTCCAAAAGCTCAAATTCACCGGTCAACCAGTAGTATTCCTTGCCTGATGGGCTGGTTCGCTTGTCAAATTTTTCCTTCCAGTTTGCCCGTGCCTGTCGGCAAACTTTGATGCCATTGGGCAAAGTGCCGTTTGTTTTCGGAATGTTCACATTGAGCACCGTACCTTTTGGAATGCCATTTTTCAGTGTTTCTGAGACAATCTTTTTGACAAACTTCAATGAGGGCTGAAAATCGGCGTCCCATCCATAGTCACAAAGCGAAAAACCAATGGCGGGCACACCCTCGATACCGGCTTCTATGGCTGCACTCATGGTGCCCGAGTAAATGACATTGATAGATGAATTCGAACCGTGGTTTATGCCGCTTACGCAGATATCGGGCCTACGGTCCAACAACTCTTGTAACGCCAATTTTACACAATCTGCCGGGGTACCGCTACAACTATATTCTGCCGGGGCACCATTTTCTTTATCGACGACCATTCGTGTAGAATAGAGCGTATTGTCAATGGTTATGGCATGGCCCATACCTGATTGGGGACTGTCTGGAGCAACCACTACGACATCGCCGATCTCTTTCATCACAACGATTAAGGCCCTGAGCCCAGGTGCTGTAATGCCGTCATCATTGGTCACAAGAATCAAGGGTTTTTCCATCGGGCATACTTAACTGGGCAAAAATACGTTTTTCAAAAGGATAAGGTGGGTATGGCGTTTAACAAAAAATTAAATGCGGTACCAAATACTGGCATGGTTTTTTCAGTATCTTAGAGAATTGGAAGAAGTACTAATGTAGAGGGATTTACGAAAGACCTGTGGAAATGAGGAAGTATCTCCCACCTAAAAACATATTTATGAAAAAGAATTTCACATTGGCCCTCTTGGTTATTCTCGTTGCGGTCGCTTCTTGTAGCTTTACCAATAAGTCGTTTGAGACCAATGATAAAGATAAGCTCTTGTTGGATTTGATAACCTATGTGCTTGAAAAGGGCCATTATGAACCCAAAGACATCAATGATACGTTCTCTTCGAATGTTTTTGATGACTTTATCGATATCATTGACCCCACGAAACGTTACTTTCTACAGAGCGATATCGATGGGTTCGAGCAATACCGGTTTCAAATCGATGACCAAATCAAGAACACTGACATCACCTTCTTTAATTTGGTCTATCAACGTTTGATGAAACGTATGGGTGAGGCCAAGGAAATCTACAAGGAAATTCTGGCTGAATCTTTTGATTATAATGTTGAGGAAAGTATCAATATCGACTATAGGGAAGAATCTTTTGCAGCCAATAAAAAAGAACTGAAAGAGCGTTGGCGAAAGCAGTTGAAATATAATACGCTTGGTGTCTTTGACAATAAGATAGCCGATTTGCGCCAAGCGGCAGGTTATAGCAAAGATGGCTCTGAAGATATTGTAGGTGTAGATGTTGGTTCAACTACAAAGAGCATTAAGGTACCCAATACCGAAAGCTTGGGAGACATGACCATAGCGGAAGTAGAGGTAGATGCGAGAGAAACCACAAAGAAAACACTCGATGAGTTTTTTGATTTTGTCGATGATCTTGAGCGAAAAGATTGGTTCGTTCAGTACGTGAACACCATTGTTGACGAGTTTGACCCACACACGTTTTATTTTGCCCCTGATGAGAAAGATAAATTTGACATCAGTATGTCGGGCAAATTTGAAGGTATTGGTGCCCGGCTACAAAAAAAGCCAGAAGGCGCACGAATTGTGGAGATTATTTCTGGAGGACCGGTATGGAGAGAACAGAGTCTTGAAGTGGGTGATGAAATCATAAAAGTGGGCCAAGAGAATGAAGAGCCGATCGATATTGTGGGTATGAGGCTTGATGATGCCATCAAGTTGATAAAGGGTCCAAAGGGGACAGTGGTGAATTTGACCGTTCGTCGTGTAGATGGTACCATAGAAATGATTTCGGTAACCAGAGATGTCGTGGTTTTAGAAGAGTCATATGCCAAATCGGCAACGGTCATAAAAGACGATTTGAAGTATGGTATCATTCATTTGCCCAAATTTTATGTTGATTTTGAGGATTATTCTGAAAGAAATGCTGCTACAGACGTTGCCAAAGAAGTTGAGCGATTGAAAGAAGAGGGTGTTGAAGGCCTTATTTTAGATTTACGCGACAATGGTGGTGGATCGCTGAAAACCGTTGTTGAAATGGCGGGCTTGTTCATCAAAGATGGCCCTATTGTACAGGTAAGGTCATCTGGCCAGCGCAAAGAAGTTCATGAAGACAAAGATGAGCGCATTCAATGGGATGGCCCCTTGGTGATATTGGTCAATGAGTTGTCGGCATCTGCCTCAGAGATTTTGGCTGCGGCCATGCAAGATTATAAGCGTGCCATTGTAATCGGTAGCAAGCAAACCTTTGGCAAGGGAACGGTTCAGAATGTGATTCCTTTAGATAATATTGTCAGAAGCAACGAACATGGTGATTTGGGCGCAATCAAACTGACCACCCAGAAATTTTACCGTATCAATGGCGGTTCTACCCAGTTAGAGGGCGTTAAAAGCGATATTGTGGTGCCAGACAGGTACAGCTATATTGACTTAGGAGAGAAAGATCAAGAAAATCCACTGGGGTGGGATAAGATTACCCCTGCTGATTATGAAATTTGGAATGGTTACATTGATTTTGAGACGGCCGTATCAAACAGTAAGGAAAGATTGGCCAACAATCCTCAGGTCAAATTGATCGAAGAGAATGCCAAATGGTTGAAAGAGCAACAAGACGAGACTTTGATCTCCCTTAATTATAGTGCTTATAAGACCCAAGAAGAAAGGGCAAAAGAGAAATCCAACTATTTCAAAAGCTTGAGGGATTATGATTCAAAGTTGACCTTTAACTCATTGAGATATGAAACGGAGCTGTTCACCAAAGATTCTGTTTTGAGAGAAAAGCGCAACCGTTGGCACAAAGAGCTGGCAAAAGATGTCTATGTCGAAGAAGCCGTGAACGTTTTGAAAGATTTGAAAATGAACAATTTCAAGGGCAGCAATACAAAGTTGGCCAGTGTGAAAGGATAAAAATTCCCTAAAAAATTTTAAGGCCCCGACGTAAACGTTGGGGTTTTTTTTGCCCTATGGCAGGAAAATAAAAATAAAATGCAACCGTATCTTTGGAGCAAATTTTCCTATGAGCAGAAAAGCCGTTTATACACTCTTATTGATTATTTGTATTATCGGTTTTTGGCTGTTTGAAAACTTTTATACCCCGGCGCCCTATTCTCCCAAAAAAGAAAGTACACCTAGCCTTCCTTTTGAAGAACAATTTTTGCCCAGTTCGTCTTTGGACCAGCTGGTGGAACACCAAAACTATATGCTCTCGTACAGTGAGCCATACGAACAGGCCGAATGGGTAGCTTACCGGCTATTGAAAGAGCACCTTACCTATGATGATAGGGAGCGGCCCTACTTTGTTGAAGACCCCAAGGTAAGAACAAAATCAGCAGATTGGCGCAATTATAAAGGTTCAGGTTACGACCGGGGCCATTTATGCCCCGCGGGTGATAGACGGTTTTCAGAGCAAGCCTACAACGAAACATTCTATACCAGTAACATTGCCCCGCAGAAAAAAGATTTTAATGCCGGGGTTTGGAACCGACTGGAGCAACAGGTGCGATATTGGGGCAAAAGATATGGTGAACTCAATGTCATAACGGGGGGTGTTCTCGAACCTGGATTAAAGGAGATAGGCGATGAGGGAGTCGATGTGCCCCAATATTTCTATAAGGTTGTCTTTCGTGAGGATGGTAATGAATTACATGTGCTGGCTTTTTTGCTCCCACATGCTGAGACAACTGCCAAATTGAACACATTTGTGGTTGCTTTGGACAGTCTTGAAAGCGTTACCGGAATCGATTTTTTTGAGAAAATGCCGGAGCAGTTTCAAAGTAGAATTGAAAGGAATATCGACACTTCGCCTTGGCCGTTTTCAAATACCTTCCCGTAAACGGTTTGAATCGAGTTTTAGAAAGATAAAGAGCAATAGGGTAAAGAAAACCATGCCCGATCCACCATAGCTGAAAAAGGGAAGCGGGATACCGATGGTGGGCAAAAGCCCGATGACCATACCAATGTTTATGGCATAGTGTATAAAAAGGATGGAAATGACCCCATAGCCAAACATTCGCCCAAAGGTGTTTTTTTGTCTTTCTGCAAGACCGATCAAACGAAGAAAGAAAAAGGAAAAAATCAAGATGACCGCAGCCGTGCCGATGAACCCCCATTCTTCACCCACTGAGCTGAAAATATAATCGGTATGTTGTTCGGGCACAAAATCTCCTTTTGTTCGGGTGCCCTCTAAAAAACCTTTTCCAAAGAAACCTCCAGACTCAATGGCCTTTTCAGACTGGTAGGTATTGTAACCGATGGTCTTTCGTATTTGATCTAACTTGTTCTCATCTTTTTCCAATCCCAGCCAGAGGGCGAAGCGGTCACGGTGGCGCTGCTCGAATACGTTCTCAAAAACAAAGTTGACCGATAGTGAGAAGAGTACCGAAATGATTAACGTAATGCTAAGGGGCAGGACAGGAATCTTAACCGAAGGTTTTTTAAAGAGAAACACCAAAGTGAGCAAGAGAACCAGGCCTATTGCGACCCATACGGTGCCATACATCAAGGTAGCGGCAAAAAGAACCACTAAAACAATCGGGATCAAAAAATAATATAGGGGCAATCCTTCCCTGAAAAGAACAAAAAACAATGAAGAAAATATCAGGGCACTTCCTGGATCGGGTTGGGGCAGTATCAATAAAGCGGGCACCAAAATAATCAGTGCCGCATATAGCTGATGCTTTCTGTTTTTGATATCAGTTTGAATATCACTGAGATATTTGGCAAGGGCAAGTGCTGTCGTGACTTTTGCCAACTCTGAAGGCTGCAGGTTAAAAAACCCCAAATCATACCAAGAGGTTGCCCCGGCTATAGTCTTTCCAAAAAGAAACAGACCGAGCAACAAAACCAATGAGATCAAGTAAAAGATACTTGCAAACCGTTCAAAAAATCCACTTTCGACAAAAAACACCAAAAAGGCAACGATTAGACTGAATATGATGAAAAACAGCTGTTTGCCATAAAGGGTCGAAAAATCAAAAATAGAGGTGTGATCCTCCCCTAAAGTAGTTGAGTAAATATTGATCCAACCGGTAAATACTAAAAGAACATAAAAGAAAACCGTGAGCCAGTCTAATCTTCTCAGTACATTCTTACCAGACATACTCGTTTATCTTGAAAGGTTCACCGCTATACGGCTTGACATACTCATGCTCCAAGGTTTTTTCAAGCATTTTTTTCTCTAGGTCCTTACGGGTGATTTTCCTTTTAATGTACTTTTCGATCAGAAGCGAGGCAATATGACCTGCATATCGTGCCCCATAGTAGCCATTTTCAATGTAGACGGCAAGGGCAATCTTAGGATTTTCAACTGGGGCAAAGGCTACAAAAACAGAGTGATCGGTAAGTTGCACCCGTTCACCGTCAATTCTCGTGAAGTTTTCTACCGTTCCTGTTTTTCCGGCAATTTCGATATCGGGTATTCGTATCCATTTTGCTGTGCCATACTTATAGACATTGGCCATGCCTTCAATGACAGGATCGAAGTGCTCTCTATCGATGGTTGTGTAACGTCTTTCGGTGAATCTTGGATCAATGCTGCCCGAAGCACCTATTTTTTTGATGATATGAGGGGTGTAATAATAACCTTTGTTGGCAATGGCAGCGGTCATATTGGCCAATTGCAATGGCGTAGCGGCCACTTCGCCCTGACCGATAGAATTTGAAATAATGGTTGATGATGCCCATCGGTTATCACCATACCACTTATCGTAGTATTCCTTGCCCGGAATTCTACCTGGTCTTCCGGTCGGCAAATCGGTACCTAAATAGTTGCCCAGCCCAAAGCTTTTAACGTGTTTTTCCCAAACATCCATGCCCTCATCGGTGGTGGCGAATTTGCCATATATTTTTCGAAAAGTACCAGCAAAATAAGCGTTGCACGAACGAAAAATACCAGAATTCATGTCCCTGATTCCACCACCACAGTGGCATCCCCTTTTTTTGTTGCCCACATAAAAACCATTATAACAGGTGAATTTGGTCTCAGAATCTATAACCCCTTCTTGAAGGGCGACCAATGCATTGAGGGTCTTGAAAGGCGATCCAGGAGAAGGTTCTGCCAAAATGGAACGATCCCAAGTAGGTTTTGAAATGGTATCGTAGTGTAACTTGGTATAGTTGGCAGAGCGCTTACGGCCCACTAAAAGAGAGGGGTCGTAGGTAGGCCCTGATATCATGCTCAATATCTCACCTGAACTGGGCTCGATGGCCACAATACCCCCTCGTTTGCCATGCATCAACCGTTCACCATACTCTTGCAACTCCTTGTCAATCGTAATGTGCAATTCTTTAGCAAGTTCTGGCAGGGTATCAAGCTTTCCATCCTTGTACGGGCCAATGTCTCTGTTGAAACGGTCTTTTTGAATATATTTTACACCTTTTCTTCCCCTTAAGACATCTTCATATTGTTTTTCAATGCCTGTTCGCCCCATAAGCTCACCCGCCTCGTAGTAAGGGTTTTTTTTCAAGTCGTACTCGCTCACCTCACTGATATAGCCCAAAACATTGGCTGCGCTATTCGTGGCATAGTAGCGCAATGATCGTTTCTGGATGTAAAATCCAGTAAATCTTCTCATTTTTTCTTGTAGCTTGGCATAATCTTCTTTTGACAATTGGGGTACCAAAACCGAAGGCAATCTTGGTGAATAACGCTTAGCTTTCAGCATTCTATCGATAAAGGTCTGTTTATCGATATCTAAAAGTCCGCAGAACTCTAAGGTGTCCAATGGTTTTACCTCTCGCGGGATGACCATCACATCGTAGGCCGGTTGGTTACCGACAAAGAGTTCACCGTTACGGTCATAGATATAGCCCCGTTCAGGATAATCGTATATGGCCTTTATCGCAGGATCTTCCAAAATCTGATTCGGTGAGAACCTGAACAATTGCAGATACGATAGCCTGCCCAAATAGGTGATGCCTATGATGATGATGATCGACGAGAGCAGTAACTTTTTCATAGTGATTCTTCAGCGAAAGAGTTATTTGGCCTTAACCTTGATATAAGAACGCTACAACAGTCATTTTATTCAGTCTTTACAGTAAAAAGAGAACTGAGCAAGACACAGACAAAAATGGTCAAGATGCTGGTGAGCAAAACTTTCTTCAAAAGTAATAGGATATGCGATAAACTTAAAATTTCTAGCGTGAAGAATACCAAATGGTGTGTAAGTACCAACAATGCTAAAAATGTAATACGCTGTATACGAGTGGTATTATTAAAGGTAAAGGTTTGAAATTCATAGTTTACTCCGAAACAAAATCGCATGATCACGGGTCTGGCGTAGGCAATGGTAAGTGTAGAAAAGGCATGTAGGGCCAACGTATCTGAAAATATATCTACCGATAGGCCCAATAGAAAACTGGCAAGAAGAAAAATAGCCCTGTTTTCGCGAATCGGGTACCAATACAAAAAGATAATGTAGACCATCGGATTTATCGAACCAAAAAAGTTCAAATGGTTGAAGACAAGCACTTGGGCCAAAACCAAGAGAACGAATCGAACAATATTTATGGCTATTATATTATTGAGCATCGTTTGTCTGGGATTCCAATTCTAAAATTTCGGGCCGGTCAAAATTCTCAATGACATATATATATCCAATATTGGCCATATCATTGAAAAGGGAGACTTCAATATCATAGAAACTTTGAGCGGTGTTCAATTCGTATTTTTTGATAGTGCCGATAGGAATGCCCTCAGGAAAGATACTCGACATACCCCCAGTAATGATGGTGTCGCCCACCACAAGGGGCACCAACCGTGGAATGTCGGTTAATTGCACTGCATCATAATAATCTCCGTCCCATACCAAAGAGCCAAAGTAGTTGGTGTTCTTGACCTTTGCATTGATGTTCGACTTGATATTGAGTATGCTTTGAACGGTCGAATGGCTGTTCGAAGTGTTCTCGACAATGCCCAAGATTCCCTGTGAGGTAATGACACCCATGTCTTGGTTTACCCCTTGGTTTTTACCTATGTCGATGGTAACATAATTACGCAGTGAGGTATAACTATTTTTAATCACTTTTCCCCGAATTACTTTGTAGTTTATTTGTGTGGAATCCAAAGGTTCCCCGTAAGACTGTTCTTGATTGAAAAGAAGTTGTCGCAATGCCCTGTTTTCTTCTGACAACTTTTCGTTTTCGTTTCTCAGGTCAAAATAGGAAGAAATATTATTGGAGATTCTGTAGGTGTTGGCCGTCAACCATTTTGATGAGTTGAAGAACTTTGATTGATGGTACGAATGTGAGCGAACGGTCAATGCAATGGCAACCAATCCTAAAAAAGCATATAGAAATGAATTTCTATAGCGCAAAATGAAATTGATGATCTGTTGCATTCAACTCTGTCTTTATCGCCCCGTTTCAGACATGAATGCCTGAGAGCCTACTTGATTAAAATGCTTTTGTAGCGTTCAAGGTTTTTGAGGGCAATGCCGGTACCCCTTACAACGGCACGAAGCGGGTCTTCGGCAATATAAACGGGCAGGTCTGTTTTTTGGGAAAGCCTGCGGTCAAGCCCCCTCAGCATTGAACCGCCCCCGGCCAAATAAATTCCTGTGTTATATATGTCGGCCGCCAATTCAGGTGGGGTCTGTGAAAGCGTCTCCATAACGGCATCTTCGACACGCAAAATACTTTTGTCAAGGGCCTTGGCAATTTCGCGGTATGATATGGAAACTTGCTTTGGTTTTCCGGTCAAAAGATCACGGCCTTGTATTTGCTTATCCTCTGGAGGTGATTTTAAATCTTCTATGGCCGATCCTATTTCTATCTTGATGGCCTCGGCGGTACTTTCACCCACATACAAATTGTGCTGGGTGCGCATATAGTATATAATATCATTGGTGAAAACGTCACCCGCAATCTTGACCGATTTGTCGCAGACGATCCCTCCCAAGGCAATAACGGCTATCTCTGTGGTACCACCCCCAATGTCAACGATCATATTGCCTTTGGGCTGCATAATATCCAAACCGATACCTATAGCGGCGGCCATGGGCTCGTGTATTAGATAGACCTCTTTGCCATTTACCCGCTCTGCAGATTCGCGAACGGCCCGCATCTCAACCTCTGTGATGCCCGAAGGAATACAAATCACCATTCGAAGCGCTGGTGGAAACCACTTTTTCTTCAACGCCGGAATATTTTTGATGAACATGTTGATCATCTTTTCAGAAGCGTCAAAGTCTGCGATGACCCCATCTTTGAGCGGGCGTATGGTCTTGATGTTCTCATGTGTCTTGCCCTGCATCATACTGGCCTCGCGACCCACGGCTATGATTTTGCCCGATATTCGGTCACGCGCTACAATTGACGGACTGTCAACCACCACTTTGTCTAAATGTATGATGAGGGTGTTTGCGGTACCGAGGTCAATGGCAATCTCCTCGGTCATGAAATCAAAGAATCCCATAAGCGTTAATCAGGTTTATCGGCAAATGTAGCAAAATTAATGCTTAAAATGACGTGTGCCCGTCATGACCATGGCCATGCCATTTTGATTGCAATAATCAATGCTCAATTCGTCTTTTATAGAACCACCAGGTTGTATTACAGCTGTGATGCCCGCCTTATGTGCAATCTCAACACAGTCGGGAAATGGAAAAAATGCATCGCTTGCCATTACCGCACCCTCGAGTTGAAAATCAAATGATTTTGCTTTGTGCACGGCTTGGTTCAATGCATCGACACGTGAGGTCTGTCCCGTGCCGCTTGCACACAATTGTTTGTTCTTGGCCAAGACGATAGTGTTGCTTTTGGTGTGCTTGCACAATTTCGAGGCAAAGATGAGGTCTTCCAATTCTTCGGAGCTAGGTGTTTTGTCTGTGACGGTTTTTACATCAGCAAGGGAATCTGTTTTGAAATCCTTGTCCTGCACCAACATGCCGTTGAGACAGGTTCTTACCAATGTTTGGGGAAGTTCCACTTCTTTTTGTATGAGCAAAATGCGGTTCTTTTTCCCTTTGAGGATTTTCAATGCTTCATCACCGTAGCTTGGGGCAATGACCACTTCGCAGAACAATTTGTGAATTTCCTCAGCAGTGTCTTTGTCTATCTCGCGGTTACTGATCAAAATTCCCCCAAAAGCGGAAACGGGATCACCGGCCAATGCATCGATATAGGCCTGTTTGGTGGTATCTCGTGTGGCCAGGCCACAGGCGTTGTTGTGCTTCAATATGGCAAAGGTGGGATTGTCGTTTTTGAATTCTTCCATCAGATTGACGGCAGCATCAACGTCCAATAGATTGTTGTAAGAAAGCTCTTTGCCATGCAGTTGGTCGAACATGGTGTCAAAATCGCCAAAGAAAAATCCTTTTTGGTGTGGATTCTCGCCATAACGGAGCACTTTTCCTTGGGTCTCACTGATTTTCAATGCCGCCAACTTTTGGTCTTTATTGAAATAATTGAAAATAGCTGAATCATAATGTGACGAAATGTTGAAGGCTTTGGCAGCAAAACGTTTTCGTTGCGCTAAGGTAGTGGTGCCGTTTTCTTCAGAAATGATTTCGAGAAATTCTGCATAATCTTCCATGGACGACACACAGAATACATCTCTATAGTTTTTGGCCGCGGCACGAATAAGTGAAATGCCGCCAATATCGATCTTTTCGATGATGTCTTGTTCTGAAGCGCCACTCGCTACCGTTTTTTCGAAGGGATAAAGATCTACGATGACAATATCTAACTGTGGAATGTCGAATTCTTCCATTTGTACTACATCGCCTTCATGGTCTTGTCGGTTCAAGATGCCCCCAAACACTTTTGGGTGCAAGGTTTTGACGCGCCCGCCCAAAATGGAGGGATAGCTCGTGACATCCTCGACCGCGATGACCTCAATGCCAAAGTCTCTGATAAATTTTTCTGTGCCTCCCGTAGAGTACAGGGTAACCCCCAGTTCATCAAGTTTTTTTACGATAGGTTCGAGACCATCTTTATGAAAAACGGAAATAAGCGCCGAAATGGCTTTTTTGTTGGTGTCCATGGTAATATGCTGCATGAAAATAAAGCACCAAATTTACCTTTTTTAGAGCGATGAATCGAAATGGATTATCAACAAAAGGGGGTAAGTTTTAAAGAATCTCGGCCACTTTTTGGTTGACCCATTCTAAAAAGCGTTCGTCTTCTTGGGTAAAAGGGTCGGGAGTGTTTGAATCGATGTCGATTTGGCCGATATTCTCGCCATTTTTGAACAGGGGCACCACAATCTCAGATTTAACGGTCAAACTGCAAGCGATATAATTGTCTTGGGCCGATACGTCAGGTACCACAAAATTTTCATTGCTCACCGCTACTTGCCCACATATTCCTTTTCCAAAGGGAATGATGGTATGGTCGGTCGGTTCACCTGCATAAGGGCCCAATTTCAATTCACGTCTATCACCATTTTTGAAATAGAAGCCGACCCAGTCATAATAGGTAACATTATCACGGAGCAAGTTGCAGATATCTTGCATTTTTTTGGTAGCATTGTCACCGTTATCGTCAAGAATTTCGTTGATTGATTTACGAATCGTATCAAACATATTGAATCGGAATATAGAACTGTAAAAGTCGAGTAAATAGACAAAACTTACAACTTGCCAATTGCCAAAATTTGGTTAATGGGCTTGTGCTTTTATAGCTAAAAACCAATATTTTGTAAATTTGTTCCGTGAAATCGCTCGCACATAAGATTTTCGCCACGACAATGGCACTCATGCTATTGCTATCGACCGTTTCGTGGACAGTCGATAAGCATCTTTGCATGGGCCGTGTGATGGATGTTTCCTTTTTTGTCGAAGCCGAGGACTGTGGCATGGAGATGGCCGGCCAATTCTTGGATGCTGACAAACATCATTGTTGCGATGACGAGACCTTTACCATTGAAGGGCAAGATGATTTAAAATTGACATGGGATGACCTGCAATTGGAGCAACAGGTTTTTTGGGTCGCTTTTGCCCAGTCGTATTATCATCTGTTCATCGATTTAGGGGAACCACCTGTTCCTTTCACACAATATCCACCTCCCTTACTGGTACAAGATTTAAATATTTTGCACGAGGTTTTCCTGATTTGATCGTACGTGACTTTTATTGATTTTCAGAAGTGGAAGCTTCTTGTTCATGTACAATTAAATCAAATTCAAAATGAAAATACTCAAATGGCTTTTCGCCATATTTTTACTGAACGGCTTACTGTTATCGGCCCAAGAAAAAATTGAGGGCATGGTAATGGAGGCCAATGACGAAAACAAGCATATTGGCCTTGCCGGTGCCAATGTGTACTGGTTGAATTCCCCTATCGGAACGATTACCGACCAAAAGGGCCTTTTTTCAATTCCCTATAGCAAAGAATACAATAAATTGGTCATCAGCTATGTGGGCTTTAAAACAGATACACTGACCATAGATGAACCCAAAATGGTGCACCATTGGCTGAAGCCCTCAAACCAATTGGATGAGGTGGTGGTGCAAAAAGAGCGCGATGCAGTGCAGAAGGCCTATTTTTCTGCCCAGAACGTGGTCACGATCAATAGTGCAGAATTGTTGAAGGCGGCTTGTTGTAACCTTTCAGAAAGCTTTGAGACCAATCCGGCAATCGATGTGAACTTCAATGATGCGCTGACGGGCACCAAACAAATTCAGATGTTGGGGTTGACCAGCCCCTATCTTTTGATAACCCAAGAGAACATTCCGATGGTCAGGGGAGCCTCCCAGACGTATGGATTGACCTTTACCCCTGGCACCTGGATAGAGAGTATTCAAATCACCAAAGGTGCGGGTAGTGTAGTCAATGGTTACGAGAGTATCTCTGGGCAGATCAATACTGAGCTGGTGAAACCCTTTACCGACACACCCATTTTTGTGAACGGTTATGCGAATCTAAACGGTAGGTTAGAACTGAATACCCACCTCAACCATAAGCTTTCAGATAAATGGAGCACGGGCCTTTACCTTCATGGTAATCAGCGCACCGTAGAGGTTGATATGAATGACGACGGATTTTTGGATGTACCGCTCTCAAATCAGATCAATGTACAGAATCGATGGCAATACCAAAATGTTGAAAAGGGATGGGTGAGCTTTTTGAACGTACGCTTCTTGAACGACGAAAAACAAGTGGGCCAAGAGAATTTCGATCCTGGTACAGATAGGTTCACTACGAATTCTTGGGGTAGCGAAATCAACACCAAGCGTTTTGATTCATCGATGAAACTGGGCTATGTATTTCCAGAATTACCCTTTCAGAGCTTTGGCTTTCAAGCGTCTTACAGTAATCATAGACAAGATTCGTACTATGGTTTCAATGTGTATGATATTGACCATGAGAGCCTGTATTCGAACTTGATTTTCAACTCTATCATCAACAACACCAAGCATAAGTTCAAAGCCGGACTTAATCTGACGTATGATGGGTATGATGAAGTGGTCAACGAGAATAATTTCTCACGGGTCGATAAATCTGCAGGTGCTTTTTTTGAATATAACTACGATGATCTAGAAAGGGTGAATTTGACCGCTGGTCTTCGTTTTGATACCCATAACCGCTTGGGCAATTTCTTTACCCCGAGGTTTCACATACGCTATACCCCTTGGGAACGGGGAAGCCTGAGAGGGTCTTTCGGCCTTGGCAGAAGGGCGGCGAATATTTTTGCCGAGAATCAGCAGCTGTTTGCCTCTTCAAGGGCCATTCAGCTTTTTGGCAATGGGGGCAACATCTATGGTTTTGATGCCGAGAAAGCAATGAACTTTGGTGTAAGCTTTTTACAGGGTTTTACGCTCTTTGAAAGGCTTGGCAATTTTTCAGTGGATTTTTACCGAACCGATTTTGAGAATCAGGTAGTCGTCGACTGGGAGAATTCGAGGGAAATAGCTTTCTATAACCTCGAAGGGGAAAGTTATGCCAATAGCCTTCAAATAGAACTGAATTACGAATTGCTTCCGAAGCTAGAGCTGCGAACAGCGTACAAATACTATGATGTAAAAACCGATTATCAAACCGGCTTGCTGCAAAGGCCCTTACAGGCCCAGAACCGATATTTTGCGAATTTGGGATACAACACCGAGGTCAAGGAAAATGGCGCTCAATGGCGTTTTGATTATACGTTGCATACTTTGGGCCGACAGCGGTTGCCAAATACCGCATCAAATGCTGTTGAATTTCAACTTGGAGATTTTGCCGATGGGTATAGCTTGATGAATGCCCAAGTGACCAAGGTCTTTTCAAAAAAGTTTGAAGTATATCTCGGGGGTGAGAATTTGACTAATTTTAGACAAGGAAATCCTGTTTTGGGCGCAGAAGACCCTTTTGGCCCTAATTTTGATACTACCATTGTATTTGCACCTATTTTGGGTCGAATGGTCTATGCAGGATTTAGATTTAAATCGTGAAATTAAAAATTATCTGACATGAAAAATAGTATACTGATTTTGACCTTTTTAGCTGTTTCCTTTGCGGGATATGCGCAAGAAAAGAACAAGAAAATGGCCTTTGAGGTCGATGGCAAGTGTGACATGTGCAAAAATCGAATCGAGAAGGCCGCTTTAGGTGTCGACGGGGTGAAATATGCAGTTTGGGATATTCCCACCCATCAACTTTCTTTGGTGGTCGATGAACGAAAGACCAATGCCATGGAAATCAAGTCGGCATTGGTAGCGGTCGGCCATGACACCAAAGAATTGAAGGCCACCCAAGAGGCGTATGATAATATTCATCCATGCTGTAGATATCGTGAAAACAGTACTGATGATAGTGGCAAGCACCGGTGATGAGACATGTCTATTCGGTTAAGGGAATGACCTGTGAAGGCTGTGCCTCATCTGTAAAAGAGAAGCTTTCAAAAGTAGATGGGGTGCTATCGGTTGAGGTTGATTTAGAGAAGGCAGAGGCCGAAATCACCATGCACGACCATGTGCCGATCCAGAAACTGAAGCATGCCCTTATTGAAAAATATACACTTGATGAAAAGGAAGATCACCATGTTGAGATGCCCTTGCCACAAAAAAAGTCAAAGTTAAGGCAGCTTCAACCACTATTCTTGATTTTTGCTTACCTGTTTGTGGCTTCTTTCTTGTTGAACTATAAAGAGTGGAACATTGGGGAGGCGATGCTCGACTTCATGGGGTTGTTCTATATTGTTTTTAGTTTCTTCAAGTTTTTGGATTTAAAGGGATTTCCAGAGAGTTTTAGAATGTATGACCCCTTGGCGAAAGCGATTCCGGCATACGGTTGGGCTTATCCGTTCTTGGAACTGGCACTTGGACTTATGTTTTTGATGCGATACAATATTGAGGTGGCACTGATCGCCACGATCGTACTTTTGGGCATTACCACTTATGGTGTCTCCAAAGCCTTGCTCGATAAAAAAAGCATACGTTGTGCCTGTTTGGGCACAGCCCTCAACCTGCCCATGACCGAGGCGACCTTTATTGAAAATGCCATTATGTTGGTTATGGCGGTTTCTATGTTGGCCATGTTTTGAGGAAAAAAGGGTTCCCAGCAGGTTCAATAAAAAAATCCCATTTCTAGAACTCTAGAAATGGGATTCAATTATTTGGTCAATGCACGAACAAGCTTAATCAAAGCTTGATCGTGTTGTAAACTACATCATTCCGGGCATGCCACCGCCACCTGGCATTACTGGAGCTGGATTATCTTCCTTGATATCTGTCAAGGCACATTCAGTGGTCAAAATCATTCCGGCGACCGAAGCGGCATTTTCCAAAGCGATTCGGGTTACTTTGGTCGGGTCGATGATACCGGCTTTCATCATCTCTACATATTTACTTGCCTTGGCATCGTATCCGAAGTCACCCTTGCCTTCCATTACTTTGGCAACGACCACAGAGCCCTCGCCACCAGCATTTTCAACAATGGTTCTCAATGGAGATTCGATGGCCCGCGCCACGATTTGTAAGCCAGTGGCTTCGTCTTCGTTATCAGTATCGACTTTTGAAAGCAAAGATTTGGCACGTACCAATGCCACACCACCGCCGGCGACAATGCCTTCTTCGACGGCAGCCCTTGTGGCATGCAAAGCATCATCTACACGGTCTTTCTTTTCTTTCATCTCAACCTCAGAAGCGGCACCGACGTACAGTACGGCAACACCACCGGCCAATTTGGCCAAACGCTCTTGAAGTTTTTCTTTGTCATAATCAGAAGTGGTCGTCTCGATTTGAGATTTGATTTGGTTGACTCGGGTCTTGATATTTTTGGCAGCACCAGATCCGTTCACCAAAGTGGTATTGTCTTTGTCAATGGACACTTTTTCACAAGAGCCCAACATATCAATGGTGGCGTTCTCTAAAGAAAATCCTCTTTCTTCAGAAATTACGGTACCGTTGGTCAAAATGGCAATATCTTCTAACATCGCCTTTCTGCGGTCACCAAAACCAGGGGCCTTAACGGCAGCGATTTTCAGAGAACCTCTCAATTTGTTCACTACCAAAGTGGCCAATGCTTCACCATCAACGTCTTCGGCAATGATCAACAAGGGTTTTCCCGATTGGGCCACAGGCTCCAATACAGGAAGTAGGTCTTTCATTGCAGAAATCTTCTTGTCGAAAAGCAAGATGTACGGGTTGTCCAATTCTGCGACCATTTTTTCAGAGTCGGTCACAAAATATGGTGAGAGATAACCCCGATCGAACTGCATACCCTCAACGACATCGACATAGGTGTCGGTGCCTTTGGCCTCTTCAACGGTGATAACACCTTCTTTGCCCACTTTTTCGAAGGCCTGTGCGATCAGGTCACCAATGGTTTCATCGTTGTTGGCGGAGATGGCGGCCACTTGTTTGATTTTTTCCATTGAATCGCCTACTTTCTTTGACTGCTTGGCCAAGTTTGCCACCACTGCATCTACGGCCTTATCAATACCTCTTTTGAGGTCCATTGGGTTGGCTCCTGCGGCTACGTTTTTCAAACCTTCCTTGACAATGGCCTGTGCAAGAACCGTTGCCGTGGTCGTTCCGTCACCAGCAAGATCATTGGTTTTAGAGGCAACCTCTTTTACCATTTGGGCACCCATATTTTCGAGTGCATTCTCCAACTCGATCTCTTTGGCCACCGTCACCCCATCTTTGGTGACTTGGGGTGCGCCGAATGATTTGGTGATGATAACGTTTCTTCCCTTAGGGCCCAACGTTACCTTTACCGCATTGGCCAGGGCGTCAACACCTTTCTTGAGACCATCGCGTGCGTCAATATCGTATGTTATATCTTTTGCCATTTTCTATAGTTGATTTTCTGGTTATACAATTGCTAAAATGTCACTTTCGCGCATCATGAGATAATCGACGCCGTCAAGTTTCAATTCCGTCCCGGAGTATTTGCCATAGAGTACGGTATCTCCGTTTTTTACGGTCATTTTTTCATCTTTGGTGCCAGGGCCCACGGCAATCACCTTTCCTTTTTGGGGTTTTTCTTTGGCAGTGTCGGGAATGATGATACCCGAAGCAGTCTTGGTCTCGGCGGCCATTGGCTCTATGAGAACTCTGTCTGCCAATGGTTTGATGTTAACTTTAGCCATATTTCTATTTTTTAGGTATTAGTTTTTAAAAATCTTCATTGTTATTGGCAGAAATTGTGCCACGGCACAAAAACTGACATTCTGTTAAAACTAAAATGCCAGCTTGTCATTTAAGCTGGCACTTATACTAAAAATTGTCATACTGAACTATTGGATGGTATCCAATGGATTTGTTCCCGAACCATTGGCCGGTGTCTCTTCAGGTACTTCTTCAGGAACCGTTTCAGGTATAGTGGTCTCAATATCATCACCATCTAAAAGTTTAGAATCGGCTTGTCCATAGCTTCCCTTAAGGGCTACATTTGAAAGCAGGATCAAAACAATCAGCAGCGTGGCCAAGGTCCATGTGCTTTTATCCAAAAAATCACCCGTTTTCTTGACCCCTCCAACAATTTGGCTGCCGCCACCTCCAAAGGAAGAAGAGAGCCCTCCACCTTTCGGATTTTGTACCATGATGACCAAGACCAGTAAAAGGCAGACCAATATGATCAATACCAAAAATATTGTAAATGTGCCCATAACACTATTCTTTGTTTTCTTCACGCAGTCTTTTCACTGCTCGAATTCGGTCTGCAAAGAAACCACTTTTTTCCGGATATTTCAAACTCAAGATATTGTAGGCCTGAATGGCCTTTTTGTACTTTTTCTGCTCTAAATAAACCTTGGCCAAAGTCTCGGTCATCAACTCGTTTTTATCTAGCTTGACCGAATCTTTGATATCGATTTTGGATGCCTCGGATTCTTTGGGAACAATCTTGGGGTTTGATTCGATAAACTTATCAAGAAGTTCAAACTTTTTCTTTCTTTCAGATGCTTCAGCAACTTGTTCCCGTCTAATCGGCTTTTGGGAAGCCAATTGCAGCCACTCCATAAAAGAATGCTTTTCGCCTTTGGTAAAAGACAACGGTTTTCCCATGTCAAGTTGGCCGCCATCGCTATCTGGAACCTCTTCAGAATTTTCTTTTTGTTCTGCGGTCTTGAACAGGGCCGGATTCAATATCTGCTCTGCATCTTTTACATTTTGTGGCAAAGGAGCCTCTTGTGTTTCAGGAACCAATGTTTCAATCTGAGGATTGGGCTCTACTTCTTCTGCCGTTACTTCGCTGTCATTGATATCGGCAGTTCTGCCCACGAGCGTATCGGCAATCTGATGTTGCAAAAAGTCATTGCTGGTTATATAATCGAACAATACCTCCCTATCAGCTGTTTGTGCAGCTGTAAATTTTAGGGCATTGTTGTACTTATAGCTTTTTAATTGGTTCAAACCCTTCAAATGCAGGGCGCGTGCAGCTTGAAAATAAGGGTATTCATCCAAGATTTCTTCAAGCTCCCGGGTTTGTCTGGGCGATAAGATTGTTCCTGATTTTTGAAGGAGCTCTATGAAGTCTTGTACGTTCATGGATTTACCAATCGGCCAATGAGGCATTAAAAATATCTTGGGTGATTCGCTCGAAAAGCACTTCGTGAGCCTCACTTTTTACCGATTCCAACAATTGGGAGGCATCAAAATCATAGAAAAACGAAAATCGTCTATCGAAATCGGAATCTTCTTTGGTCTTGTTGTAGAACCGTACCTGAACGGTCATGGTCAGTCGGTTTTGTGCGGCGGTCTGGTTGGCTGTGGCCGTCATCGGCGCAACTCGATATTCGACGATTTCACCTTCATATAACAGGTCGCCGTTGCTGTTGGTCAGTGTCAAACTGGTCAAATTGGCGATCAAATCTTGCAAGGCGATGGTGAAATCACGATCTAATTGGGGCTCAAAGGTCGAGCCTGGGTTTTGATCGGCAAGGTTTTGAAAAAAATTGACTTGAAAACTTTCTGCGGTTCCCGTACTGGCACCTGAAAAATTGTAAGCTCCACATCCGTTCAAAGCCAAGCCTATGAACAGTATTGCGATTATCGTTATTCTTCTTTTCATTTTCTTTTATTTCCTAACACCTAACACCTAACACCTAACACCTAACACCTAACACCTAACACCTAACACCTAACACCTATAAATCATACTGCTTTATTTTTCGGTATAGTGTGCGTTCTGAAATGCCCAATTCGGCCGCTGCGGCTTTTCGCTTACCATTGTTGCGTTCGAGCGATTTTTTGATAAGTTCGATTTCCTTTTCTTGTAAAGATAGTGTTTCTTCCTCTTCGATTTCTTCGGCAAATGAATAGCGATCTTCTTGCTGGGCAGGTGCTGTCGTAGGTATTGAACTGGTATTTTGCTCTACCGGTTCTGGGAGGTGCAACACTTCGGCGGCATGGCTGTCATCACTTGAAACATCAGCCTGTTTTCCACCATAGATTTTACGGATCAGTCCTTCGTTTTCTTCCTGTACCTTTTGGCCATCATCGTTCTTGAGCAGTTCAAGGGTCAATTTTTTAAGGTCGTTCAGGTCGCTTTTCATATCAAAGAGCACTTTGTACAGAATTTCGCGCTCGTTGCTGAAGTCGCCTTCCCTTTTCCCAGACTTTACTACAGCAGGTAGGTTGGAAGCATTCGCATTTGGCAGGTAAGTGCTCAATGTTGCGGCAGAAACGATGCGTTTTTCTTCCAATACCGAGATCTGCTCGGCAATGTTCCGCAGTTGGCGAATGTTGCCCGGCCAGCGATAATTGAGCAAAAGTTGTATGGCATCATTTTCTAGCCTAATGGTGGGCATTTTATATTTCTGACCAAAATCGGAAGCAAATTTCCTGAACAATAAATGAATGTCTTCGCGACGGTCACGGAGTGGGGGCAGATTGATTTCAATAGTGCTCAAACGGTAATACAGGTCTTCCCTGAACTTTCCTCTTTTGATGGCTTCAAACATATCGATGTTGGTAGCTGCCACGATACGCACATTGGTTTTTTGTACCTGTGAAGACCCCACTTTTAAAAACTCGCCATTTTCCAAGACCCGCAAAAGCCGTACCTGTGTGGTCAATGGAAGTTCACCGACCTCATCCAAAAAAATGGTGCCGCCATCGGCAACTTCAAAATAGCCTCTTCTGGTCTGGGTGGCCCCTGTAAAGGCACCTTTTTCGTGGCCGAAGAGTTCACTGTCGATAGTGCCCTCGGGTATCGCCCCGCAATTCACTGCGATGTATTTGGCGTGCTTACGGTGTGATAGTGAGTGTATGATTTTAGGTATAGCCTCTTTACCGACCCCACTCTCGCCGGTCACCAAGACAGAAATATCGGTCGGGGCGACTTGAATGGCTTTTTCTAAAGCACGGTTCAGTTTCACATCGTTGCCGATGAGCTCGAACCGTTGTTTTATGACTTGTACGTTTTCCAAATTCTTTGTTCAAAATAGCAACTCAAAGAAGCCTCGCGACCTGGAAATCCAAATTTCCCAAATTCGTTCGAAATGACGGTTACTCAATAATCAAGATTTAGACCTGACCGCCGTCTGGCAAGTTGCTCAGACTTGCCTCTATATCTCAATGTCATTTCCTTACAAATGCCTCGTGAGCTTACCCTAAGGTGGTTAACTAATTATTTTCACTTAATTCAACAGCCTCCCCGATCAATGTGGCCGAGGTGCAATTGTTGATTTTCACATTTACGAAATCACCTACCTTATAGTTTTCTTTCGGAAAGACCAATACGGTGTTCTGTGAATTTCGCCCCATCCAATGGGCATCTGATTTTTTAGATGTTCCTTCAATCAATACTTCTTCGATTTTCCCGATATGTTGTTGGGTGCGGTAGAGACCATGCTTTTGTTGCAGGTCGATAATTTCTCGTAAGCGTCTTTTTTTGATTTCGGTGGGGATGTCGTCTTCCATCTTTCTTGCGGCCATGGTACCCGGACGCTCAGAGTAGGCGAACATAAATCCAAAGTCGTATTTTACATACTCCATCAATGATAACGTGTCTTGATGGTCTTCTTCGGTTTCTGTAGGGAAACCGGCGATCATATCTTGGCTTATTGCACAATCGGGAATGATGCTGCGAATATTATCAATAAGTTCAAAATATTCTTCACGGGTATGCAGACGGTTCATCGCCTTTAAAATGCGGTTACTGCCGCTTTGTACGGGTAAATGAATGTAGTTGCAGATATTCTCGTATTTGGCCATGGTCTCAATGACATCCAATGTCATGTCTTGCGGATTCGAGGTCGAAAACCGAATTCGCATTTTGGGTTGGGCGAGTGCGACCAGTTGCAAAAGTTTGGCAAAATTCACCGATGTTGCCTTTTGCATCTCAGTGGCTTTGGCAAAATCTTTTTTTAGGCCACCCCCATACCATAGATAACTATCCACGTTTTGACCGAGAAGTGTTATTTCTTTAAAGCCCTTTTTCCAAAGGTCGTTTACTTCTTCTATGATAGATTGTGGGTCACGACTTCGCTCACGACCACGGGTAAAGGGCACTACACAGAACGTACACATATTGTCACAGCCGCGTGTAATCGATACAAAGGCCGTAACCCCGTTCGAGTTCAACCGTACCGGTGCAACATCACCATAGGTCTCTTCTTTTGATAAGATGACGTTCACCGCATTGCGGCCCTCATCAACTTCCTGTACTAGATTGGGCAAGTCTTTATAGGCATCGGGCCCAACGACCATGTCAACGATCTTTTCCTCCTCTAGAAACTTGCTCTTCAATCGTTCGGCCATGCATCCAAGTACCCCGACCTTCATATTCGGATTTACCTTTTTTACGGCATTGAACTTCTCTAATCGTTTGCGGACGGTCTGCTCGGCTTTCTCGCGAATCGAACAGGTGTTTACGAGCACCAAATCGGCCTCGGCCAATTCTTGAGTGGTATTGAACCCTTCTCTGGCAAGAATGGAGGCCACGATCTCACTGTCTGAGAAATTCATTTGGCAGCCGTAACTCTCGATATAGAGCTTACGATTGTTCCGCTTATTTTCTTCCAATGTCAAGGTGGTGCCTTGAACACTTTCATCCATTGTTTTCTCGTTTCCTTTGTGGAAATCCATCATCATAGGGTATGAGCTTGCAAAGATAGGGTATCTTATATAACTATGACAATTTGGCAGGAAAATAGGCGGTTAAAAAAATGTCAAAAGAACCACAGGCTTTAAAGAAAATTATCAACGGTTCGATAGGCCTCAATGACCGCTTTTTCTCCTTTTTCATTGGGCTGGGAGTTGCCATGCTCCATGCCCAATATGCCTTTGAACCCTTTTTGGTGGATGTGCTTAAAGATATTTTTGTAATTGATCTCACCTGTGGTAGGCTCGTTGCGTCCTGGATTGTCACCTATCTGAAAATAGGCAATCTCATCCCAACAGGCTTCGATATTGGGTATTAGGTTTCCTTCTTGGATCTGTTGGTGATAAATATCGAACAAGATCTTGCAAGCGGGCGAATCTACGGCCTTGCAAATTTCATAGGTCTGTGGACTTTCGGTCAAAAACAATCCGGGGTGATCCCTAAAATTCAACGGTTCCAAGACCATGACCAAACCATGCGGCTCCAAAATATCGGATGCCCTTTTTAGACTTTCGACCACATGCGCGGTTTGGTAGCTTATATTCAGTCTTGGGTCTGTGTGCCCCGGCACTACGGTCATCCATGTGGCATTGACCCTTTTGGCCACTTCCACTGATTCTTCGATTTCGGCAAGAAATTTTTTCCTGGGGGCAATATCGCCATTGGCTAGATTAGGCTTTTTCCAAGAGATACTATGGGCTACAAAAACTCCCATGGCCATACCTCGATTGCTCATAGTGCTGGCCATTTTTTCTTGTAGAGCCTTGTCCCTACCTTTCATGCCGTTGTCTTCAAAGGCCTTGAAGCCATGGTCGGCCATGAAGTTGAGCTGGTCAATGGGATCTTCGCCGGCCATATTCTTGAACATTCCTAAATGGGGCGCATAGTTAAGGTTGAAGGGCTGTGCAGAGGTATGGGATTTCCCTTTTTGGGCCATGAGCTGGGGTACCAACCCCAGACCTGCCGTGGTCAAGGCCGATTTAAGCATGAATTTTCTTCGCTTCATTTTTGTTGGTTTAGGTATAAGAGGTTACACCGGGTTTCGGAATTGGGTATTGCCCATTTGCATCAGGTTGAGTGGGCGGGGCTGAATTCCAATCCAAATTGTCCTCAACCAATTTCATTGTTGAGTTTAGGGCTTGTTCCCAAGTGATGATATCACCCGAATAGGTGGCCATTCGCCCCATAATGGCAGATAGGGTCGCCTTGGCACCGTTCTCGGCATCGGCCAATACCTCTCCTTTATTTCTGATGGCCGCAAATAGACGGTCGTGCTCCACTTGATAGGGGTTTGGGTCTTTTTTGTCGCCGATATTGGTAGTATGGTTGAACAGTTCATTGCCGTCAAGATCGGTTATGGAGCCTTGACTGGTGACCAATCTTCCCGTGGTGCCCTGAAAGGCCTCGTCAACCCTGTTCATACAGCCTTTTTGGTGCCGGCATTGACTGGAAATCACTGCACCTGACGGGTAGGTGAATTCTACAAAATGATGGTCAAAGATTTCGCCATGGTCTTTGCCAGTGCGCATTTCACGGCCTCCCATGCCTTGTGCGGTCACCGGATATTCACCTAAGAACCAATTGGCCACGTCGATATTGTGTATGTGCTGCTCTAAAATATGATCGCCACAGAGCCAGTTGAAGTAGTACCAATTTCGCATTTGGTATTCCATTTCGGTCTGTTCTGGGGTTCTGGGGCGTACCCATACCCCCTGGCTATTCCAGTACACTTGCCCTGAAACAATGTTGCCCAGGGTTCCTTTTTGTACTTCATCGTACAGTTTCAAGTATTTGTTTTCATAATGGCGTTGAAGGCCGACCACCACATTGAGCTGTTTTTCCTTGGCAATTTTGGCCGAGGCCAAAACGCTTCTGACACCCACTGGATCTGTTGCCACCGGTTTTTCCATGAACACATGTTTGTCATTGGCAATGGCGTATTCAAAATGTTGGGGCCTGAAACCGGGAGGTGTCGCCAAAATGACCACATCGGCTTCGTCAATGGCTTTTTTGTAGGCATCGAAACCCGTAAAACGGCTTTCTTCTTTCACTTTGACCGTGCGTTGACCATCGAAATGTTCTTGAATGGCGGCGAGACTGTTTTCCAACCTATCTTGAAAAGCATCGGCCATGGCCACCAGCTCAACATCTGGGTCAGCGGTCAGGGCTTGAACGGCGGCTCCCGTACCTCGGCCCCCACAGCCAACCACGGCCAGTTTTAATTTTTCTGTACTATTCAGGTGCCCCGTACCGTACATGGGCAGCGAAGAGGTCAATAAGGCGCCACTGGCAAGCCCAGTGGTTTTGACAAAAGATCTTCGGTCAATTGATTTTACGTTTTGTTTTTCGGTCTTTTTCTTCATTGTGGTTTATTTTGGGTGTTTTGCTTTCCAGTATTTCTTTTGTTCTTCAGCGCTGGGCGTGTGGTAAGGGCGTACAATACGAAATCCCACAAAAGATGCATCGGTGTGCCACCATTTGCTTTTGGGTATCTGGGGGTCGCGTATTTTCCAATCGGGTGATGAAGGCGTTCTTGAGGCACTTCTTAGGTTATCGATAGGGTCTTTCCATGATCCGCCACGTACTACCCTTGGATATGTCTTTGTAGGTCGGGCCCATGGATTTTTTATCTTTTGCCCGTTGTAGTCAAGGTATTGGTCAAGCGTCCATTCGGCAACATTACCGTGCATATCGTACAATCCCCACTGATTTGGGTTTTTCGACCCCACTTCGTGATACTTTCCATTGCTATTGCCAGCATGCCAAGCGTAGTCACCAATATTTGATGTCTCCCCATCAAACGAATAAGCGGTTTGGGTACCTGCCCTGGCAGCGTACTCCCATTCCGCTTCCGTTGGAAGCCTATAAAAGTTTCCGGTCAGGGCAGACAGCCATTCACAGAATTTCAGGGCGGCGTATTGGGTCATACAAATTGCTGGGTAACCCTCGGTTCCCATGCCGAAACTGATGTCGACATAAGGAATCGTGGCCCCGGCAATGGCATCAATATTCAATGAGACTTCATGGCCCATGGGCTTGTCACTAGATTTCTTGTCTATCTCACGGGCCATAAAAAGTTTGTAAAGATCCCAAGTGGTCTCATGCGAGGCCATCCAGAATGGGTCAATCTCAACTTTTCTTACAGGGCCTTCATCATCACGCCTTCCTTTTTCTGTGTTGGGGCTACCCATTAAAAAAATGCCGCTGGGTATAGGCACCATGTTAATGGTCAATTCACTGGCGGGAATAGATTCACTGTACGCTTCAAAAGGCCTATTTTGTGCAAAGGAGAACAGTGGTGAATAACTAAAGACTGCCAGCAAAAGCATGAATTTCATCATAGAAAACTGATTTTTCGAATTCTAAAGATATTGTTTTGTGTTTGATCTTATTGCAGGTTGGTTCCATTCTATGGGCATTGTTGCAAGACCATTACATGATTTTACGCAAACTTAACGCAACTTTGATATGGGAGAACCATCTTAAGTTCACAATTACTATCCAATAAAAAACAAAGCTGTTATGAAAAGAAATGTGTTTTTAACCTTATTCGTTGCCGCGATCGCGTTACTATCGTGTGAAGATGACGAGAATGGGCCTTTTGAAGATTATCTCGTGGCCCGCCCCCTGACGATTTCAAAAACCGAGTTTAGAGAAAGCAGTGTAACGGTGGTTGACCCGCTTCCCATAGATGAATCGGGTAAAATGTACGCGTACAAAGACTACATCTTTGTGAACGATAAATACAAAGGGGTACATGTAATCGACAATAGCAGTCCTGAAAACCCACAAAAAGTTTCATTCATCAAGATTGCCGGCAATGTCGATATTTCAATAAAGGATGATTATCTATATGCCGATAGCCTTACCGATTTAGTGGTTCTTGACATTTCAGATGTGAACAATGTGACAATTGTCGATTGGTTGGAAGGTGTTTTGGGCGATGGTGGATTCTGGCTTGCGGCAGAATTCCAAAACATTGAGTGGCCACAGGCCGACATATATGACTATGATGGAATCGATTTTAATGAAGATGTCATCGTCGGTTGGCAGGTCAAGACCGAAAGAAGACCCGTTCAAGATGTGCGAACCGATATTTTCTTTGATGAGGCTCTTGCCAATGATGCGGGGGGCGATAATGTTACTGGCCAAGGTGGTTCTTTGGCGCGGTTCAAAATTGTGGACGAATATTTATATGTGGTCGACAGCCATAATTTGAATGTCTTCAACATTGCCGATCTAGAAAGCCCAGAAGTATTGGACGATGTTTTTGTAGGCTTTGACATCGAGACCATCTTCAACCGGGGCGAGCATCTATTTTTGGGCAGTATGCAAGGTATGTACATCTATGACATCACATCACCTGACAAACCAGAGTTTATTTCTGAGTTTCAACATGGCACGGCCTGCGATCCCGTAGTGGTCGATGGTGACTATGCCTATGTCACCCTAAGGGGGGGCAACTTTTGCGGAGCGACCGAGAGCGGACTTTATATTGTCGATATCTCTACGATTGAAAAGCCTGAGCTTGAGGTCATTTATCCGATGGACGAACCATATGGCCTGGGCATCAAAGATGACAAGCTCTTCATCTGTGATGGTTCTTCAGGCTTGAAGGTATACGACAAATCGCAGGCACCCAATATTGAGCAGTTGAACCATTTTGAAGATATCGTGACCTTTGATGTGATTCCACTTGAAGAACAATTGCTCATGGTAGGTGATGGCATACTCTATCAATATGAGTACCTCAACGACGACATAAGATTGATAAGTACTTTTAGCCTAAATTAATGGCAAGGCATTTTTTGTTGTTGGGTACTTTGATGTGTGTTTTTGTTTCCTGTTCTGACGATGATCCGGAAAATCCATGTGGCTTGGAGCCCGAGGTAGGAGATTGTGATGCAGCGATCCCCAAATACTATTTTGATAAGGAAGAACAAGAATGCAAAGAGTTCATTTGGGGAGGATGTGGAGGCGTGGTACCTTTTGATTCGATGGAAGAATGTTTGGATTGTTTAAGTGATGAATGAATTGTTTGAAACCATTTCAGACAATAACCTTCTACAATGCCCCGTTTTTATGGGGCATTTTTAATACCACCATAGTGCTGAAAAACAGCGAATAAAAAAATTCACATACTTTTGTGATCGCAAAACCTATTTCATGCCAAAGAATCTAGTAATCGTTGAGTCTCCCGCCAAAGCGAAGACCATTGAACGTTTTTTAGGGAATGATTTTCAAGTTGAATCAAGCTTCGGCCATATTGCCGATTTGCCCCCGAATGAATTGGGCGTAGATGTCGAGAACGGTTTCAAACCCAAATACATCGTTGACAAAGAGAAGAAGGCACTGGTCAAAAAATTAAAGGATTTGGCAAAAAAAGCCGACACTATTTGGTTGGCCAGTGATGAAGATCGTGAAGGTGAGGCGATATCATGGCACTTGGCAGAGACCTTAGGGCTTGATAAAGACAAGACCAAAAGAATTGTTTTCAACTCGATTACCAAATCAGCGATTCAAAAAGCGATCGAAAATCCACGAGATATCAATTATGACTTGGTAAACGCCCAACAGGCCCGAAGGGTGCTTGACCGTTTGGTTGGGTATGAGCTGTCGCCCGTTCTATGGAAAAAGATAAAACCTGGTCTCTCGGCAGGTCGTGTGCAATCGGTCGCAGTACGTTTAATTGTCGAGCGCGAGCGTGAGATAGAAAAGTTCGGTGCAGAGGCTTCCTTTAAGATTCGTGCCGAATTCAGAACTGAAGGGGGTAATGTCTTTCAGGCAAAAATGGGTAAGACCTTTGCTTCCAAAGAAGAAGCAGAAAGATTTCTGAAACAGAATATAGGGGCCAATTTTTCAGTTTCAAATCTTGACAAAAAGCCGGCCAAAAAATCACCGGCAGCTCCCTTTACCACTTCAACCCTACAACAAGAGGCCTCAAGAAAACTATATTTTTCAGTGGCCCGAACAATGCAAGTGGCACAGCGTCTATATGAAGCAGGTCTTATTACCTATATGCGTACCGACAGTGTCAACTTATCGAATGAGGCTTTACAAGCGGCCAAACAGGCCATTGTTGAAAGCTATGGTGAAAAATATAGCCAGACAAGAAATTATAAGGGCAAATCGAAAGGGGCCCAAGAAGCCCACGAGGCCATTCGACCTACCGATATGAAGCTACAGAGCCCTTCTTTAGAGCGTGATCAGGCAAAGCTGTATGAATTGATCTGGAAACGTACCCTTGCATCACAGATGAGTGATGCCGAGCTCGAACGAACCCTGGTCAAGATTGCCGCCAATACGCACAGTGAAGATTTTACCGCCAATGGTGAGGTGGTCAAGTTCGATGGTTTTTTGAAAGTCTATCTTGAGGGTATCGATGAAGAAGATATGTCAGAAGAGCAAGAGGGCATGCTTCCGGCAATGAAAATAGCCGATTCTTTATACCTGAACCATATAACCGCCACAGAACGGTTTACGAGACCGCCATACCGCTACACCGAGGCATCTTTGGTCAAAAGGCTTGAAGAGCTGGGTATTGGGCGACCATCTACTTATGCGCCAACAATTTCCACCATTCAGAATCGAGGCTATGTAGAGAAGGGAACGGTCGAAGGCGTCGAACGCCCATATGTGCAATTGACTTTGAAGGCCGAAAAAATCGATGAAAAGCAATTATCGGAAATGGTCGGATCAGACAAGGGCAAATTGGTGCCCACCGATATCGGTATCATCGTGAATGATTTTTTGGTCAATCATTTTTCCAATATTCTTGACTATAATTTCACGGCCAAGGTTGAGGAAGATTTTGATGAGATCGCTACTGGCGAGGAAGATTGGAAACAGATGATGAAGCAGTTCTACAAAGATTTCCATCCCAACGTGGAAGAAGTTGAAGAGAATGCTGAACGTGCCAGCGGCGAACGTGTCTTGGGCACAGATCCAACGACAGGTAGGCAAGTGGCCGCGCGTTTAGGGCGTTTTGGCCCCATGGTACAGATCGGTACCGCCGAAGAAGAAGAAAAGCCATTGTTCGCAAGTTTGCTGCCCGAACAATCAATCAATACCATCACCTTTGAAGAGGCGATGGACCTTTTTAAACTGCCCAGAAAATTGGGAGAATACAAAGGCGAAGGGCTAGAGGCCAATGTGGGTCGTTATGGACCCTATGTAAGGTTTGGAAAAAAGTTTATCTCTTTGGATAAAGGCGAAAGTGTCTTTGATGTAGACCTTGAACGTGCCATTGAATTGATTAAGGAAAAAGAAGCTGCAGATGCCCCGATAGCCAGTTATCAAGGCAAAGAAGTGACCAAAGGGAAAGGTCGTTTTGGGCCATATATCAAGTGGGATGGCATGTTCATCAATGTCAACAAGAAGTATGATTTTGACAATCTTTCTGAACAAGATATTGTTGAGTTGATCGAAGACAAAAAAAGAAAAGAGGCAGAAAAGCTGGTGCAAGAATGGCCAAATGAGGGTATTCGTATTGAAAAGGCACGTTGGGGCAGACACAATATCTTTAAAGGCAGAATCAGGGTAGAACTGTCGAAAGATGTCGATCCCTCAAAAATTTCCCTTGAAGAGGCAAAAGAGCTGTTGGATAAGAAAACACCGAAAAAATCAAGAACAAAAACTAAGGCTAAGAAATAAAATGGCATTCGATTTTTTGGTCCCTGTCAAGGATAAAGTCTTGGCATTTTCCGAATTTTTACCTCCCCAGGCGTTGGGGAAAAACATCCATAAACATACCAAACAAGATGGGCTTCCCGTCTTTGCCAATGCAAAGGTGGCGATCGTGGGGGTACTTGAATCCCGCAATGCCTTTGAGAAGAAGCCAGAGAAGATGGATATAGATTCCATTAGAATACAATTGTACCGTCTGATGATGGGCAATTGGAACGCTACCATACTTGATCTGGGCGATATTGAAGAAGGTGAAACCGTCGAAGACACTTATTTCGTGGTCAAAGAGGTAGTGGCCGGCCTGTTGGAAGAAAACATCATGCCCATTATAATCGGTGCTACCCAAGATATCACTTTTGCCACGTATAGGGCGTTCGATAAGATTGTCAATATGATCAATATGGTCTCTATTGACAGTCGTTTTGATTTTGGGGAAGACGATGAACTGATTTCCTCGCATTCGTATATGAGCAATATCATCACAGACAAGCCCAATAACCTATATAATTTTTCCAATATCGGTTACCAGAGCTATTTCAATGCCCAAGAAGAAATCGACCTTATGGAGCGGCTGTTCTTCGATGCTTACCGCTTGGGTGATATAACATCAGATATTTCTTTGGCAGAGCCGGTTTTACGAAATGCCCATTTGGTCAGCCTTGATGTAAGGGCGATCAGGGCCAGTGAGATGGGGCTGTCTGCAAATTTTTCTCCCAACGGCTTTACGGGCAGGGAAATATGTGCTTTGGCCAGATATGCGGGCATCAGTGACAAAGTCTCTGTTTTTGGCATTTATGAAGTTGAAAATTCTTCACTTTCCTTTCAGTTGGTCGCCCAGATCATTTGGTATTTTATAGAGGGCCTCAGCTTTAGAACCATAGAGAGGCCAAGTTCGAAAAATGAAGACTTCACCAAGTTTACCGTCCCTACCGATACAGATGAGCTCATCTTTTATAAAAGCCATATAAGCGAAAGATGGTGGGTAGAGGTGCCATCGATACTTCCCGAGCATACTAAAACAAATTCCGTTGCGTTATTACCTTGCACCGAGCAGGACTATCTGGATGCTTGCAACCAACAAATACCTGAAAGGTGGCTGAAGGCCTATAAAAAAAGCCTCGGCTAGAAAAAAAGTTTTTAACAAGTATATAAGCCATTCACAATAAATTATTCAAAATCAAGTTATGTGAATAGTGAAATTGTGTAGTACAGTTTGTGATTCAAATCGAAATAATTTAACCTAAAGTATGAGAAAGCTATTGTTACCGTCTTTGGCCCTTGTTTTTTTACTTGCCAGTTGTGGGTCGAAATCAAGATCAAAGGGTGAACTAGTGGGTGTAAAGGGGAAGAAATGGCACCCTGAGAAACCCTACGGAATGGAGTTGATTCCGAGGGGCGCATTTGTTATGGGTAAAGCTGATGAAGATCAGGCCAAAGTATTGAACGCACCCACACGTACCGTTACGGTTCGTTCGTTCTATATGGACGACACCGAGATTACCAATAGTGAATACCGACAGTTCGTCGAGTGGGTGAAAGATTCCACTACAAGAACCAAATTGGCCATATTGGCTGATGAACTGGGCTTGGGCCCAGAAGATGAAGGTATTGGTGAATATGCTTTTAAAGATACCGATACCACCGATCTTTCGGTTTATGAAAAATATAGACTTGACAATTATGCCGGTCTTGGTGAGACCGGTTATGAAGGCAGGGCGTTGGACACTGACATAAATTTGGTTTGGGACACCTCTGATTACCCAGACGAGTACTATGCCGAAATTATGGATTCATTGTACCTGCCCGAAGAAGAATCGTATAACGGTCAACGAACCTTTGACGTGACCAAATTAAAGTACCAGTATACCTGGATGGACATTGAAGCCGCCGCTCGTGCGCGAGCTGGCAAGCGAAGTGATTTTATCAAAAAGGAAGAATTGGAGATATATCCCGACACCACTGTCTGGATTCGTGACTTTGAGTATTCGTACAACGAACCCATGCACAATGATTACTTTTGGCACGATGCCTACAGTGATTATCCTGTAGTAGGGGTCAACTGGAAACAGGCCAAGGCATTCTGCCACTGGCGAACCAAGTTCAAGAATGATGACCAAAAAAGTCGCGGCAAACAGTTTGTGAACCAATTTAGGTTGCCCACGGAGGCCGAATGGGAATATGCTGCCAGAGGAGGTATCGAAGGGGGTACATACCCTTGGGGCGGTCCGTACGTTATCAGTGACACAGGCTGCTTCATGGCCAACTTCAAGCCACAGCGGGGAGATTATGCAGCAGATGCCGCATTATATACCGTTGAGGCCAAATCATACGAGCCGAATGATTACAATCTTTATAATATGGCCGGTAATGTGTCTGAATGGACAAATTCAAGCTATGACCCTGGGGCCTATCAATATGTATCGACCATGAACCCAAATGCGGGTACCGGTCAAAATGAAAGAAAAGTTATTCGAGGCGGCTCATGGAAAGATGTTGCTTACTTCTTGCAAGTGAGCACGCGTGACTATGAGTACCAAGATTCAGCGAGAAGCTATATTGGTTTTAGAACCGTTCAAGATTATATGGGTGAGGAAGATTCGACGAATGGCAACGGTCTATAAAATAAGGAGAGAACACTATAAGTGAAACCTTGTAACCAAATACTTATTTATATAAACTTAATTTAAATTTAGAATTATGGCACAGTCAAAATCAACAAAAAAACTGTTCAACATGGCCTATGGCCTTGGAGCTTCGGTGGTGATCATCGGAGCATTGTTCAAGATCCTGCACTGGGAGTTTGGACCACTTACAGGTGGACTTCTTCTTGCTGTCGGACTTATTACCGAAGCGCTTATTTTCGCTATCAGTGCATTTGAGCCCGTAGATGATGAGTACGATTGGTCTTTGGTGTACCCTGAGTTGACAAATGGTCAATCAAAAGGGAAAAACGACGCCAAACAAGCCAAAGAAGCTGAAGGCATTCTTTCAAGAAAATTGGATGAGATGCTCAAAGAGGCCAATATCGATTCTCAATTGTTCACAAGCTTGGGTGAAAGCATCAAGAACTTTGAAGGCGCTGCCAAGAACATCGCCCCAACTACCGATGCGATCCAACATACCAAAAAGTACTCTGAAGAACTGTCACATGCCGCTGCACAAATGGAGTCTTTGAACAGTCTTTATAAGGTACAGTTGGAAAGTGCAAGCCGACAGGCCTCAATCAACGAAGAAGTCGTACAGAATGCCGGTGCATTGAAAGAACAGATGGAGTCTTTGGCCTCTAACCTTTCTTCATTGAACGGAGTATATGGCGGTATGCTATCAGCCATGAGCAAAAACTAATTAGAGCTACTAATTGAAACCAAACCCAAATCAGATTAATTAATAATTCTAATTAGAAAACATGGCATCAGGAAAATTATCACCACGTCAGAAGATGATCAACTTAATGTATTTGATCTTCATCGCGATGTTGGCTTTGAATATGAGCAAAGAAGTTCTGGCCGCGTTCGGTTTGATGAACGAAAAGCTGGAAGCTTCCAATGACAAAATGACGGCCAATAACTCTGATTTCTTCTCAGGATTGGAGACTAAGGCTTCAGAAGATAACCTGAAGTACGGCCCTCTTTTTGAAAAAGCAAGAGATATCAAACAACTTTCCCAAGACTACTATGATTATTTAGAGGGTCTTAAAACGGAAATGTTGAAAGACCAAGAAGACCCCAACAACTATGTTGTGATGGATAAATCTGATTTTCTAGATCAGAAATTTTTCCAAGGGGATAATTTGTCTCCAGAAGGCAAAAAATTCTTGTCAAACCTCGAAAATTACCGTGAAAAAATCTTGGGCATTGTTCCTGAAAATATGGGAGATGTAAAAAGCACTGTAAAAACAAGGTTTGAGACCGGTGACGAAAAAGGTAAGGTTACCCGTATTAGAGATGGTGTTAAGGTTGACTGGATGAACTATAACTATGAAGGCTATCCTTTGGTGGCCTCATTGACCAAGATTACCCAGTTGCAAGCCGATGTCAAGGCCACCGAACAAGAAATCTTGAAAGGTTTGTTGGAAGGCAATTTGACCGCAGCCGTTTCTTTGAAGAATTTCTCAACCTTGTTAGATCAAGAAAAATCAGTATTCTATGCCGGTGAGCCATTTAAAGGCAGCTTGGTGTTGGGTAAGACCGACAAAACTTCCAAGCCGGTAAAAGCTGACTTGACCTTAGATGGCAGAAAGTTGACAGAAGGCAAAGACTACGCCTTAGAAGCAGGTGGGGTCAAACTTTTGATCAGTGCAGGTGCTGCGGGCGACCATGAATTGAAAGGTCAGTTGACGTATATGCAAGATGGCAACGAGGTGCCAGTTGATGTGAGTAATACCTTCTCTACAATCAACAAGCCCAATGCCGCTGTGATTGCCGCAGACAAAATGAACGTGGTCTATAGAGGGGTTTCTAACCCAATGACCATTTCGATTCCCGGTATCCCTGATAACAAGGTTACAGCTTCAGCTCCTGGTTTGAGCAGAAGAAGCGGTAGCAAGTATGTCATGAATCCCGGTACTGGTAGAGAAGTGACCATTAGTGCCTCAGGTGTATTGCCCGATGGTACAAGGATCAGCACTCCCGCTACCTTCCGTATCAAAGATATTCCGAGACCTGGAGGTACCGTACGTGGCGAGCCAGGTAGTATCAAAATGCCTAGAAGAAACCTCGAGATATCGACCATTGGCGCTATGCTTGAAGATTTTGATTTTGACTTGAACCTTGCCGTAAGTGGCTTCAAGTTCAAAGTGCCCGGTCAGCCTACCGTTGAGGTACAAGGCAATAAATTGGATTCTCGTGCCAAATCGGCCCTGAAAAGAGCCAGAAGGGGTGATGCCGTACAGGTATTCGATATCAAAGCATATATCACCAACAACAGAACCTATAAGTTGAAGAAGGTTTCACCAGTGGTGGTTGAGCTTACAAACTAATAAAGCAATAGAAGCATGATCATGAATTGGAAAAATGTATTGATTGTTGGAGCAATAAGTCTTTTGCCCGCCTCGATGATGGCCCAGGCGAACATCTTGAACGCCAAAAAGCCTGAGGATGTCGGTAAAAAGACCGAGTCTCAATTGGCATTGGACAATGACGCCCCTTTAGAATACGGCTATGTTGACGATAGGGACATTCTCTGGTCAAAAACCGTATGGGAAGTCATTGACCTCGATGAGCGTGTAAACTTTCCGTTGTACTATCCAACCGATACCATCGGTATCAGTAAAGACAGAAGGTCATTGTACCATGTTATGATGAAGAACATCAGAAATGGTAAGTTGACCGATGTGTACACGGATTCGTATTTTACCGAAAAGCGGAATTTCGGCGATTTACAGGCTACCTTGAGCAAGGTCGATACCACTGACCTTGGGTATGAACAATTGAATGCCGGTGAGCAGATTTCACAAGAGTTCATCAACCAGCGTGACCTGACCGCGGCAGATATTGAAGAGTACCGTATCAAAGGCATTTGGTACTTCGATAAACGCCAAGGTGAGTTGAAATATCGTCTTTTGGGCATTGCCCCAGTCGCCCCCGATGTAAACTTCATCGATGACGAATCAATGGATCCAGGTGAAAACAAGGTAGAACTGTTTTGGGTATGGTACCCCAGTGCACGACAAATCTTGCACGATGCCAAGGTATACAACCAACAGAACTCCGCTCGCCCTATCTCATTTGATATGCTGCTGAACGCTAGAAGGTTCAACGGTGTCATCTACAAAGAAGAGAATGTACACGGAGACCGTAAGATTTCCGATTACATTGCAGACAATGCACTGTTCCAACTATTGGAGGCCAATAGGATCAAAGAGCACATCCGCGATAGGGAGCAGGATATGTGGGCGTATTAAGCCTTAACTTTTCCAATTCAACAGATAATAAAGCGTCCTGGGTTTTTCAGGACGTTTTTTTTGCCCGCCTTATAACCAAGAGGTATTCTTAAAAAAAGGATTATACCTTTGCCGCATGCTCGATTATTTGGTCGTTGGTCTAGGTCTTGCGGGAACCGTTTTCTGTGAAGCGCTCGAAGAGCAGGGCAAGACCTTTCATGTGGTTTCAGATGACTCACAGCAAGCTTCCTTGGTGGCAGGGGGGTTGTACAACCCAGTAATCCTTAAGCGCTTTACAATGGCATGGAAGGCTGATGAGCAAATGAAAATCGCTATCCCTTTTTATAAAAAACTGGAGAAAAAATTAAATGCTCAGCTTGACCACACACTTCCTGTACTGAGGAGGTTTGCTTCTGTTCAAGAACAGAACCTTTGGTTTGAAGCAGCTGACAAACCCGGCCTTGAACGGTTTCTATCGCCAAGGATCCTTGAGAACGACAATCCAAAAATCGATGCCCCTTTTGGCTTTGGGCAAGTGCTGTGCACGGGCTGGATAGATACCGAAACATTGATTCGTACGTATGCGTCGTACTTATATTCAAAAGGGACCCTGACCGAAAGACATTTTGACTTTTCGGGGCTAAAGGTTGCCGATGATTTTGTCAGCTATAAAGAATTAAATGCACGACAAGTGGTCTTTGCCACCGGATACGGGTTAAGGCGAAATCCATTTTTTAAGTATCTGCCCTTAAACGGAACCAAGGGAGAACTGTTAAAGATCAAATGTCTTGGGCTGAATGAGAAAAGCATTATCAAATCATCGGTCTTTATCATTCCGTTGGGTCAAGATCTATATCGGGTCGGGGCCACCTATAAATGGAAAGACAAGACCCATCTACCCACAGAAGCTGCCAAGGCAGAGCTGTTGCATAAGGTGCGCACTTTCTTGAAAGCTGATTTTGAAGTGGTCGACCACGTCGCTGGCATCAGGCCCACCGTTGCTGACAGAAGGCCCTTGGTGGGGCGGCATCCTATGCACCAAAGAGTATATGCGTTGAATGGTTTTGGCTCAAGGGGCGTTCTCATTGGCCCTTATGCTGCCAATCAATTGTTGGGCTTCATCGAGAAGGGTACGCCTCTCGACACCGAAATGGATATCGCACGGTTTGCCAAAAAATACTACACCGACTGATTTCTCAGTTTACCAGGGTCGTATTTCACGAAGAAATTAATCCAAATATTCCTTGACAACCTGATAATGATCGGCAGAAACACGACCAAAGTGCCGATGATGGCAAAAAAAGTGGTTTTTAGGGAAGCCCCTAAAAACAAAAAGGAAATCACGAATGCCGCTACGGCAAAAGCCACCCCCACTGCATAGCTCACGTACATGGCACCATAAAAGAACGAGGGCTCCATCTTGTATTTGAAACCGCAGTGCGAACATTTTTCGTGCATCTCAAAAAGTGTGGAAAGGTTGTACGGATTCTTGTTCTTGTACATGCTCTCTTGATGGCACCTTGGACAACTTCCTGTTAAAATACTGTAGAGTTTATTTCCTTTTTTTAACATTTGCAGCGTTTTTGGGCAAAATTACGAATTTGTATCTTCCTAATATGTAACAAAGATTACCGAGATGTTGAACGTTCACGACCTTTCCATTTCCTTTGGTGGGGAATATCTTTTTGAAGAGATCGGTTTTCGACTGAATGCCGGTGACGCGGTAGGCCTCATCGGAAAAAATGGTGCGGGGAAATCGACACTTCTAAAACTTTTGGCAGGTGAGGTCGCACCTGACTCGGGCACGATTGCCACCAATAAAGAGGTCAAAATAGGTTTTCTTGAGCAAGACATCGATTTTGAACAGGGGAAGACGGTCTTGGAGGAGAGCTATCAAGCTTTCGCGGAAATAAAAATGTTGGAAGTCCGACTTGATGAAGTCAACCATCAATTGGCCGAAAGAGACGATTATGAGAGTGGGGCCTACCATCAATTGATCGTAGATCTCAACGAGTTGACCCATCGTTATGAGCTAGTAGGCGGGTATCATTACCAAGGGCAGACCGAAAAAGTATTGTTGGGCCTTGGGTTTAAAAAAGACGACTTTGACAAGCTGACCAACACATTTTCAGGCGGATGGAGAATGCGCATCGAACTGGCCAAACTATTGCTGCAGAACAACGATGTGTTGTTGCTCGATGAGCCAACCAACCATCTTGATATCGAGTCGATCATCTGGCTTGAGCAGTTTTTGAAAGAATATACCGGTGCAGTGGTCATCGTCTCGCATGACAAGATGTTTCTTGATAATGTGACCAATCGAACCATAGAGATTTCCCTGGGCAAGATCTATGACTATAGCAAACCTTACTCTAAATTTTTGCAGTTACGGGCCGAGATACGTGAACAGCAGCTGAACGCGCAAAAAAATCAGGAGCGGGAAATACAACAGGCCGAACGATTGATAGAACGGTTCAGGGCCAAATCATCAAAGGCATCGATGGCGCAATCGCTCATCAAAAAACTCGACAAGATGGAACGTATAGAAGTCGATGTCGATGACAACAGTGCGATGAAGGTTCGTTTTCCCATATCGATTGTTCCAGGTAAAGTTATCGCCGAGCTTGATGGCATATCAAAAAACTACGGTGAAAACGAAGTGCTGCGAGATATCGACCTTCTGATCGAGCGAGATAGCAAAATGGCCTTTGTTGGTCAAAATGGCCAAGGCAAGACCACCTTGGCCAAGATCATCGTGGGTGAGCTTGGCCATGATGGTAAATTGAAAATCGGCCATAATGTGCAAATCGGGTACTTCGCCCAAAACCAGGCAGAGTACCTTGATGGCGGTAAAACGGTGCTAGATACCATGGTTGATGCCGCTACAGAGGCGAATAGAAGCAAGGTGCGTGATATTTTGGGTTCTTTTCTTTTCAGCGGCGATGAGGTTGAAAAATATGTAAAAGTGCTCTCTGGTGGGGAGAAAAATCGATTGGCCTTGGCCAAATTGCTATTACAACCGTTCAATGTTCTGGTCATGGACGAACCCACCAACCATTTAGATATTCAATCAAAGACCGTTTTAAAAGAGGCCCTTAACAACTTTGAAGGTACCCTGATCTTGGTATCCCATGATCGAGATTTTCTACAAGGACTCACCAACAAGGTATATGAGTTCAAAGACAAAAAAATCAAAGAGTATCTGGGAGATATTGATTTTTACCTTGAACAGCGACAGGCACAGAATTTCAGGGAGATTGAAAGAACAGAACCCTCAAGAACAAAGAAAGATACCATCTCATCTGGTCGAGAAGGCTACGAGGCCCAAAAGAAAAAAAAGGCATTGAAGAACAAAGTGTCAAAGGTTGAAAAGAAAATCGCCGATTTAGAAAAAGAAATTGCCGGTATGGACCATGAATTGTTGATGGACTATGACAATGTTGCCGCAAATCCCCATTTTTTTGACGATTACCATGAAAAGAAGGGTAATTTAGATGCGTTGATGCTAGAATGGGAAAACCTTCAAGAAGCCTTGGAAGACTGAAAAAAGACAGTTTTTCTTACATCATCGTGATCTTCACCACAGCTTTTTGAACTTTTACAACAAAATTCGATAGGTACACCAATACAATTTATGATTTGTTGTATATTTGACTCAAATTGTAGGTAAATTCTTATAAACACATATTCAGACCATGAGGAAGCTTATACTTTTAGTCACCTTATCTGTATTTGTTTGGGGGGATATTGTTGCCATGGATGATGTTGCTTCAAGAGAGCGCGCCATTTTATTGGAACTTTATAAGAGCACCAATGGTGACAAATGGGTAGCTCCATGGAATTTAAGTGAACCGGTCTCAAATTGGAAAGGTATTGAGATCAAGAACAATCACGTCACAGGCATCAATCTATTTGCCAATAATCTTAATGGCTCTTTACCTGAGAGTATTGGTGAACTTGAATACTTAGAGCATCTTAACCTGGCGTTCAACAACATCACCGGTGTGTTGCCAAAAGATATCGTTAGGTTAGAGAACCTAAAGGTTTTGAAGTTAGAGATGAACCGAATCAAAGGGGCACTTCCCGAAGAGATAGGAAACCTTAAGAACCTTGAAGAATTCTCGATGTTCAATAACTTTTTAAGTGGCCCGATTCCTATAGGTTTTGGTGAGATGAAACGATTGAAAATCTTGAACCTATCCAGCAATAATTTGAAGGGATTGATTCCAAAATCAATAGGAGATTTGACCCAGTTGGAGGTACTAGGCCTGTTCGAGAACAATTTGGAAGGAGGTATCCCAGAAGAGATGGGCAGATTGGTAAAGCTAAAAGAACTGGTATTGGCCAACAATCAATTGGGTGGTGAAATTCCTGATGAGTTTGGGCAACTGGCAAGTTTGAAGATACTGCAGATACAGAACAACCGATTCGATTCGTTCAAGGGCCTGGAAATGATGGATAAGAACCAATTCTTGGTGTTCGATACCGATGAGCGTGACTTCAACCCGAAATTCAAGACTCTTGATTTTGATAAGACCAGAATGGCCGACACTAAATTTGAAGATGATATCGAAGAAAATGAGTAGTTAGTTATACTTTAGTTTGTTTGGTTTGGGGATGCATTGCATCCCCTTTTTTTATGGTGTTGTGATATGTTAACATTTATGAAATTTTTAACCGTATGCTGAAAGGTTAGACAATAGCTTTGCAAACAGCTAATCGACCTCATTCATGCGTAAAGTCATTATATCGGTACTCGCCGGAGTTGTCATTATCGGTGCTTCAATCTTTGGGGCCCGTTTCATCGCGAATAGCAAAAAAGACAGAAGGCCCAAGCCGCAAAAGGTCGTGAAGACCGTTTTTGTCGATACGGTTAAAAATGGGCTGGTTCCAATCATTGTTCCGGCCAATGGCAATTTGATGGCCAAAAGAAGGGTCGAACTGTACGCAGAGGTACAAGGGGTTTTCAGACCGGGCAGTAAATTGTTCAAAACAGGCCAAAAATATCGGGCCGGTGAGATTTTGATTCGAATAGATGCCTCTGAATATTATGCAAGCGTGCAATCGGCAAAAAGCAATCTTTATAATCTGATCACTTCAATAATGCCGGATCTGCAATTAGATTACCCCGAACACTTCGGCAAATGGCAAACCTATTTGGCCAATTTTGATTTGTCGAAATCGACGCCCCAACTTCCTGAGATTTCTTCTGAAAAGGAAAAATACTTCATCACCGGTCGAGGCATATTCACAAGTTATTACAATGTGAAGAATTTAGAACAGCGATTGTCGAAATATACCATTTATGCCCCTTTTGAGGGTGTTCTGGCCGAAGCTCTGGTGACAGAGGGTACATTGGTGAGGGCTGGACAGAAATTGGGAGAGTTCATCAATACCGGGGTATATGAACTTCAGGTCGCCGTTAGCAAAACGTATGGTGACTTTCTTAGAGTAGGTGAGCAGGTGACCTTGCACAATTTGGAGAAGACCCAAAAATATATTGGTGAAGTGGCCCGTATCAATGGTAGGGTCGATCAAGCCTCGCAGACCATCACCGTGTTCATCGAAGTCAAAGGCGAGCAATTGAAAGAAGGACAATATCTTGAGGCCAATTTAAATGCCAAACAAGAAGAGAACGCCGTTGAGATCAGTCGCTCATTGCTACTTGAGAATAACCAGGTTTTCGTGGTAAGAGATTCGATTTTGGATGTAATCGATGTCTCGCCCGTTTATTTTGGAGAAAAGACCGTGGTCGTAAAAGATATTCCTGATAACACTCCCATAATAGCCAGGCCAGTGACCGGTGCCTATGCGGGTATGTTGGTCAGCGTATTTGATGAGAGCGCCCAAACCGCATCTGAATGAGAAAGGTCATTGAATATTTTATCAAGTACCATGTAGCGGTAAACGCCATTATCGTGGCATTTTTTATTTTCGGCATCGTTGGGGCACTATCGCTTAAATCTTCCTTTTTTCCACTTACGGAATCAAAAAACATATTGATCAGTATTACCTACCCCGGGGCATCGCCCCAAGAGGTTGAAGAAGGCATCGTACTAAAAATAGAAGACAATTTGAAAGGACTTCAAGGTGTTGATAGGGTGACTTCGACTTCTAGGGAAAACTCAGGATCTATCAATGTTGAGATTGAGAAAGGCAGGGATATCGATTTCATGTTGCTTGAAGTAAAGAATGCTGTTGATAGAGTCCCCACATTTCCAACGGGCATGGAACCCTTGGTGGTTTCAAAGCTGGAAGCGGTACGTCAGACCATCAGTTTTGCCATTAGCGGAGAAAACCTGCCCTTGGTCACATTAAAACAGATTGGGAGACAAATCGAAAATGATTTGCGTGCCATCGAAGGTATTTCACAGATTGAAATATCTGGTTATCCTGAAGAGGAAATAGAGATTGCCGTTGATGAAAACAGTTTGTTGGCCTACAACATTTCGTTCAATGAAGTAGCGCTGGCAGTCGGCAATGCCAATATTTTGGTGACGGGCGGCAATATCAAGACCGATGCAGAAGAGTATCTTATAAGGGCCAATAACCGTTCTTATTACGGTGATGAATTGTCAAATGTGATCGTAAGGGCAGATGCCTCTGGTCGAACCATTCGCCTGAAAGATGTGGCTGTCATCCGTGACCGTTTTTCTGAGACGCCCAACAGCTCATATTTTGATGGTAATCTTTCAGTAAATACTACTATTACCAGCACCAATAGTGAAGATTTGATCGGTGCTGCCGAGCAAGTGAAAGAGTATATTGAAGATTTCAATGAAAAGTATGAAAATGTACAGCTGAATGTGGTAAGTGATCTATCAAAAACACTTACTCAGCGTACCCAACTATTGGCCGAGAACGCGGTAATGGGCATAATCTTGGTATTGTTGTTTCTTTCACTTTTCTTGAACACAAGACTGGCATTTTGGGTGGCTTTTGGTCTGCCCATAGCATTCTTGGGCATGTTCGTTTTTGCACCCATGCTCAATGTGACCATTAATGTACTGTCGTTGTTCGGTATGATCATCGTTATCGGTATTTTGGTTGATGACGGCATTGTGATAGCTGAAAACATTTATCAGCATTATGAAAAAGGAAAGAACCCCATTCAGGCGGCCATTGATGGTACCATGGAAGTGATTCCCCCGATCGTATCGGCCATTATCACCACTATTCTTGCTTTTTCGATATTCCTATTTTTAGATGGGCGCATAGGAGATTTCTTCGCCGAGGTCTCGGTGATCGTCATTTTGACCTTGGTGGTCTCATTGGTAGAGGCCCTCATTATATTGCCCGCCCACTTGGCCCACTCAAAAGCGTTGCAACCACAAAGTAAAAAGCAGAAAACAGGAATTGCAAAGGTATTTGCAAAGCTGCGCATCATCAATAAGTTGGGTGATAAGGCCATGGTCTATATGCGTGATAATTGGTACAGCCCGGTCCTTCGGTTTGCCTTGGAATACAAAGTATTGACCTTTGCCCTTTTCATCATGATACTGTTCTTGACCTTTGGTTCCATTGGCGGAGGAATCATCAGAACATCTTTTTTCCCCAGAATTGCCAGTGATAGGGTTGCCATTGAACTGCAAATGCCAAACGGCACGCCCGTAACGGTCACTGATTCGATTATCGGTTTTATCGAGAAAAAGGCCAAAATAGTCAACGAAGAATTGACAAAAGAATATTTGGCCGGAACCGATAAGGTACTTTTTGAAAATATGATCAAGAACATCGGGCCCGGTTCTTCTTCAGCCACGTTAATCATCAACCTGCTTCCTGGTGAGGAAAGGCCTGATGAGGTTCGGGCAGATATAGTGACCGGAAGGCTTAGAGACCTTGTCGGACCGGTGGTCGGTGTCGAAAGCCTTATTTATGGTTCTGGAGGAAATTTTGGTGGTGACCCCGTGTCGGTATCCTTATTGGGAAACAATATCGAAGAGCTAAAGGCCGCAAAACTTGAATTGAAGACGGCACTTGAAGACAATGCCTTGTTGAAAGATGTGGCCGATAACGACCCCGCGGGCATAAAGGAAATAAAACTCGAACTCAAAGAAAATGCCTATTTGTTGGGATTGGACCTACGCTCGGTCATGAACCAAGTGCGTGCAGGATTCTTTGGAGTGCAGGCCCAACGTTTTCAAAGAGGGCAAGATGAGATTAGGGTCTGGGTACGGTATGATCGTGATAACCGTGCCTCGATTATTGACCTTGATGAGATGCGTATCCTTACCCCGACGGGCAATAGGGTGCCCCTGAAAGAAATTGCCAATTATAGTATTGAAAGGGGCGATGTGGCCATCAACCATTTAGATGGCCAACGCGAAATCAGAATATCGGCAGATTTGAAAAACCCCGATGAGACCAGTGCTCCAGATATCATGGCATGGATCCGAAATGACATCATGCCAGAGATTCAGTCAAAATATTCAACCATTACCGCTTCTTATGAAGGTCAGAACCGGGAACGTATCAAACTGATGAATTCATTGAATTTTGTAGGGCTCACCGTGTTGTTTTTGATATACATCACGATCGCCTTTACGTTCAGGAGCTTTAGCCAGCCATTGTTGTTGCTGCTATTGGTGCCCTTTAGCCTTCCTGCCGTGGCCTGGGGCCATTGGTTGCACGGTTTTCCGATCAATATTCTTTCCATGTTGGGTATCATTGCGCTTATTGGCATTATGGTAAATGATGGTTTGGTACTCATCGGAAAGTTCAATGGTAACCTGAGAAGGGGCATGAATTTTGACGAAGCGATATTTGAAGCGGGCCGTTCACGTTTCAGGGCCATCTTTTTGACTTCGGTCACCACTATTGCTGGCCTTGCACCCCTCTTATTGGAAAAAAGCCGTCAGGCACAGTTTTTAAAGCCCATGGCCATTTCTATTGCCTATGGCATAGGGTTTGCCACTGTTTTGACCCTGCTGATGTTGCCATTGTTCCTCTCCTTCAATAACAATGTAAAAGTATTCAGCAAATGGCTAAAGACCGGAGAGAAGGTAAGTAAAGAAGAGGTCGAAAGGGCCATTAAAGAAAAGATCGAAGAAGAACACTTGGTTTCCCAAGGTATTCGTTCTGTCAATGGCGATGAACTACGAAATGGTAAACAAGTGGCACAACAGACCGAATTAGAAGACACATTGAAATGAAAGAAGTGTATCGAGTTCTACCCCTTTTATTTTTTGTTTTTTCATGTACCCTTGAAGCCCAAGAACAACTGTTGGACAAAGAAGTAGCGGTACAATTAATGTTGGAAAACAATTTTGGGGTAAGAATAGCCAAGAACAATGTAGCGGTGGCCAAGAATAACCAAGATATCCTGAATTCGGGTTTTTTGCCCAGTATAACAGGAAATGCAGGGGCAAATTACCAAAGAGACGATTCTACATTTGAGTTCCCCGGACAGTTTTTAAATGATGCTGATGGCAATCCGGTAATCGATGAGGAAACTGGAAATCCGGTGCCCAGACCTGATGCGAGCCTCTATAAGGCCGAAGCGCAGCGATATAATGCAAGCCTTAGGGCCGATTATGTGCTTTTTGACGGACTGGGTAGATTTTATGACTACAAGCGTCTAAAAGAAGAATACAATTTAACCGAACTTCAGGCACGTGAAACCATTGAAACGACCATGCTGCAGCTGTTCTCAGTCTATTATGAGGTCGCACGAATTTCAGAAAATATCCAGATTCTCAGCGAAACCTATAAAAGTACGGCCGACCGATTGAAGCGCGCTGAGTACAGTTTTGAATTTGGGCAAAGCAATAAGCTCGACGTGCTCAATGCTGAAGTAGATCTTGTGAATGACAGTATCAACCTGATGAACGAACGTCAGCTGCTGAAAAATACGATTCGTGACCTTAACATTTTGCTTAACCAAGAATTGGAGAATACATATAAGGTCGATACCACCGTAACATTCACTGACATGTTGATAGTGGAAGATTTCATAGAAAAAGCCGAGAAAAACAACGTCAGCATGTTGCAGGCCGAAAAAAATACCATGATAAATGATTATACCCTTAAGGCAAGTAAATCGGTTTTCTTGCCCACTATTGGGTTAACGGGCTCTTATGGTTGGAATCTCAACCAGAATGCTCCCGGGCCCTTCTTTCCCGGCGTTAATGTCAACAACACAAGAAGTTTTGGGCTAGGGGCAACCTTAACATGGAGTATCTTTGATGGGGGTAGGGGTATCACCCAAATCAAAAATGCCAAAATATTGCTGGAATCGCAAGAAATTCTCAATACGCAGATCCGACAAGAAATAAAACGTGATATTGCCAATGCAAGGGGCAACTATTTCAACCTTTTTGAAGTGTATGAACTGCAAGGGCAGAATGTCAAGACCGCGACGAATAATTACCTGCGTTCGGTTGAACGATACAAGCTTGGCCAGATTACCTCTGTAGAGCTTCGGCAGGCACAGATAAACCTGTTGAACGCCAAAACCAGCAAAAACTTGGCAAAATACAATGCAAAATTGGCCGAGTTGCAATTATTGCAATTGGCGGGTCAGTTGTTGAACGTCGATATATAGGTGCCATGTACGAGCATTATTTTCAATGCCCCTACTGTTGGGAACAAATCTCAATGCTTTTAGACACTTCCATCACCCATCAAGCCTATGTCGAAGATTGTGAGGTATGCTGTAACCCTATCGAGGTAAACTGCTCTTTTCAAGATAATGAATTGACTATGTTCAGTGCGGTTCAACTTGGGCAGTAATTTGCTTACATTTATGCTAAGCCAGCACCTATGATTTTTTCAAAGCTCTTGCCTGCTAAAATATTTCCAATCCTATTGGTAAATTTTATCGGGGTTTTAGGATATAGCATTGTAATACCCATTCTAATTTTCATCGTCATAGATTTTGGCGGCAATGGCTTTGTTTATGGGTTACTTGGGGCAATGTATCCCTTTTTTCAATTTATAGGGGCACCTATCTTAGGAAGACTTTCTGATAGAATTGGAAGAAAAAAGGTGCTCGTTATCAGTCAAGTAGGAACTTTTTTCGCATGGTTGCTCTTTCTTTTGGCCTTTGCTTTGCCCAAGACAGGCTTGTGGTCACAAGACACTGAATTAACAGGGCAATATATCATGACCCTACCGCTGCTGATTATCTTTTTGGCAAGGGTTTTTGATGGGTTTACCGGAGGTAACGTTTCAGTGGCCAATGCCTATCTATCTGATATTTCTACCGATGAAGACCGTAATGCGAATTTTGGTAAAATGGGAGCTTCTACAAGTCTTGGGTTTGTGCTGGGTCCTGCACTGGCCGGTATTTTGGCTTCAACATCTTTGGGCGAAGTATTGCCCTTAATGCTTGCGGCCTCAATTTCTTTAGTGGCAATTTTTGTGATTACCATAAAATTGAAAGAAAGCAACCCGTGTGTTGTTGATACGGCAGAATTGAAGTTAAATTCCTTTAGACGCTTTTTTCAGGTAGAACATAAAGATTGTTATACCGAGGGTGAGTCAGGTATGGGCGACGGTAAGAAAGAAAGCTGGTCAACAATTATGACTGTTCCAGGAATTCCCCTATTATTTGGCGTTTATTTCTTGACTTTTTTGGCATTCAGCCTATTTTATGCAGGCTTGCCCATATATGCCAATACGCTTTTAGAATGGTCGCCCACTGAGCTTGGTTTGTTTCTCACGTACTCAAGCTTTATCATGATAATTGTTCAAGGCCCGGTATTGAGTAGGCTTTCGAAAGTATTGAGCGATAAGATTCTGATTGTTCTGGGATCGCTTTTATTGGCCATAAGTTTTTATTTGCTATCGATCGAAAACATAACGGTAATCTATTTGGGCAACACATTTCTTTCGTTGGGCAATGGTTTGATGTGGCCAAGCTTTTTGGCCTTATTGTCAAAAAAAGGCGATAAACAGAGACAAGGGGCCATTCAAGGTTATGGCAGCAGCATGGGCAGCATTGCCAGTATGTTCGGACTCGTAGCTGGTGGATTATTGTTTGAATCGATGACAACTTTGGTGTTTATAATCGGTGCAGGGGTTTTCTTATTGATTGCGGTTTTGATGTCGATTCAATTTGTCAATGGAAGACCAAAAAGAGTGGTCACAACGGCAGCCTCTTAGCCAAAAGATATTTTATGAACTATTTTACCCATTTATTCAGCACTTTCTTTCTAAAATCTTCAAGATAACTACGGCCAATGGTGTACCTGATACCGTCAATCTCTAAACTATTGCCCTCGATAGATTGTATTTTTTCAATAGCTGCCGTGAAAGAACGATGAATACGTATAAACTTATCTGAAGGAAGCTCTTTTGTGAAACCGCTCAGCGTACTGTGAACAATGTACTTGTCAGAAGTTGTTTTTATTCTGATGTAGTCTTTTAGGCTTTCAACAACGAGAATCTCGTTCAAATAGATTTTTTGTAGCCGTTTGTTGTCAACCTTGACAAAAATGCTAGGGTTTTCAGTAGGGCCTGTATTTTCAGTAGAAGTAGATAGAAGACCGATTATACGGTTAATGGTCTTCAAAAAACGCGGAAAAGAAAAGGGCTTGACCAAATAGTCGATCGCCTGGGCCTCAAAACCTTTTAACGCGTATTCTTCATGTGCTGAAGTGATGACGACCATAGGTTTGATTTTGAGCGTTTCCAAAAAATCAAAACCATCAAGAACAGGCATGTTTATATCCAAAAAAATGATGTCGACCAAGTGGTTTTGCAGGTATGAACTGGCATCCACGGCATTTGAAAAAGTCTGTTCCAATACCAGCTCAGATACTTGTTCAACATAATTTTTCAACACATTGATGGCCAAGGGCTCATCATCTACTATCATAACCTTGAAAGCCATTATACTTTTAGTTTTAGTGAAACTTTGAAGAGGGTTTTATTTTCTTCGACATTGAATTCATATTCATTCGGCGCATAGCCCAATTGAAGTCGTTTTCTGACGTTTGATAGTCCTATTCCCCCTGCTCTTGAGGGTATTCTATCTTTCTTTTCTCCTTTGGGCTTTGTATTTTTTGTCTCAAAATACAAAAAGCTATCGATTACATTGATATTGACACAAATATTCATCTTTCCAATGTTTTTGCTTGCCCCATGTTTGAAACAATTTTCGACCAAGGGAATCAACAACATCGGGGCTATGGCTTTATTTTCGAGATTTCCGGTAATATTGACATCCACCTCCAATGAATCATCGAACCGTATCCGTTCAAGGTCGATATAATTCTGAATACATTCCACTTCCTTTTTCAAGCCCTCTTTCCTTTTCTTGGTGGCATAGAGAAGGTAGCGCATTAAATCTGAGAGTTTCAACACAACCTCAGGCGCCTTATTTGATTTTTCAAGGGTAAGCGAGTAAATATTGTTGAGTGTGTTAAAAAAGAAGTGTGGCGAAACCTGTGATCGTAGAAAACGTAGTTCGGTGGCCATTTGTCGTCTTTCCAACTCGTGAAGTTTGCTGTGCTCTTGCAACCAATCGATGGTAATCTTGATGGCGGTCACAAAAGAAATCACATATAGCTCGCCCAACATCGTTATGATGGCATAGTTTAGGGTGATACTGCTGACCGGTTCGGCCGCCTCGGGCATGACATTGGTGCTAACCAAATAATAGGTAAGGTTGAATTTTACCAAAAGCATCAAGAAGAGGGACAAAAACACCAGTATGACATAAGTGAAATATTTTTTGGTGTGGATAAACTTGGGCATCAAATAATAAATGTTGAAATAGGCCAAGGCTATATGAATAGGAAATCCGATGAGATTGGTCTTCAATGAATATTCGAAGTCATTGTGCAGGCTTCCCCACCTAAGAACATTAAAAATGAAATAGATGGTCCAAAAAATAATGTGGTATTTATAACTGATCTTGTAGTGGGATACTTTCTTTGATTGTATAAGATTATGTAGTTTTTCATTAATGTACATGATAGTAGAAAATTAGTCCATAATGTTAGGTTGTTTAGCCCAAATGAGGGGCTATTGGTCTAATATTATGGTAAGACAAGCATAAATTTATCAATATTAAGGAAAATTGACCGGTATGGGCAGTTACTTTGTGAGTGCCACCCGATCGCACCTAACCAATGAATGGCATGAGAAGTTATGCTTTGGTATTACCCATGGTTTTGTTGCACCTTCTTTTAGGTGCGTTGCCTAATTTGATCGCCCAGAGAATCCCAAACTCGTATATAGCCCATAAGACGACCGATTTCATCGATATAGATGGTCGTGACGATGAAGCTTCTTGGCAAAAAGCAATGTATTCAACACCTTTTATCGATATAGAAGGCGAAAAGGTGCCCAAGTACCGAACAAGAATGAAGATGTTGTGGGACGATGGCTACCTATACATACTGGCCAAGTTGGAAGAACCCCATATTTGGGGAAATCTAAAGCAACGTGATACGGTCGTTTTCTATAACAATGACTTTGAGGTCTTTATTGACCCTGACGGTGACACACACAATTACTATGAGTTGGAACTCAATGCCCTGAATACGGTTTGGGACCTTTTTTTGACAAAACCTTACAGAAACGGCGCCACTGTTCTTGACAGTTGGGATATTCAAGGGCTCAAATCTGCCATTTCAATAGAGGGTACATTGAATGACCCTTCTGATATAGATGATCATTGGATGGTCGAATTGGCCATACCATGGGCTGTTTTGGTAGAGGCGTCGAAAAGTAATGACCCACCCCAGAATGAATTCTGGAGAATCAATTTTTCAAGGGTCAATTGGCAGTTTGATCTAAACGGTGGCCACTATTCCAGAAAAAAGGATGAAAAAGGCAAATACCTGCCCGAATACAATTGGGTCTGGTCGCCCCAAGGGGTCATCAATATGCACGAACCAGAACATTGGGGCTACGTGTACTTCTCAGATCAAGAAGTCGGGGCCGATGTCAAGTTCACTATTCCCAAAGATGAGCACATCAAATGGTCATTGTACAGAGAGTATAGAAAGAAGTTTGCAAATGCCGAGAACAGGCCTTCGAAGAATATCGATGTTTCTGGCAAGACAATCGAACTGTTCACCGATGAGCATCAGAGCGGATGGAACATTTGGGCAATAAGTCCATTTTCAGGCAGAAAACTAACCATTGACCATGATGGAAAGTTCTATGCAAAAGAAGAATAGCCTGCTCAGAATTTCAGACAGGCTCTAAAAAACAACTAACCGAACAAATGAATAAATCACCAATTTTTTTCTTAGTGGTCGCCGCCCTATTGGTAATTGCTTCTTGTAAGAAGAAAAGCCAAGAGCAGAGCGTAAAACAAGCTGTTGACCATGTTGATCCGTTTATCGGCACCGGGGGTCATGGACATACCTTTCCGGGTGCGGTAGTGCCCTTTGGCCGGGTGCAGCCCAGCCCAAGCAATGGAACGGAAGGCTGGGATTGGTGCTCAGGGTATCATATAACGGACTCGATCATTTCAGGATTCGGGCAACTGCACCTGAGCGGCACGGGCATTGGTGACTTGGGCGATATACTGGTTATGCCCACCAATAGACCCGTTGATGTGGCCTACTTTGGTAAAAGCAGGGATAGTTTGCCTTACACCTCCCGGTTTTCACACGATGAGGAAACAGCGCTCCCCGGCTATTATAGCGTTGTTTTGCCCGATAATGATGTTAAGGTCGAACTGACGGCAAATGGGTTTGTGGCGTTCCATAAATATTCGTTTCTCGATACGGGCGTACCCTCATTTATTGTTGACTTAGGATATGCCATCAATTGGGATGACCCAACAGAAAGCCATGTGGTGCTTGATAATGAAAATATGATCGTGGGGTACCGCCACAGCACAGGATGGGCCAGAAACCAAAAGGTCTTCTTTGCGATGAAATCTTCGGCCCCAATCACCAAGGCTGTGTTTGTGGCCGATGGCCAGGAATCGGAGGGTCCGGTAACGGGAGTTAAAACAGGGGCACAATTCTTTTTTGGCGAAAAAGATATGGATACGGTAGCCCTTAAAATCGCCATCTCTTCGGTCAGTATAGAGAATGCCAAAGAAAATTTAAAACTGCACGGAGAAAATACTTCCTTCGAAGAGGTGAAGAACCAAGCTTCGCAACAATGGCAGTCCGCATTGGAAAAAATCAAGGTGGAAACCCCGGTTGATTCATTGAAAACCATTTTTTATACAGCATTGTACCATGCCCAAGTGGCCCCAACACTTTTCAATGACGCGAATGGTGAGTTTCGCCTGCAAAATGATTCTATCATAAAAGCTGATGGAGATATTTTTACCACCTTATCATTATGGGACACCTTCAGGGCAGAACACCCATTGTTGAACATCATTCAGCCAGAAAGGGTCAATGATATGGTGAAGTCGCTGTTGGCCTATTACGATGAACAGGGAAGATTACCGGTTTGGACATTGTATGGCAATGAGACCAATACCATGACGGGCAACCATGGGGTTTCCGTTTTGGTGGAAGCCTTTTTGAAGGGGTATCGCGATTATGATGTAGAAAAGGCCTATTTAGCTGTTCGTGAGACCATGATGGGCGATATACGGGGGCTATCACCTTACAAAGAATATGGATATATTCCTTTTGACAAATTAGACGAATCGGTCACCATATCCCTTGAGTTTGCTTACAATGACTGGTGCGTGGCACAAATGGCACGTGAACTGGGCAAAGATGATGATTACACCTATTTCAGTAAGCGTTCAGAAGCTTTTAAACAGCTGTATGACGCCAGTACTGGTTTTATGCGGGGCAGGTCATCTGATGGTAAAAGCTGGCGTGAACCCTTCGACCCAAAATTTTCGAATCACCGAGAGCATACCGATTATACCGAAGGCAATGCATGGCAGCACAGCTGGTTTGTGTTGCACGATGTTTCTGGGTTTATTGAACTGCATGGTGGTAATGAAGCCTTTGCCCAAAAACTGGAACAACTTTTTACCGAAAGTTCTGAGATTACTGGCGATAATGTTTCGGTTGACATTTCAGGACTCATTGGCCAGTATGCCCATGGCAACGAACCCAGTCACCATATTGCCTATATGTTCAATAAGGCCGACAAGCCTTGGAAGACCCAATACTGGGTACGTGAAATTTTAGATACCCAATATAGTACTCGTCCAGATGGCTTGAGTGGTAATGAAGATTGTGGGCAAATGTCAGCTTGGTATGTGTTTAGTTCACTGGGCCTGTATCCGATGAACCCGGCATCGGGTGAATATGAGCTTGGCAGCCCGGTTTTTGAAAAAGCCACCATAGCACTTCCAGATGGAAAATCATTGGTGGTCAAAGCAGAAGAAACTTCATCAATCAATAGATATATTCAATCGGTCAAACTCAATGGAAAGCCATTGGAGCGAACCTATATTACACACGATGAGCTTATGGCAGGAGGTACGTTGGAATTTGAAATGGGCAAGAATCCCCTGAAGTAAACAAATTTTGGGCAATCCTGATAATTATCGGGACACGAGAGATTCATAAGGTGATAACCTAAAAAATTCCGAAGCCGAGATTCGGAGCAATTAAATCTCGATTATCGAGTAACACGATTTAACCCAGGTTAAAATATTTATGGCAATAGCGGACATTTCAATTATTGTAACCTACATCATTCTAACACTGGTCGTGGGCATTTGGGTCTCGAAAAGGGCTTCGAAGGGCCTTGATTCCTATTTTCTTGGCGGCAACAATATCAAATGGTACTATCTGGGGCTCAGCAACGGGTCGGGTATGTTCGATGTGTCAGGTACCGCATGGATGGTGGGCATACTTTTCCTTTATGGGGCAAAGAGCTTTTTGTTCATGTGGTTATGGCCAATTTTTAACCAAGTCTTCATTATGATGTTCTTGGCGGTATGGATTCGCAGATCCAATATCATGACCGGCTCAGAGTGGATGTTGACCCGCTTTGGTGACGACCGTGCAGGAAGGGCGGCCCATAGTATCGTTGCCATTTTCGCCGTAGTGGCCGCTATCGGATTCATAGCCTATTTTTTTGAGGGTGTGGGAAAGTTTACGACCATTATACTGCCGTGGGACCTAACATGGCAAATAGGCGACACGGTACTATTGCTATCCGAACAGTCTTACGCACTGATCATTATTGGGTTGACCACGCTATATACGGTCAAGGGAGGCATGTTTTCAGTCGTCGCTACAGAAGTACTGCAATATATCATTATGGTACTGGCGGGCATTTTGGTGGCCGGATATGCTTTTTTTGAGATTTCAGATGTACAGATTGACGCCATCATCACAGAAGAATGGAAAAACATCTTTTTTGGTTGGGAATTGGGCACCCATTGGAGTGATAAGTTCCAAGCCTTCAATGATTTGATAGATTCTGAAGGCTATAAAATGTTCGGTGCCTTTATAGGGATGGCCCTTTTCAAAGGTATCTTTGCCAGTATTGCCGGGCCTACCCCCAGTTTTGATATGCAAAGGATTCTCTCTACCAGAACTGTCAAGGAAGCTGCCTATATGAGCGGTTTCACGAATCTTATCTTATTTATCCCAAGATACTTGCTTATTGCGGGTATTGTGGTCATTGGCTTGGTGGTTTTGGCTCCGGGTATGGCAGCAGACGCCGGGCTTACTGGCGCAGAACTCGAAATAATTTTGCCCAAGGTCATCAACTTTCATGTTCCAGTGGGGATCAAGGGATTGTTGTTGGCCGGCTTATTGGCTGCCTTTATGAGCACATTCTCAGCTTTTGTAAACGCTGGGCCCGCATACATCGTAAATGATATCTATAAAAAGTATTTCAAGCAAGAGGCATCTGACAAGCATTATGTAAAGGCCAGCCATATTGCATCGATAGCGGTAGTGGCCTTGGGTGTTTTCATGGGCTTTTTTGCAGAGTCCATAAACTCCCTCACATTGTGGATTTCAAGTTCATTGTATGGAGGTTATGTGATGGCCAATTTTTTAAAGTGGGTCTGGTGGCGCTTTAATGGCTGGGGTTATTTTTGGGGTATGTTGGCAGGCCTTGTGGTGGCAACGGCACAATTTTTTCTACATCAGAACAAGGGAAATTTCATGGAAGGTTCATTTTGGTACGAGATTTCCCATATACATGATATATACCTATTTCCGATTATTTTTGGTTTTTCATTGCTTGGATGTTTATTGGGCACCTATTTAAGCAAACCTACCGAAATGAAAATTTTGACCTCTTTTTATGGTACGGTGCACCCTTGGGGATGGTGGAAGCCCGTTTCAGAAAAATTGATCCAAGAAGGAAAGACAATGGCCAAAAATGGTGAATTTTGGAAAGATATGTTCAACTGTACCATAGGTATAATATGGCAATCAAGTATGATTATCCTTCCCATTTATTTTATGGTGCGCGACTATCCGAAAACCCTTTGGGCCTTGGCGGTATTTCTGATTACTACGGCAGTATTGAAATTTACGTGGTTTGATAAGGTCAGGAAGATTGCTGATTGAATCGATTGTCCACATTATATAAAGAAGAAGCTTGAAAACAAAAACGATGTTACCATGGCAAGACAGGCCCTCAGGGCATACCGAAGTACTTTGGAGGCATACTGACAACCCAATCATTCAACGAGATGCGATACCCACATCGAACAGTATATTCAACAGTGCGGTGGTACCATTTGAAGAGGGTTTTGCAGGGGTCTTCAGATGCGACAACAAAGCGGTGCAGATGAACATTTTTGCCGGTTTCAGCGAAGATGGCCTTCACTGGAACATCGACCATCAACCCATAGCGTTCAAGGCGGGAAACACACAGATGATAGCCTCTGACTATAAATATGATCCACGGGTCACGTTTATCGAAGACCGCTATTGGATCACATGGTGCAATGGGTATCACGGCCCAACAATAGGTATCGGTTATACCTACGACTTCAAGGATTTTTTTCAATGTGAGAACGCTTTTTTGCCCTTTAATAGAAACGGGGTGCTCTTTCCTGAAAAAATCAATGGCAAATACGCTATGTTGAGCCGCCCAAGCGACAATGGCCATACCCCTTTTGGGGATATCTATGTAAGTTACAGCCCTGATATGAAATATTGGGGCGAACATCGATGCGTGATGAAGGCCACTGCGTTTGTCGATAGTGCATGGCAGTGTACAAAAATAGGGGCAGGCCCTATACCTATTTTGGTCGATGAGGGCTGGTTGATGTTCTATCACGGGGTCATCAATACCTGCAATGGCTTTCGATACGCCATGGGTGCGGCAATTTTGGATAAAGATCGACCCGATCAGGTGAAATACAGAACACAGCCCTATCTACTGACTCCGCAGACCCAATATGAATGTGTAGGTGATGTGCCCAATGTGGTTTTTCCGTGTGCGGCACTGCATTCCATAGATGAAGACAAAGTGGCCATTTATTACGGTGCGGCCGATACAGTGGTGGGTTTGGCCTATGGCCGATTGTCAGAGATTGTGCGGTTTACGATTGAGAACAGCTTGTGAAACCATCATAGCGTTATGGCAAAATCAAAAGATCAATGAGGCTTTATTCTTTTTTATTATTGATTTTGGTACTGGTGATTGGTTGTGTGACACCAGCAGAAAAAGAAGCTTTAGACGAAAAACTGACGCGATATGTAAATCCGTTTATAGGAACAGACGGACCTGGGAATACCTACCCAGGGGCCACCATGCCCTATGGTATGGTACAGTTGAGTCCTGATATCGGCATACCGGGTTGGGACAGAATCGCCGGATATTACTACCAAGACTCCATCATATCAGGTTTTTCGCACACCCACCTTACCGGTACCGGGGCCGGAGATTTGTACGATATCTTGGTAATGCCCACCAATAGCAGGTTTTCTGAACGGATCCAAGAGAATAACCACAAGCCTTTTTCCCGTTTTGATCATGATCAAGAAGGAGCATCCCCGGCATATTACTGGGTAGATTTATTGGATTATGGCATTAAGGCCGAAATGACGGCGACCAGCAGGGTCGGGGTACATCGCTATACCTTTCCAAATGACAAGAAGACCCAGATCCATGTTGATTTGGGCTATTCCCTCAATTGGGACAAACCCACTGATACGTTTATCAAGGTAATCAATGATTCAATATTACAGGGGCATCGCATGTCAACAGGCTGGGCAAGAAATCAAAGGCTCTTTTTTGAAATGCGCTTCTCAAAGCCCTTCACATCTTATGAGGTATATGATGACAAGAAAAAAGATGCGCCATCGAATGGCATCGACCACAAAATAATCTTGAACTATGAAACCGTTGAAAACGAACAGATTGTTGTAAAAACGGGATTGTCATCGGTAAGTTCAGAAGCAGCGGGAAAAGCGATCGACATAGAGGCAAACGCTGATTTTGATACCATCAGAAAGCAGGCCGAGCTTGTTTGGGAAAATGAACTGCAAAAAATCAAAGTAGTCTCTGAAGATGTGAACAAGAAAACCATCTTTTATACCATGTTGTTCCAATCGATGCTGGCCCCAACGTTGTACAGTGACAGTAATGGGCAGTACAAAGCGGCAAATGACGACCAAGGAAATTATAGAGAAGGTGTGGATACCGTTGCCCAGGCAATCGGTTACAATCGTTACGATACCTTCTCACTTTGGGATACCTTTAGGGCGGCCCACCCCCTATATACCCTCATTCAGCCCGACAAGGTGCCCGATATGGTCAAATCCCTTTTGGCACATTATCAAGAAACGGGGGTGCTTCCCGTGTGGTCGATGCAGGGCAGTGAAACAAACATGATGATCGGTTATCATGCCGTTCCCGTTATCGTCGATGCTTATTTCAAAGGATATGAATTTGATGTTTCACTTGCGTATAGGGCCTGTAAAGAAAGTGCCATGGTAGATGAACGTCAAATCGATAGGTATAAAGAAAAAGGGTATGTTCCCGTCGATGAACACCACGAAAACTGGTCTGTCTCCAAAACCTTGGAGTACGCCTTCGGCGATTGGTGCATTGCCATGTTCGCCAAAGATCTGGGTGAGCAAGAAGACTATGAGTATTTTTTGGCACGTTCCCAAAACTGGAAAAATCTGTACAACGAAAAAAATGCATGGCTGCAGCCCAAGAATGCAAAGGGAGAGTTTTTGACACCTTTCATTCCAAAAGCATACACCCCTTATTTCTGTGAGAGCAATGCATGGCACTACTATTGGTCGGTGCAGCAAGATATTCCGGGACTGATCAACGCCACTGGCGGTATGGAAAGGTTTGAGCAAAAGCTTGATTCTATGTTCTCATATGCTGCGCTCCCTGAAGATGAATTGCCTATTTTCAGTACGGGAATGATAGGTCAATATGCCCATGGCAATGAACCCAGTCATCACGTTGCCTATTTGTACAACTATGTGGGAAAACCCCATAAGACCCAAGAGCTTGTCAAAAAAATCAGGGAAGAACAGTATAAAAACCAACCTGATGGGCATTGCGGCAATGAAGACTGTGGGCAAATGTCTTCTTGGTACATATTGAGTGCGTTGGGCCTATATCCTGTGAATGCAGCTCAGGGAATTTATGATTTCGGGAGTCCGTTGTTTGAAAAAGCAAGCATCCGAGTTCTTGACGACAAAGTTTTTACTATTGAAGCAAAGAATTTTGGGGAAGGCAATATGTATGTAAAAAGCATTACATTGAATGGAGAAACCTTGAACAGATGGTTCATCAAGCACCAAGAAATCATGCAGGGCGGAACCTTGGTGTTCGAAATGTCAGATACACCCGCAGTGGTCGATGTGTCGGCAACAGAGTTCCCCGATCCAAATAAAATATATAGGTGATGAGAGTGAAAATTTCGAAATGTAGCAGTGTTAAGGCGGTGTTTATAGCGATATTCTTGGTATTTGCAATGTCTTGTACCGACCAAAAGACACAAAACGACGGGGCAAGCGCCATTGAAGAAACCTCTTTTCTGGATTATGTAAACCCTCTAATGGGCACCGATTCAGAGTTCAGTTTATCGAATGGCAACACCTATCCAGCGATTGCCACTCCCTGGGGCATGAACTTTTGGACGCCCATGACCTCAAAAATGGGCGATGGCTGGACCTACAAATATGATGACCATACCATTCGCGGAATCAAGCAGACGCACCAGCCCAGCCCATGGATCAATGACTATGCCGCTTTTTCCCTCATGGCCGTGACCGGTGACCTGAAATATAAAGAAGAAGAACGGGCCTCGCATTTTTCGCATAAGGCAGAGACCGTGAAACCTGATTATTACAGTGTCTATTTGGCAGATTACGATGTGGTCGCTGAGGTGACCCCCACAGAAAGGGCCGCCCATTTTCGGTTTACCTTTCCTGATAGCGATAGTGCCTATATTCTTTTGGATGCCTTTTTTAAGGGTTCTATGGTAAAAATTTTGCCCAAACAGCAAAAGATTGTGGGGTACTGTAGAAACAACAGTGGCGGGGTTCCTGAAAATTTCCACAACTATTTTGTGGCCGAGTTTGACAAGCCTTTTGAACAGGTACATACTTGGGGCGATGAGTGGCAATTGAACAAAAATTCTACTGAAGATGAAGGCGACCATGTAGGGGCAATCGTCGGGTTCAAGACCAAGAGGGGCGAAGCGGTACATGTCAAGGTAGCTTCCTCCTTTATCAGCCCAGAACAGGCACAATTGAACCTCGATAGGGAAATAGGGGACAAGAGTTTCAAAGAGACCAGGGCAGCGGCGACAGAAGCCTGGGAAAAAGAGTTGGGCAGAATGGCCGTACGTACAAACAACATAGACCATCTGCGAACATTCTATTCTTGTCTATATAGGGTGCTGTTGTTTCCAAGAAAATTCTATGAATTTGATGAAGATGGAAACATTGTCCACTACAGTCCGTATAACGGGGAGGTATTACCAGGATATATGTTTACCGACAACGGATTTTGGGATACGTTTCGAGCGGTGTTTCCATTCTTCAATATGATGTACCCCGAACTGAACGGTCATATCATGCAAGGCTTGGCAAACACGTACAAAGAATCGGGGTGGTTGCCCGAATGGGCCAGCCCTGGACATAGAGATTGCATGATCGGCTCAAATTCTGCCCCGATAATTGCAGATGCGCACCTTATGGGTGTTACGGGGTTTGATGAAGAAATTTTGTTGGATGCCCTCATAAAAAATGCAACAGTACCTGACGGAAGGCCAGTGAACAGCGTTGGAAGAGCAGGGCTGGTGTATTACAATGAGCTGGGATATGTTCCGTATGATGTGGGAATTCACGAAAATGCGGCAAGGACCTTAGAATATGCCTATGCAGATTTCACCATCGCACAAATGGCAAAATCACTGGGGAAAGACGATTTGGCCGACGCTTACTATCAAAAATCGTTGAACTATAAAAAATTGTTCGACCCAGAGACAAATCTTATGAGGGGCAAAAACAAGGATGGTTCCTTTCAATCCCCTTTCAATCCATTGAAGTGGGGCGATGCCTTTACCGAAGGCAATAGTTTGCATTACACATGGTCTGTTTTTCATGATGTGAAAGGCCTTATTGAACTCATGGGCGGTAATGAAGCATTTGTGGGGATGTTGGATGGTGTCTTTGACATGCCTCCCGAATATGACGATTCGTATTACGGGTTCACCATTCATGAAATCAGGGAAATGCAGATCATGAACATGGGCAACTATGCCCACGGCAACCAGCCCATACAGCACATGATCTATCTATACAATTATGCGAAGCAACCGTGGAAGACCCAAGAGAAAGTACGCGAGGTATTGACCAAGCTGTACACCCCTACGCCCGACGGGTATTGTGGTGACGAAGACAATGGCCAAACATCGGCATGGTATGTCTTCAGTGCACTGGGGTTTTATCCTGTCGCTCCTGCCACCAATCAATATGTCATGGGCAGCCCCCTTTTTGATGAAGTAAAGCTGTATTTGGAAAATGGGAACACATTTACCATTCAGGCCAAGAATAATGGCAAGAACAGTCCCTTTATTCAAAGTGCAACCTTGAACGGAAACGATTTCAATGCTACGTGGATCGGTACTGAAACCGTTCAGCAAGGCGGCGTGCTGTCTTTTGAAATGGGTTCAACACCCAATAAAGATTGGGGTGTGGCAGAAGGTTCAGAACCGTATTCCTTATCGAATGAAAAATAACGTTGCAGTACTTTTTTGCCTTTTGGCGATAAGCGTCTTGGCCCAGAAAAAACCGGTCGATTATGTCAATCCCTTTATAGGTACCTCCAACTTTGGTACAACCAATCCTGGGCCGATAGCGGTTCGGGGCATGGCCAATGTGGCCCCTTTCAATGTGGCGGGCCCCCAGAACCTGCCTTATGAGAAAGATAGTCGATGGTGGTCCACTCCCTATACTTCTGATAATGGGTTTTTAACCGGTTTCAGCCATGTGAACCTCAGTGGGGTCGGCTGTCCTGAATTGGGCGTTATTTTGGCCATGCCCACCACAGGTGAAATCATTACCGACCATATCGATTACGGTTCTACCTATTCCGATGAGGTGTCAAAAGTCGGTTATTATTCCAATACGCTTGACAAGTACGGTATCAAAGTAGAAACGACTGCCACTACAAGAGTGGGGGTCAGCAACTATTCATTTCCTGCCGGTGAAGCAAATATTTTGTTGAATTTGGGTCTGGGTCTCACCAATGAGCAGGGTGCCCAGGTAAAGGTCGTCTCCCCAACAGAGATTGAGGGTATACGAACCGTCGGTTCTTTTTGTTACTACAAACCCGAAGAAGCATATCCGGTTTATTTTGTGGCCCGTTTTTCAAAAGCTGCCGATGACTTCGGTGTCTGGAAAAAACCAACGACCTATCGCGGGGAAGAAGCCCAATGGATGACCTATAACGGCAAGACCCGATTGATGAAGGGCTATGCCAAAGAAGTGGTCGGCGACAGTATTGGGGCCTATATGACCTATGATTTCAAGGTGCCGACCCAAGTCGAGATGAAAGTGGGTGTTTCTTATGTCAGCATTGAAAACGCCAGAAAGAATCTGGAGATGGAGACTGCAGATAGATCGTTTCATCAGATTTTGTCAGAAACCAAAGAGGAATGGAATCAGTACCTATCGAGAATTGAGGTGGAAGGGGGTTCAGAAGATGAGAAGACCATCTTCTATACCGCTTTGTACCATACGTTGATCCATCCGAATACCTTGAATGATGTCAATGGTGAATACCCAAAGATGCGCACACGCGAAACCTTGAAAACCGATGGTACGCGTTATACCGTCTTTTCCCTTTGGGATACTTACAGAAATTTGCACCAGTTGATGAGTTTGGTATATCCAAAACAACAATCGAACATGGTCAACAGCATGTTGCGCATATACGATGAATCGGGTTGGTTGCCAAAATGGGAATTGAACGCTACCGAAACCACCACCATGGTAGGTGACCCGGCGGGTATCATCATCGCAGACACCTATTTGCGCGGTATTCAAGATTTTGATGTAGAAAAGGCGTACAGGGCCATGAAAAAGAGCGCCGATCAGCTAAAGCAGAATCCGTTGCGGCCGGGTATCGAAGATTATATTGAAAAGGGATATCTAACCACAAAGACCACGAACAGTGGATCGGTTTCGACAACACAAGAATACAACATCTCTGATTTTGCCATTGCACAATTGGCCAAAGTGTTGGGCAAAAAAGAAGATCATAAACGATTTTCAAAACGCGCCATATCGTATCGGAAACTGTTTGACAAAGAATTCAACTTGCTGAGGCCCAAAAACGATGATGGCAGTTGGCTTACACCCTACAATCCGGAGACGGGGGCCAATTTTGTCAAAAACCTTGGTTTTATTGAAGGTAATGCTTGGCAATATACCTTTATGGTGGCCCATGATGTAGAGGGATTGATAAAACTGATGGGTGGCCCAAGACCGTTTTCGAAACGTTTACAAGATGTATTTGACAATGACCAGTTCGATATGGCCAATGAACCTGATATTGGTTATCCCTATCTGTTCAACTACGTAAAAGGGGAAGAATGGCGTACCGTTGAAAAAGTTTCGGAACTGTTGAAGACCTATTTTAAAAATGCCCCAGATGGGCTTCCAGGAAACGATGATACGGGTACCATGAGCGCTTGGGCCGTTTTTTCGATGATGGGGGTGTATCCCGTGAGTCCGGCAGAGCCTATATATGCTTTGACCATACCGACTTTTGATAAGATCACCATTCATTTAGACGCTGAATACCATAAGAATGATAAAATTGAAATTATTGGAAATGGAAAGCAGGGCAATGAAAACAAAGCGGAAATTTTATTGGATGGAAAGAAACTAAAGAAACCCTTTGTCACCCATCAACAACTGATCAAGTCAAAGCAACTGGAGTTTAGATATAACTGATAAGAAAATGGAGTATGGAAACCCGAATGGGGCCAAGTTGTTTACAACTTGTTTGTGTATCTTACCCTACCATTAGGGGCTGTATTTGCCCCATTATCAAAAGCAACAGAAGACGTTGCCAAACCTACAACTATAAGAATGCAAATAATTGAAAATTCAACCGTATATGATGCCATCATCGTAGGGTCAGGTGCTGGTGGAGGTATGGCCACCAAGGTGTTGGCCGATGCCGGTCTTAAAGTGGCCGTGGTGGAGGCAGGTCCGTTTTTTGATCCAGCCGACCAAGAGCAACGCACCCAGCTGCGTTGGCCATGGGAGTCGCCACGGCGGGGTGCCAATACCATAAGGCCCTTTGGTGATTTTGATGCCGCCTATGGCGGATGGGAAATCGAAGGCGAGCCCTATACCCATAAAGATGGAACCAAATTTGATTGGTTCAGATCCCATATGCTGGGGGGGCGTACCAATCACTGGGGGCGTATCTCATTACGTTTTGGCCCCACTGATTTCAAGCATAAAGACGTCGATGGCTATGGTGAAAATTGGCCCATCGGTTATGATGATGTAAAACCCTATTACGATCGGGTCGATAAATTGATCGGGGTGTTCGGTACCAATGAAGGGCTTCCAAACGATCCCGACGGTTTTTTTCTTCCTCCCCCAAAACCACGGTTACACGAGCTTTTCTATATAAAGGGGGCACGAAAAACAGGCGTGCCCGTTTATCCGGCAAGAATGTCGATGCTTACCAAAAAAATCAACAACGAACGTGGCGTTTGTTTCTACTGTGGGCAGTGTGGCAGGGCCTGTCAGGTATATGCCGATTTCTCGGCTGGGACCTGTTTGATATTTCCGGCGCAGAAAAGCCGTGGGCAAGTAGATCTTTTTGTGAACTGCGTGGTACGAGAAGTGACAACTGATGAAGAAGGCCGTGCAACCGGGGTCTCATATATTAACAAAGAAGATAGAAAAGAGTACAAGCTCAAGGGCAAAGTGGTTATTTTGGGAGCTTCGGCCTGTAGTACGGCGAGAATACTTTTGAACTCGAAGAGCGCCCAACATCCGAACGGTTTGGGCAACAGTAGTGACCATGTTGGCAAGTACCTGCATGACTCAACGGGTGCCGACCGTATGGCATTCGTGCCCGATTTGATGAACCGTAAGGTATCGTACAACGAAGATGGTGTCGGTGGTATGCACGTGTATTCACCCTGGTGGGGCGACAACTCAAAACTTGATTTTCCGCGTGGTTATCATATAGAAATAGGAGGGGGCATGGGCATGCCCAGTTACGGCTTTGGTTTCAACGTAAACGAGTTCAACAAATTCTTCGGTACCAAGGTCGGAGGTTATGGCGATATGCTCAGAAGTGATGCCAAGAAGTATTATGGGGCCATTATCGGACTGAGCGGTAGGGGCGAATCGATTGCCAGAAAAGACAATTATTGTGAAATAGACCCAACTACTGTCGATGAATGGGGCATACCCGTTTTGCGATTTCACTACAAATGGTCAGATTTGGAACGCAACCAAGCCCGTCATATGCACAATACCTTTGAGGAACTATTGGCCAATCTAGGGGGTGAGGTATTGGGCAGCAAGCCCGGCAAAGAAGCCGATTATGGGTTGCACACACCTGGCCGTATCATTCACGAAGTGGGCACCACCCGTATGGGAGATGACCCCAAAACCTCGGTCACCAATAGGTTTCAACAATTACACGATGTGGATAATGTGTTCGTGGTCGATGCAGGGCCCTTTGTCTCACAAGCCGATAAAAATTGTACATGGACGATTTTGGCCCTTTCATGGAGGGCTTCCGATCATATCGTGGATCAATTGAAAAAACAAAATATCTAAGGTCATGGATAGAAGAAAAAGTATCAAATCGATTGTTTTGGGATCGGTGGCCGGTGGGTTGGCCGTTCATGGCTGTAAACCTGAAAGTAAGGCTTCTGAACAAGAAGTGGTCGAAGAGCTATACGTTCCTTGGCGAACACCAAGAGAGAACAAGCTGGTGGCCGAACTTAATGGAGAACAGTTCTTTAACGAACATGAGTGGGCGACCATGACCGTTCTCTGTGACTTGGTGCTGCCGCGAAGTGAGCAATATAAAAGTGCCTCTGATGCTGAAGTGGTACCGTTCATTGAGTTTATGGCAAAAGATATTCCTGAGATGCAGGTCGACCTTAGGGGTGGGCTCATGTGGCTCGACCACAAAAGCAATACCGAGTTCAATACCGAGTTCAAGTCAGCGACCGAAGAGCAGCAAAAGATCATTTTAGATGGTATCGCCTACTATGATCCAGAGGTGCCCGAAAGTGACCGTCCATTTGAGGTTAACTTTTTTTCACTGGTCAGAAACTTGACCGTGACCGGTTTTTATACCTCAAAGATCGGAATGGAAGAGTTAGGCTATAAAGGCAACATGCCCAATGTGTGGAATGGGGTGCCCGAAGATGTACTGAAACAGCACGGCGTTTCGTATGATGAGGACTGGTTGGCCAAGTGCGTTGACCAAAGCAAACGCGGTATCATTGCCGAATGGGATGATGAAGGTAATTTAATTACCTAGTATGTGATAACGGGCGTATAATGGTTCATTTTTCCATGAACCGCAACTCGGCATATACCGGAAAGTGATCTGATGGGTACCGACATTCAAATGAATCGCTCAAAATACCGCTTTTCAACACCTCAAAATCCCCATTTGAAATAAAGATATAGTCAATTCTTTTTTCAACAGGTTTTGTAAAATCAAAGCCATTGAAGGTGCCCTTGGGGCCATGGGCATTTTTACCGGCTTCGATATGAGCATCGCCCAATTCATCTGAGATTAGTCGAATTCCTTTGCTGGAAGGTTCTAAATTGAAATCACCCATTACGACCACAGGAAGATTTTCAACGTTCAACTCTTTGATTTTCTTAAGAATTAATTTTGCGCTCTCTATCCGTGCATGTATACCCACATGGTCAAAATGGGTGTTGAACACATAGAACTGCCGTCCATCTTTTTTTCTTTTGAAAAGACCATAGGTGCATATTCTTGGCAGGGCGGCATCCCAGCCTTTTGAAGGTTTTTCAGGAGTAGGTGAAAGCCAGAAAGTGGCTTCTTTCAACAAATCGATTTTTTTCTGATTGTAAAAGATGGCGGTGAACTCACCACGGTCGTCACCATGGTCGCGGCCCACACCAAAAAAAGTATGATCGTTCAACCCTCGATCGATTTCCTTCAGCTGGTGTGCAAGCCCCTCTTGGGTGCCAAAGATATCGGGGGCATAAAAATTGAGCTGTGAGATAAGAAAATCTTTGCGGTCGTTCCAATTGTTTAGACTATCCTTCGGATTATCATATTTGATGTTATAGGTCATCACATTTGTGGTCTGACCAAAAGCGGTATGTAAGGTCAAAATGACCCAAAGAGTGGTTAGCTGTTTCATTTTATCGGTTTTCCGAGCAGGCGGTCAAAATTCTCATAAGCCTTTTCTACCTGCTCTTTTGGGGCATTTTCAAATTCTTTTTCCGTCACTTTGTACACTACCTGAAGGCTGTCCAGTTTTTGATGCATCATGGCTATCTCGTCAGCATATTTTTCATCGTCAATGGCATTGTACAACTCTTTTGGATCTTTTTCGAGGTCATAGAATTCCCATTCGTCAATATCGTCATAAAAATGAATAAGTTTAAAGCGTTTGGTACGCACCCCATATTGTTTTTTGACCATGTGGAAAGCTGGAAAGTCGTAGTAATGATAGTAAATGGCCTCTTTGAAATCATCTTCAGATCCTTCCAACAATTTTCTGAACGATTCTCCCTGCATTTCGGAAGTATACGCAGCACCCCCGGCCAAATCGAGAAAAGTTGGGGCGAAATCGAGGTTCTGTGTCATACCCTTGATTATCGTGCCCGGTTCGATAACCCTTGGCAACTGCATCAATAAGGGCATTTTCAAAGATTCTTCGTACATGAACCGTTTGTCAAACCAACCTTTTTCGCCCAAATAGAAGCCTTGGTCTGAGGTGTAGACCACCAAGGTATTCTCTTCTAAACCATTTTCTTCTAGATAGTCTAAAATTTTGCCCACACCCTCATCGACCGCAGCCACAGTGGCCAGATAATCTTGAAGGTAACGTTGACCTTTCCAAAGGGCCAAGTCCTTGTCTTTAAGACTGGCCTTGTGAAAGGCATTGTTTTTAGGCAAATAGGCTTCATCCCAAGCCTTGCGCTGTTCTGGGGTCATGCGTTCAAAATCGGTGGTCCAAGGGTTGTGGGCCAGTGCCGTGCTGCCATGTTCTTTGGTCATTTTCAGGTCATGGCCCTCATACATATCACTATAAATGGTCTGTTGTTGTTCTACAGAAGCCGTTTGCTTCTCAAAAGTAGGAAAATAGGTATCGGGCAGTGGAAAAGTCACCGAATCGTATTTGTTCGCATGGCGAAGGGCGGGCATCCAATTGCGATGTGGCGCTTTGTGGTGTACCATCAAAAAGAAAGGCTGTTCGGCATCTTCTCTGTGCTTCAGCCAGTCTAGGCTTTTTTCAGTGATAAGATCTGTGGCATAGCCTTCGACAATGGTGGTATCTTGGCCACTAATGAACTCAGGATTGTAGTAGTTTCCCTGATCGTTCAAAATCTCCCAATGGTCAAAGCCCTTGGGAGCCCCATGCAGGTGCCACTTGCCGATAATGGCTGTCTCGTATCCAAGTTTTTGCAGGTATTTGGGCAATGTGGCCTGATTGCCGTTGAACCTTTCACCATTCATCCTAAATCCGTTTATATGGCTGTGCTTTCCTGTTAGAATAACCGCACGACTGGGACCGCAAATGGAGTTTGTACAAAAATTGTTCTCAAAAATGGCACCGTTCTTTGCCAGACGATCGAGGTTTGGTGTGGGCGCCAACTTGCCCAACTCATGACCATAGGCACTTATGGCCTGAAACGCATGGTCATCTGACATGATAAAAACAATATTCGGTGGTCTTTTCTCAATGGTCGTTTCCGCTTCTTTCTGTTTACAGGAAGCAAAAACCAACAATAGGCTCACTACTGATATTTTCCAGTTCATTCGTACTGCTATGGGGTTAACCTTATTTTTGATTGTTGCCATACACCATCTAAAATTACGGTTTTGATGAAATTGGAAATATCATGGGTATGGGCATAGGCCTTGTTGGCCCAATCATGGTTGCCCTCCATATCGACATAGAGGGTGTATGGTGCACCAAGTTTTGAAAGCCGTTGGGCTATAGTATTTGAACCATCTAACGGTAAATAGCCGGGCGTATCTTCATCGCAGTAATGGTGCGCGGCCGTACCGTAAGGCACCAGTTTGTCTTTAACGCCATGAAAGAGTAAAGTAGGTATGGCGGTTTGTTCGGTGATATAATCAGCGTTCAATACGGCACCAGAGAACGATATGACCCCCGCAAACTGTAGATTGCCATACGGCAATTGACGAAAATCACGATGATATCTCATAAAAACGGTATTGAGCACTGCTTCAGCACCCGCACTACTGCCCACCAAAATGATTTTGTTACGATCGAACCCGAGAGAACCGGTATTTTTCGCTAGGTGGCCAACAGCTTTGAGCACATCTTCAGAAGCCGTTTTAAAGGTGGCCAGTTTTTCTTCTGTGGGACAATCACAGTCAAAAGACTTTCCTTTTCGGGTAAGGCGATAGCTGATAGAGGCCACGGCGTATCCTTTTGCGGCCATGGCGGTACAGAATTTTTTTTCGAGCAGATTGTCTTTTTTGCCTATGGCAAATCCACCGCCGTGAACCAATATCATTATAGGCCTATCGGTCAATTCATTGTTTTTGGCACTATAAAAATCAAGCTCCAATGTATCTGAGAAAACAAAACTTCGGACATTGATTTCAGTAAAAATAGAATCTATGTAGCGCTCTTGAGCAGTGCTTGCCAAGGTCCAAAAGAGGCATATTGTAACTAGAACATGTGTCCATCTTCTTAAAAAATGCATGGCCTATCTTAACATAAAGGTTTTTTGTAACGAGGCGTTTGAATCGGTGCCCACAAATACTTCAAATTCACCAGGTTCTGAAACAAACTCCAATGTACTGTTGTAAAACTTCAAATCATCGGGCGTTAGGGTAATGGTAACCGTTTTGCTTTCGCCCTTTTTCAAGAATACTTTTTTAAAGCCTTTCAATTGTCTGATGGGCGGAGTGATACTGCGTACCACATCTCGCAAATATAGTTGAACAACCTCTTCACCATCAAAATTACCTGTGTTTTTTACCGTAACACTTATCTCGATCGATTCCCTTTCTGAAATGTTGCTTTTGTCAAGTTTTAGATCGGTACATTCAAAAGTTGTATAGCTAAGTCCGTGACCAAAGGGAATAAGGGGTGTGTTGGGCGCATCAAGATAATGCGATTTGAACTTATCGAATTTATCTTTTGGCGCTGGCCTACCTGTATTCTTCACGCTGTGGTAAATAGGGATCTGCCCAACGTTTCTCGGCCAGGTAGTCGTCAATTTTCCTGATGGGTTGTAATCACCAAAGACCACATCGGCCACGGCGTTTCCCGCTTCAACTCCGGGGTGCCATACCTGCAAAATGGCCACCGGCATTTCAAATTCCTCAGAAATGGTCAAGGGCCTGCCGCTCATCAACACCAGGGCAACGGGTTTGCCTGTGGCCACCAAGGCGCGAATCAATTTTTTTTGGCTTTCAGGAATGGAAATATCGGTTCGGCTGGCAGCCTCACCACTCATTTCTGTGGCCTCGCCCACAATGGCGACTACGACATCGGAGGCGTTTGCGGCCTCAACGGCCTCTTGTAAAAGGGTTTCGGGGGAACGTTCATCGATTACTATTCTAGGGCCAAATACATTGACTTTTTTGGCAAACTCGGGATCATCTGAAATATTGGCACCTTTAACATGGGAGATGGTGGCGCTAGGGGCGACATTTTTAAAGCCTTCTAAAATGGTGACCGCCAATTTGGTGTCTCCTGTGGGTGCCCAAGTGCCCAACATGTTTTTGCGGCTATCGGCCAGTGGCCCCACCAAGGCTATTTTGGCCTCTTTCTTCAGTGGAAGGATTTGATCGTGATTTTTGAATAATACAAAAGAACGGGCAGCTAGTTTTCTGGCGAAGGCCCTATTCTCTTTGGTTAAAATGTCTTTTTTCGGACGCTTTTCATCTGAATAGCGATAGGGATCTTTTAGCAAACCTGATACATGTTTGGCCTCCAGTACACGACGGCAGGCTTGCGTGATTTCGTCTTCAGTGATATTGCCCGCTTCAAGTGATTTTTTTAGGGTGGTCAGAAAGCCTTCGCCGACCATGTCCATGTCCAATCCCGCTTTTAGGGCCAATGCAGATACCGCTTGCAAATCACCAAGGCCGTGCATGATCATTTCGTTCACCGAGGTATAGTCAGAGATCACAAAGCCTTTAAAGCCCCAGCGATTGCGTAACAGATCGGTCAATAGCCATTTGTTTCCGGTAGCAGGTATGCCGTCGATATCGTTAAAAGAGGTCATAACACAGGCGACCCCGGCATCAACGGCCGCTTTGTATGGAGGCAGATATTGGTTGAACATTTTCACTTTGCCCATGTCGACGGAGTGGTAATCACGTCCCGCTTCAGCAGCTCCATAGAGGGCCATGTGCTTCACACAGGCCAACATGGTATTGGGGGCCGCCAAATCATCGGCTTGATAGCCTTTGACCATTGCCTTTGCCACTGCCGAGCCTAAAAAAGGGTCTTCACCCGCCCCTTCTGCGATACGGCCCCAGCGGGGGTCTCGGGCGATATCGACCATAGGGGAAAAATTCCACATGATACCATCAGCTGTAGCTTCGGTCGCCGCCATGCGGGCCGCCTGTTCAATCAAGTCCATATCCCAACTGCATGAAAGCCCTAGGGGAATGGGATAGGTGGTCTTATAGCCATGAATGACATCTGAACCGATCAATAGCGGAATTTTCAATCGACTATGCTCTACTGCCAATTTTTGGGCCATACGAACACGTTCGGGGCCAGACACCCCAAACAGGCCACCCACTTGACCAGCTTTGATTTTGGCCTCCACATTTTCGCTCACCACCGAACCAGTGGCTACCCCACCACCTGGTGTCAATAGGTTTAGCTGACCAATTTTTTCGTCTATGGTCATTTGTTTCAGCAAAGCTTCCACTTCGGGAATGCTTTCCCGTGTCTGTGATAGAAGACCGCCAACAACAAAAAGCTGAAAAAGAAAAATGATATGGTATTTTTTCAAAATCATATGCTAAACAATTACTAAATCAATTCTATTCTTTGTACAACCAAAAAGTGATTCAATTGCTATATTGAAAACCCAGTTTATCAAGACCCGCCCTTACCTCTTCATTTTGCATAAAAAGACTCCATAATAGTTCTGTCCGGTGGTTTTCTATCATGATAATTTGTGGTCCTTGGTCGATGGCCAAATAGGCCTCGGCCACCCAAAAATTATGCTCAGGGCTGAACGCATCGTAGAAACCGGCAGGCCCCAGCAACTTATCTTTATGTCGGTAAAAGTAGTGCATGGCACGAAGCGACTCGGTAGGGGTGTAGGGAATGGAGCTAATGGCGGCCGTTGGAGATATCACCCCTGTGTCGTTTGATGGGCTATGGGCGTTGTAGCCCATGTTTCCATCACTGTTTCGTGTATAACTTGCCGTTAATCCCCAACAGTTTTCTCCGTAATCCTCAAAGTTTCTTGGGTTTTCAGCACAGTAATTATAATTGATTTTAGAATGGTTCGCATTCACATTCCAATAATTCACGTAATCATCGGAAAGACCTCTGGGCTTTAACCCTAGATATGAATAATGTGCCCAAAACAGAGGTCCGCCAAATGGGGCATTACCGGCATGGTCGACCAATAGGGGAATGTTATATTGCGTTTCGTTTGAAGTAATGTTTCCGTTAGAGGCCCATCCGTTGCTATATACCTCTTTTTCAATACCGTGATCGGGCGAAGCCGCTGCCAAAACATAGGTGATCAATACCTCATTGTAGCCCTTGAGCTCAAGATTGATGTCAAAGCCAAAATTAGGGCTCCAATGCCAATACAGGGCATTCCTATTCTGCGTGTACCAGTTCCATTCGACACCTTTCCATAGGTCATCTGCCTGTTGTGCCAATAGCTTTTCTTCATCAGTACCGTCTTCAAAATATTCTTTTGCACAAATCAGTCCCTGCACCAAAAATGCGGTCTCGACCAGATCTCCCCCATTATCTTTGGGGCTGAACGGGATTACCGATCCATTGGTGCCATTGATCCAGTGTGACCATGCACCATGAAAGCGGTCTGCGTTTTCGAGAAAGTCAAGAAGGACCTGCAGCCGTTCAACACCTTGACCACGGGTGATGTATCCTCTTTCGATACCCACCAATAGAGCCATTATGCCAAAACCGGTACCACCAGCGGTGACCACATGGGCATCTCTGCCAGGATCATTGGGGTGGTAGCGTTCTCGAGCACCTCCGGAATTTTCTTCGGCAAAATCCCAGAAATATTTAAAGGTTTCCCGTTGGGTGAGATCCAAAAGCTCTTCATCACTTATAAGGGGTTCATCATTAGGGGGGGTACCTGTATCGTCATCTGGAAATTCAATGGGCGTATAGGTATAATCATCTTTGCCGTTACACGAAAAAAACAGGGTCAGTATCGCCAAGAAAAAAAAGGTACGTTTACCCATCCTTTTTCAGATAAGGGCTCTGGAAGCCCAATTTATTAAGTCCATTCTGTACTTCTTCATTTGCCATGAACAGTTTCCACAATAATCGACTTCTATAATTTTCAACCATTACGGGAATCGGGCCTTGATCAATGGCCAAATATCGTGGTAAATACCAGTTTTTTTCAAAACTAAAAGCATCATAAGGGCCATACTTGCCAATGAGGCTGTCTTGTTCAGTGTAAAGGTGCCGTAAAAATTTCATGCTCTCTTTTGGCGTATAGGGTATGGAAGACAGTGCGGCCGTGGGCGAAATGACCCCAATGTCTTTATTGGGCCTATGCCCCGCATATCCCTTCGGGGAATAGCTTGAGGTCAATCCCCAGCATTCTTCACCATAACCTTCATAACCTTTTGGGTTCTCGACACAATGCCTGTAGTGTATCATGGCATGGTTGGTATTGAGCTTCCAATAATCACCGTATTGATCGGTGAGACCATTGGGGTTAAGCCCTAGATAGGAATAATGGGCCCAAAACAATGGTCCTACCGGAGATGAGTCATGTTCATAATGGTCGAGCTCGGTTTGCAATCCGTAATAGGTGGTATCATTGACAATGGCACCATTTCTGGCCCAACCTTTCTCATATACTTCTTTACTGATGGGATGGGTAGGCGATGCTGCTGCCAAGACGTACATGATCAGGCATTCATTGTATCCGCCCACGGGAAAATTCATGTCCCAACCATGATTGGGACTCCAGTGCCAGTACAGCACTTTTTCACCTCCTTTGGTGTACCAGTCCCATTCGACCTCTTCCCAAAGTTTTTGGATTCTTTGTGTCAATTCTTGTTCACGATCGTTACCATCCCTGAAATATTCTTTTACGGTCAACAATCCTTGTATGAGAAAGGCCGTTTCTACCAAATCGCCCCCATCGTCTTTGGGGCTAAAAGGGGCCGTTTCACCAGTGGGCTTTAGCCAATGGGGCCAAGCCCCGTGAAAACGATCTGCCTTTTCGAGAAAATCCACGGCCTTTTCAAACCGTTCAAGTGCTTGTTCGCGGCTAATAAAGCCACGTTCAATACCTACCAGAATGGCCATTAACCCAAAGCCAGAACCACCAATGGTGATGATATCTTTATCATGGGCGGGATAAATATTATCTAGATGGATGCGCTCTCGGGCAAGACCAGAGGTTGGTTCGGCACCGTCCCAGAAATATTTGAAGGTCTGAAGTTGCAACAGGTCCAATAGCTCTTCATCAGAATAGGTCGAATTTGACACATTTTCAGCAATGGAACCTTTTTTGGTGGTTTTCTGGCCATTGCACCCCGCTACTAAAGATGCAACGGCCACGAAAACTGAGATTAAAACTAACCGCATTGAAAATTAAAACTAACTAACTCAAACAAATTTTTACCTAACTTAATCGTTCATCATGACTTCATCAATTTCCTCTTGTGTCAACACTTTGTCAAAGAGGAAAAGATCGTCGATGTAACTCAGATCCGAGAGATGGCTCCAACCGATGAAGTTTGGAGCACCTGAACCTATGGATAGGATAGAGCAGTTTTCCCAATTCATGGTTTTTCCGCTCATATCTCCCATATTGGCGACGGCCGTTCCATTAAAATAGATTTTGGTCTCGGTATCAGATACTGTGAATGCTATGTGCACCCATTCATTTGCAGAGGGATCGAGCACATCTCCATCGTTCCAGACATTATCTTCCACTGTGCCCACATGAAGCTTTATACGCTGCTCATCTGCACTGCCCTCCCTGAACAATCTAAAGCCTGCAGAAAGGTCATTGTCAGTACCGTTCATCGGAGGGCTGACCGTCAAAATGCCGCCCCTGTCAGGATCTGAATTGACTTTGTACCAAAATGCTGCACTGAACTGGTCACTGAACAACCCATCTATGGGAAATGTCAGATATGAGTCGGCGGCCCCTGCAAAGGCATCGGTACCCACTTGGCTTTCACCTGCAAAGCCAGGTGTGCCCTCAACGGTTGGTTCTATATTGTTGTTTGCGTCCGTATTGGTGCCATCAAAGGGTAAATAAAGGGTAGAACCGAAATTCTTTGGTGTAAACGTTCCACCAGACACTTCGGCCACCTCTTCGGGTGTCAGCGCTTTTGAGAAAAATCTCAAATCATCTATACTGCTTAGATCGGAAAGATGGTCCCAATAGCTAAAGGTTGGTCCACCTGAACCGATAACAAAATCACCAACGCCTGTCCAGTCAATAGGGGCCGACATATCTGATGATCGTACCTCTTGACCGTTGAAGTATATGGTATTTTTATCACTGGCAATGGTGATGGCGATATGCACCCACTCACCTGCAGTGGGATCGATAACATCACCATCGTTCCAGCTTTCACCTGTTCCAGTACCTACGTTGAGTTTGATGCGTTGCTCGGTAGGGGAACCTTCACGGAAAAGACGGAACCCTTGAAATCTATCGGCTTCATCATCGCCGATAACCAAGATACCGGCACGATCGGGATCGGCATTGACCTTGTACCAGAACGAAGCACTAAATTCAGCAGAAGTGAGGCCGTCTGACGGATAGGTCAGATAAGAATCGGTCGCGCCTAAGAAGGCTTGCGAACCAACATAGCTGTCATCGGTAAAGCCTGGGGCGCCCACTTCAGAAGCTGCCCTACTGCCCAACAAGTCGATATTATCACCATCGAACGGCATATATAAAGATTCGCCATCATACTGTGGTATATAGGGGTTCACCGCATTGATCATGATCTGTATATCGGTGGCGGTAAGTGCCTTGTCAAAAATGCGCAATTCGTCTAGATCGCTATAATCAGAGAGATGGTCCCAATAACTGAAGGTGGGGCCTCCTGAGCCGATGACCAATTCTTCGACCCCTGTCCAGTCGATGGGCGCGGCCATATCGGCCGATAGCATTTCCATTCCGTTGAAATAAATGGTGCTCTTGGTCTGTGATATGGAGATGGCAATATGTACCCATTCCCCTGCGGTTGCATCAAGTACACCTCCATCGTTCCAACTTTCACCGGTACCGGTGCCCACATTCAGTTTAATTCGTTGCTCATCGGCATTACCCTCCCTAAAGAGCCTAAAACCTTGAAAACGGTCTTCTTCATCGTCTCCTGCGACCAAAATGCCCGCTCTACCTGGATCAGAATTGACTTTGTACCAAAATGCAGCACTGAATTCAGCGCTTTTCAATCCGCCCATAGGAAAAGTAAGGTATGAATCGGTAGTGCCCCTATAAGCGTCTGGGCTGGTAAACCCACTGCCCGAAAAGCTTGGGGAGCCCACTTCGCCAGCTGTTTGAAAACTGATCAGATCCATATAGTTGCCATCAAAGGCCATATAGAATTTTTCTCCATCAAACAGGGGTTCGTATGGGGGCGCCTTGGCAAAGTTCACCTCTTCTATAGTGGTTTTCCCTTCCAGATCAGTAGCGGTCACGGTCAACGTATGGTTGCCATCCGTTAGGCCATCATAGGTGAATTCTTCCTTTACGATCCTATAATCCTTAAATGAATTGAAAGAGGCAATTTGGTTGCCATCCAATTGCACCTTGATGTCTTTGACCTCGATATCATCGGTCACTTCAATATCGATGTCAATTGATGTTACCGCTTCGAAGACTTGTATCTCAACTCCCTCAGTAGGGTAATTGACGGTTATCTGTGGGGCCGTAGCATCAGCCCCGGCAGCTACTTCTGTGATGGGGTCTATTCCTTGTTCGCACGAGTACACCAAAAAAATGGTAGCGAACAATGTCATGATTTGTTTTATATTTCTCATCGGTCGTTCTTTTTTCATTTTTGGTTTATTGGTCTAGCTCTTGCAAAATCGGAAATTGATCCACTTGTGCTTGAGGATAAGGCAAGAAAGCTTTATCAGTGGTAAAGGTTCTGCCGTCATAGCTCAATTCATCGGTACGGCCCAAACGAACCATGTCGAAATATCTCTTGCCCCACTCCATACTGAGCTCTGCATATTTTTCATCTAAAACATCATCGAGGGATACCCCTGACAATGGATCGAGACCAGCCCTTTCGCGCACCATGTTCACCGCCTGGTCTGCCGTCATGCCCGAAGCTGAGGCCCCATGCGCCAAGGCTTCGGCATAGGTCAACAGAATTTCGGCATATCTAATAATATTGAAGTTTTTGTTACTGCCATAGGCCGTTCTACCCGGGATCAACTGATTGGATGGCAAATAATGCTTCCCACTGGCAAATAGGGCCCGTGCGTAATCATTGATGACATCACCATCTCTAGTGGTGTTGGAAACAAAGCCTGGCAAAGTGGCATAGTTTGGATCCGCCTGTATTTCGGCAATGCCACGGTCGGTAAAGAGCACACTGGTCTCTAACCGTACTGTTTCGCCCCTGTCCAACATGAACTTGATGAATTTCATACTGGGTTCGAAAAAGCCCCAACCACTACCGGCACCTTCAACAGCGGGGCCCCAGTTTTGTGGGCCATATGGGGCATATAAGTGGCCTTCACGATCACCTTCACCTTGGCCAAAGTCTGAATATTGCATTTCCAATATGCTTTCGTCACTTAATTTACCCGGTGTTTTAAACAGTTCATAGAAATCAGGGAAAAGACTGAACCCACCTGAATTGATGATCTCGGCGCATGCATCGGCCACAGCTTGGTAATTTTCCAGTTCTTGGTTGGCCAAGGCTTTGACAGCAAGAGCAGCATAAACGGTCATGCCACCGGGAAGATCCAATCTTTCGTTGGGACGCATGACCGGAAGATGCGGAATGGCCTCGTCCATCTGATCGGAAATGTGCTGCATTACCTCGTCTTGTGTAGGTAAAGCTTCGAGTTCAAACAGTTCTGCGGTGTTTGAAGAGGTAGGTATGAACACATCTCCCCAGACCTGTGTAATGTGAAAGAGCATAATGGCCCTCAACACTTTCGCTTCTGCTATATATTGATCGCCCAAGGCTTTTCCGTCATCATCGGCCAGTTCTTGATATCGGGCAATTTGTTCCATTCCGGTATGGGCAGTGATCACGTCACGATATACATTTTCCCAGAGCGAGTTGTACATCCAATAGTCTTTGTTGTAGTTGAAAAGATCGGTCTCGGCAAAATCTTGTTGATCCCCAAGCCCTCCGGCATTTACATCATCACCACGAACGGCAATCAACAAGGGCTGTTCCCAACCACGTGATTGAAAGGCTTCATAGACCCCGATGATCGAAAGCACCATATCATCTGTTTGGGTGAAATCGGTACCGCCGGCAAAGTTGTTGTTCAATTCGGGCTCATCCAGTTTATCTGAACACCCGATGATAGCCAATGGCACTATGGCCATTATGGTCAGTAGCTTAATTTTCTTGAGCAGTTTCATAATCATTTTTTTAAATTTTAACGTTAACACCAATTGTGTACACGGCAGGTACGGGATAGGTCTGATTATCTACCCCGTTGGGCACTTCAGGGTTGAAGCCATTGTATTCAAATAAGGTCAATGGTTTTTCGGCAGTAGCGTACACCCTGATTTGGGGAAGCCCTTTTTGCTCCCCGTTTTTGTTTATTGTATACCCTAAGGTAATATTCTGAATCCTAAAAAAGTCACCATCTTCAATGAACCAATTGTTCAACCGTTGGTTCCATCCTTTTCTGATGCCCGCTGAAGAGGGATAGCTATTCGTGGTACCTTCACCGTGCCAACGATTGACCGCAAAGTCACGGTCCCAGTTGGTATCATTGGTAAAGATGACCTCACCTCTTTTTCTGTTCAAGATAGAATTGCCTCCTTGGCCGATGGCGCTGGCAGCAAAATCCCAATTTTTGTAGTTGACCCCAAAATTGAAGCCAAAAGTATATGAAGGCAAGAATGAGCCCAGAACGGTTCGGTCATCATCGGTAATATCACCATCACCGTTAATGTCACGGTAAATGAAATCACCGGGCTCGAGATCATTTGCGACGGCTACGGGATCAGCTTGGATTTGTGCCTCGTTTTGGTAAACACCGATGATTTCGCGTCCATAGAAAGCAAAAATCGATTCACCGACAATGGAACGTTGGCGGAATTCTGCCGTACCGGCATCTAAAAATTCAGCATCGCCCAGACCGAGCACTTCATTGTTCAATGTAGAAAAGTTACCGCCTATTGAATAGCTGAAGTCTTTAGAAACCCTTTTATCCCAATTGAGTACTACTTCCAATCCTGAGTTTCTGATTTCACCTACGTTTTGCCTAATTGATCCTGGAATCAAAGGCCTCAATACCGGTATAACGGCATCTTTGGTATCTCTAATGAAATAATCAGCATCTAAAGATAGGTTGTTATTGAACATACTGGCTGTAAGACCAATGTTGGTCTCTTCGGTCACTTCCCATCTCAATGCAGTAAAGTCGTTACTGGTACTCAGGCCACTGAACAAAATATCGCCCAATGCGGTAGTGACCACTTCAGAGGTGACCGACCCTTCACTAGAGGGTATTCTATCGTTACCCAACTCACCCCAGCTACCTCTTAATTTGATATAGTTCAAGACATCATTTTGAGGAAAGAACGCTTCTTCAGAAAGCACCCAACCTGCACCTATGGTAGGGAAGTAGCCCCATTTTTCTTGGTACTTGTTGGTACCATCGGCACGAAACGTACCATACAACAGGTAACGGTTGTCAAAGTTGTAAGAAACCCTGCCAAAGTAAGAGAAACCAAACTCTCTGGCCCCGCCATCAAATGTATCTTCTTGTACAATGGTCTGGGCCAAATCAAGAAAATAAGCTTCTGGGCCTGTCAATGGAAAATTAAGGCCCCTTGCTTGGAGCATATCCAAGGCCTCGTCCCTAAAAGAAGTACCGGCCATCACGGTCAAATCGTGTTTGCCAAATGTCTGGGTATACGTCAATGTATTGTCCCAAATTTGGTTTGAAATGGTGATATCCCTTTTCAATAAGGAAGCATCGACACGTTGAAAGTTGTCACCCAAGAAATAAGGAAGGCGCACCTCTCTTCTGTTGGTACTTTCGAAGTTATGGTTGTAGGCCGTTCTGAATTTCAATTTTTCAGGAATTAAATCAACTTCAGCATAGAAGTTGGCCAGTACATTGCGTATTTTTTCGCGGTTTTCGCTGAAATCCATTGTTGGAAATGGATTCTGGCCGCCCCTGTAGCCCAAATCTTGTGCATTGGCATAAGGTGTGGGGAACACATCAGGATTTTCTGCCAAAAGTGGGTCAAAGACGGGTAGAATGGGCACGGCATAATAGGCCAAACGCCATGCAGAATCTTCCGCATCAAATCGGGTAGCATTACTGAGTACCATATTACCACCTACCTTTAGCCAATCATTCACTTTGAAATCAATTTTCGCACGAAGGTTAAAGCGTTCATACTCATTTTTCATTTTTAGCAGACCATCTTGTTGAAAATAGTTGGCGCCTATGGCATAGGTTGCGCTTTCAGTGCCTCCTGTCATATTCAGGCTATGGTTTTGTATCAAGGCCAAACGCGTGATTTCATCATACCAATCGGTGTTGACGGCCGGAATATTCGGATTGATGCGGCTTCTGCCATAACGCTGCATGGCATTTAAAATAAATTGAGCATCGGGTTCTGATCCAGATTCCAGGGCCAAAGTGGTGAACTGCTCGGCATTGGCCATGGTCAATACGTTCTGTGCCACTTGATAGCCCGTATAACCATCGTAGGTTATCTGTGGTTTTTGGTTGAACTTACCTGATTTGGTTTCAATCAATACCACACCATTGGCGGCACGAACCCCATAGATGGCTGCTGCTGAAGCATCTTTCAATACTGAAATGGATTCAATATCGGCGGTATTCAAAAAATCTATATCATTGAAAAAAGCCCCGTCAACCACAAATAATGGACCACTTGAGTTATTGTTGTTATTTTGGTTCGTGTCATATGAACCGATACCACGAATACGAACCGTAGGCGATTGCCCGGGTCCACCATTGTTCACAATTTGTAGACCTGCGACACGGCCTTGTAAGGCTTGCATGGGCTGGCCCACCGGCGCAAGATCTAAAACCTCAGAATCGACCGTGGCTATTGACGAAGTAAGGTCTTTGACCTTTAACTCACCATAGCCGACCACGACTACCTCGTCTAGGGCCTGGGTATCTTCCTGTAGTGAAACATTAATGATCGTTTGGCCATTAATGGGCACTTCTTGTGAAGTGAAGCCGATGTAACTAAAGACCAAAGTGCCATCACTGGGCACGTCGGCCAGTGCATAATTTCCGTCAAAGTCAGTTTGCATGCCTGTAGTAGTTCCTTTGAGAATAACATTGGCACCTGGCATGGGTTGCCCCTGACTATCGGTTACCGTACCTGAGACCGTGATATTGTTTTGCGCAAAAGAAGCAATGGAGAACAATAACAACGGTATTGACAACAAGATGCTTTTATATTTCATGAGTATTCAAAAATTGAGTTAGATTTTTGCTAAGTTACTAAGGCGCAGTTCTTTTATAAAACTATCGAGATACATAACAAATACATCATGCGAAAAGGTTTTCGTAAAGTCTGTTAACAAAGGCTTAACGCTATTTCTGTAGTCTTAAAGAGAAAGAAAATTTAACAGAATGATGTAGTAATGATGTATTGTGGTTTTAGGGTGTGACAATTCTGCATTTCGCTTGTCAACTACCTATTAGAAGGTTATCAGAAAGTTGGAAAGGTTTTCGGAACTGTTGATTTTTAGTTTTTTTCTAAGTCGGTATCGATGTATCTCGACACCTCTAATTGAGATAGCCATCAGCGGAGCTATTTCTTTGGTGGAAAGGTTCATTTTGAGATAGGCACAGAGTTTGAGATCTTTTGGGGTGAGGATAGGGTATTTTTTCAACAGTCTTTCAAAAAAATCTTCATGCAATTCTTTGAAATTTACCTCAAAGCGTTTCCAATCTTCGGTGTCTTGTATCGAATTATTGAGTTTTTTGATGAATGATCGATAGCGTTGAGAATTGGAAAATTTGTCTTTATTGACGACGAGCATATTTTTCAGCTCCAGAATCATTTCGTTCTTCTTGGCGATATTAAGCGTGGTGCTGGCCAATTCGTTCTGTTTCAGTTTAACTTCTTTGGCCAATTTCTCCCTTTCGAGCTCGGCCATTCGTTCATCTTGTTCTTTTTTCATTCGAAGTTCCAACTCACGCTGCTTACGTGTCAATTTTCTGCGGTTGTACCATCGAATGGTCGCGATGGTGGCAAGGGTAAGCAGAATATAGATGGCAATCATCAGATTGGAAAGAAACCATGGTGGAGCAATTTTGAACTCCAATAGTGCGGGTTCTGAAACCTCATTGTCAATTCCGACGGCAAAAACCTGAATTTGGTATTCACCATGTGGAAGGTTCTGAAATTGTATAAAACCATTTTCAGCATAACCTGAATGCACCTTTGCCCCTTCTAGCCTGTACCTATAGCGGGCCTGCATGAGTTCTGGTGCTGCCACCTGAACCGTAATGATTCGAGAATCAGGGTAGGCCATTTCGATTTCATCTGACCCGGTTGTGGCATACGGCCGCATTTCGTCCCTGATAAAGGTAATGTTGGGTTTGGGAAGCGCTACGTTGTCTAACTGGCTTTTGAGTTTTGAAGGGTTTATGTTTGCAAAGCCGTCATTTAACGTCACAAAAAGGGTCGAATCGCCTATTCTTACCATTTTTTGTGAATCGGGGGCCAATCGTTCTCGCAAGGGCAAATCTGATATCAATAGACTGTCGGTCTTCAAATCGGTATTGATGATTTCTTTTTCGCCTTCGCCTTCAACAAACCAAAAGTGATCGTTATCGACAAAGAGTAGTTCTTTATCATTGAATCTTTGAAACTCGTCAAAAACAATGATTCTATCAACAATGGGATCGTACTTGTACCATTTCCCCTCACTATTGAAGACTATTTGGTTCTTGATGTTGTATATTTTGATATTGTATTCGCTGGGCGAACCCTCATCATGGTATTGCTGCGTTCGCAGTATTTCATCATAATCTTCTTTTAGGTGAATTCGAAACAGTCCTTTATAAGGGTGTGCGGCCCATACGATTGTTGGGCTTTCGAAACAGAGCTGTTTGATGGGAAAGCCAACACCCCTTATCTTTTTGACTTGCCAATTGCCCTGTTGTTCTTTTTCAAATTTGGTAAGACCGTTATAAGTACCCTGAATATAGGTGTTGTATTGTTCGGGTACTTTTTTGATTTCGTACCCACCGGAAACATCGGAGATTTTCTCAAATTTGTTGTCAATGATTTTATAGGTGCCGGTGTTGTGGCCGCAAAGTAAATCGCCATCTACCTCTTCAAGGTCCCAGACATGTCCCAAAGAACCGTTGACAAATTTTAATTCGTCATCTTCGAAATAAAAGACCCCGGTATTGCTGCCCAAATAAAGTCGGTCATTATAATTTGCTATGTCATAGACCATGCCCAAGGCCCCTGAATAATCGGTATAGTAGGTAATGGGGTAATTGAGCCTTGCCCGGGCAATACCATTGTCGAGGCCCAGCCAGAATTGGTCGCGAAATTGAAGCATCGAGAGCACCGTATTGTTCTGAAGCCCTGACCCCCGATTGAGAATTTGATAGGTGTCTGAAACGGGGTCAAAGATGTAGACGCCATTTTTGATGGTGCCAAAGGCCATTTTGTCCGTATTCAATAACAGCAATTTGTTCAATTGGTGCAGCTTTAACTCTTCGTTGATTTGCGTTTCCCATGGTATAAGAGTGCTCCCATCAAAAAAATAACAGCCGTTGAGTTTTGTGCCCACTAAAATGCCACCGTTCAACAAAATCATATCGGTAATGGTCATGCCCTGCAATTGATTTTGGTTCTCAAGCGGTATCAATTGATCTTCTTTGAGTTCACACAGGCCTCTGGTGCTCAGGGCCACAATTGTTCTATCTTGATAAACCATCATATCAGAAATGACCTCGGGAGGGTCTATGACCTTCACTTTTCCATTTCTGAATATATAGATTGCTGAAAATGATCGAAATAAGATCGAATCGTGTACCGGTAAGATTTCCCAGAATTCTTCACTGGTGAATTCGTGGTCATTGATCAATGGGGTGAGTGAGGTGTATTCTAAAAAACCAAGCTCGTTTTTTTTCCAATGGCCAAATTCTTCATACGACCCCGTATAGATTTTATCTCCGACTGCCGCCACCGAACGTATAATGGTATTGTTCGGCAATTTATTAAGGTGCCAACGTTCGCCATCATAATGCAACAGGCCTTTGTTGTTGGCCACAAAAAGCTCTCCTTTTTCATTCACTGCCAGTCCCCAGTTTTTACTACCTCCTTTATATTCCAGTAAACTATAGTTGTAAATGGGCGGCAACAAGTTCTGGGCATGCGAAAAAAGCGTGATGAGAAACAAACAAACGATGAATGAAACCGCTTTGGGCAAAGACATATTTAAAAATTATCGATGGTGACTAGAATGGTACAAAGCTAAAAGAATCAGTTGAATGGTTTACAATACTTTATGTTGTTGACAGTGGGAACACATCATTTGTTCATCAAAAATGTGTAGTGCCAGTATTGCTAAATCATATAATTGATGTGGTCAAGAATGCTTGAAATATAGGTTAAATACTGATATTGATAGTGATTGATGTATTTTTTATGTAGTTGTTTTTCGAGGTTGATGTACTGCTCTTTAGTAACTTGACATGAATATTTATGAAGTGCTTTCACTATGAAAATCATGACTGCCAAAGTTCTGTTGCTGACCATTTGCTTGCTAAAAGGAGTGCCCCTTCCCGCACAGGATGGTCTTTTGAAAAAAGAATTCAAAACCTATTGCAATCCATTGGACATCGACTACTCTTATATGTCACATTACAGGGCCAAGAACAATGTTTCATACCGCTCGGGTGCTGATCCGGCAGTGGTGAATTTCAATGGAAAATTCTATATGTTCGTGACACGCTCACATGGGTATTGGACTTCTACCGACATGAGTGATTGGCGGTTTATCAAGCCCCAAAGTTGGTATTTTAATGGAAGCAATGCGCCCGCCGCAGCAGTACATGGTGATAAGATCATCCTTTTGGGCGATCCTTCGGGCCAAGGTGCGGTCATCGAGACGAATAATCCAGATTTGGGTGATTGGAAAACCAATTTTGCCGTGATCAATATGCCCGGTGGGGTGCAAGACCCTAATCTGTTCGTCGATGATGATGGAAAGGTCTATCTCTATGAGGAGTCGTCGAATAAATGGCCCATTCGCGGCGTAGAACTCGATCCTGAAAATTACTATATCCCGATTGGGGAGCAAAAAGACCTTTTTAACCTTGTGCCGGATACGCATGGCTGGGAACGTTTTGGCCAAGACCACCGATCTGACCTCAAGCCGTTTATCGAAGGCCCGTGGATGATGAAACATAACGACACTTATTATTTAGAGTACGGTGCCCCTGGCACGCAGTGGAATGTCTATGCCGATGGGGTCTATACCAGTAAAAACCCATTGGGGCCTTTCGAATATGCACCTTACAATCCCATTTCATATAAACCGGGTGGTTTTTTGAAAGGCTCGGGGCATGGTAGTACCGTTCGAGACAACAATGGCAATTATTGGCATTTTGCTACCATGGCCATTTCGGTGAACTATAAGTTTGAACGTAGAATTGGCATGTATCCTGCGGGATTTGAACCTGACAATGGGCAAATGTTCGTAAACACTGCCTATGGTGATTACCCACATTACCTACCGTATACCGAGGTCGAAAACCACAAGAACCGTTTCACAGGCTGGATGTTGTTGTCGTATAAAAAACCTGTCAGCACTAATTCGCCCTTGGTCGAGGGTAAGCCGAACGTGGTCGATGAGAGTGAGGAAGGCTATATGCAAGAACAAATCACTGATTTTGATAGCAACAGGATCAATGACGAAGAAATTCGTTCATATTGGGTTTCGGCGGCCAACAATGATTCTATTCATGTGGATATCGATTTGGAAAAAGTTCATGATGTGCATGCCATACAGCTTAATTTTCAGGATTATCAGAGCAACATTTATGGTCGGCCAAATACGTTACGGCAACAGTTCAAGATTCAAGCTTCACTTGATGGCAAGAATTGGAAGACCATTGCCGATTATTCACAAAACAGGCGCGATATGCCGCACGGCTATATCGAATTAAAAAAACCAGAGGCTGCCCGGTATGTTCGGTACGACCATGTATATTGCACGAACAATTACTTGGCCATTTCAGAATTGCGAATATTCGGAAAGGGTAGGGGAAAGCTGCCCAAAACGCCCAAAAAATTCAGGGCAAGACGACAAGATGATCGTAGAAATGTGGACTTGACCTGGAAACCGGTTGAAGGAGCCAAAGGCTATGTGGTTTATTGGGGTATTCATGCTGATAAATTGAACCTCTCGGCTTTGCTATACGATGAGCCCAATTATGAACTGCGCGCCCTGAACACCGACCAGAAGTACTATTATCAAGTAGAGGCCTTTAATGAAAACGGCATCTCGAAAAGAAGTGAGATCATTGCAACGGAGTAATATGAAGCAAAGCGGTTTTAAAGTATCCATCCGTGCCTAGGCTCGCCTTGTTTTTTTGACCATGGCGCATCTACAGGCTCAAGGCAGATCAAAATCGTTTAGTGTATTTGAGAGAAAAGGATGAAAAACAATGATGGACAATTGATTGCAATAGTTGGCCAAAGTAAGATTATTGAAACCGATAAGAACAGTATCTTTGAAATCTTAAACTTTGTTATGTCATCTTTAAATGTAAGGGCGCGTTTTTATTTTTCTGTTCTTGTGGTGCTCATTTCCTATTCTTGTAAGGATAAGCCCAAGAATGATTCCCCTCAGAAGAACAGAACAGAACCCATTTCAGTATTGGTCGAGAAACCAGATGGCATGGAAATTCCCGAAGGCATGGTTTGGATCCCGGGGGGAATACTCAAACAAGGGGCGATATCCTCAGACCCTTTCGCCATGGGCCATGAGCGTCCACAACACACCGTGGCCGTTGATGGCTTTTTTATGGACGCGACCGAAGTCACCAATAGCGAATATGCCAAATTTGTGGAAGAAACCGGATATGTGACCGTAGCCGAACGGGCGATTGATTGGGAAGAAATGAAAAAACAGCTTCCCCCTGATACGCCAAAACCACATGATTCCGTCATGCAACCGGGTTCCTTGCTGTTCAAGAAGCCAAAACAGCAGGTTGTTGACCTAAATGATTATTCTCAATGGTGGGAGTGGAAGGTAGGGGCCAATTGGAGGCATCCCCAAGGACCGGGCAGTGATTTGGACGGAAGGGAAAATTACCCGGTTGTACATATTTCCTATGAAGATGCCTTGGCCTATTGTGAATGGGCGGGCAGAAGGTTGCCAACAGAGGCCGAATGGGAGTGGGCCGCAAGAGGGGGTTTAAATCAGACCATTTTTCCATGGGGAAACGACAAGGAGATTTTGAACCAACGTGCGAATACATGGAGCGGTACTTTCCCTATGGATAACGATGGTGATGACGGTTTCAAGAACAAAGCACCAGTGGCATCATATCCACCAAACGGTTACGGACTCCATGATATCGTAGGCAATGTATGGGAATGGACACAAGATTGGTACAATGCCAGCTATTACAAAAATCGTGTTGCAGCGAATGATACCCTAATGAACCCGACAGGCCCTGAATCACCTTTGAACCGATACAATCCGTATGCCAAAGAGAAAGTCATCAAAGGCGGGTCATTTCTCTGCAATGCCAACTATTGCGCAAGTTATCGGGTATCGGCCCGTATGGCCAATTCGCTTGATTCGGCGCAGGAACATTTGGGTTTCAGAACGGTGTTGCCAGTACGTGCCAAGGCACATGTAATGGCCATTCATAAAGACTTGAACGCGAAGATTGCGTATAATTGCGATATCGATACCGTATTCATCGCCGCGCCCAAGCATTGGCATGCCCCAATGGCCGTCATGGCGATGCAGGCAGACAAGTATGTGTACGTAGAGAAGCCCTATGGTCATGATCAACATGAAAAAGCCATGCAAGGCTTGAAACTTGAGTATGAAATGGGTGGGGAACCGAAATTATAGTGAATGAAGCGAAGAGAATTTGTAAAGGGAAGTTTGGCAACCTCGGCAATATTATATGCATCCTCGGCTTTGGGGTTTGAACGAATCAAAAGTGCCAATGAGACCATCAATATCGGAATCGTGGGCACGGGAGACCGCGGTGCCGGGTTGATTCCCATCATCAACGAGATTCCAAATTTGAGGGTGGTGGCCTGTTGCGATATCATTCCCTTTCGACTCGAAGAAGGTCTGGCAAAAGTTGACGGCCAGATAAAAGGATATGACGATTACAGAAAGCTGCTAGATGACCAGAATGTGGACGCTGTTCTAGTGGCCACTCCTTTCAATACCCATTCACAAATAGCCATTGACGCTTTAGATGCGGGCAAGCATGTTTATTGTGAAAAAACCTTGGCAAAAGGCTATGAAGGCATTGAACAATTGGTCAAAAAAGCCTCGGGTACTGACAAAATCTTTCAAACAGGCCATCAATACCATAGTTCTCGACTATACACCCATATAATAGATCAGATCAAAGAGGGAAAGATCGGGAAGATTTCTGCCGTTGAATGCCAGTGGAACCGAAATGGCAGTTGGCGCCGCCCTGTGCCAGACCCTAAATGGGAGCGGCTCATCAATTGGCGTATGTACCGTGAATACTCGGGCGGACTATTGGCCGAACTTTGTTCGCACCAACTTGATTTTACGAATTGGGCGCTAGAGACCGTTCCTGAAAAAGTGATGGGCATTGGCGGTATCGATTATTGGAAAGATGGCCGTGAAACCTACGACAACATTCACTTGATATATAGCTATCCCGATGGAATAAAGGCCACGTTTACCTGTCTTACGAGCAATGCCATGGGCGATTATAAAATCAAGGTATTGGGTGATAAGGGAAGTTATGTGCTTGACTATGTCAAGGCATGGTACTACCCTGAAGGGCGATATGAAAAAGAACTGGGTGAAGTCGATGGGGTTTCTGGGGCTACCGTGAATTGGGACCATGGCAAAGGTATTCCCGTTGAGATTGACCATGCCGATCCCAGCAAACAGGCCCTGATCGATTTTAAGGAAAGCATTGTCAACGATCAGCGGCCCATTTCCGATATACATAGTGGGGCCAAAACAGCTCTTTGTGTACAGATGGGACTCGATGCCATGTACAATGGCGAGACAATTGAATGGGCCTCAACGGTTCTTTCAGAATAAAAACCATGACAGGCCATGATTGAAACCGATTTGGCCAATACCCCATTGTAATTTTTTGGCGCAAGTATAGACTAATCGAGGGTAAAAGTTTAACCTAAGAACACGTAAAATGCGAATAGCGATCAATGGAATGGGCCGAATAGGAAGAGCGGCCTTAAAAGTGATAAATGAGACCCCAGGCTTACAAGTTGTGGCGGTAAACGATATTGTTTCCATAGAGAACACGGCATACCTCTTAAAATATGACACGGTTTATGGAATTTACGAGAAAGAAGTTTCCCATGAAGAAGATGCACTTGTTGTTGATGGGCAACGAATTCAATATACCTCGGTACGTAACCCAGAAGATTTGCCTTGGAAAGAATTGAATGTAGAGCTTGTTATCGAAAGTACCGGGGTGTTCACCAAGGGTGAGGATGCCGAACGGCACTTAAAAGCGGGTGCAAAGACGGTTGTGATCTCTGCGCCTACCAAAAGTACAGATACCCCTACGGTGGTTCATGGGGTGAATTCGCAAGATGGTAATGTAAGTGTTTTTTCCTGTGCTAGCTGTACCACCAACAACATTAGCCCTGTTGTGGAAATCTTGGGTCGTAGGGTAGGGATCAAAAAGGCGATAATGACCACGGTGCATGCCTACACGGCCTCACAGGGCATCGTGGATGCGCCGTCTAAAAAGAACTTCAGAATGGGTAGGGCAGGGGCACAGAATTTGATTCCCACAACAACAGGCGCTGCCATTGCCACTACCAAGGCACTACCCGAATATTCAGGTAAGTTTGATGGCGTGGCCATTCGCGTACCCGTACCCGTAGGGTCCATTTCCGATATGACCTTTGTAATGGAAAAAGAAGTGACACCGGCGGAAATCAATCAAATTTTGACGGAAGAAGCCGAAACCGATCGTTATGCCAAGGTATTGGCAGTGACTGATGAACCTATTGTGTCTTCCGATATTATTAAAAGCCCTTATGCCTCAACTGTCGATTTGGGCATGACCCGGGTCGTCGATGGCGATTTGCTTAAGGTAATGACTTGGTACGATAATGAGTGGGGGTTTACCAATCAAATGATACGACAGATTTTGGAGATAAGGGGATAATCTGCACCTTGAAGATAAAAAAAAGCCCGGCCAATTGGCCGGGCTTTTTGATGTCTATAATGTCTCAAACAGGCTTCATTAATAAACATGCCGATGACGATAACCCCTAAATAGGTATGGCCAAGCTGTTCTTGATAAGATCATGGTGAAAGGGCATGGTAAAATGGTTATCTTGATTGCAGCTGATACACCTGTTTTGCAATCTCCAATTCCTCATTGGTTGCCATGACCAAAATTTTGACTTTTGAAGTATCGGTATTGATCTCGGGCAGTGAACTTGACCACGTTTCATTTTTAAGATCGTCCAACTGAAGACCGAGATAGCCCATATCGGCACATATGCGTTTTCGCATTCGGCTTGAATTTTCGCCAATGCCCGCCGTAAAGACAATGGCATCCAAACCGTTCATCGCAGCAATATAGGCCCCTATATATTTTTTAATACGATAGGCGTTCATCCCAAGGGCCATTTGGCAGGCCACGTTTCCCTTTTCAGCCTCGGCTTCGATGTCACGCAGATCGCTAAAGCCCGTTAAGCCGAGCATACCACTTTTTTTGGTCAGCAGGGTGTTTACTTCGTCTAGCGTATATCCCAAATTATCGGCCAGATGAAAAATAATCGAATGGTCGATGTCACCGCTCCGTGAACCCATGATGAGTCCGTTCGAAGGGGCAAAACCAAGGCTATGGTCCACACTTTTGCCATCGACCACTGCCGTCATACTGCAACCATTGCCCAAATGAATGGTGATGATCTTTGATTTTTCTTTCTTTAGGTAAGCAATGGCCTTTTCAGAAACATATTTGTGGCTGGTACCATGAAACCCATAGGACTGTATGCCGTGTTCGTCATAAAACTCGTTGGGAATGGCATATTTACGCGCTTTTAACGGTATGGTCTGGTGAAATGCCGTATCAAAAACGGCTATCTGTTTGGCTTTGGGGAATAGTTGCTCAGTGATGAGGATGCCTTCTAGATTATGGGGATTGTGCAAGGGGGCCAAAGCAGAAAATTCATTGATTTTCTCTTTTACCGCTTCAGTGACCATCGCAGTCTGTGCAAAAGAATCGCCGCCGTGCACTACCCGATGGCCCACCGCATCGATTTCACCAGATTTTTTTAGTGCCCCATTTTCAGGGTACAGCAATATATCCGCGATTTTTTGCAATCCTTCCCTATGGCTGGGCACGGTACATTTCTCCCTGATAGCTGCCGTATCGGTCTTGTAGTGCAACATGCTATCTTCAGATCCAATGCGTTCGACCGTTCCTGAACATATCACCTTTTCATCAGGCATGGCAATCAGTTGAAATTTGATGGAAGAGCTTCCTGAGTTGATGATGAGTATGTTCATGCCAAATAGTAATTTAAATGCCCATTTTTTGCTGACAAGAAATCTTCCAATTTACATTTCTTGAGCTTGTATGGCCGTAATAATGACCGTATTCACGATATCATTCACCGAGCAGCCACGGCTCAGGTCGTTCACTGGTTTTTGAAGGCCCTGTAAGGTGGGGCCTATGGCGAGTGCACCCGTTTCGCGCTGAACTGCTTTATAAGTATTGTTGCCCGTGTTCAGGTCGGGAAAGATAAAGACCGTGGCCTGACCGGCCACCTGTGAATCGGGCAGTTTGCTTTTACCGACCTGCAAATCTACCGCAGCATCATATTGTATGGGACCCTCTACTTTAAGGTCGGGCCGTTTTTGTTTTACCAGTTTGGTGGCATTGCGTACCCGATCCACGTCTTCTCCCGAACCTGAAGTCCCTGATGAGTATGATAGCATGGCAATTTTGGGCTCGATACCAAAAGCAGTGGAAGTATCTGCCGATGAGATTGCGATTTCAGCCAATTGCTCTGCCGTAGGTTTGGGGTTGATGGCGCAATCGCCAAAGACCACCACACGGTTGGGCAGGCACATAAAGAAGACAGAAGACACCAATGAAACACCGGGCACGGTTTTGATGAACTGTAGCGATGGCCGTATGGTGTGTTGGGTAGTATGTGTGGCCCCTGAGACCATACCATCGGCATGGCCCTTATAAACCATCATGGTACCGAAATAGGCAACATCGGTCATCAGGTCATGCGCCATGGCCCGATTTAGGTTTTTGTGCTTTCGTAACTCGTATAGTGTGTTTACATAGTCATCGAACAAATCGGACGATGTTGGGTCTATGATCGCTATTTTTTCAATACTGAGACCAAGATCTAATTGTGTTATTTTATTCTTGATCTGCTCTGGGTCACCTAAAAGTGTAATGGAGGCCGCATCGGTATCTATAAGCTGTTTGGCAGCCCGCAAGATGCGTTCATCCGACCCCTCGGGCAGTACGATATGTTTCTTATCGGCCTGTGCCCTTTTGAGCAGGTTGTACTGAAACATTCTAGGCGTGATGCCATTGGGAATAAAGGTTATCAATCTATCGGCAAGCTTTTTTTCAGGGGTGTACTTGGCGAAATCCTGTATTGAGGTGGTTATCTTTTGGGTACTTTCCGCGTAGATTTTTGGGGTGATGGCCCCAATGCGATTGGTAATCAGAAAAGTATCACCATCAACGGATATGATGGGCACGACTTCTGATAGCCCCTCGATCAGTTTAATGATCGATTCTTCGGGCTGTAGACCACCGGTGAGCACAATTCCTGAAATGGCCGGATAGTTAGAGGACAAATTCGCCTGTAGGGCGCCCAAGATCACATCTGCCCGATCGCCAGGGGTAATGACCAATGCATTTTCTCGTAAATAGGTCAAATAATTGCGCAGTTGCATGGCTCCGACCCCAAAATGTCCTGCTTGGTTGTTCAATTGGGCCTCACCGAACAGTACCTCGCCATCCAATTCATCCACAATTTCCTTGATGGTAGGGTTGCCCAAGACCGGATTCAACGGAATGGCACTGATCAACACTTCTTTGGGCAGCTCTTTTTTGAGCGCATCGGTCACCAAGGTTACGTTTTCGGGCTGGATCTTATTGCCGACCACCATCAAAACCTCTACCCCGTTGTCTTTAAAAGAGTCATAGGCAAGGTGCATATCACCGATAAACTCTTCCAACGTCTTGCCCACGCCACTGGTCACGACAATGGTCGGAATGCCGAGGTTCTTGGCCATCAACACGTTTATATCCCACTCGATAATACCACCTTCCCCTGTAAAATCAGTTCCTTCGACCAATACAAAATCAAATCGTTCTTCGATGGCCTTGTACTTTGCAATGATTTTATCGAGTACTTCATCCTCTTTGTTCTTATTGAGCTTTTTTACCACTTGGCTTCGGGTAAAGGCATAGGCATCATCGTGTTTTAGGTCAAGCTCAAAATAGCTGATGACCGTGCTGATATGGTTATCTTCCCTACCATTGTCAAAATCATCGATAATGGGCCTGAAATAACCCACTTTGGCAATCTTGCCCAGCAATACCTGCATCAGCCCAAGGGAAACGATAGATTTACCACTTTTAGGCTCGGTAGTGGCGATATAAACGGCTTTGTTCATGGAATTCTTCATGTTGGCAAGAAAAAATGGCTAAAAGCTTTGGTTCTGACAAGAAATCGTGTCACCTCGTACTTCTTCGTTAGACACCTGCAAATTTAGGTATAGCATCTTAAAAAGGAAAGGTTGATCAGGGCTTCATTCGAAAAGAATTTACCCATGCGCTGTCTCGGGCCCGCCTGGCCGTCGGGCTAGCTTTATTTCAAGAAATCTTTTATGGTTCTTGATGGGCCATGGCCCTACCTGAAATTGTTGGCAATACCATTTACGATAGATCGGTCTTTTTGGGTGGTCTGGGCAGTACCTCTTCTGGAAACGGAAACAAAATAGTTGAATTCTTTTCGGCTGCGATGTTCGAGAGGGTCTGGTAGAGCCGCAATTTGATGGCCGATGGTGACTTGTCTATCTGCAGACCGGCTTCCAAAAGCTTTGCGGCGGCCTGGTCTTCCGCTTCGGCAAGAATGATACGGGCTCTTCGAGAACGTTCGGCCTCGGCTTGGTTGGCCATCATCCGTTTCATGTTTTCGGGCAGTTGAATATCTTTGATTTTGACGTCGATGATCTCTATGCCCCAATGATGGGTTTCTGTCTCAACGATGCTTTTGATGTTCTTTCCCATTTCCTCACGTTTGGAAAGAATGGTGTCCAGTTCCACTTTTCCGCAGACATCCCTAAGCGCGGCCTGTGAGAGCTGGGTGATGGCAAAATCGTATTCCTCGACCTCTAGAACCGCCTTTTCGGGATCGTCAATCCTAAAGAAAACCACCCCGTCAATGCTACAGGGCACATTATCTTCGGTCATCACTTCTTGTGAGACAATGTTGATGGTAATGACCCTGATATCGACCACTTGGATGGTTTCTACCAATGGAATGATCCATCGAAAACCCGGTTGTAGTGTTTTTACATATTTTCCAAATCGGAATTTCAAGGCCCTTTTATATTCAAAAACGATGCGGATACCGGCCAATAGAATAACACCTAAAATGATGCCGAACAAAAACATGGGATTCATAATACTGTATTTAAAGATTCAACTCAATTGCTTGCCATTGGCAACAAGAACACCGATAGACAAAATGGTATGAAGCGGTTACGATACGCTTCAAAACAGGTCAAGGAACCAAACTACTTTGGGTCGATCAGGCCCTTTTCAAGATACAAAAATAGGACGCGGAAACAAAGCTATGCTCCGCACATTTTTATGGTGAACTGAAGGATAGGCCCAGTGTTTTTTTACAGAAACTGTGCGTATCGCAAAAACAAGATCGAGTCAACTATCGCGGCAAAGAAGAGTAGGTGTTCATTTCCCTTTATCCCTCTCTTCGCTTTCCTGTTATTTCAAGAATGTTGATGCGGTAAACGATCGGAGCGCTGCCTTTTGACTGCAATTTGCTTGAAAACTCATGAATGAACTGAACGTTTTCATCGGTACTGCGATTGATGATGTTCTTTACGCCCCGTGAAAATTGGCGAAGCAGATTTTTGGCATCAATTTGTTTCAGTTCTTCAAATTCACCATGCACCAGAACAGATTTCCAATGACTTGCCGATTTGATTTCGTCAACTTGCAACGATATACAGCTGTTGTTTCTCATGGCATCGATTTTATGACCACCCAACGAATAGCTGATGATACCATTGCCTTCCCCTTCATGGTAATAATAGGTGATCGGCACCACAAAGGGATTTTTGCCAATTACATAACCCAATCGCCCTATATAGTTTTCACGTAGCAGTTCAATGCAGTCTTCTTGTTTTAAATTCTTGACCATGACCACGCATTTATCCAAAACTAGGGTATAAACCCAAGTTATGGAATGATATACGTCATTTCGATGATTTTTTGGGAACTCGATCCAAAAAGTTTCAGAATGACAATGGTCATTTTAACAGTAGGGCCCCAATGGTATTTTTATCTTGCATTTGGTGCAATCGATGAATTCAAAAAAAATCATACAATGGCTTTTACAAGGTGATGTCGCCATTCAATATCAGGTGCATCGCGATTTGCTGCATACCGAAGATATTGGTTTACGGCATAGGATTGCCCAAGAAGGTTGGGGCGCTCAATTTTTATGCAACCGCAAACCTGATGGCCATTGGGGAAAAAAGTTCTACGAACCCAAATGGACATCTACCCATTATACCCTGCTCGACCTTAGAAATCTCTGTTTACCCCCTGATAACCCGATTGCGAGAGAATCGATTGAAATTATAATCGATTCAGAAAAGGGTCCCGATGGTGGGGTACGCCCAATCGGACCCACAAGGGCAAGTGATGTTTGTCTTAACGGTATGTTCTTGAACTATGCCAGCTATTTCAATACAGAAGAAACCGAACTGAAATCTGTGATTGATTTTCTGTTGCACGAACATATGGCAGATGGTGGCTTCAACTGTAGATCGAACCGTTCTGGGGCAGTACACAGCTCATTGCACAGCACGCTTTCGGTATTGGAAGGATTCACAGAATATAAGCGCAACGGATATTCTTATCGAATGGCCGAAGTCGAAAAGGCCATTGAGGCTTCAAAAGAGTTTGTTTTGGTTCACCAGTTGTTTCTTTCTGATAGAACCGGGGATATCATTGATCAAAGATTTCTCAAACTTTCGTATCCCCGACGATGGAAGTACGATGTTTTGAGTGCCCTTGATTATTTTCAATATTCACGGTCACAATGGGATGGGCGGATGCGGCCCGCTATTGATGTCTTGTTGAAAAAAAGAAACAAAGATGGCACTTGGAACATGCAGGCAAAACACCCTGGCCAAACTCATTTTGAAATGGAAAAGGCAGGTAAACCCAGTCGTTTTAACACACTACGGGCGTTGCGGGTTCTGAATCGTTTTAAAGTTTTGGCCATATAGATACCGGCCCAAATTCATTTTAATATACGCTGCATGAAATCGTCTTTGTAAGCGCGACCAATGGGCAGTTTGACCCCTTCTTTTAAGAGGACCTGATTGCCAATGATTTTCTCGATTTTTCCAGTATTGACAATATGCGATCGGTGCACACGGCAAAATTGGTCATTGGGCAGTGTTTCGAGCCAAAAGCGAAGCGGCTCGCTTGAAACATATTTCCATTCTGCCGTTATGATCTCGGTGTAATCTGAATCTGATGTGATGTGATGTATGTCGTCTATGGTAATTTTGATATGTTCATGACCTGACTTAATGTAGATTTCCTTTTTCAATGGGTTTTCCCTAGTCTTTTTATGCTCAGGTGGCACAGCCATTTTTCGCTTTGATACTTTTGAGACCGCCTTGACAAACCGTTGAAACGAAAAAGGCTTTAGCAAATAATCGACCACGTTGAACTCGTAACTCTCCAAAGCGTATTCTGAAAAGGCAGTGGTCAATATCACACTTGGCGGATTGGGCATGGTCTTCAAAAAATCAATCCCCGAAAGTTTGGGCAGGTGAATGTCGAGAAAGATTACGTCTATGGGTTCAGTTTTCAAATACTCCATGGCCTGTATCGCATCTGAAAAGGTGCCTTTCAATACCAAAGAGCCCATATCCTCAATATACTTTTTGAGAATGCGCTGTGCGGGGGGCTGGTCTTCAATTATGATACAGTTCATGAACCGTTCATTTTTTCCAATGCTATTGATAAACTGACTTCGTACCGACTCTGGTCTTCCTTAATTTGAAGACTATGTTTGTCTGGATAGAGCAGCTGTAACCGTTTTTGTACATTTCTGAGTCCGATTCCGGCGGCGACGGTGTCAAGGCCTTGGGCAGGCTCATGGTTATTGGCGCAATTAAAAAGAAGTACGTTCTCTTTCATTTGGGCATGTATGGTAATCTCAATATTCTCGGTCTGCCCTGCCTGGCTGTGCTTAAAAGCATTCTCGATGAAGACGATCAAGATCAGGGGGGCGATCCTATACCCATTTTCAATACCTTGGGTGTCAAACACCACAGTACCCCGGTTCTCAATCTGTAACTTGTTCAATTTAATAAAGTTGTGCAACTGTTCGATTTCTTTTTCGAGCGAAACGAATTTTTCTTTGCATTCATAGAGCATGTAGCGTAACAGTCCGCTGAGTTCCAAAATAATTTCAGGGGTTTTAACCGAACCTTCAAGCGCATGGGCGTATAGATTGTTGAGGTTGTTGAATAAAAAATGTGGATTGATCTGTGACCTCAAGAATTGGAGTTCACTTTCTTGAACGGCGCTTTTCAACGCATCTATCTGTTCTTGCTTTTGCAGGGCATCCCATCCAAACTTAAAGCCCGATAATATAGTGATCATAGGAAGCACGTCCAAGAGTGAATAAAACACACCTGGAAACCCTTTTGCCCTTCTTGTACCCGGAAAGAAAATTTGTTCCAACACCAATTCTTCCAATAAAATGACCACGGTGACGACCACGACCACATAACCGAAAAAAGACCAATATTTTTTATGATATAAAAAACGGGGCATCAACCAATACCCTATTATGGCGGCGGCCATGGCATAGGTCAAAAAAAAGGCCACTTTGTGCCATTGAAATCTTGGGTCTTCGCTGTCAAACGAATAGAACAGAAAAACCAAGACCAATAGCACTGATTGAAAGACAAGTTCCTTTTTTGAAATGGACATGGCTAGAGTATTTCCGTAATAAAAGTATCTTCTCTAAGGTAGCAAAAGAAAAGATATGCCTTGAACGACAGTTTTACGACCGTGAACAACATAAGTTCAATGATTTGGCCATTGTTGTTGTTCGGGGCAAAACGTCAGTCGTTCACGGAAAATAATTCACATTCCCACAGGGTTTTAAGAGTTTTGATAAAAATCCAAAGATTTATGAAAGCCATTGCGCCACGAACAAAGTGTACAGTATTGATTGTCATTATGTTGGTGTTTTGTTTTGTGGACAATGTGGTCATTGCACAGCAAGGCAATGTGACCTATACCGGAAAAATCATCGACAAAAATTCTGGCCAACCGGTTGCCTATGCAACGGTCATTATCGGTGATACTGCCACACAACAAGCCATTGCGGGCGCAACTACGCTAGAGGACGGCACTTTTTCCATAGCGACCAATACCGGTGACCATTATATAGAAGTGAGCTTTATCGGTTTTGAAAAACTGGTGTTGCAACCCCCTGTGTCACAGGGCAGAATCGTTGATTTAGGGGCCATAGAAATTGCAGAGGATGCGCAGCAATTAGAGGAAGTAGTGGTAGAAGGAGAAGTGTCACAGACAGTATTTAAACTTGACAAAAGGGTATTCAATGTTGGCAAAGACCTCAGTAGTACAGGGGCCAGCGCACTTGAAGTGCTGAACAATGTACCCTCTGTAAACGTCAACATTGAGGGGCAGATCAGTCTTAGGGGCAGCCAAGGGGTACAGGTGCTTATCAATGGCAAACCCTCTATTCTTACGAGTGACGAGAACAATGCGCTGGGCACCATTACGGCCGATATGATCGATAGAATAGAGGTCATTACCAATCCATCTGCCAAATACGATGCAGAGGGTACTTCGGGCATCATCAACATTGTCATAAAAAAAGAGGAAAAGCGCGGATTTAACGGATCGGTTTCAGTGAACACCGGTGCGCCCAATAACCATAGTTTGGGTGTCAGCCTTAACCGCAGAACCGAGAAATTTAACCTCTTCACCCAATTGGGAGCGGGCTATAGGGAGCTGCCCAACGAAATTACGGTACGTAATACAGATCTGAACACGGGCACCACCATTCTTTCTAATGGAGAGGAGTTTCGCAATGAGACATTTTATAACTTCATTTTGGGTACGGATTATTATTTCAGCCCCACAAGTGTACTTACCCTTTCAGGAAATTTTGCCCTTGAAATTGAAGATCAGCCTTCTGCCACCAGTTTTGCTGCACTTGACAGTTCGGGCAATCTTACTTCAGAATGGGAACGGACAGAAGTCACTGATGCCAGAAACCCCAAGTTTCAATATGAGTTGCAGTACAAAAAAGATTTTGAAGACGATGAAGACCATGACCTGCTTTTCAGCGCATTGGGGAACTTTTTTGGGAAAGACCAAAGCTCTGAATTCTTAGACATTACGCTTTCAGGGGAAGACCGGAATGCCGAGCAGACCACACGTACCGATTTTAAAGAGTCTGTCTTCACCTTTAAATTAGATTACACCAAGCCATTTTCCGATGAATTTTCGATCGAAACGGGGGCGCAATATATTCTCAATGATGTCAGCAATGACTTTGAGGTGCAGAACCTTGAGGGCGGACAGTTTGTGACCGACCCAGGACTTACGAACATTTTTGAGTTTGATCAAGATGTGTTGGGCATTTATGGAACTGCGGCCTATGAAGGAAAAAAGTGGGGAATAAAGGCCGGCATGCGCTTAGAAAATACCAATTTGGGAACCCTGTTGGTCAATACCGATGAGACGAATGACCAAAATTATACCAATCTCTTCCCCAGCGTACATACCTCTTACAAATTCTCAGAAAAAGTATCTCTTCAAGCAGGATATTCCAAAAGAATCTACAGACCAAGACTATGGGATTTGAACCCCTTTTTCAATATTCGCAACAACTTCAATATTCGACAGGGAAACCCAAATCTGATGCCCGAGTTTACAGATTCATATGAAATGACGGGCATTTTCTTCATTGGAAAAACCTCATTGAACCTTGGGGTCTATCACAGGTACACTACCGACATTATTGAGCGCATATCGACTTTTGAAAACAATGTGAACATCAGAAGACCAGAGAACATTGGCACCAATAATGCATGGGGCATGGAGTTCAACACCAAATATAGCCCGACAAACTGGTTGACTTTTAATGTTGACTTCAACTACAACACCTTTGCCCGTGAGGGAACATTTGATGATACCATAATCGATTTCAGTGCCGAACAGTGGTCATCAAAACTGTTGACCAAAATAAAATTACCATGGGACATCGATTTTGAAACGACCGGAAACTATCAGTCGGCTTTTCAAACGGTACAGGGAGAAATTGATGACATCGCCTTTTTAGACTTTGGGGTAAGAAAGAAGATAATGAAGGGCAAGGGCGTACTCAACTTGAGCGTTCGTGACGCATTCGCTTCGCGTATACGCGAGAACCAAATCATACAGAGCGATTTTGAGGTGTTCAACCGAAGTTTCAGGGCACGTTTTGTTGCCTTCGGATTTAGCTATGGATTCGGAAAGGGTGAGGCCATGCAGTTTTCTGGGGCGAAAAGAATGTGAACCTAAAGATGGCCTGAAAGCCGTTTATACCTATAGTTTTCTCCGATTTTCTTTTTGCCCTGACCATCAGGGTTGTCTGGTTAGATTCGTAATCGATTCCTTTTTTTCTGGGCTGTTGTAGAGCTTTTCCCTTACCAAATCGACCCATTTCATTTCTGTATCGCAAAGTTGTCAGACCACACCGTAAGGGTCATCCTGTTGTTTGTGATCCCCCGGGCTTGAAGATTATGTACTTGCCGTTCTCTGTCCACCGCTACCCACAAACCCGCACCTTGATGGGCTTAAAAAACCTTTGATCGTCATCTAGGATCACGTCAAGATATGGGCTTTTTCTTTTCTGTGTGTAGTTCATCGAAAAAGTATAAAATGTTAATAAGTAATATAAAAGTTTTACATAATATTATGACGTAAAATCTTACTTTAGTAATCAGATTTTGATTATTAAATAACCTACTTATTTTATGTGCATTTCTTTTTCAAAGAAAGAGGACCCTCTGTCCTTTTTTACAATTGACCATATCACTTTTTAAAATTTCGAAAATGAAGACAAACCTATTTATGCTCTTTTCATGCTTTGTGCTCTGTGTTGGCAGTATCGGGGCCAGGGCACAGGCGTTCGACTACGCCACAGAACTCTCTAAATTGGCGACCATACCCAATTCGCCAGAGGCTGAAGCCTTTATGAAATATGGGGATACCGAGACGAATTTACATACGGGAACCCCTAACGTGGCCATCCCCCTGTATACCATCCAAGGCCGCGAAATGGACCTTCCGCTGACATTGACCTATGACGGTACACCGATCAAGGTAGGGCAATTGGCCACCTGGTCTGGATTGGGCTGGAACCTCAATGCAGGGGGCCGTATCTCAAGAATGGTCAACGGACTTCCAGATGATTATATCGTAGGGAATTATAATACCCTGCGAGACCATTCGATTCGAACCCAAATGGCCGGCTACATCGCTTCGCCTTTTTCCTTTCCGACCCAGCAGGCCGTCATTGACTATTTTGAATTTCTCAGAGACCTCAGCCAGAACCTGATCGATGCACAGCCCGATTACTTCATGATCAATGCCCCGGGCATCAGCGGCACCATTGTATTTGACCAGGGCACTTCTGAGACTGCCAAGGTATTGGACAACCCAAGAATAAAAGTCGAGGCTTTTGAGGGCACCACCACCCTATCGGCAAGCCATAACTCCATTACCAAATGGAAGGTCACCGGCGAAGATGGAACAGTGTACTATTTCGAGGAACAGGAAACCACTATAAAGCATGGTGACGACAGCACCCCAGTAGGTGGTATCTTAAATGAATATGTGTCCTCTTGGTTATTGACCAAAATGGAATCTCCCAATGAAAAAGACGTCTATGATTTTACGTACACCGATCTTGGGTATTGGACAGAAGAACAATTGGGGCATACGGCCACCCATGTTGAGAACGCCATTAGCAGCAGCACGTCTTATCCCAATCCAGACAGTGAAAGCCTCTTCTTGCCCACCTATCAGGTCAAACAGAAATTCCTTGGTTCAGTGGCCCACAACCAACAGACCATGGTGACCACGACCTTGGGCAATCGAGATGACATTGACATTGCCTCTGCCCTCGAATACCTGCAATTTTTTGACAGGGATTCGGTATTGTTGAAGGCGGTTGATTTTCACTACGGCTACTTCAATTTGGACGGCCAATTACCCAGCCAAAGACCGGCCGATGCCATTCGCCTGAAGCTTGATAGCTTGCAGGTCAAGGGCGGCGATGCCCAAAACTATCAAACGTACGCTTTTGAATACATCGACCCCGATGGGCTTCCCGAGCGTTCTTCGAAGGCCATGGACTATCTAGGGTACTATAACGGCACCAGTGGAAACATACTTTACCCAGAAGTGGTCGACGATGGGCGCACCTACTCGGGTAAAGATCGCACGCCCAATTTCACCTATGCCCAAAAAGGGCTGCTCAAAAAGATCACCTATCCGACCGGGGGCCATACCCAGTTCTCGTATGAGGCCAATACCATAAGCACGACCCAGAGCAATACCTATACCGTGGTGGACTATGATGTCTTTGTCAACAGCGGTACGGTGATCAACGACGCCCTCTATCGCGATGACAACGGCAATCTATGTGATGATGAATATTTGGATGCCAGCTATCCCAAGATCAAGATAGGCGACTTTCAGGTTACCGAACAACAGGTGTACGACCTTAAGTTTACCGCTTTTCCCGGAGAGTCGCAACTCTATATTATGGATGCCCCAAGTCAAAGTGCCCTACAGGGATTCGATAACTTCTGTGATTTTTACAATTACGGGAACATAAACTTATTTCTTGTAGATACCAATTCTTTTGATACTACCATGACTTTAAACCCGGGGTGGTACCGTGTGCTCATTCTAATGGATGAGAACTCTGACCAAGGCAACAGTTATGGCACCGTTCGTTTCACGGTATCACATGAACAGACCACCAACTTCAATACCAATACCAGCGTGGTCGGAGGCCGGATCGCCGAAATCAGGGAATATACCGATGCCACGACCTTGACGTTGACGAAAGCATATGACTACAAAGATGCCCTAGGGGCCAGTTCTGGCATCGTGCACTATAGCCCAGATTTGCACTATAAGACTTTTTCAGAGTTCAGTGATGGTTCGGTGACCAGCAAGATGCACCGTATGGCCACACTGCCCGCTGTGGGCAGCCAGCCCTTTATTTCTTATGGTACGGTCACCGAAAAACGTGTCGATGGCAGCGGTACCGCCCAGGGTAGTACCCGCTATCATTTTTACAACGGTAAAAAAGGGGCCACGCCCAGTGAAAGTCCGCCCTACGAGAACAATCGCTATGCAAGTCTTGAGGCCGGTGAAATTGAAAAACGCCAAGTATATCACCAAAATGGGGATTCCCTCTTGGTCGAGACGTTCACCTATGGGGGTGCGAGCACCTTTTCCGTACAGGGCATTGTATCTATCTATGATGAAGACAAAAATGATAAGAAATTGATGTTGAAAGACAATGGTGATGGCACCTATGGTTATGCCTATCATCCGTTTCCCGTAGATTGCCCTACATCACTTCTTTGTTCGCAGGGCACCCTCTGTTCTAACCCCACCAACTTTGATTCGAGTTATATCAGTTGTATTTCAGACAGCTATCGTGCCTTGAATTTTAGGTACCACTATGCCTCCGGACTGGTCGGTGGACCTTTGGTAAAGGTGACGAGAGAATACCTTGACGAATCTGATGGCACCCAAAATGAACTGGTCAAGACCGAGCAGAACATCTATGATGCTGCCGTAGACCATTTGCTCAAAGAGCAACGGGTGACCACCAGTGATGGAAAATTATTGACCACCGAATATATCTATCCCAAGCAAAATATCGTCTCGGGGTCTGGGGCCCTTACCCTAGATGGGCAACATAGCAAGGTTTTGGGCATCAAACAGTACGAAGACAATACACTGTTAGACGAGCAACAGACTGCCCATGCAAGTCATGGAAATGCCATATTGCCAACATCGATACAAACGGCCAAAGCGGGCCAGACCTTGGAGACAAGAATGCAAATGGACTACCATAGCTCTGGAAACCTGAAAGAGGCCTACCCCGTCACGGGCTTTACCGGTACGCCCGGTGTGCCCATAAAAGGACCCATCACCAGTTATTTCTGGGGCTATGACAATCTATATGTCATCGCTGTGATCAAGAATGCCAGCTATTCAAATATCGCTACCGCCCTAGGGGTGTCAGAGACTGTCTTGAACGACTATGACGAAACCGATATGGTCGCCCTCAACTCACTGAGGGGCTTGTTGCCCAATGCCCAAGTGACCACTTATACGTACGACCCACAGGTAGGGGTGAAGAGGATCACCGACCCTTCTGGCAATTACGTAGAACATGACTATGACGCCTTTAACCGCCTTGAAAAGGTAACGGATCGAAATGGCAAACTGTTGACAGACTATAAATACCATTATAAATACCAAAATTGATTACACCATGACCACAATATCTAAAAAGACCGCGATGCGCCCCTATTCGACTCTTTTTCTTGTACTGATCTTATGCGCTTTGGGCACGTTTTCGCTCAAGGCACAACAAAGTCAACTGGTAGGCACCTGGACCTTTGATGCTGACCCCTCTTTTTCGAGCATACCTGCCGACATACAACAACACCTAGATACCCTGCCATCACTCAAAGCTACCGTCATGGCAGGGTATGCGGGCCGTACACTTGTCTTTATGGCAAACGGCTCTTTTCAACAGTCTTTGCCCAATGGGGCCACACTGTCAGGTAATTGGAGCGTTTCTGCAGACAACGTCTTGCAGCTCGTTCATGTCAACGGGCACGTGCTAGAGCAGCAGATTACCCAATTGACCAGTGGCACGCTGGTACTGTTGCAAGCTGCCGAAGGTGATGCGCGCCCCATGGTACCCCTATTACAGTATACTAAAAACTAAAATTGAACCTATATGAGACCTACTTATTTCTTTACGGCCCTACGTTATTTTGTGAAGGGGACCGTCTTTCTTTTTGCCTTGGGGCTACAGGGCCAATACAATATTTCAGGACTTTCATCGGTAGGGGCCGGACAAAGCGCTACCTATAACATCACGCCCACGACCAATGTGAGCAGTACCAATTGGTCCGTATCGATATCAGGTGCCTCGGTGACAAGCCAGAGCGCCCTCACCGCCACGGTAAATTTTCCCACTGCGGGCTCGGGTGTGGTGAGCGCTTCGGTGATGGACACTTTTTTCAACTTTCATTTCATTCTGAAACCGGTCACCGTGGTGGCACCCCCTGCGAATCCCGGAAACCCTACCATATCGAACAACAACTGTGGCGATGCCACGCTCACCCGAAGCGGATCGCCGCCCTCTGGGGTCACCTGGTACTGGCAGGGCAAAGTATCGAACGGTACCAGCACGAGCAAAGGCTCGGGCAGCACCTTTACCGCAAACGAGGGCACGGGCACCTATTACATCAGGGCACGCGACAATAGTACCGGTGCCTGGAGCAATGGCTCGGGGTCTCGTTACGTGGCTATAGTCAATGTAAGTGCGGGCAGCATCAGCGGCGTGCAGACGGTCTGCTATAATGGAGACCCCAGCACGCTCACCAACAGTAGCAGTGCTTCCGGTGGCAGTGGTGGCTACAGCTACCAATGGCAGCTTTCCAATACCAGTAGTGGGCCTTGGCTTGATATCAACGGGGCGACGTCGACTACGTACAATCCCCCTTCAGGGTTGACGTCAGACCGGTGGTACCGTAGAAGGGTCACATCATGCGGGCAGACCAGTTATACGGGCACGGTCAAGGTGACCGTGAGCCCCAACCTCTCTGCCGGTTCCATCTCAGGGGGCCAGACCGTGTGCTATAGTGGCGACCCCAGCACCCTTAGCAATGCCTCATCGGCGTCTGGTGGCAATGGCAGCTACAGCTACCAATGGCAGCTCTCGACCACCAGTGGCTCGTCGGGCTTCAGCAACATAAGCGGGGCCACCTCGTCATCGTACAATCCGCCGAGCGGGCTGCAAAGCACCACTTGGTACCGAAGAAGGGCCATATCGTGCGGGCAGACCAAATATACGGGTGCGGTACAGGTAATCGTAAACCCAAACCTTTCTGCCGGTTCCATCTCAGGGAGCCAGACCGTGTGCTATGGTGGCGACCCCAGCACCCTGGGCAATACCTCATCGGCGTCTGGTGGCAATGGCAGCTACAGCTACCAATGGCAGCTTTCGACCACCAGTGGCTCATCGGGCTTCAGCAACATAAGCGGGGCCACCTCGTCATCGTACAACCCGCCGAACGGGCTGCAAAGCACCACTTGGTACCGAAGAAGGGCCATATCGTGCGGGCAGACCAAATATACGGGTGCGGTACAGGTGACCGTGAGGCCCGACCTTTCTGCCGGTTCCATCTCAGGGGGGCAGACCGTGTGCTTTGATGGCGACCCCGGTACCTTGGGCAATGCCTCATCGGCATCTGGCGGCGATGGTAGCTACAGCTACCAATGGCAACTCTCGACCACCAGTGGCTCATCGGGCTTCACCAACATAAGCGGGGCCACCTCGTCATCGTACAACCCGCCAAGCGGGCTGCAGGCCACCACCTGGTACCGTAGAAGGGCCGTTTCTTGTGGGCAAACCAAGTACACGGGTGCGGTACAGGTCAGTTTGTACCCTACCCTCAATGCCGGGAGCATTAGTGGTGACCAGACCGTTCAAACAGGGCAAGACCCTGCCCCTTTTACCAATGTACAATCTGCCAGCGGCGCAACGGGCACTTATGCCTACCAATGGCAATACTCCATTGATGATGGCCAGACTTGGCAGAATGTCAGTGGGGCAACAAGTACCACCTACGATGCCCCTTCGGGGCTGGCCACCGACCACTGGTACAGAAGAAAAGTGACCAGTTGTACCGTGGGCTATACGGGCATTGTAAAGTTGACCATAGAGCACGCTTGGTTCAAAGATGTTGACGGAGATGGTTTTGGAGACGCCGCTAAAGTGGTATATCAGGGGCAACAGCCCCAGGGCTATGTATCGAATAGCTCAGACCAATGCCCCAATTTTTATGGCCTCGGCAATGGCTGTGGTTATGTTTCCCCGAGCATGAACGACGAAAATTATGTACGCGTGCGCAATTACCATACGGCGGTCAACGCGTCAACAGAGGTTACTGACAACGACCACGTAGTAGAGCAATTGGCCTATTACGATGGCCTGGGGCGCCCTGTACAAGAGTTGGCGCTAAAGGCCGGGGCTACCGGCAACGATCTGGTCACCCATATGGAGTATGATGCCTATGGCCGGTTGGCGAAAGAATACCTGCCCTACCCGGCGACGGGCATAGTGGGCAGCTTGCGCCCAGATGCCAAGGGCGGTACCGAAGGGCACTATTTGGCGAAGTATGGCACAGAGATGAGCGGTACCGACCCAAACCCCTTTTCGCAAAAAAAGTTCGAGCCCTCACCATTGAACAGGGTGTTGAAGCAGGCCGCCCCAGGCAATGCGTGGGCCCTGGCCACTACGGGCGATGACCATACCATTGAATTTTCGTACCAGACCAATGCGTTGAACGAGGTGCGACGCTTTTATGTGACGCTTACATTCGCCAACAACACCCATACCCCCACCTTGCAGCTCGATTCGGGCACGGCGGCCTTCTACCCCGCCGGAACCCTGTACAAAACGGTGACAAAAGATGAAAATCACGATGGTACCACCACCAAGCTGCACACCACTGAAGAGTTCACCGACCAACAGGGCAGGGTGGTGCTCAAGCGTACCTATGCCTTGGTGGGCAGCACCGAGACCGGGCACGATACCTATTATGTCTATGATGACCATGGCAACCTGACCTATGTGCTCTCACCAAAAGTGGACACCTCAGATGGGGTCAGTGCCACCGAACTGGCCGAACTGTGCTACCAGTATGTCTATGATCACCGTAATCGATTGGTTGAGAAAAAGATACCGGGCAAGGGTTGGGAATATATCGTCTATAATAAGCTGGACCAGCCGGTGATGACCCAAGACGCCAACCTTGCCGCCCAAGACAAATGGCTCTTTACCAAGTACGATGCGTTCGGCAGGGTGGCCTATACCGGTGTTATCAACAATGCAAATGACAGGGCCTATATGGTGACGGTCATGGAGGGGGCCTCAGACGAATATGTGACCAGAACCTCTTCCCCCACCTCTATCGGCGATACCGATGTGTACTATACCAACGATGCCGAGCCTATCAATATACATGAGGTATATACCGTCAACTATTATGACAGCTATGTAGACACCGATGGGCTCAACGTTCCCTCGACCGTATTTGGGCAGACGACCGCTTCGGGCGATGCCCTTAGGGGGCTGGCAACGGTAGATAAGATAAGGGTCTTGGGCACCAATGACTGGATCACCGACGTCATGGGCTATGATGAAAGGGGCAGGGGGGTCTATGCGGCCAGCAGAAACGATTACTTGAGCATCACCGATATTGTGGAGACCGACCTCGACTTTACCGGGAAGGCAGAACAGGTAAGGGCGACCCATACCAAAGACGGCAACGCGGCCATCACCACCTTGAATACGTTCACCTATGACCAGGTGGGTCGGCCGATAAAACAAGAGCAGACCCTTGGCGCCCATACCGAGGTACTGGTAGAGAACGGTTATGATGAACTGGGCCAATTGGCGCAAAAGACCGTAGGCGGTGGCCTACAGACCGTCGATTATGCCTATAATGTAAGGGGGTGGCTCAAAAGTATCAACGACCCTGGCAGTTTGGGCGGTGACCTGTTTGCCTTTGGCATCAACTACAACACCGTGGGCCATGGGGGCACTCCATTGTTGAACGGCAACATTGCCGAGACCGAATGGAAAACGGCCAACGACAACACCCTACGTTGGTACCACTATGGGTACGATGCTTTGAATAGGATTAAAAGTGCTGCAGCTAGTAGCAGTAACTATAATGTGAGTAGCATCACCTATGATAAGAATGGCAACCTCAGTACTTTAACCCGCAACGGTTGGCAGAACGGCAGCTACACCGATATGGATGTTCTGGACTACCACTACCATAATAGCGAGGTGAGCAACCGTCTGTACAAGGTACGTGACGATGGCAACAACAGTTACGGCTTCAAAGACAGTACGGTCGATAGCCAAGACTATTGGTATGATGCCAACGGCAACATGACCCAAGATGACAACAAGGGCATCTCCGGCATCAGCTATAACCATTTGAATCTTCCTACGTCGATCAGTATAAATTCGGGCAATATTCAGTACATTTACGATGCCACTGGTATTAAACTAAAAAAGACTGTGGGAAGTACCACTACAGAATATGCGGGCAACTACGTGTATGAGAACGGCACATTGCAGTTCTTCAACCATGATGAAGGCTATGTGGCCCCTGACGGTTCAGGAGGGTATGATTATGTGTACCAGTACAAAGACCATTTGGGCAATGTGAGGCTGAGCTATACGGACAATCCGGTATCTGTTGACGATGACTTCGAACAGGGCACGGACGGATGGTCGACCCCCTCCAGTGGCTCGATCAGCAGCGGCGGCCAGCGGCTCAACCTATCGATAACCAACAAATGGAGTAGTACCAGCAAGTACCTTGACATCACCCCCGGGGTACCATTGCGCATTGAGTTTGACTTTGAAAATGGTGATATGGAAAATCCTGTGTTCTTGGTACGTGAGCGCATAGGCGGAACATGGGAGCCCAACACGGAACGTGATAGGATCACTAATATTGCCGATGGGAACCACGTGATGGAACTTACCTTGACCGGTGACCATGTGCGGCTGTACTTTGAAAAGGGCAATGCCATTGACAACGGCACATTGACCACATGCTACATCGATAATTTCAAGTTTTATCAAGAAAACATTGAAATTGTGGAAGAAAGCAACTACTACCCCTTCGGCCTCAAACATAAAGGGTACAACGATGGGATAAGTGCCTTGGGCAACAGTGTGGCGCAAAAGTGGAAGTTCGGCGGCAAGGAACTGGATGAAAGTTTAGACCTTAATACCTATGACTTCGGTGCGAGGAACTATGACCCCGCACTGGGCAGGTGGATGAACATCGATCCGTTGGCCGAACAGATGAGAAGACACTCGCCGTATAATTATGCTTTTGATAATCCTGTGTTCTTTATTGATCCCGATGGGATGATGCCGATACCAACACAAACATTGACACAAGTTGGTCAGTCATTGGAGGATGCCGTTCATCTTTTGCAAACCAATACAGATAATATTGAGGTCGAACGATTGGACGAAATCGTGGTCACTGGTGAAGATAAAAGTTCCGATACTGAAACAGCTTCTACAGAAGATTGCTGTAAGGACAAGCTCGTTAACCTTCATACTGAAGATTTAGCAAAAGCAACAGTTACAGTTGCAGGTTTGGTAGCAGTAGCTGATGGTCCTGCTCCTGTGGCCGATGTACCCGCAGGTGGTGTACTTTTTGGAGGATTGGCAGGTGTTGCCCTCTTACAAGTTACAGAAGACTTTATCAATAAATATGGCTCAATAACAGGTTCAATATTCGATGCGGCAACTGACAGTAGTAAGAATGAAAGGCACGGTTCAGGTGAAGGTTTAACGGAATCCGAACAACAAGCAATAGATGACTTAGAAGCTCAAATGGAGGGTGCCGCAAGAAAAGTGAAACAAAGGATTAAAAAGAAAATCAGAAATATTCGTGAGAATGCCCAACGTAGAAGTAAGGGTGAAGAACATTCTAGAACTAAGAAACGATAGTATATGGTACCAGTTTTTGAACCTTTTGTTGGTATAGGTGACTTTGAGTTAGATACTACTATTGATAAGTATTTGGGTGATTACAACTTCAAGATTCTAAATAAAGACGGAAAATATGATTGTGATAAGTATATAATTGATAACCCAGACATGTCCCTTTATGTGGACGAAAATAACATAATAGAATCAATATCATGTAGAGAGGAGTGTTTATACAAAGGCAGGAATATCATAGGAATGAATATTGATGAATTTATCAATTACTATGATATTGCGCCAGTAGGCGATGTAGATATAATGCCTATTGGTGAAGAAATGCAGGATGTATATGAATTTGATGATATTGGCCTGCAGGTTTGGTGCGTTAATGATAAGATCGTTACGATTATTGCATCAACAAATGACGAGGGTTAACAAGATTTAATCAATTACCTGTTCAAAACCGTCTCAAACGAGGCGGTTTTTTTATCCCGCTCCGCAGTAGTTGCACTACTACAGCAGAACAAATATTTAAAAGCCAGCACCAATAAGTGATGGCTTTTTCTTTCACCCGCCCAACCCCTCTACCTTTTTTGGCCGGTTAAGTAGACGAGTTTGTTCTGAATTGCTTTGCGGTCTTGGGTATTTAGACTACTTTTTCAAAAGCGTTCTTTGAAAAAACAGATGTGATGTCTTTTTTTGGATTTCATCGTTTTACCAAACCGTTGATTTCCATATTGCAACACTCAAAGTATCACTGTTTCGGCCTCAAGCATAAAGGGTATAATGATGGGATAAGTGCCTTGGGCAACGGTGTGGCGCAAAGGTGGAAGTTCGCAAATGAGGAATATGAAGAGGAACTTGGAAAGAACACGGTTGCCTATCAATGGAGGGACTATGACCCAGCGATTGGAAGATTCAATAAAGTGGATAGGTTTGCGGAGAAATACCATCCTGTTTCGCCATATTCTTTTGCAGGTAACAATCCAATGGCTTATAGAGAAATACAAGGAGACAGTATTGATGTAGCCCAGATAATCCAGTATGATAGTGATAACGGCACTAATATCCTTGACAATATAAAGAAGGATTTGAGTACAGCTACAGGGTTGTCATTTGATGTGAAGAATGGCAAACTAATCTATAGTACTGATGGTGACGGGAATGCTATAATTGCTACGGACGGTGATGGGAACCAAGTGGGAAGTTCGGAAGCAAGAGACATTGTTATGGGAGCCTTAGGTGCCGAAGAAATTGCTACAGCTAAAATCGTAGAAAGTGGCGGGTCAAGGGTGACAAATGATTTAGGAGAGAATGAGATTGGAGGAAACAACATTAATCTCGATGTAAATCAAATAAATCAGTTTATCAATGGTTCGAGAGAAGTGGACAATAGAACATTAGGGTTTGGTATAACGCTAATGCACGAATCATTGCACTCCAATGTGGCTGAAGGAGGTGCACAACGTGATTTTGTAGGACAAAACAATATAGATGTATTTACTGGCCCAGTTGTGGATAGGATGAATATCGTTAGGAGACAGTTAAATTCCCAAGGACTCAACTTTGGAATAAGACAAACTTATGGGGCAAGAAGTTTTACAGTTCAAGGCCAAACAACAAATACGATAATGTTTGGCGGAAATATCAAAACTGTCCATCCGAGACCTCTAACTAACGGAGGATTTTTAGGTCCAAGAATACAATATTAAAACAATGAACATGAGAATTAAATTGGTAATAATAGGGTCTATGTCGCTCTTCCTTTTGCGGTGTGCTACCCCAGCTAAGATTACTCAAGAGGATTTTAGAAATAGGGTAAGCAATGACTATCCGGACAGAAGTATTTGCTTTAGAGTTGATGAATCAGGTAAAGTATTGGCCTCAGGGATGTACAGTTATTACACAAAAAAACTGGGTAAAGACTATGATGAATTTTTGGCCAATAAGAAATTAAACAATGATTATAAAAGCCTGCTTGAAGATAGTTTTGAAAGAGGTGAAGATTGTGATTTAGTAGCTATATCAGGAGGGTCTGGTGACAGCATATATGCTGCTATTGTTTATCCTTATAAGTCAAATATTGAGCAAAGTTCGGAGGAATATCCCAGATGGTTTTACGAAGGCAGGAAGTATGTTGCTTACATCAAGGATAAAAAAATCCAGGTGGATACATTTTACATACAGCACAATCCGCCAGTAGATAATCCGTGGATTTTAGAGAAGAATGCAGAAAAAGACGATGGTCAATAAGTCGAACTAATATCCAAATAGAACAAAAAGCCGCCCCAAGTTGGGCGGTTTTTTATGCCTTTAGGTCCCTCCGCTACCGCCAGTTTGCAACTGGTGGCGGTAAGAGTAAGTGAAACAACCGCAAAATTTAAGGAAAGCCACGACAACAATGTTGTGGCTTTTGTATTTTTGAACCGCTCTGCGAACCTGCCTGCCGCTGGTGGGGCTGTCTCTTCTTAGTCATGCAAAAAGTGACGGGTGCGAAATTTTACCTGCGGGCCTTTGGCGTAAACTTCGTTCAGTAGGTTTTATTGTTGAATCGATTGAAAATGCCACACGACGCAATCGTGCGGCAGCGGGGAACAAAATAGGGCATATTTAGATTTCAAGACTAATCAAGTATATGAATGGAATACCGTTGAGGGTTCTAATATAAGAGAAGTCAGGATTTATGAAGATTATAAGTATAAAAATGGCGAATGGAGAGGGGTAAACCTAATTCTAAAACAATATTTTGACCCTGAGGGTAATCCCGTAATAAGACAATAATGAATGAACCATGTTATATAAAACTGGATAATGATGACAAACTGAGCATTGAACTATTTAACATTTCAGTTTTTGATGTTCTGCTATTGTTTGACATGTCTGATAGCATATATATTGACGAGTTTTATGCCGTGGACAATCTCGAACTTGAAGATGAAGTTCATTTGACAGAGAAGGATTTACCAAAGAAGTGCAAGATTAGTGATTTTTATCAATTTCTGGATAAGCGTGGAGATTATGGAAATTCATTTACAATTAATGAATTAAACGCGCATACAGAAAATATTGCTCTTCGGTTGAAAGATGATTATTTGGTCACATTCTATATGTCTAGGGAACATAAAATATTATTTTATGATTTGCTAAGAAAAGCTTTGCGGCTGTTAAAGTTCATCAATATTGAGGATACAGTTAGTCTTTTAAGTATAAATTTTGGAAGATACATTGTCTTTGATGATGAGGCCAAAGTAGAGATATTTGAGAAGTACTCGGAATTATCCAAAGCAAAGATTTTTAGTGCAGAATAAGCGCGACAGCGGCCTTTTGGTCGCTGTTTTGGTTTTGGTGGTGCCCCCCGCTACCGCCAGTTTTCAACTGGTGGTAAGAGCAAGTGAAACAACCTTGAAATTTAGGGAAAGCCACGACAACAATGTTGTGGCTTTTGTATTTTTGACCCGCTCTGCGAACCTGCCTGCTGCCGGCGGGACTGTCTCTTCTTAGTCATACAAAAAGTGACAGGTGCGAAGTTGCAAACTTCGCACAGCGGGTGGTAAAGTCATTCATGTAAAATCTAAGTTGTAATATTAATGAGAGACCGTATTGCTGTATTAAAAGATTTAATTCAACTAGATGGACGTTTATCTGAATTACAGAATGAACTTTCCAAATTTCCTTGGGATGTTGAAATACCTTTAATTGTTATGACCAGAGACCATTTTTTAGAAGTAATAGAAAAGTGTCTTGGGCAACATATTAACTTTCTTGATTTGGAGAATTGGGCTAATGCAATTGAGTGTAGGGATGACATTGATTTTGAGGAAGAAAGAATCAAAGAAATAATTTTTGAACTTGCTTCACCAGAGATAAACGGGGAGATAACGGAACAACGGTTAAATGAGTTTAAATACGAACTTGGCGCTCTAAGTTAAGATAATTGTGGTCCTTAATTAGAGTGCTAACATGAGGAGGAAAAGAAATACTAAGAGATGGATTAGGAGTGTCATTTCTTTTTCAAGATTGTAGATACTTAAAACCGATGCAATTTTAGAATTAATGAAAAGCCAGTTAGATTTGTTCCTGACCGGCTTTTTTACACTAAGAAATCTATGAACACCTTACGTGCTTTTTTTGGAATAGTTTTGGGAATCGTCCTTATCGCCCTTGCACTGTGGGGTATTGACCATATATTCCTAGGTCTGATCTTTAGTAGGCCCTCGGGGCCTCACCAAGGAGCGATACCCAATGTTGCCAGTTCAGGCTTTTTGATTAAAGCTTTAATATTTTTGGCTTTTGTGTTCCTAGGAATCTTCTTGGTCGCGTTTAATACAATCAAGCTAATCGAAAAGAAAAAGAAAAAATGACAAAAAGGGGGGGTTACGCATATGCCACACGATGCAAACTGGTGGCAGCGAGGGGATTTATCTTTTGTAGCTCTTAAAAAGATATAGCCAAAGTATCCTTGAAATCCGCATATTGAATGAAGACAAGAGAATGAGTACCAAGGCAATGACTCCTATGATTCGTAGATCAAAACGTTCGGCAAAGAACGGACTGGCGACTAGGAAGGTCATAATACCTTGGCCTACTGTTAGCCCATAGCTCACATACATTGCTCCGTAGAAGAAGCCAGGTTCTTTATGATTTTTAAACCCGCATTTAGGGCAGCTCTCATTCATTTCGGGTTTTCCGAAATTGAAATAGATATTGGGGTTTTTAAATATTCTTCCTTTACCGCATCTGGGGCACTTATTGGTCAATATGTTTTTAATCATGGTAATGTTTTTAGTTATTTGATTGAACCGTTAGCTTCTCAATTTTGCCACCTCTAAGAACTTCCAATTCGAGGTTACCGCTCTCATTTTTTTTGTTTTTTATGCTTTCGACTATTTTTTCCAAAACATCCATGGAGTCCAGTTTGATATTGTTCACGCTCAGTATGATATCTCCTCCCAGGGTAATTTCTTCCTCGTTAAGCTCGGTGGTCAGTATTCCACCTTTTAATCCTGCAAAATCTGCTGGTGAAAGCGGAACAACACGTTGTACCAACAATCCACCTTTTTGAGGCACATTTAGCAAAAAGGCCAAGGCTTCATCAATTAGATAACCGTCCAGACCTGTATAAAGACTGTTCTCGTCCACTACCAATTTTTTGGTAATGTTTGAGGTGGCAGCGAACCCAATGCCATCAAATCCTCCAGATTCTGTAAGTATAGAACTGACGATACCTATTACTTCTCCTTTCGTATTGAACATCGGGCCTCCGGAATTGCCATGATTAATCGCGGCATCGGTTTGAAAGAATTCTGCTCTCAAAAAACCACTGGTTTTGTTGATTTCTTGATGTTTCCTACTGATATGCCCTACCGAAAGCGAATGTGAAAGTCCATAGGGGGCTCCGATGATACATACCTTTTCTCCTATTTGAACCTTATCTGAATTCCCTAGCTTGGCTACTTTAATCCCATCGGGAATCCAGGCCAATTTTAATAATGCGATATCCGCTCCTTTTGACAATCTGATGATTTTGGCAGGAACTTCTTTGCCCGATGTAAACCTGATTTTTATCTTCTCCGCGGTTTGAACTACATGCGCTGCCGTAAGAATCAAACCACCATCTGAAATAACTACTCCAGACCCTTGTCCCTCTTCGTACATGGTAAACTTTGGATTTGAACGGTCCTTAGAGTTGGCAATGACCTCAACTACTGCATCATTAACCGTTAGATAGGTTTCAGAAGGAGTCATTTCAGATTGCCCTAAGCCTAGATTATGGCCAATAATTAATGCGAATATAAAATTCAAAACAGTTTTCATCAGAGTGGATTGTGATCAGTTATCATTTTTACTTTATCAATAGAAAACTAGCTTTTAGAAATGCCCCATTTTCCAATCCATAATCTTCAGTATCGCCATTCACATCGGTCGCTCTAAGTTTTCTGGCTAGGGATAGTCCTCCTGATAGCTGAAGTCGTACACTTTTTGATAGGTCAGTGGCAATGGTCGGGCCAATATTATATCTGGAAAATTTCACACTTTCTACTTGCCCCATGTTGCGGTTTGTGTCTTCTAGGTTCAATGCATATTCATTACCCTGAAGATCGACACGGAACCCTAGTATCAACTTGTTTAGACGATATTGAACAGCTGCCTGTACAGGGGCCAGGATCAAGACGTCCCAATTACCGCTACGATATACGAATTCACCAATGGGCACTAGTTGTGGTTCACCGAACCCATTGGTATATGCTGCTCCCAGGCCATACTTGATGCCATTATTGGTGATACGTCTTACAAGTCCTGAGGCCTGCAAGGTAAACGCATCTGAACGTAAGCTTCCTGAAAAGTCTGATGCAATGGTTGGGGAAATTATTGCTCTTACCGCCCAATTATCGCTCAATCTTTGATTGATTCCAGCCGAGAATTTCAAGGCATGCAAATTTGCATCTACGCTTCGGTCATTGGGAAGGTCATTTAAAGGCCCGCCCAAGAAAGTATAATCAACTCCTGCAAGCAATGTGGTTTTGTCATTTTTCAATTTGAAAGGCGCCAAAAAGAATGCTCTGAATTCAGATATGTTGATTTCTGTCTCCCCAAGTTGTTGATTTGAGGGACTGTCCAAACTCACGGCAGGATTAAAGGTGTACGATATACCTGCCAGATTAAAATCTTCGTCTTGCGCCCTCATTTGAAAGAAGACGATCAATACTACCAATACTGTTATGACTTTAGTTTTCATGATATGTTGTTTTAGTTCGTTAAACATTTATTTTGGTCAAACTTACCGCTGCTAAAGCCTTTATGCACTTGAGAACTTCCCATCGTAGCATTTGGCTTTCCCAATGTTTTAGCCCCTATTTCTAGCCTTGTTTTTTCGGTTTGACCAGTTGCTCTTTAACTTATCGTTATTCTTGAATTGCTCGTAGTTTCTATCACGAGGGGCCTTTTCTTGGAAATCAAGCTTAGGAGAATTCTTCTTTGTTGTCCCTTGACCGGATCTGTTGGGCTTTGCACGCTCCGTATTGTTGCTAGAGCGATTTAAATTCTTATTTCGGTCGGTTCTGACCGCCACATTCAAACCGCTTCTGCTATGCGGGTGTCGTTTATAGTGGCGGTGATAATGGGCATGAAGATGTATATGGCGATGGGGGTAATGGGTATAGTGCCAATGTACGTAGTGATAGCTGGGAAGTCCAATGATAATTACCGTACCCCTTGGTCCATAGTAGAATCCTGTATAGTAGTAGTAGGGCAAGGGTGTCCAATAGGGATGCGTGTACCAATAGGGATACCCATACCAGTAAGAGTAGCTATAAGTTACCTTTACTGAGGTAGGCTCTTTGTATTCGTTTTCATTAATGTTGTTGTCTTGGGCATACAGATTGGCGGCTTGCTGCATTTCCTGAAAAGCTTCTGGATCTTCTTCAAGTTGTTTTTTGTAATCGTTCAACTCTTCTGCTTGTTTGCGGGCCGCCTCAAGGTTTAATTCCTCGGCCTTTTCAGTAATCCATTCAGGATTCTCTTGATAAATATCGCCGGCCAAAATGGTCATATCGATATTATCGACCAACAAACTCAATAACTCCGGATTATGGACAAGCTCTTTAATACTGATTTGTGCATCTTGAGGATACCTGGCAATGGTTTCGTTGAATTGCAATCGTGTGGACTCATTCAGTGAAGCTATTTGCTCTAAAGCTTTCTTTTCTTTCAGCACAACCGTAATATCATCTTGAATCTCTTCTGGATAAGAAGCTATCAGTTTACCACGATTGTATTTGGAGTTGCTTATATCTGCCAAAGAATCGATAAGTCTAGGATAGCGGGTCAGCTCATAGAAACTTTCTTGGACCGCACGGTCAAGATTGATAACTGTAGTAAGAAAAGCTTCTTGAGAAGTTTGCTGAAGACCATCTAAGCGTATCAATAAGGCAGGATGTTGCGCCACTTCAAAAATGTGTTTTCTTGTTTCTTCAGGATAAAGCACTATGGCATCTACCACTTCTTGCTCTTGTTTTGCAAGTGACCGTAGTATAGTCCTGTTTTCTTGGGCAAAAACAGGACTACATAATTGTAATACAAACAATACAGCTATCAAATTGGATATTCGTGTCATGGTTTTAAGGATTTTAGAGTAATTGGTCTTTTTTGTACTTGTCGAAAATGGCTTTAACAGCATCATTTATCTTTTGCTCCAATTTGATAGAATTTGCAGTGATTACACCTGTTGTACTACCATGCCATATCACTTCTTTGGTTTTGGCATCAATGAAGTCTACGATCAAGGTTCCTTGGGTATATTCCCTGACTTCCACCTCAGTTATTTGATATCGCCATCTTCTACGGCCATAGTAGTTGGTGTAGGTGTCCAGATCTTGTTTGGTGTCGACTACCACGAAATAGTTGATCAATACATCAGGCCCGGTAATTCCAGAGTTGTTTTTTACCGTAGAAAGTGCTCGGGCCTGTTCTTCGATGGCTTTCACTAGCTGCATCTTTTGTGTAGGATTGACGTTGGGCAAAAAGCCTTCTTCGGTTTCTGCAAGTGTGTAGAAGTTGTACTTTTTTAAATCAGCGTTGTTGGCCGCTTCACTTGATACCTGCAAACTTGAACAGCTTACAAATACTAATACAAGGGTTACGGATAAAAATCTTAGCGTTGTTTTCATGACTAGTAATTTTAGGTTGTTAAACATAATTTCAGGTCAAAATTATCCCTGAAAAAGCCTATAAACACTAGAGAACTTCCCATCGTTGCCGATGGGTTTCCCAACGTGAAATGGTGATTTTGACCATAAAAAAACCACCTGCAATCCGCAGGTGGTCCAAACATCAAACTCAAAAAACTAACTAATCTCCCATATAGTTTTTGAACTTATTCTGGAAATCGTGAAAAATCCAGCTTAGTGTGATTTTTGTGACGGTACCGTCAAGAGACACATCATCATTTCCTGATGAAAAGGTTTGATTATGTGTTAATGTCAGATTAAAATTGTCGTTGATATTGAGTCCCAATGTAGCACCAATCAGATGTACATTTTGTCCCGCTTGTTCATTAACCAGCATGCCCGTTTCTTTGGAAAAGAACTCTGAACTACCACCATTCATATAACTGTAATCCAATGATAAATAACCGTTCTTGGTAATGTCCTTGGTCAGATGACTTTCCAAAGTAAACAGCCCACTTTGTTTCACTTCCTGACCTTGGAAATCATTGTTCTTGCCAATAATCGTATAGGCAGGAAAAACTTCAAAAGTCATACTCTTTCCTGTTATCCAAGGGCCAATTCGTTGAATAAATGGCAATCCAAGTTTTAGCTTAAACTGGTTACTTCCAATGTTAATAGGGTTCTCTGAATCGTATTGACCTGTGGGGAAAGTAATACCAGCTTGCAGATATAATAAAGAAGGGCTTTCATGCCTTACAAAGTCCTTGATCATGAGCTCCTCCGCTCCAATTAAGTTGATTGTATTCAACCAAGTCAAATCTCCAAAACCATGTTGGAAAACTGAGGATGAAGTTGCCCCAGGGCCCGACGGATCAACGTTAAGAGTTGCTGTGATGTTACCAGCAGGAACGATAAGATTTGAGAAAAACGTTCTGCCCAAAACAGGCTGACTTCTATTATAAGTGAGCATGTAAAGATTGTTGTCAATTATCGTTCCTGGGGTAACAAAACTTAGGTTGTTAACGGAAGCATTGATCTTGGCATTGATAAAGTGTGCACTTAGAATATTCAACTTCTTCGGGGCCGCCAGGTATGTTCTTGGCCCATCAAGTTGTGCTTGGGCTGGCCCAAACATGAACAATGTTACTAAGGTGATATATAAATATTTCATGATTACTTTTTAAAATGTGGATTTGTTATTGTTTATCATCGATTTCAGGTACTGTCTCTGAACCTCTGGCAAAGTGTGGATCGTAGAATTCAGGCCTTGGTGGTAGTTTGTCCTCCAAACCATCATAAATCGAGTTGCTGGGTGCAATTACATTATTGATGGTGCTATATTCTTCCCAGTGTGCAATAAGCTCTTGGAGCTTTTCAGGATTGGATTCTGCCAAATTATGGCGCTCACCAGCGTCATCATCAAGATTGTAAAGTTCCCATTCTCCATTTCCGTATGGGACAACCATGCTGACAAGCTTCCAACGACCTTTTCTAATGGCCTTACAGTTCCAAAGCTCTACTCCTATATAGTCAGAATCGGTTCTTGGCGACTTTTCCTGACCATGGATTGTTGCAGCCCAGGATTTACCTTGCATTGGAAGGGTTGGTTTTCCCTTGAAGGTTGTAGGGGGAGTGATTCCGGCAAGTTCCAAGAAAGTAGGAGCAATATCTTTAACTTGCATCAGGGCCTCTTTATTTATTTGTCCCGCATTGGTTTTTTCAGGCGTTACTACAATCAATGGGGAACGAATACCTCCTTCATAAGTAGTATATTTGGTTCCATTGAAAGGAGCTGCTGAGACTTGTGCCCATGAGGGTCCGTAAGCGGTCCAAGAACCTTTTCTACCCCAATTTTCATGACCGTGGTTGTAGGTCTTGGCCATCCAATTTGCCTTATTCGTAGCTGGATATTTCTTATATGTCTCAGCTTTTTGGGCAACATCTGGACCGTTGTCTGAAAAGAAGACTATATAGGTGTTTTCTCTTAAATTATTGTTTTCTAGGTATTTGATCAGCCTTCCAATTTCCATATCCATATAATCCAGAACCGCAGCAAATACTTCCATTTTTCTAGCCGTAACTACTTGTGCCAAAGGTTTTAACTTATCAAACCCAGGTACGTACCATAGTCTTTCTCCCAATTCGGTTTTTTCTGATAGGATGCCCATCGCTACCATACGCTCAAGACGTTCATCTCGTAATACATCCCAACCTTTATCAAAAACTCCTTGATATTTTCTTAACCATTTATTGGGTACCGCCAATGGGTCATGAGGGGCTTGGTGCGCTAAATACGCAAAGAAGGGTTTCCCATCACCTTTGTTGGAGTCGATATAACTAATTATCTTATCGGTGAAAGTGGTTGTTGCATAATAGTTTTTCGGTAATTCTTCAAGATATTCACCATCTTCGGAAAAATGATTTTTATCGATATGATCATCCATTGCCTTAAAGTCAAAATAGCTACCTGCTCCAGAAAGCATTGAGAATGATCTTTCAAATCCACGTGCACGGGGAAGATACTCTTTCGCTTTCCCCAAGTGCCATTTTCCTGCCATATAGGTGTGATACCCATTTTCTTTAAGGATTTCAGATAATGCAGGAATATCGGTTCTGAGATGACCTTCATAGCCGACTACATCCATTTGGTTTTGAGCGGTTTTTTCATACATGTTTCCAAGACCAGCCAAATGACTGTCCATTCCAGATAATAGCATGGAACGTGTTGGTGAGCAGGTAGGTGCTACATAAAAGTTAGTGTAGCGGACACCCTCTTCAGCCAATTTGTCCAAATTTGGGGTGTTGATTTCACCTCCAAATGCTCCCACGTCGGAAAATCCCATATCGTCAGCGACGATGACGAGGAAATTTGGCTGGTCTTCTGTTTTCTCCTGAGCATAAGTCCTGCCACATACTAGGATCAGGGTCAATGCAAGCAGAGAAAGCATTTTCGATTTTAATTGATTTGTTTTCATAATTTTCAAATTATTAGGTTGTACTTTATTTTAGATTTTGATACAATGTTATTTCAGGGAGCCCCTATATACTACTATTGTTTACCCAATGGGGCATCTCACTTTCCGAACGTTATGGCGTGCTATCTTTCTTTTGGAATATGGCCTTGGGAATCAATGAAGGAAAGGTGAATTTGAACGTCAAATTTTAACTGCCTTTGTCGCTTTCAGTCAACTTCATGAACTATCAAACAGAATGGAAAAGCCCATCTATCTAAATATGGCATATGGCCAGAATTTAAAGGCGTTATCATATTGGTGAAGCGACCACTGAAGAAATAGGGGACACCAAAAAGAATTTGATTTACACAGGCGATGTCTAAACACGGCAGCACGAATCGATTGAACTTTATAGATGGGAAATCAATTAATGTTGTAACGAAGCTTAAGTAAGGTCAGTTCTTCTTCAAGTTCTTTTCTAAGTTCTGATAATCGATCATTTCCACTTCGTCCCTTTTGACCGGCTATCAACCCATTGATACACTTTTTCAAAAAAGGCACATCTGCACTTTCTTTGTTGTTTATAAATGCCATTGTTCCTTTAAGAGCAAATAAAAAGTACTGGGTTTCTGAGGTATCTTGATAAAGGTTCATTACCCTCTCAGTCTTCTCCAAATAATATTGTAATACCCTATGGCATTCGTTCAAAAGTCTTTGCTTATCGTAAACGGTCATGGCAAGAAATTTTATCAAAAGTATCTTATATGCGAGGGGATTTGCACCGGTAACTTCCCAACGCCCTCGCTTGACTTCCGAACGTATTGCGTTTTTGCCCTTTTATTAATTATCTTGAGGTTGTCATAATCTTAAAGGCCAATGTCCTTCCCAGCGAAGTTTTCCGATGTGGAAATCAATGTTCAAGACATTGATGGAGAGCCCATGTTGATAGAGCAAATAGTTTCTGACCGAGAGGCAAAAACCATTGAAGTAGATATTCCGAATTTTTTAAGGCCTGTAAGTATGTCCAGGTCTGATTATTTTGTACATGCTTTCGAACATTTACAGCTTGAGCAATTTGACCCAAAGACGTCACGAAGCAAAGAAGAAATCATCGAATTGTTGGTAAAGAGTATTTCTTTGGTCAAAGCGATTAAATTCTTGCATCAAAACAGTTTGTCAATAGGATTACTTTCTTCAAACAGATTCTATTTAAATGACAAGAGTGAACTCATAATACTTGGTAATTCTTTAATAAATGATACCCCTGCCGAATTTGGGTTTGAGTATTATGCATTGGAAGATTTCTATTATTTGGCTCCGGAATGTTATGAGAACATACCGCTTACTGCAGATTATCGTGCCGACTTCTATTCTCTTGGGGTTAATTTATATGTCTGGTATACAGGGAGCCTTCCATTTAAAGGAGATGACAAAATGCAGCTAATGCACCATCACCTTACAAGAATACCCATCGTTCCAAAGGAAATCAATCCAGCAATTCCTGAAGGTCTAAGTGATTTGATATTGACCTTATTGGCCAAACAGCCTGAAGGCCGATACGCTTCAGCATTTGGTATTCTCCAAGACCTAGAGGCTATTCTCAACGCATTTGAAAAAGGGAATGATTCGCCCATCCAATTGCACATAGACTATAATCCAGGAAAAATTGATTTTGGAAATACGTTATTCGGTCGGGATGGAATGCTGAAAGAGTTGGAAGATTGTTATAGCAAGGCAGAACACTTTTATTCGCAAATTGTTTTTGTAGAGGGGTTTTCCGGTGTGGGAAAAACCAGTTTGCTCCAAAGGTTTATCAATGGAATTTCATCAAAAAAAACAATCACTCTAGAAGGTAAGTTCGACCAATACAAACAAGCTCCATATGCAGCGGTTCAAATGGCCTTCAGTGATCTGGAAAGGCAACTATTGCTAAAGTCCAATATTGATAGAAACAGGCTTAGGAAAATCTTGATCGATGAATTGGGAAAAAATGTTGGCGTACTTCAGGAAATAGTGCCAAGTATTGGATTTTTAGTTGGTGATTTCGAGCCCGTGGAAGTCTTAAATCCAATCGAGACAAGAAACCGTTTCAATTATGTGTTTCAGAAATTTTGCAAAGCGATTATCGGTTTGGGATTGTACATTGTTTTATTCATAGATGATTGGCAATGGTGCGACTCTCCTTCTTTAGAACTGATGAAATCATTGGCTCAACAAGAGGGCAAAGGTATTTTGCTTCTATTCGCCTTCAGGGGCAATGAAGTAGATGGCAACCATCCTTTTCATTTATTTAAGACTGAAAATAACAAGTTGCCGCATTGCCATCATTTTATTGTTGACCCACTGGAAAGGAATTTGTCAAATCGGATGATTGCCACGGCATTGGGAATGGGTGAATCTGAAATAACTGAGGTTTCAAAATTGATTTTTGATAAAACAGGGGGCAATCCATTTTTCATCAAGCAGTTTGTCAATTCATTATATCAAAAGGGATTTCTGAAATATGATTTTGACAAGCATTTTTGGAGCTGGGACAAATCAGGTATCAAAAAAGAGGGGCTTGCTCAAAATGTGGTTGATTTAATTACCCAAAAAATTGATACACTTTCGTATGAAGTACAGATTATTTTTAAAATCGCTTCATGTATAGCCGGAAAATTTGACTTGGATTTGATTTCTGAAATCAGCGGGATTGAAAAAACACTTATTCCGATACTTCTTGATGTTTCCATGGGGAGTGGCTATATCTCAAAATCAAGGCAAAACGATGTACAGCAATACCACTTCACCCACGACCGTGTACAGCAGGTATCATATCAATTGAAAATTCCAGCATTTCCATTGACCAATGAACAGTTGCACCTTCAAATTGGGGAATTTTTTTTGAAAAAAGGAGCAAATGAAAGCTATTCTGTTGGGGAAATTCTACTGCACTTCTTGGAGGCCAAAGAATTGATTTCCAAAAAAGATGCAACAACAGTAATCAATCTCATACTTGAGCTAAATGGTGATTCGGCTTTATCGGTAACTCCAGAAGCCAGTAAACAGCACTTTGAGTTGGCACTTTATTTGAGCAAAAAGTTCAAAATCAGAAAGCATCTATTTGATTGTTATTTAGGCCTTTCAGAAGCTTATTGCCTATTAAATGATTTAGAATCTGCAGAGGCCTATGCCGACAAGGCATATGATTCCACCGAAAACATATTGGAAAAAGTAAGATTGCTTCGCATGAAGATGCTTTTCTATGAAAGCTACGCCATGTTCGAGAAAAACATAGAAACCGGTCTTCAAGCACTCACCCTTTTTAAAATTGATGGGGAAGAACATTTTTTGGGAAACACTTTGGGCCCGCTTATAGAAAAGGAATATCAGCTTTTTAATTCGCTAACGGAAACAGGAGACTTGTTCAACGAATTTTCAAAAAGAAAAATGACATCTCCCGAAGAACTTGCCATTATGGATGTTCTGGTCAATATGAATGCGTCTGCCTACTTTGTCAACCTATACCTGTTTGCCTGGAGTACATTGAAAATGGCCAACCAAACCTTGCGTCATGGCCTGACCAATTCCACTCCCTTTGCCTTGGTTTTTGTGGGATCGCTCTTGGTAGCTCTTTATAGGGAGTTTGACCGTGGCTATAATTTTGGCAAACTGGGGGTTGACCTATTGAAAAAGGTGGAGAACGATCAATACAAAAGCAGAACACTTTCCGTGTTTCCGATTTTCATCCAACACTTTAAAGAACCAATTCTTGCAGGTACGGTAAATCTTGATGAATCTATTTACAGCGGTCTTGAAACCGGTGACCTTCCTTATGCGGGATATTCATTTTATGCCAAGGTCAGGGATGCTTTTTTAGCCGGGAACGACCTAAACGAAATCTTGAATCTTTGCGACGAAAGTATTGCATTTATGCAAAATGTCAACAATCAAGGCCTGTTGGCTCTAATGCGCTTGCTAAAGGGCAGTATCCTAAAACTTTTAAACAGGTATGATTCCAATTATGAAGTCATTGAGGAGGAAGCCTTGCGGTTTCTTCTCGATGTGAAATTTTTTACTGCCGTATCGCACCATTATATTTTTAGGAGTTGGACCCACTGTATTTTAAGGGAGTTCAAACTGGCGAGCGAGTTGTTAAAACGAAATGAGGAGATTGTTGTGTACGCCGCATCCCAACCACATGTGCCAAAACATTACTTTCTTCAATCCCTTTGCTTGCTATATCTAAATCAGAAGTTATCAATAGTACAAGAGAAAAGCATACAGGAAAATCAAAGCACTTTAAAGCTTTGGAGTGATAGCATGCCAGAAAATTTCAGTGCTGAATACTATCTGATCGAAACCCTTTTGAAAGGTAGAAAGGGAAACATAGAAGATGCACTGACCTCTTTTAACCTATCGCTAAAATGGGCAGAAAAAGGTAGACTTATAGGTGTTAAGGCCTTTGCTTATGAAGTGGCCTCCGACATGTTGAGATCGAGTGATTATTCGGTGCTTGCCGAAGGTTTTGAAGAAAATGCCAAAAATGTCTATACCCAATGGAGCGCTTTGGCGAAAATAGAAATACAAGAAAAAGATTGGTATAATAGCGGTGAGGGCACCGATCTAAATACTGCAAGTCTTATAAAATCAATGCAGGCCATTTCTTCTGAAGTGAATAAGGGAGATGTAATTGGAAAGCTTCTGGGCGTTATTATGGAAAATGCCGGTGCCGATAGAAGCATATTGATTTTAATTGAAAAGGGCATGCCCTATGTTGAGGCTGAGATAACTTCAGAAAAGGAAATGAAATACCTTGGAAAAAATCCCTTGCACAAGAGCAAAATACCCACCAATATTATTGAATATGTAATTGATTCAAAAAAAGAATTTGTGCTTGAAAACCAGAAAGCTATAGCCAATGTTGACAGTAAATACATTGACAATAACAACATTCTCTCTTTACTGGCCTTGCCTCTGTTAAGGCAAAAAGAACTCATTGGTGTCTTGTACTTGGAGAATCATCAGTTTTCTGGCCTATTTCAGGGCAGCGACCTTGAAATTCTCAGGGTTATTGCCTCGCAGGCCGCCATATCAATTTACAATACCTTACTGTTTGAAGAGACCTCAGGGCTCAATATGGAGCTTCAAAAATCAAAGGATGAGTTGAGCAAGATGAACTTATTGTTGGAGGAGAAAATAAAGGATAGGACCAAGGTGCTTCGCCAAGAAATCGAAATAAGAAAAAAAGTCGAGGTCGAATTGAAGAAAGCACAGAAAGAAGCAGAGAAGTTCCATCAGCAGCAAATAAAAGAGGAGCGTCAAGAGGCATTGCAATCGAAGATGATGATGTTATCTTCACAAATGAACCCACATTTTATCTTTAACTCACTTGGATCGGTACAGTCTTATATCTTGAGTAACGAAACGAATAGAGCAGTAGATTTTATTTCAGAGTTTGCTGGGTTAATGCGGAAGAATTTAATCAATTCGACCACAAAATATATCTCCATCTCAGAAGAACTTGAATTTTTGGATAAGTATCTGTTATTGGAAAAAATACGCTTCAACAATAGTTTTGATTATAGTATTACCGAAACCATTGATAATCCCCATGATACACTGATTCCGCCAATGCTATTGCAGCCCTTCATAGAAAACGCTGTAATTCACGGGCTTAGTAAACTCAAGGAAAGAAAGGGGAAATTAAAAGTCAATCTAGATGAAGTGGAGGACAGAATAGTGTGTACGATTGAAGACAATGGTATTGGGAGGGAAAATGCTTTGAAACATCGCAGTTCAGGCCATAAATCTGTAGCCATTAGCAATTTGGAAACCCGTTTGGAGTTGCTTAATAACTCTGAGGAAGCCAATGAATATACCTATGAAATTGTGGACTTGAAAGATGAAAAGGGTCCTACAGGGACAAAAGTCACAGTATGTTTCCCGAACGATTTACATTAGTCGATTCAACAAATCATCCTTTTTTCTGACTGAAACATCAACATGTGAACCATCGTTCATGATTACATACCCCCCCTTGCCCTTCACATACTTTTCTAAATGTGTAAGATTGACCATATGCGACTTGTGAACCCTAAAGAAATTACATTGTTCCAATAATGCTTCATACTCTTTCAATGGCTTTGAAACCAAAATTTTTTTGCCGTTCTGCAGGTAAAAATTGGAATATGAACGTTCTGCCTCTGCTCTTATGATAGCCTCTGCCTCAATGAAGTCAATACCGTCAGAGGAAGGAAGGGCTATCTTGGTGAAACGTTGGTCTTCCAGCTTCAAATTGGATTTCAAGACATTGATTTTCTCAGTACTTGTCGTATTTTCCTTTTTGCCTATGACCTTGACCGCTCGAGCTATGGCATCTTGCAGTTCCCTAATGTTTATGGGCTTCATTAAGTAATCAAGCGCCGCATATTTTATGGCGTTGATGGCGTAAAGGTCATGGGCTGTGGTGAAAATTACCTCAAAAGGTGGCTCTTCAAAATGGTCAAAAAGGGTAAAGCCATTTCCGCCAGGCATCTCAATATCCAAAAAAATGATTTGGGGATTCTTTTCACGGATGAGATTAACGGCTTCTTTTACATTGTAGGCATCTCCCAATATTTCAATGTCAGGACAGAAATTGTCGAGCATTTTGCTTAATGTCTCATGATGTCTTTCTTCATCATCGACAAGAATGGCGCTTATTTTGGTATTGTCTTCCATTTGTGGTTCACTGCTAAGTAAATATACGCTTAATACTTCTTTTGAAATTCAAGGTTATTCTATATTTTAGAAGGCATATGATAAGCTTAGGTTCCACAGCGCCAGATTTTTATGCAAAAACCACTATGGGTGATTTGCAGTTCCATAAATGGCTTGGTTCAAGTTGGGGCCTGCTGTTTTCGCATCCTGAAGATTATACCCCGGTTTGCACAACCGAATTGGGCGTAGTGGCGAACCTACGTGATGAATTTGAAAAACGAGGGGTAAAAGCCATTGCCCTGAGCGTCGATAGCCTTGAATCCCATAAAGGTTGGATTGAGGATATCGAGAAATCCATGAACGCCGAAGTTAACTTTCCCATTATTGCAGATGAGCATGCTGAAGTGGCTCAACTTTATGGAATGATCCACAAAGACAGTTCTGAGAAACATACGATTAGAGCGGTATTCGTAATAGGTCCCGAAAAAGACATTAAACTAATGTTGACCTATCCAATAGCTGTTGGGAGGAACTTTGATGAGATTCTCAGGGTAGTGGATGCCCTTCAGCTAAGTGCTAAACACCCTGTGGTGACTCCTGCTAATTGGAAGCAGGAAGAGCGTGTGATCATCGACCCTTCCGTATCTGATGAAGAAGCTCAACAAAATTTTCCAAAAGGGCATCAGAAAGTCATCTCTTATTTGAGGTATACTGAGCAACCCTAATTATTGTGAGCTCAGGTTTTCGAAGAAATCGTTCAGCAGCAAGCCATGTTTTCGCTGGCGAAACCATTATTTTGTTCAAATGGCTTGCTGGGATTGCCCTCCAGAGCCCTAAATTTTTGATTCAATAATTTCAATACGGAATTTTTATCGGAACTTACCTTCTGAAAAAATATTTGGGCAATGAACATAAAAACCTTCCCTGAACTTCTGGGCGTGTTGACAGGTTTTTTGAGCTTTTTCTTTGCTTTTTTTCTTCTGACTTTAAAAACAAAGAAACAAACCAGCAACATTTTGATTGCCATGTTTCTAATTGTTTTTGCCATTGATACTGGCGGAAATGTGCTGTTGAATAATTATGTATACCCCGAACATCCTGGACTGGGTCTGCTTTTAAGCTGCTTGATTTTTCTGGAGCTTCCATTCTTCTACCTCTATATACGTTCCATCGTGTATAGTGATTTCAGATTGAAGCCCGTTCATATAGTACATGTGGTACCATTTCTATTGGCTTTTGTGGTTTTGCTTCCAAATTTCTATTTGGTCAGTGTTGAAGAAAAGCATATTGTCCTAAAAGGAGAAGACCCAGTATTGCTAGAACTTAAATTGGTTTATGTCATTCTACATTTACAAGTTTTGTTCTACCTCGTGGCCAGTTTTGTTCTTGTGCTGCACTATCGAAAATTATATTTGGAAAACCACTCCGATACTAGATGGTTCAACCATAGATGGTTGTTTCAACTGGTGTTGTTTCTAAGTGTAGATTTTTTGGTTTCTGCTTTGAAGAACACCTCTTTGTTTCTTAAAAGACCTATACTTTATGAGAACATTGCAGTGGCCACCAATTTATTGGCATTGGGATTGATTTGTTGGATTGTCTTCAAAGCGCTGCGTTACCCCGAGCTTTTCAAAGGGATAAATTCTAGATTACAATTGGCTAAACAAATTGTCAAAAAGAATAATGCAAATCATCGGTTGACCGAGAAGGAACGGAACCTATTGGAAGGACTTGAAAAATATATGGTACAAAACGAACCATTTATGAATCCTTCGCTATCCATATCTGATTTGGCCGAGTATTTGCAAGTTCCTTCAAAAGAACTCTCTATACTTATCAATCACAAAATTCATAAACACTTTTTTGATTTTGTAAATGAATACCGTATTGAAAAGGCAAAATCGATTTTTCAAAGTAGTACCGATAAAAAACTGACGGTTTTGGAAGTACTCTATGAGGTTGGCTTCAACTCAAAATCTTCATTCAATACTGCCTTTAAGAAGTATACCGGGCTGACCCCGACCCAGTTTCGACACCAACTTTAGGTTCTATAAAGAACTCCAATCCATTCAAAAAAAGCGTTTGACTTTTTTTAATCGGTCGATTTGGGTTCTATTATTAATCAATTTTGTCTCCAGATCTCAACCAAAAAAACAGACAAATGGAGACAAGCAAGATTAAGCCGATACGATTGGGAACCTCAGTGATTATATTTTTTGGGGCAGCACTGCTTTTTCTGGTTTTGGAACGTGTGGTGTTGCCCTTTCTCAACGCTCATGAAGTATCAAAGCCTCTTATGTTTTTGGTGATGGCATCGCCACACTTCATTTTTTTCATCAGTGCGCTGATAGGATTTCGACTTGAAGGACATCCTTTTAATTGGGATTCTCTGATGAGCCGTTTTCGATATAAAAAGATTAAGGGAAAAAAGTGGTTTTGGACCCTATTGTACGTATTGGTCTTTGTTGGCCTTTATCTTCTGGTTTACACCTTGGCGTGGCCGTTGGTCAAGATAATCCATGCATGGCTTCCAACAACTGAACTCTTGACGGAAATAATGAGTGATGGTGAAACTTTTGTGGGGCATCCCTTAAAAGGAAACTGGTGGCTACTCGGGCTTTTTATGATCATGTATTTCTTTAATGTCGTGGGGGAGGAGTTTTTATGGAGAGGCTTCCTGTTTCCAAAACAAGAAAAGACCCACGGTAAGTACACATGGGTTGTTCATGGGCTGCTCTGGACTTCTTTTCACCTATTTGCACCCTATAATGCCATCATGGTACTTCCGGGGGCGCTGTTTATGTCTTTCATCACACAGCGAATACAGAACAACACGGTGTTCCTCATAGCCCATGCCGTATTGAACGGTATACCTGTGGTTATGCTCATTATGGGAATCATAGGGTAGTAATTTAAAATGGACTGAAATAAAGTTCTCGGTTTGGCTAGTATTGTTGAGCATAGTACCGATCCAAAAAACATCTGGTCAAAAATCCATTGGCCTTTCCCTAAGCCTTCCTATTTGGAACTAAATGATAAGTTCAATCATGATTTAATTTTTAGAGGGTCAGATTTGTCGGGTCAATATAGTCTCTTGAAAAAAGACAATCTGTAGTTATGGGCAATGCGGGATCTATCGGTGGTACTGGTTCAGTCCAAATCAAAAAGTTGAACTGCGTTTCAAAAATAGCTTCTTGTACTTAAATTGTATAACATCGGAAAAAGGGATCTCTGCTTTTTCTCAACCTATGCATTCGTGAATTTTTCTGGCGTTCACCAAGACATAACCCTAAATATCATGAGTGATTTCAATGAAACAGAAATTGAAATGAACTTTTTTTTAGCGGTAAGAAAAGGAACCTTTCCCTTGGTTATGTTTTCAGCTACCTGTATTGTTCCAAAAGGTCCTCATATCAACAGCCTTCGATACTTTTTCTAAATGATAAATAATCAATGATAAAGAACTATTTTTTATAATTTCATGAACAAGACCTGACCAATAGCATTGAAAAATGGATATGATTTTTACAATAGGGATATTTACATCGCTATTTTTCTTTTTCCTTTTGCTCAACAAGAAGAACAAATCGCTTCCTGACACGGTTTTGGCGTTTTGGATGTTAATGGTCGGAATACATTTAACAAGCACTTATATCTATACCGAGGGATATTGGGAAATTTATCCTCATTTCATTGGTATTACCGCACCATTGCCGCTTTTGTACGGACCCATGTTATATATGTATGTTGTTCATTCGATTAAGGATGGGAAAAAAATCAGAAATAATGATTTTTGGCATTTCCTACCAGTGATTGTTGCCTATTTGTACATGTTCAAATTTTACTTTTTTTATTCCGCTGAAGAAAAAAGTATGATCGACAATGGTGAAATTGATGATTTTGGCACTTTCGGAAATGTTTTGGTTGTAGCAATAATAATATCGGCAATAGCCTATACGGTAATCTCATATAGACTGCTAAGAAGGCATCGTAAATTGATCGAAGATAATTTTTCAAATGACGAGAGAATTAGCCTTGGTTGGCTGAAGAGTTTCATTTGGGGAGTAGGAATTATTTTTCTGACCGTGGCATTGATTTTAATTTCAAGAGACCTTTTAGGCGTTATCTTCCCTTTCAACCCTGAGTTCATTTTTTATTCAATGATTGTGTTTTCAGTATTATGCCTTGGGTATTTTGGAATTCGGCATCAAAATATCTTTACAGATAACAAGATTTTTAAAATCGAAGAAGATGAAAAATCCTCGTATAGAAATTCTGGCTTAAAAGAAGACTTTGCCTCTCTTAAGCACAAAGAACTTCTCGACTTAATGGCAGAACAGAAACCGTATTTGGAACCAAATCTGAATTTAAATACCATGGCAGGCAAACTAGATTTGCCCCTCCATCATCTGTCGCAAATCATAAATCAGTTCGAGGAACAGAACTTTAATGATTTTGTAAACAAATATCGGGTCGAAGAGTTCATTCAGAGGGCATCCAAAGACAGGCAATTCAGTTTTTTGGCATTGGCGCTCGATTCGGGGTTCAATTCAAAATCTACTTTTAATTCGGTCTTCAAAAAACATAAGGGCGTCACACCTTCGAAGTTTATGGCAAACTATACCCCTGACCCTTAGTGCCCATAATATCTAGAATTTGATGTAACAACCATGTAATCAGGGTTTAAACGTCCAATCTTATAATCTTGCACCTATAAATAGTACGACATCATAATGTTGGTCGATTGATGACCAAAAATCCCGTCCATTTGCTTCATAAAACTAAAGATCATGATAAGCAAATTGGAAATCGGGCAATATCGGCACACCAAATTATTCTATTTCTTATCCATGTTTGTTCCATGGATAATATGGTTTACCGTTGCTTATGTAAGTCATGCCTTTCCTAATGAATATGACTTATGGACAAGCTTGGGTAGTTTAATAGGGTTGTTGTCTCCTTTATGTATTGCCCTGGCTCTTATACTACCTGTCAAATCACTACGAAATGATTTAATCGGTCGATTTTTCAACTTTCAAAAGATTGAACAGCGATACTTGATTGTTGTATTTCTCTTGATGCCATTTAGCATTTTAATGGCCCAATTGGTTTCGCTTTTCTTCGGTTATAGTGCCGATCAATTTCAATTTAGGGGAGGGTTTACCTTTTCATCCGGAATATTTCCTGTTTGGTTCATGCTGGTTTTTGCTCCAATTATTGAAGAGTTGGCGTGGCACTCTTATGGAACGGACGCATTGGTCAGAAAATTTAGCCTTCTTAAATCTTCCTTGCTTTTTGCACTGTTTTGGGGTTTGTGGCATTTGCCATTGTCCTTCATCAAAGACTATTATCACAGCAATTTGGTGGAAACGGGACTGATCTATTCGCTGAATTTCTTTGTGAGCTTGTTCCCCTTTGTCCTCATCATGAACTGGCTTTATTACAAGTGCAATAGAAACATTCCGGTTACCATAATATTTCATATATCGGCAGGATTTTTCAACGAAATCTTTGCGACCGAACCCATGAGCAAGGTCATTCAGACAGGCCTTCTCATCACATTCTCCATTTTCTTGATAACGAACAACAAAGAATACTTCCTAAGAACTGGGAAGAGGTGGAAATACATCAAAGATAATAATCAATAAATACAGAAATCATGAAAACTAAAAAAACAGAAACATTGACGACGAACTACGTATTCGTTAAGGAAAATCAGGTTTTTTTACTGGACAACGAAAGTCTTGACAAAAAGACCCATGAGCCCATAAGCCTTACTTGGATTCCATTTAAGAACTATAACAAAATCAACATTTGGTTCTCTTTGGTTCTTTTATTCGGTCTTACCCTTTTCACATCATGTGAAAAGGACAATGACGATATTCTTAGGGGGTCACAAAACCTAATTTCAGAAATGAGACAGGTCGGTGAATTTACGAAGTTAAAGAGCACTGGGGTCTTTGATGTGACCATTACCCAAGGAATCGGACAATCAGTTGAGATAACCGCCGATGATAACATTATTGGACGTGTACGAACTAAAGTGGTCAATGGTGAACTAAGGCTAGAATTATCTGATGATTCCTATAGAAACATTACACTAAGGGCAAATATTACGGTCGAGCAACTTAATGGTTTAAAGAATTCCGGTACTGGAAATATTGTAGCCCAAAATGTTGAGTCAAATAACTTTTCTATCTCCAACTCAGGTGATGCTGAGATTGTCATTTCCGGTGTAGCCAATGGCCTTGATTGTTTTAATGAAGGAGTCGGAGATATTAAGGGTTTCAACTTTTTGGTCAATGATGCAGACCTTGAAATACGGGGGTCTGGATCCATCGAAATAAGTTGTGCTAGCACATTGGATGTAGAAATTACTGGAAGCGGTGATATTTTCTATAAGGGAAACCCTTCAGTTGATGCTGATATTGAAGGTTCCGGCAAAGTCATAAAAGTAGAGGATTAGTAACAACCCAGACCATAGTTATGAACGACTTGTTCAAATATTGCAAACCAGCCTTGATTCACGGCGAGGAAACCAATTCTCTTAATGGTTATGACTTAAGCAAGAAGAGAGGTAAGATGGTAAAATACCCAAAAATTGTTCATAGCTATGGGTTTGGTATAGAAGTGTTGGTTTCATGCTTGAAAACCAAGTTATGGATAACGGGATTGTTTTTGTCTATGGTCGCAGTTTCCCTGGGCCAAAACTTTAATCGGTCAAGACACGATTCAAATCTTAATAATTACGGTATTCATCAATTGTTAAGGCACACTGATCTTGATGTAAATCTTGGTCTTAGTTCGCAAACAAATAGAAAAAAAGATCGGTTTTCCTGGCTTACTGATTATTTCAAACCTGACTTGGGTTTCTACTATCAATGGAATGGCTCAAAAGTTAGCCATACAATTTCCATAGATATCCAGAATGTCGCTGACAGTTTTAGCCTTGATGGATTTGTATTTCACGAGAAATCAGGAGAGTTGGAAAAATCGAATCCACTCCGTTTAACATCATTCATTAATTACAGATTGAAGTTCTGATTTTGATAGATGACCGTTTGCTTCCAAAAGGGGGCAAACCTAAAAGGCACTGGGGCGATTATCCCTCTGGTTTTGTTCAATGTGATTTGATGAGGTTAAAACGAATCCGTTTTAACCCTTTGATAACCGTCCCGTGTCTTGCTAAAACCATTAATCATTCAATTTTCATTGAATTCTAAAAACAAAAAAATGAAAAATCTAGCAATAGCACTGTTCTCCATTGGCATATTAAATTGGTGCGGTGCGCAAACAATAACACAGACCGTAAAGGGTTCCGTTACAGATGAGAACACATCCGAAGCTTTAATCGGGGCGACGATAACATTAGTGGGTTCTGACCCAATACTGGGTACCATAACCGATTTTGAGGGTGCCTTTGCACTAGCTGAAGTGCCTGTTGGAAGACAAGATTTTGAGGTGCGCATGATTGGCTATGAAAGTTATCTCGTTTCTGAAATTTTGGTCGGTTCAGGAAAAGAAGTGGTTCTTGACATAACGCTAACGCCACTGACCACAAATCTTGATGAGGTTGTTGTGGCCTATCGCAGAAATAAAGAGAAGCCCATAAACACAATGGCCGCACTAAGTACACGTCAGTTTACCGTTGAAGAGACCCAACGCTACGCAGGAGGTCTTAATGATCCGGGACGATTGGTATCCTCTTTTGCCGGTGTTGCGGCACCTTCGGTGAGCAGCAACGGAATCTCTATTCGTGGCAATAGTCCGTCAGGATTGTTATGGAGGATTGAAGGAGTTGAAGTGCCCAGTCCGAATCACTTCGCTGATTTGACCATCGCTGGTGCGGGGGCGTTGACGGTATTGAGCAGTCAAGTGATGGGAAACAGTGATTTTTACACTGGTGCATTTCCATCTGAATATGGTAACGCCACTTCGGGAGTTTTTGATATCAATTTAAGAAAGGGCAATTCCACAAATAGGGAGTATACCTTTCAAGCCAGTCTGCTCGGCCTGGATTTTGCTACTGAAGGGCCGTTCACAGAAGATGGAGATGCTACCTACCTATTCAATTACCGATATTCAACACTTGGTCTTATAGGCGCTTTTTTGCCTAGTGATGCAGGGGTGTTAAAATATCAAGACCTATCGTTCAAGCTTAACATGCCGACCAAAAATTCTGGCACGTTCTCATTTTGGGGTGTTGGGGCTTATGATGGTGTGGATACCGAAGCTGAAGATATGGAAGAGTGGGAGTCAAGGTCAGACCGTGAGAACTCTCAGACCTCACTATACATGTTCGCATCAGGGTTGAACCACAAACATGTGCTCAGACCCAGGTCTGTCATAAATTCAACCTTGTCCATAGCAGGCAATGGTACTTCATTCAAAGAACAGTACGTTGCTGATAACTTGAGCACTATCCCACAATCTGATGCGCGCAAGAATAATTACAAGCTCACCTTGCAGTCGAATCTCACTTCTTTTTTCAATGAAAGGCATACGAATAGATCCGGTTTCTATCTTAATTGGCTTGCCTACGATTTGCAAGTAGATGATGCTGAAACCGTTCAATCTTTGCCTAGAACAATCGTTGATGAGGATGGACAATCTTATCTACTTCAATTTTATAGCCAATCAAAATTTGATTTATCGACAAGATGGACTTTGACTGCTGGATTTCATTCCCAGTACTTCGGTCTGAACAAGGAATTTACTTTGGAACCTCGGGTTTCTTTAGACTATAAATTGGGAGATAAGAGCAATTTGGCCTTAGGTTATGGTTTGCACAGTAGCATTGAACCATTGTCAATTTATTTTGTAAGGGACGAAGATGGGTTTCAACCAAATAAGGATTTAGACCTTATGAAATCTAACCATTTTGTACTGTCTTTCAACACGAAGATCAGCGATAAGGTAAGATTGAGCATAGAACCGTACTATCAGTCTTTATATGATGTTCCGGTAGAACCAAACGGATACATTTCTACCTTGAATGTTGAAGACAACCTATTTTTTGATAGTGCTCTGGTCAGTGAAGGAACAGGAAGGAACATTGGTGTTGACTTAACACTTGAAAGATATCTCAATAATGGATTCTACTACTTGTTCACCACTTCAATTTTTGATTCAAAGTACACTGCCAATGATGGAATCGAACGAAATACCAGATACAACAAAAACTATGTTCTCAATGCCGTGTTTGGCAAAGAGTGGCAAGTTGGGAAAAATAGGAACAACACCTTCGGAGCCAACTTTCGGCTCAATTACTTAGGTGGAAATCGAATAGAGGCCATTGATTCTGAGGCTTCAATCATGAGCCAAGATGTGGTCTACGGTGAAACAGGAAACCAAATTTCCTTCTCAGAAAAGCATAAAGACCTGCCGATTGGTTCTTTCACCCTGACCTACCGAAAGAACAGACCAAGCCATTCTTCAGTTTGGAGCTTACAGGTATTGAATGCGGGAGCGACCGAAGAATTTCAAACCGACGTTTTCAATACCAACACACAGAATATTGAAAGGAAGTTTTCAGGAATAGTTATCCCGAACATTAGTTACAAAATCGAATTCTAAATCGATTAGTAGAGGGCCATAAGAGGTTCCTCAACCAAAAGAAATAAGAGTTTATCCATTAATCAAAAACATAGAATCATGGAAACAAAGTATTGCAGGGTAGGAAACTTAAGAGCATACCCACAGATTTTAAACAAAGAATACAATCAAGAACAAAAAAAAGTAAACGTCATGAAAACAAGTCTATATAAAAGGTCAAAACTAGTAGCACAAGCATTATTCTTATTGTTATCCATTTCCATTAACGCCCAGGTCAAGGGTTGGAATCCTGAATTGGAAAGCAATGCATTAAAAGCGATGGATACCTTGGTCAAAAAAATGCCCAAGCTGGAATCTTATAAAGATGAAGCCCATGCCTATGTAGTGTTTCCCCGTATTACAAAGGCTGCAGCGACAGTCGGTATTGCCTTGGGGAACGGTGTTGTCTATAAGGACAGCGAGATTTTGGGAACCGCCCGACTCAAACAGGCCAATATAGGGTATCAATTAGGAGGGCAACAATATATGGAAGTCATCTTTTTCGAAGATGAAGAGATTTTTGAAAAATTTAAAAACGGGAAATTGAAACTTGATGCCCAAGCCTCGGTTGTCGCATTCAAAAAAGGGGCTTCTTTCGATGTCGCTTATCAAGATGGCGTTGCTGTTTTTACCGCTACCAAGGGAGGTTTAATGTATGAAGCTTCCATAGGTGGGCAACGGTTTAAATACAGAGCAAAATGAAGCAAATATATTGCCACCCCTTTACAACGTGCGAAGGGGTGGTCTGTATTTTTGGTTTTAAAGGAAGAATCTGACTATTCAGCCTGTAGGACCAGTAAAGAACCTTCACCCCATATTTTATTTTAATTTAAGACTGAAAAGATTGATTGATTTTGATTTTCCTCTGAGATTTAGAGCATCGATTTTCTTCGTCATATGTTGAATGTTAGGAGCTAACCTTTTTGCCAACTTCCCGGAAATCAAGATTTTGGGATTGATGGTCATTGCATTGTGCTTGAATTCTTGCGGTCGTGTTCAAAACATCTCCGGTATAGCCGATATCTTTTTTGATAATATCCATTTCACTAACGGTTACTTCTTCTACATGAAAACAGGTCTTGAACTCTGGAACCAGACCAAATTTTTTGACATATTCTTCTTTGTTATTATTTATTTCGACGTCGATTTTTTGTAAACATGAAGATACCGACTTTATCGACCAGTACTTTTTCTTGGCCAAATAAATACCCTTAAGAATACAACCAGAAACATTAAATTTTTACCAGAATTCAATTCTGATACCCCTCAATAAAAATTTCTGTCTTTCTGCCTGTTAAAGCTGTATAGTTATAACTTATTGATATACAGTTAATTGAAAATAAAATGCCAATTTTTGGATGTTTCAAGTTCTTAAAATTTCCATAAAATAGTACCTTTTTATACATAGTACTGTAACAAAATTAATCTTGTGGCGTCTATCCATTGTAGACAAGTTAAATCAACCTTTAAAAAGTAACATAATGAAAGCATCAATTAACAGAACAGCGACTGAATCAAAAGCCGGACAGTATTTCTCAACCCTAAGTGGTAGCAAAAGATCACTCTGGGCACAGTACAGAAATTTTAACCGCTAAAATTTAGATCGGTAAGTAAGGAAAAACAGTTGGGAAGAGATTTATGACAACTCGGTAAGAGTTATTCCCAGAGAAAACACAAGCAACGCATATTTGCACAGTAATCAATCAAAAAGTAAAAAAATAGAACAATGAAAGCATCAATTAACAGAACAGTGACCGAATCAAGATCAGGACAGTATTTCTCAGCGCTAAGTGGTAGCAAAAGATCACTTTGGGCGCAGAAAAGAAATTTTAATCGCTAGACAATAGAATAATCAATCAAAAAATGACACCAATCATCATCAATCAATCAACAATGGAATCGAAAAGGTACGCTTTGCTTTCAAACCTAAAGAACAGCAAGCGTATTCGCTGGACCGAATCGGTACAGTACCTTTAGAATCAATCCTGCTTCACAGGAACTTTTTGGGATGGATAGCAATCAATATCCGTCCCTTTTTTTATTCCATCATGTACCTAAAATCTGGGTTATTTCAATGGTAACGACAAAAAGGGCTCTTTTTTCTGTTAACCAAAAAGTCTGATTTAAGGTGCTTGTCCGTTAACCATTCAACAAGATAGAAGTATCAAAAACGTTTTCATTTTATGTTACTACATGTTTTGTACTCGACCATATCTTAAAAAGGGATTTTCATTATAATGGACCGGTTTAATGATTAAAGTCTGATTCGCGGCCCAAAGCCTTCAGGCATATTTTCTGCACCTCCCCACAATTTGTTCTGTTGGTACCTGACCGGATGCAACCAATTCAACAAGGTATCTTCTTTCGAGAACATGGGGTCGTTTAGTGCGAGCAGACCGTTTAATCTTTCTTCTGGTCTTTGGTCTTCCTTTTCGAATGGAGACCACCCTGCTAAAGAAAAGATATTCAGATATTTCGGCAGGGAGTAGGCCATTGCCCCATCATAGGCAAACTCAGGTAAAACATGATCTATTTCCATTTCCCGAACATATACTTCCACCGTCACAAAAACTTCAATATGGCCATTTGCAAGTTCTGTAGAAGCAAGGCCCTCATTAATAATAGATTCCATTGAAAAATCGATCTCAATGTATTCATTGTGGGGATTGTCATAAGGTTGTGAAAGCATCAATATCGGAAATAATATAAATGACAGTAAGGTTTTCATAGCTCTTGTTTTATAAGTGAATATTTCCTTTCTATTCCTTTAAATATACATCATCTATATCATTAATTTTTATTTATATATTTTATGTTTTACATTAATATAATTTAATAAAAAAGTGTTTTTTGTTTTTTGCACTTTATATTAGATTTCTTTTTCTCCATTAGATGAATAAGATACCTGCGAAAATTAAATACTTAATCTTTGGTATTTCAATTTCACTCTTTTTGGTTCTTAGCTCTTCTCTAGGTATAAGATTGATTGTTCGAACAATAAATTTTTTGTCAGGGATTACCGGTTACCATTTTGGCGTTTCCACCAATTCTTTAGACTACCTCCTTTTTGCTTTAATTCCAGTTTTTGGAATGCTATGTACCACAACTCGCCTGAAGTTTAGGGTTTCTGTATTACTTCGAGATATTCTTATGGTACTCGTTAGCGTTATTGGTATGATTATAATTGGGCTTTTTTTGATGGTTTACCTGGGTAAAAGTTCAAATCCACTTATCCCAAAATATTTACTGGTTGAACCATTTGACTTCTATTCAACGTTGTTGATTATTATTGGTCTAGGGTTTCCTCTCATGATAACATCAATAAAAACTTAATATATTGATATGGTAAAAGTTCAATAAAACGATAAAAAATGAGAGATAAACACAGTTGGCCGAATTTGACCTTTTCAGATATTCAGGAAACACTGGAAACCCTTCATCAGTGGATTCAAATCGTGGGAAAAATCAGATTAAGGACAATGCCTTGGCAAAACCATTCGTGGCATGTTTCATTGTATTTAAGCTCGAAAGGATTCACCACTAATCCTATTCCTTATAAGGGTAGGGTTTTTCAAATAGATTTTGACTTTAAACTTCATAAACTATATGTGGAGTGTTCGAATGCCGGAAAGGCAGAAATGGACTTATATCCAAGAACGGTGGCCGACTTCTATCGAGAGCTTTTTGAGAAGTTGGATGTTTTGGGTATCGATGTAAAGATCCATGGTAGTCCCAATGAAATGGAACCTGCCATTCCTTTCCATGAAAACACCATTAACAAATCATACGATAAGGATGCCGTACAAGCTATTTGGAAATCTATGCTCAAGGCAAATGAGGTGTTCACCAAATTCAGAAGTGACTTCGTTGGTAAAGTAAGTCCGGTTCATCTATTCTGGGGGGCATTTGACTTGGCCGTTACACGGTTTTCAGGAAATGATGCGCCTTTGCACCAAGGGGGAATGCCCAATATGCCTTTAGATGTCATGCAGGAAGCGTATTCCAAAGAAGTGAGCAGTGCTGGTTTCTGGCTGGGCTCCAAAGATTTTCCTTTTCCTGCTTTTTACGCTTATGCCTATCCGAGTCCTACAGCGTTTGGAAAACAAAAAGTACAGCCCGAGCAGGCTTTTTGGAGTGATGAAATGGGAGAATTTTTCTTGAAATATGAAGACGTGCAGAAATCTTCCAACCCTGATGAAGTTTTATTGTCTTTTTTACGGAGCACCTATGAGGCATCTGCCAAGACTGCCCAATGGGATCGTGCCAAACTTGAAAGAAAATAATAGTACGACACGCCAACAACGGCTATAATTCAGCTTTGCCTTTTGACAAAATTGAAAGCTTCTAACTATACAAAATAGCTCGATTCCGAACTTGGAAAACACTGACAGATTTGCCATGCCGACCTGCCTGCCGGCAGGCAGGAATCATGGCCAAGACCGTTACAAAAGTGGTCTTTGCTTCTTCAAAAAGAAAAAGCCACCAACGTCTGTTGATGGCTTTCTTAGTAGCGGGGACTGGATTGCTTCCTCGCCTTGCTCGGAAGCGGCCTTGGGGGTGGCTTTACCAAGAAATCCATCACCTTGCCTTGGCAAGGTGCCGTCTTTTTCTTTTCTCACAGGCCAAAGTGGCCTTTTGCTTCTTCAAAAAGAAAAAGCCACCAACGTCTGTTGATGGCTTTCTTAGTAGCGGGGACTGGACTCGAACCAGCGACCTTCGGGTTATGAGCCCGACGAGCTACCTACTGCTCTACCCCGCGATATATATTTTAACGTTGCCCTGCGGTAACAACTTATTATCATGCTTTCAAAGCGAGGAGCCCGACGAGCGGACCCTGTGCTGAGCGTAGCCGAAGCATACCGCTCTACCCCGCGATATATTTTAACGTTGCCCTGCGGTAACAACTTATCATCATGTTTTCAAAGCGAGGAGCCCGACGAGCGGACCCTGTGCTGAGCGTAGCCGAAGCATACCGCTCTACCCCGCGATGTGGACGGCAAATATACGACGGTTTCTTCGATTCACAAAATGGCACATACTTTCATAGGGTCTAATCGATGCAAGATGAGAATTGCTTAACTTCGACCGCATGGACGCACTCAATGATTTTCTTTCCGCCATGTTGCCCTACACCGAATGGGCCATGCTCATTCTGTTGATCGGTGGAGGGCTTTTTCTTGCTTTTTATTCAAAATTATTGCCCTACCGATATTTTGGCCATGCCATTGCCATCACCTCGGGCAAATATGACGACAAAGACGCAAAAGGCGATGTGAGCTCGTTACAGGCACTATCGTCGGCAGTTGCGGCCACAGTGGGCCTAGGGAATATCTCTGGAGTGGCAATAGCCATATATATGGGTGGCCCCGGGGTTATTTTCTGGATTTGGATGACGGCCCTTTTGGGCATGGCCATCAAATTTTATTCCTGTAGTCTGGCCATCATGTACAGAGGAGAGGATTCGGAAGGAAAACTTCAGGGGGGACCCATGTTCTATATTACCAAGGGCATGGGCAAAAAAGCAAGGCCACTGGCCGTTTTCTTTTGTATAGCCGGTCTGTTTGGCTTCTTGGGAGTCTTCACGGCCAACCAGTTCACCCAAACTTTTATGAACGTGGTCAAACCTGACGAAAACCTTATGGTGTTGGGTGAGTTCAACTGGAAATTGACCATTGGGGTCATACTCGCCTTGATCACATCTTTTGTCATTTTCGGGGGACTCAAAAAAATAGCCAAAGTGGCCACCGCCATTGTACCGTTCATGGTATTGCTCTATTTCTTGGCAGTGGTCGTGGTGATGTTCATGAACACTTCGGAGATATTGCCATCATTGAAACTCATTTTTGTAGAGGCTTTCAATTTGAAAACAGCCGTGACCGGAGGTTTTTGGGGCTTGGTGATACTTGGGGTACGTCGGGCCATGTTCTCAAATGAGGCAGGTCTGGGCAGTGCACCCATGTACCATGGCCAATCAAAGACCGAAGAGCCTACAAGAGAGGGCTTGGTGGCCATGCTGGGGCCGTTTATCGATACCATTGTGGTCTGCACGTTGACCGCCGTGGTCATCATTCTGAGCGGGGCTTATCTAGAGGCCGAGAGCAACGGCATCATCATGACTTTGATAGCCTTTAAAAAATCACTTTTTGGGGTAGGCGATGTGCTATTGATGGTCATTGTGGCCGCCTTTGCCCTTTCGACCCTGTTCACGTATTCATATTATGGCGTAAAATGCCTTTCTTTTTTGACCAATGCCAAGATCGGTAGGTTTTTCAATTGGTATTTTGTCGCTACCATTGTCTTTGCGGCGGTCGCTTCTGTCGATTTGGTCATTAACCTCATCGATCTGGCCTATGCCCTGATGGTCATACCGAACATGATCGCAGTACTGTGGTTGGCACCGAAAGTGAACCAATCGGCGAGAACCTACTTTTCAAAACTTCGGGATGGGCGTGCATAAATCAGGCTTTGTAAACATCATTGGCAACCCAAACGTGGGCAAATCGACCTTGATGAATGCCTTTGTCGGAGAAAAGCTGTCCATTATCACCTCTAAGGCACAAACGACCAGGCACCGCATTTTTGGCATTGTGAACGGAGATGATTTTCAGGTGGTCTTTTCAGATACCCCGGGTATCATCAAGCCTGCATATGAACTTCAGACCTCGATGATGGATTTTGTGAAGTCTGCCTTTGAAGATGCCGATGTACTGCTCTATATGGTCGAAATTGGGGAAAAGGGTTTGAAGGATGAAAACTTTTTCAAAAAAATCCAGCAAAGTAAAATTCCTGTGCTGCTATTGTTGAACAAAATCGATACTGCAGACCAAGAACTTTTGGAGGAACAAGTGCCATATTGGCAAGAACTGCTTCCGAGGGCAGAGATACACCCTATCTCAGCATTGGAGAACTTCAACGTGAAAGAAGTCTTCGACCGTATTTTGGAACTGCTACCTGAAGGACCTGCATATTATCCGAAAGACCAGTTGACCGATAAACCTGAACGTTTTTTTGTCAATGAGACCATACGCGAGAAAATTCTTCTGAACTATAAAAAAGAGATCCCATATGCCGTTGAAGTCGAGACGGAAGAGTTTTTAGAGGATAAGGATATCATCAGAATCCGTTCTGTAATCATGGTCGAACGCAATACCCAAAAAGGTATCATCATAGGCCACAAGGGCAGCGCTTTAAAAAAAGTGGGGATAGAAGCACGTAAAGACCTGGAAAAGTTCTTTGGTAAGCAGGTACATATCGAACTCTATGTCAAGGTAAACAAAAACTGGCGGTCAAATCCAAACCAGCTTAAACGTTTTGGTTACGAAAAATAAAGGTTAATTTGTTCTTTGCCTAACGGCTAGTTCATTTTGGAGTCAGACATTGGTAGAAATTTTAAACTGACCGAAATGAAAAACTTCAACAAATTTCTCTTGTCCCTTTTGGTGATCTCTGTGTTTTCTTGTGAAAAAATAGATGACTTTATCGGTAATCCGGGTGGTGAAGACGATGATGGGCCAACCACAGAAACCATGGTAGATTTTAAGTTTAAGAACTCGTTTCAAGTAGGGGGTGAGGGAGCTGCAGAAATTGCTGCTTTTGATCCCATCACCAATAGGCTCTTTGTAGTGAATGTTGAAGTGCCCGAGATTTCTGTTTTTGACCTTACCAATGTCAATAACCCCATGCGTTTAGATCCGGTGGTCTGCGTTAATCCTGGATCACCCAACAGTGTTTCGGTAAAAGATGGCATGTTGGCCGTGGCCATCGAATCTCCCAATAAACAAGAAAATGGTTTCATAGAGCTGTTTGAGACCAGTGATACACAAAATGAGGTGAATAGTATCGAAGTGGGCGCACTTCCTGACATGGTGACCTTTACGCCCAATGGCGACTATTTGGTCGTGGCCAATGAGGGAGAGCCCAACGATGATTACACCGTAGATCCCATGGGCATGGTGAGCATCATCAAAGTGGCGACGGGCGAAACCTATAATTTAGATTTTGTTGCCTTTAATGGAATGGAAGAAAGTTTGGAAGCCGACGGTTTTCGGGTTTTTGGTCCAGGCGCTACCTTAGCCATGGACGTAGAACCTGAATATGTGGCGGTATCAAATGATTCTAAAACTGCTTGGGTAACCCTACAGGAAAATAACGGTGTGGCCGTGGTCAATCTAGAGAGTAAGCAGATTACCGATATCTTGCCTTTGGGGTATAAAAGCTATGCCAATCCGGGAAACGAAATAGACCCAAGCGATGAGGATGGAAAAAAAGAATTGAGAAGCGTTCCCGTTTTCGGAACCTACCATCCTGATGCCATTGCGTACTATAGCGTGAACGGAATGGATTATGTGGTCACGGCAAATGAAGGGGATGCGCGAGAGTATGAAGGTGAGCCCGGTTTTGTAGAAGAAGACAGAATCAAGGATGTGGTACTTGACCCTGAGGTATTTCCAGATTTTGAAGAACTTCAAAAAGAAGAAAATCTTGGTAGATTGAAATTGACCCTTGTTCAAGGCGACACCGACGGAGATGGTGACTACGATGAGCTGTACAGTTTTGGCGCCCGTTCTTTTTCGATCTGGTCGGGTATGGGCCAGTTGGTTTATGACAGTGGCAACGATATTGCGGCCAAGACTTTAGCATTGACCCCAGATGCATTCAATGGTGACGATGGACGAAGCGATGACAAGGGGGCCGAACCTGAAGCTGTCACCATACAAGAAATTGGGGGCAAGCAAATATTATTCCTTGGCCTGGAACGTAACAACCAGATAATGGTTTATGACATATCCAATCCAAGCTTTCCAGAATTCATACAAATCTTATCTACCAATGGCGATATAGGTCCAGAAGGTGTTTTGGCCGTAAGTGCAGAAGATAGTCCCACGGGCAAAGAACTGTTGATAGTGAGCAATGAGGTAAGTGGTACCGTTACCATTTATGAGAACAAGTAAGATGGTTTTTGTTTCATAATTGAATTGAGTATGTTGGGCACGGTCAGTTTATTGGCCGTGTTTTTTTTGAATGGTTACAAAAAGCTCATCGGCATATCGTCGCAATTGTTGCATTTGGGGTTTGCCCTTTGCCTTTCCCAATCTACCGAAGGCATAAAGAATAAACCAAATAAGGATCAAAAACCCCATGCCAGCCAACCATATGGTGATATCGTGGCCCAGCGAATGCTTTGAATATGCAAAAATTCCCAAGATTATGAACAGCGTTGCCACCCCAAAATGCAAGAACATAAAGAAGGTCCATAAGGTCGGGTTGGGTCCGAACACCCCATGAATGGTGCTTTTGCCCGGACTGAACGAACTTATTTCCAAGTGAAGTTGAGGTGTCCAAAAATTGGTTTCCTCCCTTTTGAACCGAATGTAGATATGTTCATCGATGCGTTTGAGCAAAAAAGGGTCTTTGGCCTTGATGTCAAAAGCAGCCTTTAAAACCTCGGGATCGGTATACAGTCGAATATCAAACCGGGGTCTTAGAACAATCTCATTGACTAGGTCGCTCATTATTCATTGGTTAAGCGAAGAAAAGGTATCCATTTTTCTTTATAAATAGTACTACTTTTGCCAAAATTTTAGTGCATGGGAGGGATTGTCGCCATTGTAGGAAGGCCCAATGTGGGTAAGTCGACTTTTTTCAACCGACTTATAAAACGTCGCGATGCCATTGTCGATGAGGTCAGTGGCGTGACCCGCGACCGTCATTATGGAAAAAGTGATTGGAACGGAAAGGAATTCTCGGTCATCGATACCGGTGGATATGTGGTCGGCAGCGACGATATTTTTGAACAAGAAATCGACAAGCAGGTCGAATTGGCGATTGATGAGGCCGATGCCATCATTTTCATGGTCGATGTGGAATCGGGTGTTACGGGCATGGATGAAGATGTGGCCAAACTTCTTCGAAAGGTCGATAAACCTGTCTTTTTGGTGGTGAACAAAGTCGATAATACGAAACGTGTGGCCGATGCCGTTGAATTTTATGCGTTGGGGCTTGGGGAGTATTTTACCGTTTCAAGTATCAATGGCAGTGGCACTGGCGAGCTGTTGGATGCCCTTGTAAAAGTGCTTCCCGAGAAAGATGAAGAAGAAGACGAATTGCCAAGATTTGCGGTTGTTGGTCGGCCAAATGCAGGAAAATCCTCATTTATCAATGCCCTGATCGGTGAAGAACGCTATATCGTTACCGATATTGCGGGCACTACCCGCGATAGTATTGACACAAAATACAATCGTTTCGGCTTCGAGTTCAATTTGGTCGATACGGCGGGCATCCGTAAAAAGGCAAAGGTCAAGGAAGATCTGGAGTTTTATTCTGTGATGCGTTCTATACGTTCCATAGAACATTGTGATGTCTGTCTATTGCTCTTCGATGCCACTCGTGGCTTTGACGGTCAAGTGCAGAACATTTTTTGGTTGGCACAGCGAAACAACAAGGGCGTTGTCATTTTGGTCAACAAGTGGGACCTGGTGGAAAAAGAGACCAATTCGGTCAAACTGTATTCCCAGAAAATCAAGAAGCAATTAGAACCCTTTGTCGATGTGCCCATTGTCTTTATTTCGGTGTTGAACAAGCAACGCATCTTCAAGGCCATTGAAACGGCGGTGGAGGTCTATAAGAATAGAAGCAAAAAAATAAAGACAAGAGCACTCAATGATGTCATGCTGCCCATTATCGAAAAGAAACCACCGCCAGCATATAAGGGCAAATATGTAAAGATCAAGTTCTGCACGCAATTACCGACCCCATACCCGCAATTTGCGTTCTTCTGCAATTTGCCACAATATGTTCGGGATCCCTATAAACGGTTTTTGGAAAACAAGCTCCGTGAACATTTTGATTTTACCGGTGTGCCCATCACCATTTTTATGCGTAAGAAGTAGAACTTTATTATTTCTTTAATAATCTGGTCCGAAAGACTTCGATATCTTTAAAACCAATCAAAACGTGATCGGTTATGAAACGAACTGTCTTTCTCTTGTTTTTTCTTGCTTCCCTCATTGTCAATGCCCAAAAATCAGATTATGAAATGATTGCCGAAACGGTTGGTTACTATTTGGATGGTGGTACCAACAACGACTTCGAAACATTGAAGAAGGCTTTTCATGAAAATGCGACCATGAAGTATATTACAGACGAGGGTTACAAAGAAGTCAATGCCCTCGAGTTTTTCTCACGCATGGATGCCTCAAAGCCAAAACAAGACCGAAAGACACGAATTGCCAATATCACCATTGCGGGCCATGCCGCAAATGCACGTTTGGAAATTAAATATCCTACCTTCACTTTTATCGATTTCATGAACCTGCTCAAGGTTGATGGTGAGTGGAAGATCGTCAACAAGATTTTTTATCGAAAAACTGATTGATACTTATACAGATAGAGGTGCTATCATTTTTAGGCCAATACTTTACTACTATATTCTCAGGTTTCTCCTTAGCGGTCAGTAAGTAAGAGACCATTCTTATTCTTCAATTGGCAACACTACACCCAATTTTCCCAACAACCGGGGTGTATTTTGTCGAAAAAACAGCCAATCGCATACATTGAAAGAAAAATCTTACGTTTACATAAAAATGTAATACTAATCTTACTTTTATGAAATCTTATCAAAAAGTACTTTTTAGTGCTGAAGAAGCAGGTCAATTAGAGATTTCCTTTACACCGAATGTCTTTTTTATGTTCGTTTCTCCGAATTTTCCAAAACCGGAATCTGTAGTTGAACAACTAAAAAAGGCGTACCCCAAGGCATACTTCATTGGCTGTTCCACGGCCGGCGAAATTGTGGGCAATCGTCTGGTTGACGAATCAATGGTACTTACCGCGGTTCAATTTGAGAAAAGCAGATTGGCACAGACCTGTACTGTTTTGGATGACCATGAGATGGACAGCTTTAGAGTGGGGAAATATTTAAGCGACCAACTGAATGCCCCTGATTTAAAGCATATGTTCGTTTTGAGCGATGGGCTTTTCATAAATGGTGCCGAGCTTGTTGCAGGCCTTACCAGCGAGATGGATTCTTCAATTGGTATTACGGGAGGTTTGGCGGCAGATGGCCAAGATTTTGAAAACACCTTTGTGATAAGCAATAGTGGGGTTCATAGCAAAAAGGTGGTGGCCTTGGGCATATATGGTGATGCCCTGAAGGTCGGTTTTGGCTCGAAAGGGGGTTGGGACAGTTTTGGCCTTGAGCGAGTGGTGACAAAATCAGATAAAAATGTTCTTTACGAATTGGACGGTGAACCCGCCCTTGATCTATATAAATCGTTTTTGGGCGACAAGGCCTCAGAATTGCCAAGTTCAGGACTTTTGTTTCCCTTGAGCCTTCGTGACAAAAATAATCAAGAGCCCGTTGTGCGCACTATTTTGGGTATTGATGAAGAGGCAAAAAGTTTGACGTTTGCCGGCAATATTCCCGAAGGGTCGTATGTGCGTCTGATGAAAGCAAATATTGACCGTTTGATCAATGGCGCTGGTCAATCGGCTTCATTGATCGGTGAAAACCACAATGAAGATACACAAATAGCTTTTTTGATCAGTTGCATTGGAAGAAGGTTGGTACTTAAACAATTTGTAGAAGAAGAACTTGAGGCAGTTTCGGAAATACTGGGTGAAGATGTGCTCTATACAGGCTTTTACTCGTATGGTGAAATAGCCCCGTTCAACAGCTTTTCGCCTTGCACCTTGCACAATCAAACAATGACGATTACAACTTTTTCTGAGTAGTTCAAATGCACCGATTATTAAAACGACAGCTTGATAAGGCTGGCTTTGATGCTGGTCAACTTGAGGAAATGGATTCATTTCTTCAACAGATCAGCCGTGCATACGACTCTTTTGAACAAGATTATTCGCATCTAGAGCATGTGTTGGAGCAAAATTCAAAAGAACTGTTCGCGGCCAACCAAAGACTAAAAAACAAGGTAAAAAGTGTAGAGGGCAAACTGACAAAAGTGGCCACGAACATCAAGGATATCATTTTTGAAATGGATATTGAAGGCAGATGGACCTACTTGAATTCTGCTTGGGAAAGAATTTCGGGCTACACAATTGAAGAGTCATTGGGCGATAAGTACTATCATTATCTGCCAAAAGAAGTAACCGAACCCTTTAGAAAAAAGGTCATGTCATCGGTAGGGGGCTTCAAATTGCACAGAGCTAGTTTTCAGTATAGAAAGCCCAGTGGTAAATCAATATGGCTAGATGTGTCCATAAAGCCAATAATCGGTCATGAAAACCATATAGAAGGCTTCATCGGCAGCATTTCAGATATCACGGAACTTAAGAGTGCCGAAAAAAAATTGATTCAGGCAAATAAGGCAAAAGATCAGTTCTTATCCGTTATGTCGCATGAAATACGTACACCCTTGAATGCGGTAATCGGTGTAAGCAATTTGCTGTTGATGGAAGATCCCAAAGAGAGCCAATTAGACAACCTCGATGTACTACGATTCTCATCAAAGCACTTACTGGCACTGATCAATGACATACTCGACTACAATAAGATCATATCGGGTTCATTGGTCATGGAAAAAGACGAATTCAGTCTAGAGGAAACATTGAATGCCCAACGCCAGATGTTTGCCCAGAGAGCTTATTCAAAAGGGCTGAATTTTGAGGTGAACATCGATGAAAGTGTTCCTGGGAAAGTAGTCGGTGACACCCATAGATTAAGTCAGATATTGACCAATCTATTGGGTAATTCCATAAAGTTCACAGAGAAAGGCCATGTGAAGTTGAACGTGTCTTTGAACAAAGAAAAAGATGGCCGTCACCATATCGAGTTCAGGGTGGTGGACACGGGAATAGGTATTGCCAAAAATAAGCTGAAAAGTATTTTCGAACCCTTTGCCCAAGCAAATTCAAACACTACAAGATTGTATGGCGGTACCGGCCTAGGGCTGTCCATTTGCAAAAATCTGGTCGAGATTATGGGGGGTGAGCTAAAATGTGTCAGTAAACATAAAAAAGGGTCTACTTTTTCTTTTGTCGTACCATTCTTGCCCTCTCGTAATAGAACGGCTCAAATAGATTATTGCAGTTTGCCCCTGCCAAAAAAACCTGAGCATTCTACCCTAAGAGGTGTTAAAATCTTGGTTGTTGAAGACAATAAAATAAATGTGACCATCATTAAAAAGTTTTTGGATAAATGGGGTATTGATCATGAGATAGCGGAAAATGGCCTCGTTGGTTTCGAGATGTCAGTGAAGAAACGATATGACCTGATTTTCATGGACATTGAAATGCCGGTAATGAACGGGTTTCAGGCGGCCATGGCCATTCGGGAAAATAGTACAAACCCGAATTATGAAACACCCATTATAGCTTTGACAGCATCAACGGGAGACAAAACAAGCAAAGAACTCCAAAAAACAGGTATGGACGGGTTGCTGCCAAAACCATTTGACCCCAAAGAACTATTTTCAGCGATTGAAAATTGTGTGAACATTCCTAGAACATCGGGAATTTTACCAGCCTCCTGAAGCACCACCGCCTCCGAAGCCACCGCCTCCGAAGCCACCGCCAAAACCACCACCGCCAAAACCACCACCGCCTGAAGAGCCTCCTCGATAACCGCCACGGCCCATGTTGCTGAGAATGATGATGTCCCAAATGTCGAGTCCGCGACCCCCACGGCCCCCACGGTTGTTACGTCCGCCCCGGTTTCTTCTACTGGCCAAAATAATGAAGATGACAAAGAAAATGATGAAGGGCACCAAGGCCCTAAATGGAAAACCTTGATCATTGCCAAAGGTGCGCTCTTCTTTGAACTCACCTGTCAAGACCTGAAAGATGGCATCGGCACCGGCGTCAAGTCCCCCGTAATAATCACCTTGTTTGAATTCAGGAATGATAATCGTTTCAATGATACGTTTGCTCATGGCATCTGTCAAGGAACCTTCTACGCCATATCCTGTATTGATGGCGATACGACGGTCATCTTTCGCCAACAATATCAAAACGCCATTATCTTTATCGGCTTGGCCGATGCCCCATTTTTGACCCCATTGTGCCACTAAATAATTGATGTTTTCTCCTTCCGTAGAACTGATAATGGCCACCACGATCTGGGTCGAGGTGCTGTCGGCATAGCGAATCAGTTTTTGTTCAAGGGCAGTTTTCTCATTTGTTGACAAAAGACTTACGTAGTCGTAAACACTGGTTTGCTCCGTGGGCTTTTCAGGAATGGTGAATTGCGCCCAACCGATCGTAGCGCAAAGTAAGAAAAGAAAAAAGCTAACCTTTTGAAACCTCATCGCTCAGTTCATTGATATCGCCATGGTGCCAAGGAAAATGTGCCTCCAATTCCTTTCCAGCTTTTAGAATGCCCTGGATGATCCCATTTTTGAAATCAGCTTTTTTGAAATAGGTGGCCATCACATCACGGGTAGAATCCCAGAAACCTCTCGGAACGGCTTGGTCAATGCCCCTATCTCCATAGATGACAAATTTATGGTCGTGAACGGCCACATAGATGAGCACCCCGTTCTCGTCTTTGGTATTGTCCATCTTCAGCATGTGGAACACTTGTTGGGCACGGCTGAAATGATCTATTTTGGCAGAATTCTCGATATGTACCCTAATCTCACCTGAAGTGTTCTTCTCAGCTTTTAGTATGGCATCAACGATTTCTTGTTCTTCCGCTGCTGTCAAAAAGTCTTCAACCTCAGACATCTTTACTACTCAAAATTGAATTCTACATCAGGTGCATTTTCAGAGCCCGGGTCCGCTTTATATCTGGGCATCTCATCGAATCCGAAGAGACCGGCCAACAATTTTCCCGGAAATTTTGTGGTATGGATGTCGTAGATATTTACCTTCTCGTTATAGCGGTCACGGGCCACATTGATACGGTTTTCCGTACCCTCCAATTGTGATTGAAGCTCCAAAAAATTTTGGTTTGCCTTTAGTTCCGGATACCTCTCCACGGTGACCAAAAGCCTTGAAAGCGCAGAAGATAGACCAGTTTGGGCCTGTTGAAATTCAGCCAGTTGTTGTGCAGTAATGTTGTTGGCATCAATGGTGGTCGAAGTGGCCTTGGCACGCGCTTCGATTACATCGGTCAGGGTCTCGCGCTCAAAATCAGCGGCCCCTTGTACGGTTTTTACCAGATTGCCGATAAGGTCGTTTCTACGTTGATATGAACTTTCGACATTCGACCAAGCGGTTTTTGCATCGGCCTCATACTCAACAGCGGTATTGTTGAAGCCTACTGCCCATTGGTAAAGGGCAAAGGCGATTACGGCGATGATTATTACAGGGATTAACCATTTTTTCATTTTCGTGTGTTTTTAGTGTTTATATATAGCCTCTTGATTAGTAGGCAACAAGGTGATATTGTTACATTTTCAGAGCTGTTCCTTGATTTTTTGAAGCTCGGCCTTGACCTTTTGAAGTTTCTGGATCACCTCAAAGTTCGAAAGTGTCTTGTGCTTTTCTTCCTTTAGGTGAATTTTTGCTCCCTCAAGTGTAAAACCCCGCTCTTTCACCAAATGATAGATCAATTGTAGGTTTTTGATGTCTTGAGGGGTGAACTTTCGATTGCCCTTGGCATTTTTCTTGGGTTGCAGCACATCGAACTCTTTTTCCCAAAAACGTATTAACGAGGTGTTCACACCAAAGGCCTTGGCGACTTCACCAATTGCATAATATCGTTTTTCAGGAAGCTCTACATGCATTAATCAAGCGATTGGTTCTCTTGGTTTGCAAATTTCAACATGTTCTCGAATTCTTCTGCGGTCAAACTACCGTAGTAGAAGTTGATCGGATTGATACGATCGTCATCTTTCCATACCTCATAATGAAGATGGGGTGCCTCAGAACGGCCGGTATTGCCCACAAAACCAATAAGGTCACCACGCTTCACTTTTTGTCCGACACTCACATTATACTTGCTCAAATGGGCATAAAGGGTCATATAGCCATAGCCATGTTCGATTCTGATATGTTTGCCATACCCAGACGAACGGTTGTCGGCCCGTATTACCTTGCCATCTCCAGTGGCATAGATGGGCGTGCCCCGCGGAGCCGTAAAATCCATGCCCCGGTGCATCTTTCTGGCTTTGGTAAAGGGATCTGATCGCCATCCATAACCTGAGGCCATACGGGTCAGGTCTTCGTTTCGAACAGGTTGTATGGCAGGTATGGCGGCCAGCAGTTTTTCCTTTTCTTCCGCCAGTTTCGCGATCTCATCCAATGATTTTGATTGGATGACCATCTGTTTTTGAATGATATCTAAACGACGGGTCGCATCGACGATGATTTCCGAGTTGTTGAAACCTTCCAACGATTTATATCGGTTCACCCCGCCGAAGCCCGCACGACGCTGCTCTTCAGGTATGGGATTGGCCTCAAAGTAGAGACGGTAAATGTTGTTGTCACGATCTTCAATATTGCCCAGTACCTGTTCCATCTGATCCATTTTACGATTAAGAATCTCGAACTGTAGCTCATAGTTTCGCACTTCCCTTTCAAGGGAAAGCTCTTTTGGCGTGTTCAGAAAGTTGGTGTTGAGCAATACGATCAACCCTAAAAATCCGAAAAGAAAAGAACCCAAGAGAAAAAAGAATAAATTTCTGTACTTTCTAGACTTTTTCGGCTCAATCTTTCGATAAGACAGCGTATCAGGATCGTAATAGTACTTTACTTTAGACATGAAGGGAAATTGTCCTATTTTTGAACGTTCGTTTTTTACAGAACAAACAAATATAAAAATTGTTTTGTTCAGTCTGTTAAAATTCTTTAAAGTACCGCTCTTGTAATGACTTCCCAAAAGGTTAGAGATCAGTTTTTAAGCTTTTTCAAATCGAAAGACCATACCATCGTGCCCTCGGCGCCCATGGTCATGAAAGATGACCCTACCCTCATGTTCACCAATGCCGGCATGAACCAGTTCAAAGAATATTTCTTGGGAAATTCGACACCAAAACACAAACGGGTGGCCGATACCCAAAAATGCCTACGGGTAAGTGGTAAGCACAATGACCTGGAAGAAGTCGGCAAAGACACCTATCACCACACCATGTTTGAGATGTTGGGCAATTGGAGTTTTGGCGATTACTTTAAAAAGGAAGCCATTGCGTGGGCCTGGGAGCTGTTGACCAAGGTGTATGGTATCGACAAAGACCGGCTCTATGTTTCGGTCTTCGAGGGAAGCGATGATGCCGATAAGCTTGAAATGGACAAAGAGGCCTTTGACCTTTGGAAAGGTATCGTGCCCGAAGACCGTATCATTATGGGCGACAAAAAAGACAATTTTTGGGAAATGGGCGATCAGGGTCCCTGTGGGCCATGCTCAGAAATTCATGTCGACATACGCGCTGATGCAGAACGCAAAAAGGCTGATGGGGCCTCACTGGTAAACCAAGACCACCCCCAAGTGGTCGAGATCTGGAACTTGGTCTTCATTCAATACAACCGAAAGGCCAATGGCCAGCTTGAAGATCTTCCTGAAAAACATATCGATACCGGTATGGGGTTTGAGCGCTTGTGCATGGTGCTGCAAGGGGTGCAATCGAATTATGACACTGATATATTCACGCCCCTTATTCGAGAGATCGAAACCATAACGAACAAACGATATGGTAAAAACGAAGAAATCGATGTGGCCATTCGTGTGGTTGCCGACCATGTTCGTGCGGTGGCCTTTTCCATTGCCGATGGGCAGTTGCCGAGCAATACCGGGGCGGGCTATGTCATACGTAGAATTTTACGACGGGCCATTCGTTATGGCTTTACCTTTTTAGACACCGACAAGCCCTTTATACATCGCTTGGTCAAGGTGCTGGGCGAGCAGATGGGCAAAGCGTTTCCTGAACTGAAAAAACAACAGCAGCTGATCGAGAATGTGATCAAGGAAGAAGAGCAATCTTTTTTGGGCACGTTAGAACAGGGATTGGTGTTGCTTGATTCCGTAATTAAATCCTCTAAGGGGAAAAAAATCGATGGTCACAAAGCTTTTGAACTCTACGATACTTTTGGATTTCCGATAGATCTCACCACTCTTATTTTAGAGGAAAAGGGGTATGAATTGGATGTAAGTGGATTTGAAACTGCGCTACAAGAACAAAAAGACCGTTCCCGAGCCGCTTCAGAAGTATCAAAAGGTGATTGGACGGTTTTGCAAAAAGATGCAGCGCAAGAATTTGTAGGGTACGACACTTTGGAAGCCAATGTCAAAATAGTGAAATATCGTATGGTCAAAAGTAAAAAGGGGGGCGAGCAGTACCAATTGGTTTTTAACCTTACCCCTTTTTATGCCGAAGGGGGTGGCCAAGTAGGTGACAAGGGCTATTTGGAAACACCCAATGGTGATGTTACCTATATCGTCGATACCAAAAAGGAGAACAATGAGATCGTGCATTTTGCCGAAAGTCTCCCCAAAGAAACTTCAGTAACCTTTAAGGCCGTGGTCGATAAAAAACAACGTCAACGAACCGCTGCCAACCATACGGCGACCCACTTGTTGCACCAAGCGTTACGAGAGGTATTGGGCGGCCATGTCGAGCAAAAGGGTTCTGCGGTGCATTCAAAATATTTACGGTTTGACTTTTCTCATTTTTCGAAGCTTACCACCGAGCAATTACGAGAGGTAGAGAATTTTGTGAATGCCCGCATCGAAGGTCAACTGCCCTTGGAGGAAAAAAGAAATATTCCCATGAGCAAGGCCATGGCCGAGGGGGCCATCGCCCTGTTTGGCGAGAAGTATGGCGATACGGTACGCACGGTTCGCTTTGGGCAATCGATCGAACTTTGTGGGGGCACCCATGTACGGAACACCGCTGATATTTGGCACTTTAAAATTGTATCAGAGGGAGCCATTGCGGCAGGCGTACGTAGAATAGAGGCCATCACTTCAGATGCGGTCAAAGATTTTTACTTCAATAACAACCGAACCCTTTATGAAATAAAAGACCTGTTGAACAATGCCCAAGACCCCTTGAAAGCCGTCGTTTCTTTACAAGAAGAAAATGCACAGCTCAAAAAACAGGTCGAAAGCCTGTTGAAGGCCAAAGCCAAGAATCTCAAAGGCGACCTGCTCAATGAGATGAAAGAGGTCAATGGCGTCAATTTTCTTGCAAAAAAGGTTGATTTGGATGCTGCTGGCATGAAAGACCTGGTATTTGAAATGGGTCAGTCAAAAGACAACATCTTTGTGTTGTTGGGTGCCGAAAATGACGGTAAGGCCCTATTGACCTGTTATATCGCCAAAAATCTAGTGGCCGAGAAAGATTTAAATGCGGGCACCATTGTTCGCGAATTGGGCAAATACATTCAAGGTGGTGGTGGTGGCCAACCATTTTTTGCCACAGCTGGAGGCAAAAACCCCGCAGGGATTGACGAGGCGTTATCAAAGTCTTCGGAATATATTACATGATGGAATGAAAAAGTTTAGGTCCCCAAAGTTCAATTTGAAATACATTTTAGGCGAGATTATCTTGCTCTTTGTGGGCATCAATCTTGCCATTTGGTTCAACAATTGGAACAATTCAAAAACAATTGATAAAAACAAGACGGTCGCCATACAAAAAATAAGGGAGGAGATAGAAAGTAATCTGGATGAATTGATCGAAGCAAGGGACCAAAATGGAAGAATACCCGATTTCATTGAAAAATATGACGCATTGTCTTCAGAAAATGGCGATTACATATTGATGTCAGCTGATGAAATGGTTTCTTTCAAAGAAGAATATAGCCAGTTTTATAAGGTCATCGACTCGACCGCAGCAGACCATAACAGGTTTCTTTATAAGGGCAGTACCTTTATCCATCTAAGAATGCCCGAATTGAGCAAAATCGCTTGGGAAACCTCAAAGGCGACCGGTATATTCAATGAATTTGGTTTCGACTGTCTTTATGAGCTTGAAAGCATGTACAATCTTCAAGGATTGGTTGAAAAGGAAATCAACAACGCTTTTACCGCCCTTCAAGAAGAATCTATAGAAAGATTGCTTCGCATATTGGTTTTTATCGATCAATTGGATAAACAATTGGAAGATGATTATCGCGAGATGCTCAAAAGCCTTGACAATTGTGGCTGACAAACAAAGGCTTGATTTAATGCAAAGTACGTTTAGCAGATGAGAAAAGTATTGGTAGGAGCCATACTCGCCCTTGCAGCGGTCTTGATTTATAGGTCTTGTGCCGACGATAATCAAGAGAAAAGAATCCTCAAAGAGAATTCGGTGCTCATTCAACAACACATAGAAAATGTCTCAAAATTGATAGTCACAGAAGGCCACTTTGCCGAAGTGTACAATTATGCTGACTCCAAAGAGCTTTTTGGGTCTTTGCTAACCGCCGACAAAAAAGCGTTGGTAGTCGTCAATGCAGAGGTAAGCGTGGCTTATGACCTTTCAAAAATAGATTTTGAGATCGATGGGGAAAACAAAACCGTGACCCTTCAAAATATTCCTGAACCTGAAATCAAGATAAACCCCGATTTTGAATACTACGATGTATCGGCCGATTATCTGAATCCGTTTGAAGCTGATGATTATAATGCCATCAAACAAAACGTGAACGCTTCGTTACGTCAAAAAATTAAAACGTCAAATTTGATGTCAAACGCTGAAAATCGATTGGTCTCAGAGCTTTCAAAGTTGTTGGTGCTGACCAACAGTATGGGGTGGACCCTAGTGTATGACCATGAGGTGATGGAAGATGATTTTTCGATAAGGGATTGAAGCCCTTTCTGTACAGGCCTAAAGTTTACTAAAAGCCTGCACATCATGTGCAAAAATGTTTTAGCTTTAAACAAAAGCTAAAAACATGAAAACCAAAGAATTGTATTCCCGTAGAAAGTTTATGACTGCATCAGGGGCCTTGGGGGCGAGTTTTTTGATGCCCCAGATCGGCAATGGTAACGAGACAACATTTCCTAGACTTGTAAATGACAACATACACCAATTCGGTAAACGCGAGGGGTATGGGGAGCAGATAAGCATATTGATTTCGATGATGGACTGGATGCGGTTTGTGATATTGCGCGATTCAAAAGGGCTTTCACAAAAGGAAGTCGATTTTTTGTTGGATGAAAACTCGAACAGTATCGGTGCCATGTTGATGCATTTGGCTGCTACGGAACGCTATTACCAAATCGATACGTTCACAGGCATTTCTAAAAGCAAATTAGGTTATGGGGTCGAAGAAAGCGTATGGCGGGCAGCCAGTAGTTTAGGTGATGCTGGACGCAAAACGTTCAAGGGCAAACCCTTGTCTTTTTATTTTGACAAGTTGGCCGAAGTGCGCGAGTTCTCAAAGACAGAATTGAAAAAAAGGAATGATGATTGGCTTATGGAATACACCAATTTCTTTGGCAATCAGCCTACCAACAATTATTGCAAATGGTTTCATGTGGTAGAACATGAAAGCAATCACAACGGGCAAATACGTTTTATCAAGAGCAGGGTTGCCTAGTTCACCAGGGCCATATCGACCAACTTGAGTCCGCCATCGATTAGATGACCCACTTTCGGATTGTTTTGTTTGACGGTCTCTAAATGGTCAATGATTTCTTTGGCAAACGCCTTATTGCCATCTACATGTGCCAATTCATAAAGTTCAACGGACAACAACCAGTCATTCGGATAGTTTTCTTTGAGCTCTTGAAAAACCTTTCCGCGAGAAGTGGTGGTGTCAATGTTCTCACGCCATTCCCTTATGCGGAGGTACAATGTTTCCAATCGCTGACGTTCTTTGGTTTTTGGTTTTTTGATGGTCGTTTCAGAAAGTTCATGGGTCACAAGATCGAAACTGCCTACATCGGCAGGGCCATGAAAGGCCGAGATGATTTCTTGGCCGACGGCCATACTGTATGTGCCTGTTTTTGACTCAAAAAGAACTTCTTTGCCGTGGGTGACCTTGCAATTTTCAAAAGTCACCAGTAATATTTTGCCCTGTAAATTACGGGTTCCGGTAATGATTTTGCCTGAGATTTTGATCTTTCCCTCAAACTCCAAGGTGATGGTTTCACCTTCGTAAATGTTATAGGCCTTAAGGTCACGTGGCCCCATATCTTCAATGGCCAGATTGATGCCCTTTAATTTACCGATGGGCGTGCCAAAGCCATCGTTGTGTTTTTCAATGCCGTGCCCAATAAGTTCCTTTTCACGATAGGCCAAGGCGGTAGACCCTTTTGTCTGTACATAAACAGGTTTGCCGTCATGGGCGATGACTTTGTCAAAGTTGCCCGAAATCTGCAGACCGGTACTCAGTTCCAAGGTGCCCAATTCTTTCGAGTTGATCAATTTCTGCACCCCGTCAAGTCCGCCGCGACGAAGGGCCATGTTGTCGGCAAAATCTTCCAGTACTTGGCTCAAAAAGGCAAAATCAGGAGTGACGAACAATTGGGGCTGTGGTTTGGTGATATCAAATTCAGTATGTGCGGCCTCTATGGAATAGGGGATTTTTTTCACTTGATCGGTCATGCACCAAGTGCTTTCGCCAATAGATGATAATAAGCCTGCCCCATAGATTTTCGGATTTTCGACCATGCCGATGAGTCCATATTCGACCGTCCACCAATGTAGGTTGCGAATGAGTGCCATTTCACTGGGTTTGCCCATGTTCTGTTGCAGTTCTTCAATATGTTTTTCAGCTTCCGTGATTTCTTTTTCAGGGGTACCATCGGCCTCTTTGATAATGCTCAAATGACGCACTGCTTCATAGAGTTCGTAATCTTTGGCACTTGAAATCGCCTTGCAGCCTATTTCTCCAAAACGTCTTAGGTATTCAGCATATTCAGGATTGGCAATTATGGGCGCATGGCCTGCCCCTTCGTGAATAATATCGGGTGCCGGGGTATATTCGATATTTTCCAACTGGCGAATGTCAGAGGCGATGACCAGTACATTATAGGCCTGAAACTCCATAAAGGCCGCGGGGGGAATAAACCCGTCAACGGCCACTGCCGCCCAACCGATTTCTTTCAAAATGCGGTTCATGCCATACATGTTGGGAATATGGTCGATTGAAATCCCTGTCTTTTTTAACCCCTCAACGTACGATTCATGGGCGACCTGGCTCAGGTAATCGACGTTCTTTCGCATCACATACCGCCAAACGGCTTGGTCGATGGGCGAGTAGTCTTCATAATTCTGTGGCTTGATATACTGCCTCAGATGTTGGGGCAGCTTGTCGAGAATCGGGTTGCTTTCGTATGCTGTTTCCATAGTTTTCTTTTTGTCATCCACAGCTGTCACACTGGGTTTGTCGAAGTGGCCGAAAAATCCATTGTTTTTCCCTTGAATCAAAAAAGGCCTGCATCGTGAAGACTGTTGGCGATGGCCTAGCGGTTTTAAAGTGTACAATATTGGCCCGGGCCAAGCAATATTCCATTAAGCTGTTTTCCTTATAAAATTACAAAAATTCATTGTTTTTAATGCTAGCGAAGCACTTCAAAAAAGACTTGGGGCAACGGGCTCAAAAATGAAAAAACCTTTCCGCTCTTGTGAACGGAAAGGCCTTTTTGAACGAAGAAGCCAACTACTGGCAACCAACTACAATAAACACTCAACCCAGTTGCTCGACCGCTTCGTTCGGTATTTGTATGTGTCAGTTTGCGGCTAACTCTTGCTCAGGGGGATATTTCTCGAGTATCTGAGAGACAAACTTGCGTATGCGCTCTTCTTTCTTTTCAATATTGGAGGTGTTGTTCAAAGTGCCCACACCACGACCTTGCCATACCAATTGTTTGCTGTCGGTATCGATGAGGTCAATATAGAGCGAACCTTCTGTGCGGGTCGAGACATTGGGTCCCCAAGCACCGCCCCAGCCCCATCCTGGGCCCCAAAGCCATGGGTTCCAACCGCCCCAGCCCCAGCGGCCCCAGCCCCAGCCGCCCCAACCCCAGCCACCCCAGCCGAAGTTGTTGTAGACGTCTACCTGTTCGCGTTCTTTGGTAAAAATGCTGATCAAAAGATCGGGGTCTTGCGATTTAACAAAACCTCGTGCGTTCATCTCTGTATCAATGGCCTTAAGAATACGTTTTTTGTCCAAATCGGAGATTTGGGCCTTGTCGATACCCGTTTTGTAAAAAGCGTAGGATTTATAGTCATTGAAATCAGCTTGTGTGTCATAATCAGAGACTACACGCACTGAAACACACGAACTGAGAAAGACCAAGGCAAGTAAAGGAAGCGCAAAAGCTTTAAAATTTTTCATATCAATCTTTTTTGAGTTAAACCGCAATTTTCTTTCGAAATATGCATCAAATATTATGCCGAAAAGCACAATTTTATCGCTGTAAGCCAGTTTTTTTGTCAAAACCGTAAGGGCAGTGCCGACAACCGCTTTCACAGCAATAGCCCCGCTTTAGAAGATACTGTTCGGTAAAAACTTTATAACCTTCTTTTGAAAGGTAGTAGTCGCCTTCTTCAAGCGGCAATATCTTTTTCACACGTTTGTTTTGTCAATTATTTGAAAATGAAATAATTATAAAATTGAAAATGTGGGCAACCACGATGTTCTCGCCTTAAAAATTTTAAAAATTCCCTTTTGTGAAGAAACTTTTAAAACTCATCGACGCCCGTTTCATGCATATAAATTTACCCATTTATGGGCACTTCAAAGCTGCTTTTCAGCCGATTTGTGGGTCAGATAACCTATTTTTTGAACAAATTGCCGTCCGATACTGTTATATTTGTAAGAATCATACGATTACAATATGGTCGTAGTCTTTCGACATTTCTTTTACAAAAACTATGTGGGGCTCTCACTTTGGCCCTTTATTATTGTAAAAGAAAGACACCACAAAAAAGACACCGTGCTTATCAATCATGAGCGCATACACCTTAGACAACAGCAAGAATTGTTGATTTTGCCCTTTTACCTTTTGTATGTGGCTGAATGGTTATTGCGAATAGTACTATACCTCAATGCCTATCGCGCCTACCAGAACATCAGTTTTGAGCGCGAGGCCTATGCCAATGAGCACGACCCTGACTATCTTAGTACCCGAAAAACCTTTGGGTTTTTAGATTATCTTTTTCGGTAAGTCAGACCTTTTTGAAAAGTCATAACCAACAGATTGATCTGCCCGAATTACGTGAGCGGGGCATTACGCTTTTTATAAAGCGGGAAGATGAACTGCACCCTCATATTTCAGGAAATAAATTCCGCAAACTGAAATACAATTTGATAAGGGCCAAAGAAGAAGGCCATTCAACCCTGCTGACTTTTGGCGGTGCTTTCTCCAACCATATTTTGGCCACTGCCTGTGCTGGTAATGAGAACGCATTCGACACCATAGGAATCATTCGTGGTGAAGAGCTGCGAAAGAATTGGAAAGATAATCCCACACTACAATTGGCAGCGGCGTTCGGAATGCGATTTCATTTTGTTTCGAGGGATGAATACCGCCAGAAGACCTCTTCTGTGTTTTTGGAGGCATTACAGGCTGAGTTTGGCGATTTTTATTTGTTGCCAGAGGGTGGTACCAACACCCTCGCCATAAAGGGATGTGAAGAAATTTTGACCGAAAATGATGCCGATTTCGATATCATCTGTTGTGCAGTGGGCACTGGGGGCACTTTGACCGGACTCATCAATTCTGCTTCTCGAGAGCAAGCGGTTTGGGGGTATCCCGCACTAAAAGGTGATTTCTTAAAAGAGGATATTCGTACATTTGCAATCAATGATAATTGGCGATTGATAACCAGCTATCATTTTGGGGGCTATGCCAAGATAAATTGTGAACTGATCGATTTCATCAACGATTTCAAAAATCGAACAGGCATTGCCCTCGACCCGGTTTACACGGGCAAAATGCTCTATGGTATTTTTGACCAAGCCAAAAAGGGTTTTTTTTCAGAGGGTTCCCGCATATTGGCCATCCACACAGGGGGGCTTCAGGGCATAAAGGGCATGAACCTTGTACTAAAAAAGAAAAAATTGCCGTTGCTCAACATATGAGAACACGATTATTGTATGCCGTTATTGGGTTGTTGCTGTTGGCTAGCTGCGGCACCAAAAAAAGAACCGCACAAAAAGTTGGGGATCGACCACGCCCAGCGGTGGTCTATAATCCGAATAAGGGGGTCAAATCGACAAAGGCTGATGAAACAAAGCTGTACCCGATGCCTTCCGACCCCGGTAGATTTGTTACATTCCCCATCGCTTCCACTGGTGAATATATCGAGACCTTTGCCGAAATCGCACAATACGAGATGCGTGCTTTTGGTATTCCGGCCAGTATTACCTTGGCACAGGGCATTTTGGAAAGTGGTTCGGGCAAGGGCCAATTGACCAAAAAAACGAACAACCATTTCGGAATCAAATGCCATACGGGCTGGGAAGGAGAATATGATTTTCACGACGATGATGAGCGGGGCGAATGCTTCCGTAAGTACAACCATCCTATGTACTCATTTCGCGATCACAGTATCTTTCTCTCGTCGCGTTCACGTTATGCCTTTCTTTTCAATTACCGAAGGGATGATTACAAGCGTTGGGCACACGGACTCAAAAAAGCGGGGTACGCCACCGATAGAAAGTATCCCCAGAAATTGATTTCGTTGATTGAGCAGTACGATTTGCATCGATACGATGAAGAGGTGGTTCAAGGCGGATTGGAAGTGGTTCGCAAGCCCAAAGACTACGAGGTCTTTACCCACATTGTACAAAAAGGGGATACCCTTTACGGCATTTCAAAGCGCTATACCATTTCGGTTGATGAGCTTATGCGTATCAACAGATTACAATCTACGAATATATCGATCGGTCAGGTCATCAATATTAGACGGCCCAAGACCAAGTAAAATATGTGACACTTGATAAACATGCGATACCAACGAAGCAGTGCGTTATTTGCAGAGGCCAAAAAGTATATTCCCGGAGGGGTGAATTCTCCCGTACGGGCTTTTAAGGCCGTGGGCGGCGAACCTATTTTTATCAAAAAAGCAAAAGGGGCCTACCTCTACGACGAGGATGACAATCGCTATATCGATTATATCGCCTCTTGGGGCCCATTACTCTTTGGCCATGCATTTGAACCCGTCATCAAAACGGTCGTCGAAAAGGCAAAAAAAGGCACATCGTTCGGTATTCCCACAGAGATTGAGACCCAGTTGGCAAAACTTGCCGTTGACATGGTGCCGAATATTGACAAGATTCGTTTTGTGAACTCTGGCACCGAGGCCTGTATGAGTGCGGTACGGTTGGCCCGTGGCTACACGGGTAAGGATAAGATTATCAAATTTACGGGTTGTTATCACGGCCATTCCGATGCTTTTTTGATCCAGGCCGGGAGCGGGGCCGTAACCTTTGGGAGTCCGAATAGTCCCGGGGTTACACAAGGTACGGCAAAAGATACACTGCTTGCCGATTACAATGATCTTGAAGGGGTAAGGGCCTTGGTTGAAGCCAACAAAGATGAAATCGCAGGGATTATTCTGGAACCCGTTGCCGGAAATATGGGATGTATTGTTCCGACCAAGGAATTTATTCATGGATTGCGAGAATTGTGCACCCAAGAAGGTATGTTACTGTTATTTGATGAAGTGATGACCGGTTTTCGATTGGGCAAAGGGGGCGCACAAGAAGCACTTGCAATTGATGCGGATATCGTGATGTTCGGCAAGGTCATCGGAGGTGGATTGCCCGTTGGGGCCTTTGCGGCCAAAACCGAAATTATGGCACATCTGGCCCCTGACGGACCTGTGTACCAAGCCGGAACTTTAAGTGGAAACCCGTTGGCCATGGGCGCCGGATTCGCCATGCTCTCTGAAATTGACCAAAACCCAGAAGTATTTCAAAGTCTGGCCAAAAAAACGGAATATTTGCACAAGGGCATTGCTGAGGTGCTGACCCAAAAGGGAATTGCTCATCAAATCAACCGGTTTGGCAGTATGATTTCGGTACATTTTTGTGAAGACCCCGTGGTAGATTTTGCATCCTCTTCAAAAGGTAACAATGATACGTTCAAAAAGTATTTTCATGGCATGTTGGATCAGGGGGTTTACTTGCCTCCATCCGCTTTTGAAAGCTACTTTTTAAATGACGCCTTGAGTTATTCCGATCTCGATAGTACAATAGAAGCGATTAAAAATTGTGACCTCTAACCATTTTTTACGGTAGGCTTATCATGGGTGTCAAAGAAGTTTGATGCCTTAGGTATTTTCATTTTCTTTTAATATCCGGGCTTTTAAGCGACTCAGTGAAACAGGGTCTGCACCCAAGTATGAAGCGATATGTCGTTGGGCAATTCTGCTTTCAAGATTTGGGTGGTTACTTTTGAAAAAATAATACAGGTTCTTTAGATTTCCAGTGGCCAAGAGCACCTCTTTCTTTGATTTGAGCATCAATTCCTTTTCTGAGACCTTATTTCCCAATACGAGCAAATCCCTGAACTTATACCGTAGTTCGGTAAATTTTTTCTCCTCAAAAATGAGAACGCTACAATTCTCAAGAGCTTGAATGTTCAGCAAGCTTCTTCCATGCGATTGTCGGGTAAATGAAGGTGCCACGAACTCTCCTTCTTTATAGAAAGACATCGTATATTCTTTGCAGTCAGAAGTGACATGGTACATTCGCAATACACCTTCAAGTACAAAGACCTCGTAGTTGAAGTACTTTCCTATATCAGTGAGGTTTTCAGATTTTGAAATGGTAAGCTGTGCCGATATTTCCATTAGTTGGTTCCACGTATTGTGCCGCAGGGGAGAAATAGCATCTAATTGTTCTTTGATATGCTGATTCATGGCTTTTGTCAAATGTTATTTCTTAACCGCAGTTAATGGATCAAAAACTCAAAAGTAAGACCTTTGTTCAATGGTGAAAAATGAGGCATTTGATTTTGGGCATATTGCCTTTGCTCTTCTACTGCTATTTATAATGCAGGTCAATGGACAAAAGTACCCCATCAATGCCCGTACAGAAGCGGACAGTGTTCTTCATGTAGATTTCAGTTTTCCAGAGAACTGGAAAAACAATACGAGCAGGGAAATTCTTCTTCCGGTCAAGATTTATAGAACTCGAAATGAAACACCTTCTTCGCCCATTCTATGGTTGTCAGGGGGGCCTGGTCAAACCAATCTCGATTATGTACCCCCTCCCCAGCTTCTTAAAAACCATGATGTGATTCTTATTGGCTATAGGGGGGTCGATGGATCGATATCATTGAATTGCCCTGAAGTCAGTACTGCTTTTAAGGGCAAAGGAGACCATCTTCTGGCCCAAAAATCAGTGGACAATATCAAAAATGCCGCTAAAAACTGCGCTGATAGGTTATTGAATGAGGGCATAGACCTTAACGGTTATACGATTGAACAAGTGCTGTTCGATATTGATTCGGTAAGAAGCTTTTTTCAGATTGACCGGCTCAATTTACTTAGTGGAAGTTATGGTACCAGAGTAGCCCAGTCATATGCAAAATACCATCCAGGCAAAGTGAATAGATCGGTTATGATAGGGGCCAATGCAAGGGGCAGGTTTGTTTGGGAACCTGGGATAATCGAAGAAAAAATTGATGATTATAACGATTTGTGCCAAAAACACCCCTACTGTAGCAGTAAAACAAAAAACCTAAAGAAAACATTTGATAACGTATTGAAAGAGCTGCCTGAAAGTTGGCTTTTTGTTCCCATTGACCGGGGTAAGGTAGCGGTGGTGGCCTTTGGGTTGCTCTATAACAAAAAAACGGCCCTTCAAGTAATCGATTCTTTTTTGGCTGCTGAGCAGGGTGATTATAGTGGAATTGCATTGATGTCGATGGCCTATGATTATGTTTTGCCAAAAATGATGGTATGGGGCGATTTTTTCTCAAAGGGCATGATAGACTATGACCCGGCAAGAAATTACAGACGTGAATTTACATCGTCACCTTTTGTTTTGGGTTCACCCATGTCGGCTTTGTTTATGGACGTGGGCGAAATATGGCCTGTGAAGCAGCCCCCATCCAATTTTTCAGAAATGGATACAACAAACGTCGAAACACTTTTTTTAAATGGTGCATTGGATTTTTCGACGCCTCATGAAATCGTACAGAATGAGTTGCTGCCCTTTTTTAAGAACGGAGAACTGGTGGTCTTTGAAGGAGCCGGACATGTTTCCGATCTTTTGTATAAGAAAGAGGTCATCACAGGAATGGAAAGGTATTTTCTTACGGGCAAAGCCCAATTCAGGCAATTTTCCAATCGTATCAGTTTTGAGATTAAAAACGGGTTTCCAAAAATTGCCAAAATCTCAGTTGGTGTTCTCACCATTGTAGTGCTCTTACTAGCTTTTCTTCTATATAGGTTCATTGTTGGGCGAATAGTAAAGGATAGAAGAAAATAGGTTGCCATATCGTTCTGGGGTGCATGAAATGTATCAACTGTTAACCGATAGGTGTGTTTTACCTTGAAAAAACCAAAACGGCGTATCCGCGATATTGGGTACGTCTATTATTTTGCCTTTAATCGGTATTGGTAAGGATTGCTGCCCGGTGTTTCTTTTTTGATTTTGGGCAAGCGTTCAAATCGGCCCGTGGCCAGCATCTTTTTTTGAAAACGGCTGCGGTCTAGGTTTTGCTGCAGAATGGCCTGGTGCAGACGGTGCAGTTGGGGCATGGTAAATTCTTTGGGCAAGAGGTTATAGGTGAGGAGTTCATTTTTGCTGTCCTCTTTAAGACGATTGCGTGCGGTTTCGACAATGGTCTTATGATCTAGCCACAGTTCGGGCAATTCTTCAAACGGAAACCAGTCTACGGCCTCATCAAACTCACCGGGTACGGGATGGGTATTGTCGATGTCGACCAAAGAGTAATGCGCCAAGGTCACAAAACGGCCATTGATCCAATAGTCTTCTCGCCAGGGTAGGCCCTTATTGTCAAAATACTGCTTGAACTCTTGCTCGAATTGACGATCAGCGGCCCCAAAAACCGACAAGAACTTGAAATGGGGATCTTCTAAGCCGGTTCTCTCTTTGAGTATGCGCGAAACCGCTGTGTCAACAGACTCTTCTTTTTTGATATACCCCCCGGGCAAAACCCATTTGCTTCCCAATTTGAGCAAAAGACATTTTAAAACTCCTCCCTTGTAACCAATGATCACCAAATCTATAGAGAGGTTGGGCAAGAAATATTCGGTACCGTTTTCTAGAATTTTTTGGATTTCCATTGTGGCAAAAATAATGTTTGTGGCGTTTGGACACAAAAAAAATTTAATTATATTTGTGACAATTTGACACAAATAAGCACCCATGAAGAAAAAACTAGTTCTTGTATTGAAAATTTTAGGGATTTTACTGCTCTTGGCAGGGCTTGCCGCATTTTTTGGTTATCGATATGTGAAAGCTACCTTCTTCAGTTTTGAAGAGGATTACATTGAGGTGACTGATTTTAAAGAACTCACCGTTGACGGCCATACCTTTATGGACCGAAATGCGAACGGTACATTGGACGTTTATGAAGATGACCGCCAATCTTTGGAGGCACGGGTGGCCGATGCGCTTTCGCAAATGACCCTAGAAGAAAAAATACATCTGTTAAAGGGTTCTGGAATTGCCTCGGCCATGGGCCAGGGCGAACCAGGGGGCATTCCGGGAGCTGTAGGAACCATTGTTCCCACTCCTAGATTGGGTATTCCGACGGTTTATCTTTCCGATGGGCCCGCAGGTCTAAGGATCTTGCCCATTCGTGAAGGGGAAGACCGCACGCATTACTGTACTGCTTTTCCCATAGCTACCTCATTGGCCTCTACTTGGAATGAAGACTTGGTGTACGAAGTGGGGAACGCCATGGGAAATGAGGCTTTGGAATATGGTATTGACGTAATTCTGGGGCCAGGGGCGAACATTCATCGTCATCCGCTTTGCGGAAGAAATTTTGAATATTTCTCAGAAGATCCCTTACTGTCTGGCTATATGGGCGCTGCTATTGTAAACGGCATTGAAAGCAATGGAATAGGTACTTCGGTAAAGCATTTTGTGGCAAACAATCAAGAAACCGAACGATTCGTGAACGATGTGATTGTTTCTGAACGGGCGATGCGCGAGATATATTTAAAAGGCTTCGAGCATATTGTGAAAAAATCACAGCCTTGGACGATTATGTCATCGTACAACAGAATCAACGGCACCCCTGCTTCTGAAAACCCTTATGTGTTGACTGATGTTCTTCGAGGTGAATGGGGTTTTCAAGGATTGGTAATGACCGATTGGTTCGGAGGTGAAAATCCTCCTGCACAAATTGCTGCGGGCAATGACCTGTTGGAACCAGGTACGAAACGGCAATGGAAAGCATTGGCCAAAGCCGCGGAAAACGGAGAATTGTCCGAAGCGGACATAGATCGGGCGGCAGGCCGCATACTCACCTTGATTTTCAAGACCAAGAAGATGCAGCGCCATGCCCTTGGCAACGATCCAGATCTGGAAGCACATGCCAAAATCACACGAAACTCAGCCGCTGAAGGCATGGTCTTGCTAAAAAATGATGGAACATTGCCTTTGACCAATATCAAGAACGTGGCCCTGTTGGGCGTTACTTCTTATGAATTCATTGCCGGAGGCACGGGGTCGGGTGATGTGAATGAAGCGTATACGGTTTCATTGGAGGAAGGTTTGGCCAATGCCGGTTTTGAAATCAACAAAGCGGGCAAAGAAGCTTTTGATGCCCACAAAAGTGCCAATATAGAAGGTTTTAAGAGGCCCGAAGGAATAGAAGCGATTTTCAGCCCCTTTACCCCGCCAGAAATGAGTTATTCAAAAGAACAGCTCAACAAGATTGCCTCCAGTTCAGATGTGGGAATTTTGACCTTGGGAAGAAATGCCGGGGAAGGGGGAGACCGTGTCGAAAAAGACGATTTTCTTTTGACTGATGTCGAGCAAGAAATGATACGCAATATCACCGAAGCCTTTCATGCCGTGGGGAAAAAACTGATCGTTGTAATGAACATTGGGGGGGTCGTTGAAACTGCTTCATGGAAAGATAAACCTGATGCAATACTACTGGCATGGCAAGGAGGACAAGAAGGAGGCAATTCCGTTGCCGATATTTTAAGCGGAAAGGTAAACCCCAGTGGTAAGCTTCCCATGACCTTTCCCGTGAACTTGGCCGATCACGCCTCACATACCAATTTTCCGAAGAACCCTGAAATGATGAGTATTCGGGGAATGATGATGAATCGTTTTTTTCCGCCCAAGGAAAAACCGGAAGCCGAAAAAGTACGTGATGAAGATTATACCCATTACGATGAGGGAATCTATGTTGGCTATCGCCATTTTGATAAAGAAGGGGTAAATGTTTCCTATCCTTTTGGGCATGGACTTTCCTATGCCGCATTTGAATATGGTGACATGGAATTGGATGTAGAAAATGATACCATTGGCATTGCCATGACCTTAAAAAATGTAGGTAAGGTTCCCGGTAAAGAAGTTGTACAGGTGTATGCCGAAAAGCTAAGTTCAGAAATCGACCGGCCAATACAAGAATTGAGGGCTTTTGCCAAGACAGCTCTATTGCATCCAGAAGTTGTTGATAGCCTTTTTATACAGATTCCGGTCAAAGACCTGCAGTTCTGGGATGAAAATGCGAACGGCTGGAGATTGGAGAGAGGAACTTACGCCATCAAAGTGGCCGCGTCATCAAGGGATATCAGACAAGTAGGTGAAATCGAGTTATAGAATAGGGAACTACATTGTGCAGCTGACATGCCCGGTCATTTAATTCAATGCACAGTTCGGTTTATGCGATCTCGCTTTTATCATTGAAAAAATAGGCTTCAAATACATAATGGCCCCTTTGTGATGGGTCATGTGGTTCCACTTATGCATAAAACCACTGCGGATCGGTATAGTATAAAACGCTGTACACTCCCAAAAAGGCCCACATGGCGACCACGATCCAATACAGTAGGGGGTTTTGCTTTTTTTGAACCGGTTCAAATAGGTGGGTATAACCCGAACGCAAATCCATATACACCCAAAAGGCAAAAAATAGGGCCCATATCCACGGCCATCCTGTGATAAAGTAAACAAGAATGAGTCCCAAGCCAAGCATAGCTTTCCACTTAAAAGACTTTTTTGACCTATCCTTTCTGGTAACCGTACTGTTTTTTTCCAATGGAACCACATGAAAAAATGCTCCAAAAGGGTCGGCCAGCGCCGTAAAATTTTCATCTTCAAAGATTAATGAGCCACCGTTTTGCAATACCCTTTGCTTAGTGGTCGCTACATTGTCAACGGCGAAGAAAACACCCCAATATTCATATTTGCCCTTTAGCTCGTTACTGACTTCTTGAATGGCCCCGATTTGTTTTTCTTTGGAATCTAGTATGAAATGGCGATGGTTATTACCAGGCGAAATGGACCAACTAAAGACACCTTCGTAAAAGGGTTGTACTTTTTTCAGGTCTGAAATGAACAGCTCGTTCCAGACCAAAGCATTTTCGGCATTTTCATATCGACTGGCCAGTTGATTTCCTTCATATACCGTAAAGCCCGCACCCAAGGGATCACGAATAAGGGCGATATCCCCAATGGCATTTTCGGTATCGACCAATTCGATAATACCACCGAAAGCCCTGGCCTTTGCAACGGTCTCTTGAACATTCTCGACCTGAATATACCCCATCCAAAAAGAGGGCATGTTCATATCCTTGAACTTTTGTGGGGTTTCATAGAGCCCAGAGATTTCTTTGCCTTGATAGGTCGCTAAATGATATAGGTCGTCTTCAGTGACATACTCCCAATCAAAAACGTTTGCATAGAATTGCTGGGCAGTTTTTAGCTCATATGTAGAGAGATCGGCGAATACGAAATTATTTTTGGTCATAAAAAGAGCTTAAAATCGAATTTTATCAATCTAAGTTACAGTTTACCATAATCACTGAAATAAGAAACACCGTATTTTTTGGCCATTCAGGTATTGTTTTTGGTTAATTTTAGCATAGCTATGGTACGCGACATCATCAACATCAACGATTTTATCATTTTGGTAGAGGAGGCCAACTCAGACAAGGTCATCATCGACTCTTGTAAATTTGACGAGCCTTTGATCGCCGTTGCCTTTTATGGTTCGGGCAATGTACACTTGAGCATGAACTATGGTGACCAAAAAGCGCAATACGACAATACCAAGGGTTTGGCCATTTCATTCTATGCCGATACCACTGTTGATTGCGTGCATACGGTTTCGCCAAAAAAGCCACTGCAATGCATCTTGATTGCCACAGCACCAAAAAACCTACAGAACCTTCCCAATGGTGAGGGTGAACTCTTTACCGATCTGTTGGAACATTTGGTCAATCCTTCAGATTCGTATGTTGAGGGGCCCCGTTTTTTCATGACGCCCGAAATGGAACAGATTGTCAACAATATTTTTGGCAATCAATATGAGGGCAAGGCCAAGATGATGTTTTTCCGCAGTCAGATAACAGCTCTGTTATCACATTTTTTCTGGCAATTGTCCACCTTAGAGACCCAAGCCATCAAAGCCACCGAGCGTGAAAAGCTTTTTCAGGCAAAGGAAATACTATCGCAAAATCTCGATACGCCCCCCTCACTGGCCGAACTTTCACGACAGATAGGGTTGAATACCTTTAGGCTCAAAAAAGACTTCAAAGAACTATTTGGCGTACCTGTCTTCAAATACCTGCAAAACGAACGTATGGTCAAGGCCCATGATCTCATTAGAAGCAATCAAGCGACCGTACAAGAGGCAGCGTGGCATGTGGGCTACGATAGCTTGAGTTCTTTTTCCAACGCTTTCACCAAAAAATTCGGGTTTCGTCCCAGTGAAATACGAAAATAGGGCATCATGAATTTGATGAAACAGAGCATATGGGCACGTCTTCTTTTTTACCCTTTAGCGGTACGCTTCCTATGGGCTTAAAGATAAAAGCTTTGGTATTCAATTGATTTTTAAGGTATTCTGACATAAGCAATTCCTCATTAAAAAAGTTGCATTGCCCCTGTATCCTGGCCGCCGTATTAATGGTATCGCCATGATAGGCGATTTCCTTTTTGTACTTGCCCACCTCGGTCACGGTGACCACACCGGCATGGATACCGGCTTTAAAAAAAGGCTCACACTCATATTTGGTACGATAATAGGCGCCATTCTTTTTCAGCAGTTCTTTGAAACCATAAAACGTTCTAAGACAATTTTGATTTTGAAGCCCTTCTTGCAATGGCCAGGTCAAAACCGCTTCATCACCCACATATTGATAGATTTCGGCACCACTTTCCACAGCAATGCCCAAATCGTTAAAACAGTCCTGTATAAGCTGACTGTATTGTATATGGCCCAGCCGCTCGGCTAAATTGGTGGAGGATTGCAGATCCAAAAACATAAAAATTCGAGCTTCTTCCCTTGGGGTATAAAATTTCCCGCGGAGCAATTTCATTAAATTTCCTTCGCCAAGCATCAGGTTGACCTGCCGCAAAACGGACAGAAAGAAGTCCACGAAAATCACATAAAAATAAATAGCGGCACTCCCATCATCACGGGCAAAGTCCCATATGCCCATATCTGTTCCGATATACAGTTGATAGACCCCATATGCCGCGACGATCAATACCATGATAAAAAGGGAGGCGTAGATAAAGCGGATGAACAATAGCCGTTGAATGGGCAGGTATTTGTATATGCGTTCTTCAATGATGATCTGCGCAAGACCGGAAACCAACCCCATAATGGGCCCCAAGGTGAGGGCAACTTTAATGCTGAAACCAAAACTGAACTGAAGCTGGCCCTGTTCTTCGGTACCTACACCCCGCACTATGGCCAAGAAGAGAAAAGATAAGGTCCAGCCAATAATGAAAAAGCGAAGTATTCGCCACCTGCGTTTGCTAAAGGGGTTTTTCAATACCATGAATTTTTTGGCCATAGACCCAAAGTTATCCTTTTCGAACAAATCATTCTCCTTTTCGAACAAATCTACCGGTAGGGGCAAGGCTAAGTTTGCCTTGTAATTAAAAATCGAATGACAATGAAAATAGTAAGAGCAATTTGGGTAGGAGTCTTGATTTGGTTTTTGGGCGTCCTTTCATTTTCAATCTCCTTCTACATACCCGTGATGGAGAATACGGAACAGCAGGCCAATTTGATACTGTTCATAGCGATTGTTCCAATTGTTTGGTTGGGGTCGTCATTGTACTATGGTAAAGGGATCGATACCCATGGACTCAAAACCGGAATCACTTTTTTCTTCATAGCGGCCGCATTGGATGCCCTAATCACCGTACCCATGCTGGTCATACCCTACGGGGGCAGTCATTACGAATTCTTTACCGATATCGGTTTCTGGCTGATCGGGCTTGAGTTTGTAAGCACGACGGTCTTGTACTGGTATTTCAAAATTAAAAGAACACGAGAGTTTATTTAATCAATCAAAATCATGAATCATGGAAATTTCAACAAGCAATCTGACCCTTTTCACGGCAACACTATTAATCGGACTTACGGCCGGACTGTGTTTCACATGGGGAAACGCCGTAACCCCTGGTATTGGACAATTGGACGATCTAGGGTACCTACAGGCCTTTCAAAAAATGAATAGGAGTATTGAGAACCCTTTGTTCTTTGCGGTGTTCTTCGGGTCTTTTTTGGTGGGAATCGTGGCTATGGTAACCAACAAAGGGGTGTCGCCAGAGCATTTCAGATTGGTCACTGTCGCAATCGGAATCTATTTTTTGGGCGTGGTCTTGGTCACCGTCTTTGGCAACGTTCCGCTAAACCAACTATTGGATAAGACCGATTTCGCCAATAGTTCCTTGGAAGAATTGCAGGCCTTACGGGAACGGTTTGAGCGACCTTGGAACCGCTTTCACATCATCAGAATCATCACGGCAACGGTATCATTTGCCTTGCTCATCATCGCAGGAATAAATAAGTAAGTATAAACATCAAAAATTGAATAGCATGAAAAACAATGTTTTAGTATTGGGAGGAACAGGAAAAACAGGAAGACGCATCGTAGAGCGTTTGAACAATTTGGGGCACAACGTTCGCATTGGCTCCAGAGGGGCAAGCCCATCATTTGATTGGCACAATCCGGCTGGCTGGCCTGCCGTTTTGGAAGGGATGGAAAAAGTCTACATTACCTACCAGCCCGACTTGGCCGTGCCCGGTGCCAAAGAAGCCATTACAGCTTTGACCAAAGTGGCCCAAGAAAAAGGGGTACGGAAACTGGTCTTGCTCTCGGGCAAGGGCGAAGTAGAGGCCCAGCACTGTGAGCAAATTGTGTTGAATTCAGGCATAGACACCACTATCATTCGAGCGAGCTGGTTTAACCAGAATTTTAGTGAAAGCTTTTTCTTAGAGCCCATTCAACAGGGGGTGGTGGCCTTGCCCCAAGCCCACCTAGGAGCTCCTTATGTAGATGCCAATGATTTGGCCGATGCCGCGATAGAAGTGTTACTGAATGAAGGTCATAACGGCCAGATTTATGAACTTACGGGTCCCCGGCTATTGAACTTTAAGGAAATAACCGAGATCATTGCCGAGGCTACAGGGCGAGACCTGCAATTCATTCCGATTACGTTGGCTGAATATGTGGAAGCTATGAAAGAGATGGAATTGCCCGAAGATGTCATTTGGTTGATTGAATATCTGTTCACCCATGTTTTAGATAACCCAGACAACCAACTAGTGACCAACGACATTGAGAAATTGTTGGGAAGAAGACCGGTTGACTTCTCCGAGTACGTTGCGGAAACGGTCAAAACAGGTATTTGGAACAAGGTCGTCGAGGTATAATGAATACTGGCACTTATCTCGGTTTGAAAAAAAAGGGCATCGATTTCGATGCCCTTTTTGCTCTTTAAAATCATATGGTCTCCCTTTAAAGATAAGATTGACAAATAGATAACCTATTTGGTGCTTATGTAGCATGCGCATTGATTGGTCTGTCGCCATTTCGACATGAGGAGTGGAACGACGATGTTCCATTAGTCATTTCGACATGAGGAACGCAGTGACGATTGAGAAATCTAGAATGTGCTAACTGAGATTTCTCACGCTCATTCCATTCGGTTCGAAATGACTGTTGGGTTCTTTTTGGTCATTCCGACAGTGCCTAGTGACGGGAATCCCGTTTTGTGTTATTAAGATTTCTCACACTCATTTTATTCGACTTCGACAAGCTCAGCCTGAAAGGTTCGAAATGACATCAATATTTCCTTTGTCATTTCGACATGAGGAGTGGAACGACGATGTTCCATTAGTCATTTCGACATGAGGAACGCAGTGACGATTGAGAAATCTAGAATGTGCTAACTGAGATTTCTCACGCTTATTCCATTCGGTTCGAAATGACTGTTGGGGCGCTATCGTCATTTCGAAGAAGCGAAGCGACTGAGAAATCTAAAAACCTACTTCTAAAGCATATTATTCAACCACTCTTTATACGTTGTCACCCATGAAAAAAAGGGCATCGATTTCGATGCCCTTTTTCAATACGGGTTGGTGGTTGATGAGGTCTTTTATTTCTGATACAAATAGTCTAGGTCTTTGCTTGAAAAATCGATCGACCTCAAGGTATTGTTAGGTCTCTTTTGGCTGCCAGAACTGATGGCATACCACCCAAAGAATAGGGGCATCTTATAGTTTGTTCTTGTTTTCATGGTTGAATTGTTTAACTGTTTAACTGTTTTTTGATGATGTTTTCTTGTGATTATTTTAATTCTTCTTTTACCATTGGGCTTTGGTTCACCCTTTTTCTCCATTTGGTAAAGGGGATGAGCATTGGTTTTTTGGCCTGATATGCCTTGTACGTATCTCCAAACTCGTTCATGAGGTCTTTTTCTTCGAAAAGGGTTCCGACGATCACATATGCCGAAATGGCAATGGCAAAAGCGAGATGGGTAACCGTCATGTTCGGGGTGGCCCACATGCCCAAGAGCATACCAAAGTATAGCGGATGGCGCACATATTTGTAGAATAGTGTCACTCTAAATTTTAACTGGGTGTACGGTTTTCCCATCAACTCCAGAAAAGTTTGGCGCAATCCGAATAAATCAAAATGGTTGATCAAAAAAGAACTGATGAACAATATGGCCCAACCCACAAAGAATAGCCCATAGAGCACATAAAACAAAACGCTGTCAGGTTCGACCCGCCATATTTGGCCGCCGATCGGCTGCCAGTTGTATACCAGGTTAAAGAGTAATAGCCCAGAGATCAACACAAAGGTGCTTCGCTCAATCGGTCTGGGGAAATAACGGATGAACAGTTCTTTGAACCATTTTCTGGCCATAACGCTGTGCTGCACCCCGAATAAGGAAATCAACAACAGGTTGTTCAAAATTGCCCACAAGGTAGACATTTGAGGTTCTTGGTCAATTCCAATTGCTGGAACGAGGTTGCCCACCGAAGCGATCCAGAAAAGGATGGATCCGAATGCGATCAGATAGGCAACGATAGAATACGTAAACATTAAAATTTTCTTCATGACTGTTTGATTTTAAATTCGGGGCAAACCTAAACATGAAGAGCGCCTACATAAGAATATTGTAGGATTACAAATGGGTTACACCACAACAAAAGAAGGGTTACAAATGGGTTACAAAATGACTTTTTATGATTTTAAAAACCTGATAATCAAATGATTGAAAAAATAATCAAAATGCGCGTAAAAAAGCTGACAAATCATCTTCAGGACTGAGGTTCAGCTTTTTTCTGAGCCTATTTCGACTCATTTTCACCGATGAGGGATTGATGTTTTGTAGTGTAGCGATTTGTTTGGTGTTCAGGTCCAACTTGATGAAAGAGCAAAGGCGAACCTCAGTTTTGGTGAGCCCTTCGAACCGTTCGTTCAAGCGGGCGTAGAAAGAACTGCTCAGCTCATCGACCTTTTGGTAAAAATCATCACTGTCTTTGTTCACCCAAATTTTGTTCTTGATTTCCTCTTCTAAAAGCTCCAGTTCTTTTTGGCGTTTACGTCCGGTGGCCGCTTTAAGCGATTGCAGTCGTTCGGCCAATGATTCGGCCCATTCTTGGTTGTTTGAAATATTGACGGCCAAGGTGGTCAGATCCTTTTTCTTGAATTCAATTTCAGAGTTCAACAGTTGGTTTTCCACTTTTTTCAACTTTAGGTTTTGTCGGTATTTGTAATACAGAAAGGTGAAAAACCCAATGGCCCCAAGGCTAACAAGAAGCAAGATGTAGAATTTGGTATTTTGTTTGTTCAATTTACGTTCGTAGGCTACTTGTTGTGCAGTCTGTTGCTTATGGAAATTGATGCTGTCTGCCAATAGTTTCTTCTCAAAGGCATAGTTCATTTCGGCACGGGTAATCTCTTGGGTTCGTTCTTTGTTGAACAGTGAATCTTTCAATGCGGTGTAGCGCTGGTTAAAATCGAGCGAGGTCTTATAATTTCCCAAACCTTTATGAGCTTGGCCCAAACAGTCACAGGCCTCTTTTTGGAGGTTCATGGCCCCAGAGACCGATGCCATGTCAAGCCCCTTTTGGCAATCATCACGTGCTTGGCCAAAGCGGTTCATGAACAGGTAGCTCTTACCCCTGTACACGTAGGCCGAGGCCAAACCGTCATCATCGTTGATCTCGGTCTTTATTTGTATGCTTTTGTTGAGATACTCCAAGGCCTCGGCGTAGTCGCCAATCTTGGTGTATTCCACGCCCAAATTGCTGTAGGCCCTTGACTCCGATTTCAAGTCGTTCACTTCTTTGGAAAGGGCCACACTTTTGTCAAAACTGGCTACGGCCAACTCATGGTTCCGCATCTCAGAATGTATCAGGCCAATATTGTTGTGGGCAAAGGGCAAGCTGTTTTTAAGCCCCATCTTCTCTTTTATGGCAAGGCTTCTTTGATAGTATTCAAGGGCAGTTTCAAGATTTTTTTGATCGTAGTGCACGTTGCCCAAATTGTTCAATGCCCTGGATATGACCCTGTCTTCTTTCAGTTCTTCTGCGAGTTTCAACGATCTCAAGATATAGTCTTGGGCCTGGGTATAATTGCCCATTTCGTAAAACACGGTACCAATGTTGCCGTTTATGATGGCCAAACCCTTTTTATCATCTAATTCCTGAACCAAATCATGGGTCTTGAAAAAGTATTCATGGGCTTTTGAAAATTGACCCTGTTGTGCATGGGTAATGCCGATCCACTTTATGGCGTCTGCCTCCCAGATTTTGTTTCCCGTAGCTTTTGTGAATTCCAATAACCGATGTCCGGTTGCCCGGGAACTGTCTGCACCAAACCGCATGTTGAATTGGGCCAATGCCAAACCGGCTTCATAACGAACGGAGTCTGGTTCGTTGGTATTTTTGAATCGGAGCAATAGGCTGTCCTGCTTTTTGGTCTGCGAATGAACCGCGAAAAAGGTACAACATGCCAACAAACATATGTATGGAAGCCTTTTCAATTTTGGTTGATTTACCTTTTAAAAATAAGGAATCTCCCTTTAAAAATCAGACTGACAATGAGATAGGCGTATTTGGTGCTTATGTGGAATGCGGATTGATCGGTCCGTGGTCATTTCGACATGAGGAACGCAGTGACGATTGAGAAATCTAGAATGTGTTAATTGAGATTTCTCACGCTCATTTCATTCGGTTCGAAATGACACCCGTATTTCATTTGTCATTTCAAGTAGGTAGTTCTAAAGATTCGACAAGGGCTCTGTGATTAAGAGATTCAAAAAGCAAATCTTAAGGTTTGCCTTGAATTTGTAGTGGACTATCTCCCAATTCCGCAATTTTGCACTCTTCAAATTCAATTTCAGGGAAACTTTGTTGGGCCCAATCGCTCAAGGCCCTGAGTGCCGGTAATAATGCCATGGCTTTGGAGGTCAGGGAGTACTCTACCCTTGGTGGGATTTCAGGAAACGATTTTCGTATTATCAGTCCGTCATGTTCCAATTCTTTTAACTGGCTTGCCAACACCTTTCGGGAAATGGTGGGTACCAATAGGGTCAACATGCCAAAACGCAAAGGTCCGTTTGACAAGAGGTAAATGATAATGGGCTTCCATTTGTTGCCTATGATGTTCATGGTGTGCACCAACGTGCAATGATTGGGATTGTCAACATATTTTCTTCCCATAGGTAACTTTTAGGTAACTACTATTTGCGTCAAGCAACACCATTATAGTATCATTTATAAACTATAATAAGTTTCTTTGTGAAACAAATGTAATACATTCTTTTAATGAAAAACGTTTTTATCATCAATGGGCACCAAAAATACCCGTTTTCAGAAGGCCGGTTGAACGCTGCCCTGACCGAAAAGGCCAAAACCTTTTTTCAAAACAGGGGTTACGAAGTAAAACTGACCACAATGGAAGATGACTACGAAGTGAACACTGAAATCGAAAAATTCAAATGGGCAGATATCGTCTTTTTTCAAACCCCTTTGAACTGGATGGGTGTAAGCTGGTCGTTCAAAAAATACATCGATACTGTTTTCTCTTATGGAATGATGGGTGAACTGTCTGATGGGGACGGGCGTAGCAAAGCGGCCCCAAAAAAGAACTATGGCCTCGGCGGCAAACTCAACGGAAACTATATGATGTCGGTTACGGCCAATGCCCCCAAGGAAGCCTTTAACGATCCTGATGAGACATTCTTCGCCGGCCTAAGTGAAGACGAGCTATTGCGCCCCATGCACCTGAACTTCAAATGGTTCGGTTTGGAGCCGCTATCTACCTTTATGGCCTACGACGTAATGAAAAACCCAGATATTGAAAACGACTTTGCCCGATTCGAAAAACATTTGATGAACCACTTTTAAGCGAAAATATATGACAAGACCCACACCAAAGCACCAAGCGCCAGAATTGGAATTTCCCCTATTGGGTGGAAGCCAATGGAACCTAAAGAACCAACGACCCCAAAGTTTCACCCTGATCGTTTTTTATAGGGGCCTGCATTGCCCCATTTGCAAAAAATACCTGCAACAATTGGAAGGGCTACGTCCCCGTTTTGAAGAGCGAGGGGTACAGGTGGTCGCGGTGAGCATGGATTCAGAAAAACGGGCACGCCTATCGCGGAAAGATTGGGGCTTACAAGATCTGCCTCTTGGCTATGGACTGGATTCAGAGACCGCCCGACATTGGGGGCTGTACCTGAGCAAGGCGGTCAAGAGCGGCGAACCGGAGATTTTTAGTGAGCCGGGCCTTTTCTTGGTAGATGCTGCCCAAAACGTATACTATGCCTCCATGACCAGTAATCCTTGGGGACGGCCCTATCTGCCGTCTTTTGTAAAAGCGGTGGATTATATTGTACAGTCGGGTTATCCGGCAAGGGGAGAGGTACTTTGATGAAATTTGACACCCATAAAAACTGGGGCAATTGCCCCGATATTGGCTAAACCAATGCAAAGATGATATCAACCTTAAAAGTTGTATTCATTTATCTGCTTTGTGGTGGACCACTTTTCTCAATCGATAGATGAAAATATACCAAGTAAAAAATATGAATACCGACCAACCCAAACTAATGACAACAAGGGCACTGACCGAGGCTTGATAGCGCGTTACCAGTATAAAATACATGAGAAAAAGCATAAGTAAATAGAGCCCCCAATTAATATACCACCAGGGCCCCATGATACTTTTCTTACGCTTTTTGCGCTTGAGGGCCCTTCGTTTCACAGTAATCCATATGCCCGAAAGCACCAAGCCCGAAATGCCCAGACCAAAGACAAACCAAATGATTTTGGTGGTCAGTCCACCCCAAGATCCAAAATGCAAGGGATCTGCTATATCATTGAGCCATACCGTGGTACTTATTTCCGTGGCTTTTTGCACTTTAATGGGTTGATAGGTAATGGGATCCAAATACACCCTATTGGCCCTGGGCCGTACCAGGGCTACCGAACTTTTGCCCGTGAGGTAAATGGGGTCGTTCTTGGTCTTGGGAGGGGAAATATCGGCCACTTCAAGGTCGGGAATCGATTTTTTGGCCATTTGCACCGCCTTGTTATAATCCAATTGGGTAGAACGAAGCGTTTCTGTTTCACTTTGGGCCATACGTGTTTCAGTCTTTGGCAATTTTGGATTGGCTTTGGTCGAAATACCAGCCGTATTGGTTCGCTCTAAAAAGTACCAAATACCGGTTACGGCAAACAAGAGGGTAAACGGTACTGACCATAACCCTATCAAGCGGTGCAGACTTCTAAAAAACACCAATGTTCCTTTTCCCGTTTTGAGTTCAAAGAGTTTGCGCCACCATCTTTTGTAAAAAACCAACGCGGTAATGAGCGAAATCAACAAAAGAAAGCCAAAGATCAGTACAGTATAGTGCCCGATTTGAAATGGAATGAACAAAAAGTAATGAAGGTCCCTGAAAAAACGCTGAAAGGTGAGTTTGACTTCCCCTTGAACCACCCCCGTATACGGATTGGCCAGCACATAAGAGCGCTGGCCGTCTTCACGTTTATAAATAATATCACATAGATAGGGTTCTTGGGGCCTTAACCAAAATTCAATTTCCCCTTTGGGATAGAGCGCCCTAAAATTTTGAACCATGATATTGCGCGGTGCCAGTTGCCCAGTTTCACTTTTGGCACGAATTTCCGGGATGAACAACCAATCCATTTCATGGCTCAGGGTAGCCAAGGTTCCGGAAAAACATACGATAAAAAAAAGTATGCTCAACCGGATACCTATCCAACTGTGTATGTTAAAAAACAGCTTCTTTTTCAGCTTCATCTTAGAATGTATATGACACCGTGGTCATCACATTTCTGGGTGCCCCGGGGAATGCCCTTATAAAGTCATAACCGCCCACCCAATGGGTCTTGTCAAATATATTGCTTATGTTCAATTGAATCTGCACTTTGTTCAGATTGTAATACAATGCAGCATCAAAAAGGCCATAAGAAGGGAATTCGGTCGGATTTGCGTTACTGGCCACAATAGAACCAAAACGCTCGGAAACGAAATTATAACCAAGGCCGAAACCTACGCCTTTATAGCGGCCGTTGTCAACAATGTATTTGGTCCAAAGATTTCCCATGTGCTTTGGGGCATTTGGTTTTTGTCGCCCAATTTCAGCAGGGTCGTCACTTTCGGTAAATTTGGCATCGTTAAAGGCATAACCTGCTACAATGCTCCAATTGGGCGTAATGTTACCGGCAATGTCTAACTCAAACCCTTTGGCTTCTTCTTCGCCGATCTGTACCAGACGTTCTGGATTTTCGGCATCGTCTGCATTATATAGTTCCCCGCGTTGCGTGAGGTGGTAAATGGCCAGGGATGCACTCAAACGTCCGTTGAACCAATCTGATTTTGCCCCAAATTCAAACAATTCACTTTCTAAGGGGTCAAAGGGGCCACCTGCATCGGGATTGATGATATCGACCACACTTTGTGGTTGAAAGCCTTGTACCCACGTTCCATACAGATTAATGTTTGGATTCAAAGTATATACAATGCCCAACCTTGGCAAGAAGGCATCTTGTTCTACTTGCTCTTCTGCTTCGCTATCATAGTCAACAAAATCGGTAAAATATTCTTGTCGAAGTCCTAATAAGACTTTAAAGGCCCCAATCTTGGCTTGATTTTGAAGGTAGATGCCATGCGAGCGTTGCAGAAATTGGTTGAACGTTCTTGTTTGGTACACATAGTTGGTCATATCGCGCAAACCATTTGCCGTTGGAGAGGCTAGGTCAAAATGGGCCACGTTGGTAACGGGATTTCCATCTGCATCCAAAACATAATTATCGGCATTATCGGGATTGAATACGTTGGTGGCCGTTCCATTTTGTAGCAAATAGCTTCGGGCTTCCAGTTGTGAACCTCCAGGTTCCAGTTCTTGTTGAAAGTAATCATAGCCTGCCAAAAGCGTATTTTCGATGGAACCAAGGTCAAAATCTATATTGAAGTAGTTGTTGAAACTGTTGTTGTTCCAACTTCGTTTTCTGATAAACACCCGCATGGCCACTTTCTCTTCGTCGATACTTCCGTCCCCTAAAGCGGCAAAGCGGTTAGAGGTTCTATGCTCCAACAAATCCTCATCATAGGTTGAACGCATGAAGATACTGTTGAAAGTGATGTTGTCGGTAAAATTGTGTTGTAGTGAAACCGTGGCGTTGAGGGTAATTTCATCAAGAAAATCATTGGCGGCACTCAATGATTTGGTAATTGGGGTGGAAAACAGGTCGCCATCTCCAAAAACCGCTTGGCCACGGTCCAATCTGCCTTTGGAATCTTGGTACACAATGTCAAAGTTCAATTTGGTGTGCTCAGTTGGCAAAAAGGAAAAAGAAGGGGCGAACACAAAGTTTCTTGCGAACTGTAGATCCCGGAATCCATCGGTATTCTCATATCCAATATTCAAGCGATATAATAGGCTGTTATCTTTGGTCATGGGTCCTGTAAAATCTGCCAGGGTCCTAAACGTATTGAAACTTCCTACAGATGCGGTTATTGATTGGCGCGATTCGGGCAATGGTTTTTTGGTGACCCTGTTGATGGTTCCCCCGGGTGAGGCATTTCCGAACAAAGCGGAAGCCGGGCCCTTAATGATTTCGACACGCTCGATATGGGGAATGAGCTGTTGTTTCCAAAAACTGGTAAATGCGCGCATGCCATTGACCAAATTACCGGAGTTTCGTTGCCCTTGAATCCTGAACCCACGAATGGTGATATCGTTATAGAAACTGAACTGGTTTACCCCACTGATGTTTTTGACCACATCATTTAACGTAAATGCCGCTTGATCTAATGCGAGCTCTTTGGTGACAAAATTTATGGTCGTAGGTACTTCTTTGATCGGTGCGGCTGATTTTGTCGCAGCATAAGAAACGGTGTTTTTATAACCTGTCTCCCTGCGCCCAATGATCTCAACGGGCTGAAGTTGAAATTGGGATGCTGAAAGTTCTACATTTATGGTCACGACCTCATTTTTGTTTACGAGAATCGGATACTTCAAGGTTTTCAATCCCATGGAGGAAATCAAAAGCACTTGTTCACCAATAGGGACTTTCGTAAGCACAAAATAACCTTCGGTATCGGAAGCAGTTCCATAATTGGTGCCTTGAACAAGAATGTTTACAAAAGGGGCGGGAGATCCATCTGGTTTCAATGTGGTTCCCTCTATTGTTCCGGTCTGGGCATGAAGTTGCACAGCCAGAAAAATCATGAAAAAAGTAAAGATTGGTCTAATCATTATATTTATTTAGATTAATTAAAAATATTTTTTTGGACAAATTTTTTTAGTTGATGCTATATTTTTCCAAGGTTTGGTCCATGTTCAATATAAATTGGGTGCCCAAGATCAGATCTTCCAGTTGTGCTTGATTGCTTTCGTCCATTTTCAAGCACATATCGTGAAAGGGTCCGTTGCACCATATTTTTGAGCATTTTTGCCCTTTACATTCTTCACAGAAGCAAGGTTTACCTGAATCACGTACAATTTCAAGTAAATGTGCCAAATCGGTTTCTGACATAAAAATGCCTATGGTGTCAATGACCATTTGTAGTTTGCACGTTGGATTCGGGGCGTTTTCAATTTTGTAAGAGGCACCGTAGCTATTTTCATATATAAGCTCCATTGACATTTTATTTTAAAAAAGGGCCGAAAACCAGATCAAGCAGTTTCGGCCCCAAACTAACTCAAACTATACTTTTACGGTGTAGGTTTTGCCGAAACAACAATACAAAACCCTTTTTGTTTTTCGTGTTGTCATGGTCTTTGCTCTCTTAATTAGCTAAAGAGGTTTCCCCTTCATTTGGGTTGTACACATAGTTGAAAGTGTAGACCCTTGACTCGTTCATGAATGGATCGGGCTGGGCCGGGGCATCTCTGTAATAGCTTAAAATCTCCACTTTTGCATATTTGCCATCGTGGGTGCGGATGACCAAAATTCGTCCGGGTATCGGGGTAACCGTAAAGGTTGCGGGGTTGTAATTGTACCAACCGTTGTCACTGCCCGTAGGGACGGCAAATGCCCCATCGGCATCTTCGGCGAACGTAAGACCAGCCGCTGAAGTGACATCGGTAAACGTTCCAGTCTCGATAGACGCACCACCACTTCCGTTACGTTCGGGCTCATCTGCGGTTCCCGTTGTCGTTCCACCGTTGATAGCGATGGTGGTTCCCCTAAAGGCAATGTCCCAGTCGGTTTCACTATCGGTCACGGCCCCGGTTTCAAAGCTGAACTTGGCAAATGGTCCGCCTATCGGCTCTCCCTGGCCTCCGGTTTGGGGGGCTTCCAGATTTTCCATGGTTTGGGAAACCAGTTCATCCAAAACGGTAAAGGAAGTCGGGGCTGTTTTGGTAAAGCCATTGGCTGCGATACTAACTTGCCCAGAAGTAGCCCCAGCGGGAACTGTAGTGACAATGCGTGTCGCGGTCAACGAACTTATGGCAGCTGCCACTCCATCAAAGGTCAAATTGATATCAGCTGCGTCGGTGGGGAAATCTGTTCCCGTAATGGTAATTTCTGTGCCCACGGTTCCTGATTCTGGGCTAATGGCAGTGACGGTAAATTCTGTTGGGCCATCATTATCATCGTCATTACACCCGACAAAGGCGATAAATAAGATAAGAAGGCTTGAAAGTTTAAGAAGGGTTTTCATAAGTATTGATATTTAAAATTGAATATTGAGTCGTGTAAAAAATTGTATACCGGGGTTGACCAACACCTCGTTGTCTTGGGCAGCCAGGGGGTTAGAGCCTTTAAAGTCTAACAGGTTGTTGGCACCTACCTGTAATTGGTAGTGTTTGTAAAAGGTTTTTCCGAACGAAAGGTTCACCAAGGCGTAGCCATCCACAAAGGCGTTGTCCAACTCATCCAACAGGTCGTTTCCGTTACGGTCGGTCAGCCCAAAGCGGCTACGGTATACCACACGTAGATTGGCATTGGCATCCCATTCGGGCACTTCATAAAACGCTTTGAAATTAATGGTGTGTCGAGAGCGGTTTTCCAGTCCGAAATAATCATCCCGCTCTAGGCGGATGGTCTCCAAGGTTTCTTGGTTACGGGCAAACACTTCCCCATTGTCTATGGCCTCTTCCTTGTCTTTGTCATAGGCAAACAAGAGCTGGTACCCAGCAGATAGGTCAAGGTTGCTCAAAGGCCTGAACTTAAGATCGGCCTCAAGCCCTTGTGTATAGACCCTTTGCCTGTTAAGGTAACCAAATATATTTCTGTTACTGGTGGTGGCCAGCAGGTAGGTATCGATCAGGTCTTTAAAATCGTTTCTAAAGAAATTGATTTCTGAGGTCAATTTTCCTTTTCTAAAGGATATCCCCAAATTATACCCCACAGAACTCTCGGCATTTAAAGTACCACCCAGATCAGATGGGCCCGTATTCGGAAAGTTAACCTCTTCGCCACTGTCTAGTAAACGTTGTATGGCCTCGGCTTCCACATTTTTGCCAAATACAAAATAGCCTCCGGCTGAATTGGTAAAATCAAGAAACAACTGTCTAAAGTCGGGTGCCTTGAAACCACTGCCCACCGAACCTTTTAGAGCCCAATGCTCATTAAAATCATAACGGGCCGATAGTTTGGGACTCAATTGAGAGTTGTACTCGCTATGGTTGTCAAAACGGGCACCGACAATAACGTTTAGTTTTTTTAGGGGCTTAAAGTCATATTGGGCGAATACGTATTGCGAGTCAAAACTGACCTGTTCCGCAAAAAGGGAACGGTTCAAAGTTTCAAAGTTGTAACCGCCCCCTACGGTCAGGGTATTGTTGGGGCCAAAGGCATGATTGAAACGGATTTCTGGTCGGAACAACTTTTGGTCGAAATCATTTTCGAACAGCACTTCATTGTCAACGGGGTCCACCTCCTCCACATTGGTCACATAATTGGTATAATAGAACTCGTATTCGAACTGGGATTTATCGGTCAGTTTGTGGTCTATTCGCAATTGAACATTTCCATCGCGCTCTTCACTAGTGCCTGAGGGTTCGTCAAAATCCTGTAAAAAATATCGGCCCGAGGCAAAAAAGCGAAGCTTATCGGAAGCATCGTAGAAGATTCGACCATTAAAGGTGTAGTTAAAAAAAGGGTTGATGGTCTGGCCTTCCGCATCAGGGGCCAAATCATAGCCATCGCTACTCAAACGATCCACAAAGAACGAATAGCCCAAATCGCCCTGGCGTTGGTTAAGGCCAATAGTACTGTTCTGGTTATTGAAGGTCGCGGCACGGTGAGAAATCTGTCCACTGATTTTTTCCGATTTGGGGCGCTCGGTAATGATGTTGATGACACCCCCCAATGCCTCAGATCCAAATAGTGCAGAAGAGGGTCCTTTGACCACTTCTACCTGTTTGATATTACCTATTGCAAAACGGCTTAGGTCTAAGTTGCCAGAACTTCTCCCCACCACGGGAACCCCATCTATGAGTACCATGATATAATCTGCATCAATGCCCTGAATCTGTACCCCTTCGCCACCACCAATCGTGGCATCTGGGGTCATAACGATACCGGTCTGTTCATTGAGAATTTCATTTAGCCGCGTCACCCCTGTCTGTTGCAGTTGTTTTTTTGAAATCAAGGTGACCGGTAGGGGCAAAGAAGAAAGTTGCCGCACGGTTCGGGTGGCCGTTACCACCACTTCTTCTAAACTTTCGGTAAGAATCGAGTCTTTTTCCCTTGCCTCTTGGGCCCTTAGCACCAAGCATAAAAAAAGTGAAAAAATAATCGGACAATTATTTTTATTTAGACTCATTCCTGATTACATTTGTCAGCAAATATATAGTTATTTTAAATTAATCTAAATAAGAATAATATTATTTTTTCCTTTTTAACAATCATCAAAAAAACACTTCATCATGAAAAGATTTGCCTTATTAACCAGCCTCTTTGTTCTTTTTGCAGTGGGCGTGCATGCGCAGGCCAAAAAAGAACAAGATCGTCAGGCCATTAAAAAAATGTGTGGATGCTTCGAGGTAACCTTCAATTTTTCGGAAACCTTCAATTATAGTCAAGACTCTTTATACAAGCCATCAAAAACCAAAGTGGACAAGGGCCTAGAATGGGCACAATTGGTTACCGATGAAGATGATAAAGTCGTTATTCAACACATTCTTCAGGTCGGAAACCCAGCAGAGCCGATGATCGTAAAACATTGGAGGCAAGATTGGCTGTTCGAGAACAACAAGTTCTATATGTACAATGGCGATAACCATTGGTCTTTTGAGAAAAAGGATGCCGATGCGGTTTCTGGGCAATGGACGCAAAAAGTATATCAAGTAGATGATAGCCCCCGTTATGAAGGGAGTGCTACCTGGGTACATGTCGATGGCAAAAGTTATTGGGAAAATGTGACGCCCGCTCCACTGCCACGCCGTGAATATACCAAACGTGCCGACTACAATATTACCATGAGAGGTAATCGTCATGAAATCACTGCCGAGGGTTGGGTGCATGACCAAGATAATGCCAAAGTGGTGCGCAAAGAAGGAGAATCCGATTTCGTTCTGGCCAAGGAAAAGGGATACAATACCTATGTACAGGTGCCGGATGAACGTTGCAAAGCCGCCGCTGACTGGTGGGTAGAAAATCATGATAAATGGGCAACCGTACGTTCGATTTGGGATGAGGTTTATGCCCGTGATACCGATTTGACCTTAAAGGAAAAAGTCGACAATAAAGTATTGTACAAGCATCTTTTCGAAGAAGAAATGGTCGAAAAGGAAGACCTTGCCAATACTATTAAGTCTTTTGTGGCGAAAGAAGCAATGGAAGAAGACTCGAAAAGCAAATAAACCATGAGAGACAGTGTTTTGCCTCTGATCTGTTTCCTTTTCACGGCCGTTACTTTTGCACAGGACAACATTTTTCTGCAACGTGATTTTTGGAAAAGCAACCCATCAATTACCCAAATTGAGGAAGCGATCTCTCAAGGCAATGATGTTGCCGAACTCAATGAACACATGTTCGATGCGGTAAGCTAAGCCCCCAAAATAACAAAGGCCACCAATTTTGGTGGCCTTTTTTGGTCATTGTTGCGCTAAGCCCAGATTGTTATTGACCCAGACCAGTTCTTTGGTTTCCACGCTGGTCTTTTTCCAATTGGCCATCTCATCATAGTATTCACCAATTTCTTTCTTGTAGCGAATCTTTCCGGCTACGCCATGCTTATCTTCAGGAAATATGAATTCTTCCCAGAAATAATAGGCCCCTGCATCTGATACTTGTGATAAACGCGCTACTTGGTGCAGCACCTTGCCCTGTTGAAACAGATAAATACCGCCGCCTTCAATGCCACAGCCTTCGGCCACATAGTCTATCAGCAAAATGCCATCGACATCGGGCAGGCCCTTGGTGCCCAAATCGGTCAAATAAAATTGGCCATTGCCCAAGCGTATCGATTTCTCTTTAAACGAACCATCTTCTTGCAGTGTGCGAATGACCAGCTGGTCTTCTTCGCCGATTTTGCCCCTGCCGAATAGATGCACCACATCATTGATGGTCTTTTTTTCAAGGGCCAGGAGTCCGCCCAGCACATATCCTTCGGTGCCCTTGTAATCGACTTTGTAGTAATGGGAATCGACACCTTTGTACCGCCATGAATTCTCATGCCTTTCTTGTATGACCATGTGCATGCCAATGGGCAATGTCTTTAACACCTTGGCCTCTCTCGTTGGGGCTACCCTTAATTGCACCTGGTCACCAAAAAGGTAAACGATCTGCCCGGGCTCAAAACTACAACTGCCATCAAGGCAGTGTAGTTTTTCTTGGGCGTTTGTAAACAAACAGATGGCTAGTAAGGTAAGGATCGATAACATCTGTTTTGTTTTCATTGTACTAAAATTTAATTATGATTTCTATACTATGTACGCTGGGTAGGTCTCGATGGGCCGTGTGATTCGGCAAATGGCACTATTTTATCGATGTATGGTGCCATAGGGGCAAAAATGAAGAGCCCCAGACATCCCGATGGCATCAGGAGCTGGAGCCCTTCCAAAATCAACAAAAAACACTAACCTCTACTACTGCCCACCTTCATTTTCTTTTTGCCGTGCTGTTTTAGATGCCTGATTTTTTTCCATTGTAGGTATTGCTCATCGGTCAAAATTTCCTTCATTTTTGCCTGTTGGGCCAATTGTCTGTCCAATCGGGCATTTTCAAAGGCGAAGCGCTCATCTGCAGTGAGCTTTTTTTGTTCGCCCTGTTCTCTTTTGGCCTTTCTTTCTTCCATCTTATTTTTTCGCAGTTCGGCATTTTCTAGATGGATTACCTTGACTTTTTGCTGCTGTTCTGCCGTAAGGTCAAGGGCAAGGGCCATTTTCTTTGTCTTTAAGGTGGCCACCTGCTCAGGTGTCATCTCTTTTAGCGCGTCACCCCTGTGTCGTTGCTGCCCATCGCGCTGGGCAAATCCTGTTAATCCGGCCAAAAGGGCCATAGTGATCAAAACTTTTTTCATGGTCTAAATTTTAATGATTCAACCCTTTGACACTTCTTTTGGCAAGGGGTTTAAAACCATAGAAAAGTTTGTGAAGTATTTAACACGGAAAGGATGGCGAGGGCTTGGACCGTTTCTATCGGTTCTCGACCAAATCTTTTGAACCATCAAGATCTTCATCTGGCTTAGCAGTATCAAGCTCAGTTGATTCAATCTCGGCGACATTGTTGGTCATAGTGAATTCTCGGTACCGGTCATATTGCTCGATACCATAATAAAGGAAAGATGCCATTAGAAAGCAGCCAAAATAGATCAGGCTCTTGATTTTGTAGGTCTTCATAGTAATTCAGATTTGGGATTACTAAATTAAACAATCAAAAAGCGCACTTTTGGCATATGTTGTGAAAGTCTCTTGAACTGATGTGAAACCCCAAAAAGGCGATGTGTGAAAACGGTACATACTGGTTAAGCCAAAACCAGCATGCACTTCATCGATTTTTCTTACATTTTCTAGGTTGGATCCAATATAAGTGCTATGCGCTCTAGGGCGTCTTGCAAGTGATAACGACTCATGGTATCAGAGATTCGCGATAGGCCACTTCTAATATCTCTCTCAAGATTGTTCAGTTCAGCGCGTGCCACTGACCGAATGTCAGATTGGCTTGTATTGACCACCGTTGATTTCTGATACCCTCCGAATTCAGGCTTTTTCTTTTGGTTTTCCGCGGTCAATAGATAGGCCAATCTATCAATATGTGCTTTCTGCAGATTTCTTCGGTAGGTATCTATTTTCTTTCCGTTGCGGGTTTCAGACCATAGTCCGCGTCGCAGATCGCGCATCATGTCGACCAGTTTGTAGGCCCCATCGCCATTGGCCGTCTCATTTTCAATGATACGCGCCATTTTGCCCAAGTGCAACATATTGTTCAGTGTGCGTGCCTGTAGGGCCCTTATACGTTCAATGGAACCCGAATACTGTACTTTGTTGAAAATGTTTTGGTCGATCAACCAATCGGGCGTTTCAAATAACTGGGCATGCAAAAAATCAAGACAGTTTTTTTGGTGCGCTTTGGAAACATGGGTATAGACGGCCCCTTCTTGATCTGCGGTCTTATAGTATTCGTAAACCCCGCCGATATTGTTCGATACATGGCCCATATAACGACTAAACTGTTTGATGACCTCACCGTACATCGTCTCTAGGTCATCATAGTTTTTGCCGTCTTCGGTGGTCCATTCCATAAGCTTGGGAACAATACGCTTCAAATTGGCAATACCATATTCACTGGCCTTTATGGCATCATTGCCCAAATCTTCAGTCTGTGAGCTGGGATCGACCACATCACCAACCTGCTGGTGGCCAAAGCGGTACATGGGATCATTGGCATGTTCGAGAATCCACTGGTTCAAGATGGGCTTTTCATCTTCAGCAGCAATATCTAAAATTGGGCGATAGCCCCATCGAATGGAATGCTTGTCATAGACTCCGATGTCGGGCATCAGTGCTACTCCTTCATCACCGGGTTGGGCCACATAATTGAACCGGGCATAGTCCATAATGGAGGGAGCGGTGCCATTTTTTTTGGTAAACGATGCCGAGCGCAACGAATCAACTGGGTAGGCGGCACTGCTTCCCATATTATGTGGAAGTCCCAATGTATGTCCTACTTCATGTGCCGATACGAAACGTATCAAACGCCCCATGATCTTATCTTTAAACGCTACATTCTGTGCTTCAGTATTAATGGCCGCGGTTTGTACAAAGAACCAATTGCGAAGCAAGGTCATTACATTATGGTACCAGTTGATGTCAGACTCCAATATTTCGCCACTTCGCGGGTCACTCACATGAGGGCCATTGGCATTGGGTATGGGCGAGGCAAGATAGCGCACCACCGAGTAGCGCACATCTTCGGGTGACCACTCGGGGTCTTCGTCAGGTGAAGGAGGGTCTTTGGCGATAATGGCATTCTTGAAGCCGGCTTCTTCAAAAGCGACCTGCCAATCTTCAATACCTTTTTTGATATAGGGAATCCATTTTTTTGGAGTGGCCCTGTCCACATAATAAACAATTTGTTTTTTTGGCTCTACCAGTTCGCCGGCCTTAAACTTTTCGATATCCTCTTCCTTTACTTCCAAACGCCATCTATCTAAATAGGTAACGGTTTTGCTCTTTTGCGCTTCCAGTCCATAATCGACCTGTCCACGGGCAAACCAGCCCACACGTTCATCAAAATAACGGCGTTTCATGGGTTTTTCGGGCAATAGGATCATCGAGTTGTTGATCTCAACCGATATGGAGCCCAAACTTTGGTTGCTGGGTGGTTTTTTTGCCGCATAGGTCTTCACATGTCGGGCCTCGATATTCAGCGGATAGCTTTTAATGGACTCAATATAACTTCGATCGCCATCCAATCGGCTAATTTTATAGCGTTCACGAAATCTGTCGGGCATGCCCAGTGCATTCACATCTTTGGTGAACATAGGGTCTACCTCAATGATCGTGGCAGGGTTCAGCGAATCTTTCTTGTTGAAAGCTTTGATGTCGAACGAAAAAAGGACAGGTTCAAAATTAGAATTGACCACGGCTTCATGAATGGGCAGCGAGTCGGCCGCATAATTGCCGTACGATACCACGCGAAGTAACACCTTTTTTGGCTTTTTCTGCCAACGTAGTACTTGGGTATTGATCTTACCGCCCCCAAAACCGATGCCCGTGGCGGTTTTTGAGATACGGCTCACCATCAACATTTCACGGTTGAAGAGTGAATCAGGTATCTCATAATAATGTTTGCCATCGACCCTATGCACATGAAAAAGACCCTCATCGGTCAGGGCCTCTTTGGTGATGACCTTATCATAAGGCTTTATTTTGTCATCTTTCTTCGACTTGGCGTCAGAAGTCTTTTCAGTGGTTTTTTTCTTTTTCTTGAAAAGTTGGGCGTCGGTGGTTTGAAATGCTGCCACCAAGAAAAGTAATGACAACAATTTCGGAAGTAGTTTTTGGAACATTTTTTTGACGAGGTTTGAATATTTCGAATTCTATAAAGAACCTAAAAATTGCAGGAAACAAGTGTTAAAAAAATATTAATATGAAATTTTTCCCCGATAAATCGTAACCCTTCGAAATACTGCATTTTATTGATGCTCCCAATGGAATCGCCTACTATACTTGCGTTCACGCCACATTGAACTTTTGTTAAAAAAGCCAAAACAGTGTAACAATTTAAAAATATGCCAGTCTTATAAGCAATGACATCAATCATCAAATCAATCAAAAAATGAACAAGTTATTAGTATTTTTCGGATGCGCACTTTTAAGTAGTACCACCGAAGCAGCACCACAAAAAAGTACGGTACCCGTGTTACACACAACTGCGGAGATGACACGTACGATCGCGAACCAGTTTACGGCTCTTGAAGAAGGGGCCGAGATCGAAAAGGATGCTCCTTTCCAGTTAGCAGAATTTAATGTTGGGCAACCTAAAGAATTAAGTTTAGATGAAATAGCGTATATCGAGGAAGAATCAGAAGTCAATCTTGGTTTTGATACCGCCGACTATCTTCCCGAAGGGTTTGATCCCCATAAGACCTATTTTGATTTGAACTCCATCATATACATCGAAGACGATAATACGGCCGAACTCGGTTTTGATACCGCAGCGTACCTACCAGAAGGGTTCGATCCCTACAGTGAGGGTGAGGTTACCGTCGATTCGATAAATTATGTCGAGGAAGAAGATGAGGATTTGGGCTTTGAAACCAAAGACTATCTACCTGAGGGGTTCAACCCATATGAAAAGCACTTCGATTTGAGCTCGATCGAGTATATCGAAGAAGAGGAAATAATCGATTTGGGCTTCGACCCTTCGGCTTATCTTCCTGAAAACTTTGATCCCCATGCGGGTCATGCTAGGTAGGATGTTTTCATTTTATCAATTTTTTGAGTTAGTTAGTTGATGAATCCCGGCACTCGCCGGGATTTTTCATTGGTTATAACCTGAAAAATAAGGTCTTAACAAAAAAATAACAAAAAAATCGACGAAGTGCAACTGTTAAAAAAGAAAGGAAAAAGTTGCCGAATCGGTAAAAATAAATGCCCAAAATTATCGAGTTGTCATTCCTTGAAATCAAAATTTAGCAATCGTTTTCTTACACCTTTTTTTGGCAATTGTTAAGCAATTTAAAAACATACCAATCCTTGTTTTTAACAGTTATACCTTTGTACCATAAATCAGACAATGAACTATGAAATACAGAAAATATATATCGACACTGTTCATCGCAGCGATGCTCTTGCCGCTTTTCAGCGCCAAAGCAAAAAAAGATAAAACCACTTTTGAGTTTGATATCAATTCAATCGAATTCATAGAAAACCCGAGTGATATGGAACTTGGTTTTGATACCACAGACTACCTTCCCGAGGGGTTCAATCCCTACGAGGGCGAGGTAACGGTAAAGTCCATCAATTATATTGAGGAAGACGATTGTGATTTAGGTTTTGACACAGCCGAGTATCTTCCTGAAGATTTTGACCCCTATAAAAGATAGTTTTCATATATAGAGTTGGTTGAGTTAGTTAGTTTTTAAAGAAATCCCGCCCGAATGCCCATTCGGGCGGGATTTTTTTGCTCACCACTAGAAATTAGTCATTTACAACAAAAAATTGCATAGGTCTTCTAAATACGTCATTTTTGGGCTCAACCACCAAATCGATGGCTATGAGACTTAGAAAGATTGCTTTTGTGCTTGTTTTTGTTTTTACTTTGACGAGCACCATTTCGGCCCAGACCTACAGGGAATTTGTGGCCTTGGTCGAAGTGTACCGTAATACGAAGGGTTATAACTGGACAGAATCTTGGGACCTCAATACACCCATGACCGCATGGAAAGGGGTCACCATCAAAGATGGACATGTGGTAGGCCTAGATCTTTCAAACAATAACCTGGAAGGTAAGATACCGTTGACATTGGTCAATTTGAAACACTTGAAGCATCTCGATCTTTCAGGAAACAAATTGAAAGGCAGGTTACCAGGGGGCATCGGAAGAATGACCCAACTCTATACCTTCAATGTGTCAAGCAATGGCCTAACAGGAAGAATTCCGAGAGGTTTTGCAAAACTTTCCAAATTAAAATCATTGCAATTGGCCAATAACAATTTTGAAGACTTCAGAGGGCTGGAAGAAATAAAAAAACACCAATTGGTCTTTTTCGATATGAACAGTGATTTCAAGCACCTGCAATTGCTCAGTCTTAAATCACAGAACGTTCGAATGGCAAACCTTGAATATGAGGATATTGAATAACTATGTCTGAAACAAATTTAAAAAGGATGCCCTCGGGCGTCCTTTTTTTGTTTAGAACAACAATGGAAGCACAAACTGAAACATCAGAATCAATAAGGCCACTGCAATCAGGTTCAGAATAATGCCTACCCTCGCCATTTGAGGCACTTTCACATGGCCACTGGCAAAAACAATGGCATTGGGGGGTGTTGCCATCGGCAGCATAAATGCACAGCTGCTGGCCATGGTCACGGGAATCAACAGATAGAGCATGGGCACGCCAAGCCCAATGGCAATACCGGCCACTACTGGGGCCAGAACGGCCACCAAGGCAACATTGCTCATCAGCTCGGTCATGAAGAGCATTAAAAGTATCAACAGTGAAGCGGTCAATAGAATACTGATATCGCTGCTGGCAATGGCTTCTGCCACTAAATCGACAATACCGCTGACCGACATTCCCTTGGCCAATGCGAGACCACCGCCAAAAAGAATCAAAATGCCCCACGCCAATCGTGAGGTGTCTTTCCAATTGATGATGAAATCTCCTTTTTTGATATTATACGGTACCGAAAACAGTGCAATGGCCGCAAACATGCTGATCATGGTATCAGAAAGCCCTAAACTTGGAATGATGGAGTTGATCAATGTTCTGAAAATCCAGAGAAAGACAGTGACCCCAAAAATCGTCAACACCATCTTTTCTTTGCCAGAGGTGGGTCCCAATTTCTTTAGCTCTTTATCGATGACCTCTTTTGAGGCATTGAATTTCAGGTCGCGATTGGGAAACATCCATTTCACAAGTACAAAGTAAATGATACCGATCATTAGTGCAGAAAAGGGGAGACCGATGGTCATCCACTTCAAAAAAGAGATTTCGATGTTATATTCGTTTTCCAGCAGGCCGATGAGTACCGAGTTGGGAGGTGTGCCAATAACGGTGGCAATACCCCCTGCATTGGCCGAAAAAGCTATGCCCAGCATAACACTCAGCGCAAAGTTTTGATCTCTTTTTGTGAATCCGTCCTCATCATGTATGAGCAGATCGATGACCGAAAGGGCAATGGGCAACATAACCACTGTACTGGCGGTATTGCTGATCCACATGCTCAATGAAGCGGTCGCGATCATAAAGCCCAGTACCACTTTGTCGGGGGTAGTGCCCGTCAAACGAATGATATTGAGCGCAATGCGCCTGTGCAGATTGACCTTTTCAAGGGCAAGGGCCAATACAAAACCCCCGAAGAACAGAAAAATGATGGGGCTGCCGTAATTGGCGCCCACATCGGCCATCGGCAATATTTTTAGAATGGGAAACAGCAATAACGGCAATAGGGCCGTTACAGAAATGGAGACCGCTTCGGTAATCCACCAAATAAGCATCCAAAGGGCAATTGCGATGACCGCATCACCTTTTTCGGTCACCAGTTCAAAAGGAAGGTTGATACAGATCAGAAAGATGATGGGCCCCAAGATAAGCCCTATTTTTTTGCTTAGTTCCATCGGGATCCTAAGCTAGGCTTTTTAGGTGAAATTTGAAAAAAGGATTCATTTCGCACCCTCATCTACCTCAAAAATGCCGAAGACATTATGGTCGGCATCTAAAAAATAGCCTTGCCAACAGCGACCTGGTATGGCAAATTTGGGCATGGCCACCTGACCGCCTTTTTCTTCGATGATTTTGACCGTAAGGTCAAAGTTTTTAACCTGAAAAGAACAGGTAAAGGCATTGGTGCCATGTTCTTTTGGAGGCACTTTGGTCGGTCGTCTCAAAAGGGCACCCTGTACACCGGCGCCTACAAGGCGATAATATTCAATCGGAACCGTTTCATCTATGATGAAACTCCAATCAAATAGGGTAGCATAGAAATCAATTTCACGTTCAGGATCTGAAGATTGTATTTCAAAGTAGCCTAATGTGTTCATTGTCTGAGGGATTGGTACCTATCCCTAAAGATAATGAAATATGCTATTTTTTGAAGCGGGCCAAAAGGGCATCATTCTTTTTTTCTACCTCAAAAAGGCCAAGTTTTGAGAGGTTCTTGGTGCTTTTGTCCCACTTTTTATTGCTCAGGCCTGCTTTTTCCTTTAGTTCGATCAGAGACATTTCACCGTTTGGTTTTAAGATATCCATAATGGTTTTTTCTTCTTCGGTAAGCTCAACTTGCTTTTTCTCTGGTCGCATTTGTGGAAAGAACAGTACCTCTTGAATCGAGGCGTTGTCGGTCATTAGCATGACGAGGCGGTCAATGCCAATGCCGATGCCAGAAGTGGGGGGCATACCATATTCTAGGGCCCGCAGAAAATCTTGGTCGATGAACATGGCCTCGTCATCTCCTTTTTCAGAAAGACGAAGTTGTTCTTCAAAACGCTCGCGCTGGTCAATGGGGTCGTTCAACTCTGAATAGGCATTGGCCAGTTCTTTACCATTGACCATCAGTTCAAAACGTTCGGTGAGCGCGGGATTACTGCGGTGCTCTTTGGTCAATGGGCTCATCTCTTTTGGGTAATCGATGATAAAGGTGGGCTGCACGTAATGGTGCTCACACTTTTCGCCAAAGATCTCATCGATCAATTTGCCCACGCCCATGGTGGCATCGACTTCTATATCCAATTCTTTTGCCACCTCACGAAGCTGTGCTTCATCCATACCGGCCACATCATGGCCCGTATGGGTCTTGATGGCCTCTAAAATGGGCACTCGTGGATAAGGGGCCTTGAAATCAATGATATGGTCACCTACCGGTACCTGGGTGCTTCCATTGGCATCTTTGGCCACTTTTTCGAGTAATTGCTCCGTAGTGTCCATCATCCAGTTATAGTCTTTGTAGGCCACATAGAGCTCCATTACCGTAAACTCTGGATTATGGGTACGGTCCATGCCCTCGTTGCGGAAATCTTTTGAAAACTCATAGACACCGTCAAAGCCACCCACGATCAGCCTCTTAAGGTATAATTCATTGGCAATACGCAAGTACAAAGGAATATTCAGTGCATTATGGTGAGTCAAAAAAGGACGTGCCGCCGCACCGCCCGGAATGGGTTGCAATATGGGTGTTTCAACTTCTAGATACCCTTTTTCGTTATAGAATTCACGAATGCTATTGGTTATCTTGGTACGCTTGACAAAGGTTTCCTTCACCGATGGGTTCACCACCAGATCAACGTATCGTTGCCGATAACGAAGCTCGGGGTCGTTGAATTCGTCATAGATGTTGCCCTCGGCATCTGTCTTCGGTAGTGGCAGGGGCCTCAATGATTTGCTCAATAGGGAGAAATTTTTGACCATAACGGTCTTTTCACCGACCTGCGTGGTGAACAGCTCACCCTCAACACCGATGATATCTCCTATATCGAGCAATTTTTTATAGACCTCGTTGTACAGTGTCTTATCTTCACCTGTACAGATTTCGTCACGATTAAAATAGACCTGAATACGCCCTTCACTATCTTGTAGCTCGGCAAAGGAAGCCTTGCCCTGTATACGACGTGACATCAACCGCCCGGCGATGACCACCTTTTGGCCCTCTTCAAATCCATTTTTGATGCTTCTAGAGGTGGCATTCAGAGGGTAAAGGGCGGCGGGATAGGGGTCAATGCCCATTTCCCTAAGCTTGACCAATTTTTCGCGTCGTACGACTTCTTGTTCTGATAGTTGCATGTAAGAGCCTGTTTAAATTTCCCTAATCATTTTTCCATGTCCCTTTTTGGGCATCACTTCGTTAAAATTTTCTCGAATAGCACTGCTATTTTCGTCGATCTTGCCTTGTGCTGCACCAAAAATAACCCATACAAATTCCAATTGCGGAAATTTAAACAGGCCCTAGAAAAATTAAAGCGCAAAATTACACTTTTACGCCTTAACTTTTCAATCTCACTTTCTGCCTTGTGTGTAATTGGGCGTATAGGTTTTATTGCCGACTATGGCAGTAATGTCTTCCTCAAGGCTTTCAATCGGGCTTTCGACAATACGGTTGATTTCAATCCCATCTTTATAGAAAATGAATGTGGGCACCTTGATGATGTTCAGACCCTTTTCTTCGCCGGTGGGGCTTTTTTTGTAGAATTCTTTACGTCGGTCCAAAGCCACTATCGAGAGATTCTCCAGCGAGTAGTCGGCAGCTTCCAAAATTTTGATGAACCTTGGCACTTCCCTCTTGCTATCACCGCACCAAGTGCCCAAAAACAGTAAGATTTTGTAGTCTGATAGCTTGTTCTTGAAGAGTTGCACCATAGCTTGGTCGACGGCATAGCTTTCATGGGCAGTATTGTACCAAGCCTTGTATGGCTCTGTATTCAGTCGCTGCAGGGTGATTTTTCCGACCAAAAATTGCTTGCCGTTATCCAATATGATTTCCCTGTTGAATTCTTGGGCATGCATGACAAATGTTGAAAAAAAGACAATAAAAATAGTTCTCATGATTTACGGGTTTTGACCCGAAAATGTCATGAATACACTGTATTGACAATAAATCAAGGTTGGAAATGGGGACTAGACCCCTGGTTGAATTTTCAACGATCAGGCCCTAGATCTGAGCTCGGTACGTGAAGAGACCCCCATTTTTTTGTAAAGACTATTGATATGGGTCTTTACGGTGCTTACGCTGATAAAAAGCTCTGAAGCGATCTCTTTATTGGTCTTACCCAAAAGAATGGCATCGAATATTCGCCGTTCTTGTTGGGTGAGTTTTGCATCGTTTTTTTTCTTCCCCCTTTTTTTCTTGGTGATAAAAATTATCGACAAGACAATGCCCAAGGTGCCCAGAACATAATAAAGGTATACTGGTTCGAGGTTTGAAGAATAGGCTTTTTGGGCATCATAATAACTTTGGTCGGCTTTGAGTTCTCCCTGATACTGTGCTGTAAATGCCGCCGAGGGATACTTTTTCGATAATCGATCAGATAGTTCGGTATAGTAAGCATTGATAGGCAAGTCGCCCAAATAGTGTTCGCGGGTTTCACTCGCCCGATCTGACAAAAAAGCGTAGGTATACAATTCGGCCAAGGGTTCATTGGTCTGCTTTCCGAAATCTTGCCATCGTTCAAACCATTTTTCAAGGTTGAGACGCATACTCGTTTCGCTCTCATTTTCGACAAAGTCTAAAAACATTTGCTCTTTCAGGTCCTCTATTTCAAGCAACATTATCGATGAGGCATTGGTCGAGACAACATCGCAGAACGATTGGTTGAACGAATCAAGGGGCAACGAGACCGTATCGGTGTTTTTGGCAATGAACAAAATGCTCTCACTTTCATTGCACTCTTTGAGAAAATGGCTTTTTGAAGCGCCTTCACCATTACATCCATCCACATGAATCCGATAGATTCGATTATGACTGTTGAGGTTATCGCCTTCAAACAAAAAAAATCCCAGTGAATCAACCTGAGTTTTTTGAATGATTTGGTCAAAGTAGACGCGCGACGATTTTCGGTAATCCTCGATTAAAGACAAGGATACTTCTTGGTGCTTGAACCGTTCTGGCACCTGTCCCTTGAAAACATATTGCCCATGCAGTACCATCAAAGGGCAGAACAATAGTATATGCCAGATTCTTTTCATTGAATTAAAAGTACGGGTTTTGTGTAACAAATCAAGAAAAACGGATACTTATAGCGTACATCGATCAATCAACAAATATGAGTTTCTGGCGTGTTTTATTGGCCATTATCTTTCCGCCCTTGTCGGTCATTGGTAAGGGCTGTGGGTCTTTCTTCATTGTCTTGCTTTTAACCCTTTGTGGGTGGGTGCCCGGGGTTATCGGGGCGTTGGTCATTTTGAACAATACCAACGGATAGTAGTATCTTTGCAGCATGAACAAGAAGGTGCAGTTGCAAGACTTAGGTCGTAAAGATTATAAGGAAACCTGGGATTATCAGGAAGTACTTTTTAAAGAGATCGTCGACCTAAAGATCAAGAATAGGAGGGAGGGCACCGAATTGCCCACCCCCAACCATTTTCTATTTGTCGAGCATCCCCATGTATTTACCTTGGGCAAAAGCGGTGATGAAGATAATCTGTTGATCGATGAAGAAGCATTGGCAGAAAAAGGGGCCAAATTCTATAAGATAAACCGTGGCGGTGATATTACCTATCATGGCCCAGGCCAGATTGTGGGCTACCCTATTTTGGATTTGGACAATTTCTTCACCGATATTCACAAATACCTTCGCTTTTTGGAAGAGATGGTCATATTGACCTTGGCCGAATACGGACTTAAAGGGCAGCGTTCAGAAGGGGAAACCGGGGTTTGGTTGGATGTGGGCACGCCTTTTGCCCGAAAAATATGTGCCATGGGGGTACGAGCCAGCCGCTGGGTGACCATGCACGGTTTTGCCTTCAATATCAATGCCGACCTGGGCTATTTTGACCTTATGATCCCCTGCGGAATAAAAGACAAGGCGGTGACTTCCCTAAACGTTGAGCTCGGCAAAAAGGAAGTTGAAATGAATGAGGTCAAACAGAAACTACTCGAGCATTTTGAAACGCTTTTTGAAGCGCAGACCATCAAGTTGAAAGCTATGGCCTAGTTCAGTTGAAAGGTCCATTTTGTGCTGCATCACCATCGTCTTCATCTCCTTTGTCATTGATAATTTTACCATTACCATTGGTGTCGATACCATTGTTTGGGGTGCTATCGGGATCTAGTCCACTGCTGGCGATAACCTCGGCACTTAGAATGGCGTTGTCTCTTTGGGCATAGGTCGCCAATATGGTCAGCACTTTTGAGCGCTTATCGCCTAGGGTATCAAGCCTCCAAATACCGGTTTCCGGATTAAAATTCAGGGTATTGGGCGTAAAACTCCGATAGCTTAATCCAGGCTCCAGTTTAATCTGTACCTCAATGCCATGGGCATCTTCTTCGCCCATATTGCGAAGTCCGATATTGAAGGCGGCAGGATCTCCGATTATTGAAGTCGGTAATACGTGCACATCGAGCTCTAAATCTTGGGCGTTTAGCAGTCCAAAGCTCGATATAGCGATGCCTAAGACCGCAAGAAATATGATTTTTTTCATAATGGATTTTTTTTAATCAGTGTTATCGTACCCTGCTCATCTGAATCATATATAAAACTGTGAGTATGTCAGGTGTACAGGTGGTATAGTTAAATCTGAACCGATTTAAGCCCTCGATCACATCATCTTTTTGATCAAGAAACACACCTCTGCGTGAATAGAAGTGGGTATGGATATTTTCTGGCCCTAAACTTACGCCAGAAAGCCTGAAATAATTGAGTGGCCCCGCACTGCCCTCGGGCACGACACAAGCGCTTACCGTGCCTTTGTGCGTATCGTAATCACCGTTATCGAAATCAAACCTTAGATTAAATGTTGCATTTAGATGACCGGCGGGCATGTTCTCAAATGATACCTTCAAAGTTCCAGAGACATCATAGTCAATAAGGTGCGAAATGGTTGACACATCAACTTCCCAGGTTCCGATTATGCATCCATCGAGCGTATCGGCTTCTGCAGTACAACAATCTGCTTTGGCATGTAGTTCATAAGGGATTACCAGATCTCCGATCCCGTCCGTCTCGAGATGTGAGATCATCACGGTAATGTCCATCGGTGAAAAACAATGCCCGGTCAGCTCTACTGGCGAGTCCCAAGTGCGTATTGCATTGGCGCTGGCAGGCATCAGGGAACTATAGAATTTGCCCTCAGAACCTTGTGGCGGGCGCAGGGTCACGTTAAAACCCTCCGGTACCACAATATTGATTATTTCACGTTGGCCAAAATTTATCCCTCGGGGAATATTGACTTCTGACTTTTCAGGCAGCAAGGTGAAATCGGCATCGGGATTGATACCCGGGCCAGGAATGGGATTGCCCGTACCAGAGTCTTTTAGGCTCCGCATCGTAAAATCATATAAGAAATTATGGAAGAGTTCATCAAACTCTATGGATTGGAGATAATTCATACGGGCTTTTAAGGTTTTTAGGCCGGTAAGTGCGTTCATCAAGGGAACGACCGACAAAATACCTTTCTGCTTGGCATAGTAGTACCACAATACATAGGCGTTGTAGGGTTGTGTAAAGAGTGAGTCAAAGTCATACGCTACAGAAAACTGATGTTCGCCGTCTGCGGTTTTGTAGACCTCTGAGGATAAATATTCTGACACACTTTCATCAAACCAAGCGTCCCAATCATGATTTGCATAGGCCGTTTTGGGCACATTTTCCTCTATAAAACAATGGCCTATTTCATGGGCGAAAATTTGTTTTCTCACCTCAGGGGATTCTGGTCTTAGGGTAGGTACACCAGAACGCATCCAACATTCACCTTCAACGTTTAGCCAAAACTTTTCGCCTTGTGTTACATCACCGGTCGCTTCGTCTGTTCGATCGACATCATCAAGAATGTAGTACAAGGGTTGGTTCATGGTGCCATATTCCACATATTTATTTCGAGAGTCTGTTATGGCCTGCATAGCTTCTCGTATCAAGCCCTTTCTCCAAGAAGAAGGTACGCTGTCCCAACTATGCGGGGTGACCACATAATCTTTGCCATTAGGGTGGTGGTGCACCCAACAACCCAACCCACCAATTCCTTCCGCATTTCTTTTGAGATAAATGGCCAAGATTTCTTGACCGTCTGAAGTAATGGGCCTCAAGCCTTGCTCGCTACAGGTAGAGACGCTGTACTGTGCTGAAATTTGCAGTGCGAGTAGGGTACATAATATAATCACTAGCCCTTTTACACGATAGGTTATGGCAACAGGGATTAATGATTTCATGATCTCTTTGAATTGGTTTTCGGCTATGCGGTCTTTATTTTGAAAAGCTGGTCAGCTTCATGCTTCCCATGAGCTTTCCATTTTTGTTATAACTTTCTTGTTGTACAATGCCTACATCTTCGGCCAGCCATACTCTTGAAGAAAAGGTCTGGTTGGCTACCATCATTTTGGTCTTGGTGTCACTATAAATGACATAGCAGTCAAAGGTGCCTGCCGAGGTATTGACACTTTCCTTTTTTTCTACCTTTCGGTTTATTTGTTCAACGGTCATGTTTACATTGAAAGCGCCCCCCATGCTTCCACTGACTGTGACATTGGCATCTGCCAATTCTTGGCCAACTTCCAAATCATTCGGCAATTCAATATCATGGCCGGTTATATCAACCTCCGCATTGCCAAATTGACCAAGCATTTGCTGGTTCATCAATGATTTAAAATCGATGATCACCACATTTTCACGACATATCAGTTCATAGCTTGAGGTTAAAGCGCCCCCTTTTTTAGGCTTCATTTCCATAGACATGGTGGCCTTGGTCTCGCCTCCTTGGTTCTGTACATCAACGACTTTATATTCTACCGTACTATCTTCTTTTCCTTTTCTATCATAAGAAGTATAGGTCATCGAAGCCCCTTCTACCATAGGGTAGTATTTGCTACAATTTGATTGGGCCAAGGCTGTTGGTGCCCATAGACTTAGGCACATTGCGATTAAAAATAGTTTTCTCATTTTATCGATTGTCATTCCCTTATAAATTCCACCCTTCTATTTTGGGCCTTGCCTTCAGGGCTGTTGTTATCGGAAACCGGTTCACTTTCGCCCTTACCATCGACCGACAATCGGCCGGCATCAATATTGTAAATGCTCACTAGGGCATTCTTTACGGCCGCGGCCCTTTCTTTTGAGAGTTTCAAATTGGCCGCGTCACCCCCATCGGCATCGGTATGCCCCACAATTTTGAGATTGATTGCCGATTCTTGCAATAATACCTGTGAAATTTGGCGAATAACGCCCATGGACTGTGGCTGCAAGTTGGCCGAGCCCGAATCAAACAAAATGGCGTTGGTCGATATCTTACCTTCAGAAATCAGTTTTCGGCGTAGGTCGACACCACCTTCAGCTACTTTGAGATTGGTAATGAAAACCTGTTCTTTTCCATCTTTGAAACCATTGGTCAGAAATTTCACGGTATGCAAAACTGCACCAGAGGCCACCAATCGAGGTACATCTATATATTTAACCTCGTTTACCCAAAGTCTGAAGCGCTGTTTATTGACCGCAATCGATATATGGGGATTCTCCAAGATCTCGTCCCTTAAATCGGCTTTGACCGTACTGCGTATTTCCCGTTTTCCATTGATTTTGTTTTCGACCGTGACCCCGATTTCAGAATATTGACAAAATGGAATCTCTGCAAAAGCAAAATTATTACCAGGGCTAAATTTATCGTCGTCGGTTAAAATGACCCTAAGTTTGGCCGTTGAAGAAGTTTGTCTATCTAGACCAACGGCACCAATATCAAATTCAATGCTATATTCTTCTGGTAACTGCGGCACATCGGGCACGTAATAAATATTGAATCCTGATTTCAATTCTAACCACTTCTGGGGTGAATCGCCTAGGGTGACCAGTTCGCCCCCTGCATTGGTATTCCATTTCGAAGGGAAATCACCGATGAAGTCATTTGCGAAATCATCAAAGAACAATTGTTTATCGCCTGGCACAAAGTCAAATTTGCTATAGACCTGAATGGTTTTCGGACCGCCTGCATCAGGGTTGCCCGAACCGCCCTGTACACCGGGAACATTGCCCGTATTGCCCTGCTGGCCCCCGGTTTGGTCAGGTGGGGTAGGGGGTGCCTGTTTCCCCTTCTTACCTGGTTCAAGAATACTGTCCAAGACCTCATCGGTCTTCTCTGATGTTTCTTTATCTACTCTTCGTTCAATGGTGCGTTCTGCGGCTTTTTCAGCACGTTTGCCCAATTTTTTCAATAATTGGGCATTTCCATCCGTAGTAAAAACAAATAGGGTGAGCAAGCCTAGAAAAAGGCTGCCCTTTGTTATCATTTTCATTTTCTTTAGTGTTTGATTATGCGCTACTTAAGTTACGAAAAACTCTATTTAGCAAAGTAAAAAAATGAAAGGAGTTTTAGGGAGAAGCATGTGTGGTTGGACAAAAAAGGTGTATAGAAGGTACTCAATTCATCTTATATACAATGATGGAGTTGTCTTGGTCTTTGGCCACCAGTTCTAATTTACGGTCACTGTCGATATCGGCCATATCGATGGTTGAACTGCCAAACACGGGAAAATTGGCAATAGATTTTGCTTGGCTGTCAAAGAGATAGACCTTTTGGCTCTGTATATCGGTTACGGCCACATAGATTTTATCGTAGATATAAAAAATCTTTGGCGCGGTGTACACCCCTAGGTCAAGTTCTATTTTTCTGCCTTTGATGCTGAGCACGTTATCGTTCATCAATGCAAGGGTCTTGCTCGTGGCATACATACCGTGGTCGTTGTTGAGGTTGAAATTAGTGGTGGTCAGTTTACCACGCGTGTTGATTTGATGTAACACCCCTTTCTTATCAGTGATCGAAAATTTGTTTTTGTAGAAAAATACCTCATTGTTAGAGAAATCGATTTTTTGTGGCACTTTGATGCGCTCTTGCCCAGCACGGTGCCTTATTTTCAGTTCGCCGTTTTGTAATTGAAATATGAGATAGTCTTTTTTATCGATTCTGAAGTGTTTTGGAGACGTTATGACCGGACTCTCGGTTTCTGTGTATTTGAAACCATCGACAATGTTGCCCTTACGGTTGTACATGAACACTTTTGACCCTTGGGTAACCACGAACCGGTAGTCTTTTCGACCGTCATAATCGAATACGGAAAGACCGTTCAAATTACCACCTTCATAGGTTTTGTCGAACGGTTCAACAATTTCGCCGTTTCTGTCCACTATCAGAAATTGGTCATTGGTGGTGAAGGCCAACTGAAGCTTTCCGTTTTTGTAAATATCGACTTGATGGATTTTTCCTTGTATTTTTCCATCCAATTGCTTTTTCCATAGCACTTTTCCATCGGTGGATATCAAATAGAGATGGTTGTCTTGGTCTTGCACCACGATTTCTTGCTTGTTGGTACGGTGGTTTTTGACAAACTGTGGGTCTGTGGCCAAATCAGTATCCAATTGTAAGGTGAACAGTGGTGAGACACTCTTTGCCGCCTTTGTTTTTTCAATTGCCGAGACAAAGATGTTGGTATGGTAAAAACCATTGTCGGCCACTATTTGGGCGGCAAAGGAATTATCATCCATTTTGGCATTTTCAAAATCTTTGCCAATACTTGATTCAAAGAATTCATCAAGAAAATACTCGATGCCGTTGGTAGTCGATACAAAGAGTATACTCGATTCGTTCGCCAATGAAGCTATGGCGGTCTTGTAAGCTGTGCTTTTATCAAAAGTGGCCCCGCTTACATAGTTGCTGATAATGGTCTGCAGCGTTTCTTGTGCTTCTGAAAAAACAAAGGCATTTTCAATGACCGTACAGAAATTGACCTCTATATTTCTTACCAAAGGGGCAAAGGCCTCTGAAAGCCATTTTGAATCGCTCAATCTTAGAATTTCTTTTCCTTGGTAATTGGTCGTCCCTATTTTTTTTGATTCGACAAAGGTCGAAAGATTCTCTGTGCCAAACGTATTGAGCACAATGGCCTTTTTTGATGTCGTAAAGATGAGTCCGACCTCTTCTACCGCATTGAAAAGCGTGTCGAGCGATTGAACTTTTTCGAGATAATCATTTTGGTTTTGTGCAAATTGTCCATAATCGTTAAAGGTGTACGATAATATGGCAGAGGCATTTAAGGGTGCCAAGGCCGCGGTTCGATTGGTCAATGGGGTCGTATTTTCAAATAGCTTGACCCGGTTATTGGTGCTATCGGTTGCCAGGGTAACCCCTCTAAAACCTAAAAAGTCTTGATTTGACTGAAAGTCTAGGTACATCCAGTCAGCAAAATTTCTGACACTTTTGGCATCCTTGTCCACAAGCTGGGAGGCAATTAGGTCAGCGCCACTATCAAAATCAAAAAACAGATTGGCCGATTTCTGTTCATCGGCACTTTTGTAAAGCCTTTCCAAGGTCTTGGGCAATTGGTGCGGTCCCTTGGTACGGACCAGATTTTCGGCCAAAAGTTGCGAAGAACTGATCATTATTTTCCCATCTTGAAGAATTTGGTAGAAATTATCTTCGTCAGTCTGATAATGCTTGATGGTGGTACCCTCGTACGAGAGTGTTTCTATGGTTTTTCCATCGATGTCATCCAAAACAAAATCGATCGAGTTTTCTTTTGTGGCCAAAATGAATTCGAAACGCTCTTTGCCGACTTCATAAAATGCCAATAACGACTCTGAATCAAGCGTAAGATTGTCAAGACCTGAAATGGTTTTGTGTATTGCGCCATATAGTGACGTCGATGCCAGACCTGAAAGAAAAGACTGATTCTTCAGCTCACTCTTGAAACCCGTAAAATCATTGATTCTGATAATGAGTGCCGCATTGGGGGGCAAATGGCCGAGCAATGGGTCCAACACTTTTTTTTCTGGGGTACAAGATGCTAAAACGAGCAGCGTGGTAATAAGAAGCGTTCGCAACCTCATCGCAAGAGTTTAGCACAAATGTAGCTTTTTAGAACTCAAGTTTCAATTGCTCAGGGAGTTGTTTGAAACTTTTTCTGTGATATTTGGTCAGGCCAAATTTTCTAATGGCCTCACGGTGTTCTTTTGTAGGATAACCTTTGTTCTGTTTCCAATTGTACATAGGGAATTCTTTGTGCAAACGTGTCATGTATTCATCACGATGGGTCTTTGCCAAAACCGATGCCCCGGCAATGCTCAAGTATTTGCCATCTCCTTTCACAATACATTCATGGGGTATTTTGCCATAGGGTTTGAATCTATTACCATCAACAATGATAAAATTCACTTTGCAGGTCAATTGGTCAAGTGCACGGTGCATGGCCAAAATGGAAGCGTTAAGAATGTTGACCTCATCAATTTCATCAGGAAACACATGGCACACCCCAAATGAGAGGGCATATTTTTCCAGAACCGGACGTAGCGATTCACGCTTGGTCTCGCTCAACTGCTTTGAGTCGGTGAGCACTTCGTTTGTGAAATTTTTAGGAAGAATCAATGCAGCGGCCGTTACAGGGCCTGCCAAGCATCCACGCCCGGCCTCATCGGTGCCCGCCTCTTCGTGCAGTCGATAAAACCTTTTTAATCCACCCAATGTTCAGTTAATTGACCCTAAATTGAAACACCTCTGATGTAGAGGTATTGCCTTGGCTATCTGTTGTGGTCACCGTCCAGTAGTAGGTGTTGCCCGATGTCACGGCCACATCGGCTATACTGGTATCTGTGGTCGTGCCCAATGAATTGGTAGGGTTGGCTTCCGTTCCAAAGAATACCTCATATTGTTCGATATCATCATCGACATCACTGGCCGACCATTCCAATGTAACGGTTGCCGTCGAGGCTAGGTTGGCCCCCCTGGCAGGGTTTACGGCCTCTGCAGGAAAGGGGGCATAGTTTTCTATGCCAGGACCTTCATTGAAAAAACGGAAAGTGGAACTGGTCGCTGTTTCAGTGGTGCCATTTGCCCTAGAAACCACAAACCACTCATAGGGTGTGCCCCGATTGATTGAAAAAGAAGCTTCATTGTTCGCAGTAGTGGTCCTTGAGGCTACTGATGTGTTCAGATTGATGACATTCAGTTCATAGCTATCCGCATTTTGGGCAGCATTCCATCGAAAGGTCACAGAGCTTCTTGTTTCACTGATAACATTCCCTTCGGTACATTCGGTGTTATTTTCAGGAAATACCAACGTAGCCGCTGTAGGAGCCGCCACTGGATCATCAGGGGGTGGACTATCATCACCGTCACCGCCTGAACTACTGCATGCCATTATTATACAGGAAAAAAAGCTTAACACAGCTAGATTGCAAATACCGTTTATCTTCATCTTTTTAAGATTTTGAAATTTAGAAGTGACCTTTCAGTTTTGATGTTCAATAGGTAGAGGCCTTGAGAAAACCCTGAAACATCCATGATGATCTGCCCGTTTTCTGGTCTTATGTCCTTTTTGAATACTATTTTTCCATCAATGTCATAAATCGATGCCCCTACTTGTTCAAACTCGCCTGAACCAAGGTAAACATTCAACGTTCCCGATGAAACAGGGTTTGGATAGATAAAAACCTTCGAACTGAGTAAAATGGTCTCTTCATGACTACCTTGGCAGTCTTTATCAGTTCTTACAGAAAGTACATTCTCTATCTTTTTTAGTGGTAGGGTAATCTCACTTCTAGAAGTGGTAAAGATTTCGTCATTCAAATTAATAAAGTACCGTTCGCCACCAGAAAGAGTCAGGGTTACTTCGCTATTTAAAGAACTTATCTTCGAATTAACAGAGAGCGATTCAGGCTCGGTAATGGTGATGTCAAAGCAACGTTCATATTCAGACTGCCCTTCGACCAAGATGCAAAGTGTATAGTCTCCGGCACTCAAATCGCCAAAACTGGTGGTGTCATTGAAGTCATTCGTGGTGTCGGCCCCGCCCTCATCGGTTAGGGTCGCAATATAATCAAGATTCATGTCTGCAGTGATTTCAACCACGCCATCGTTGTTTGAAATACAGGACTCTCCTATTGTTTTGAGGGCAAAATTGTTGGCTGGTAACGAGAACACTTCACAACCATCGACATCAATTACGGCGCCAGCAGGGGTACTAGGGCATTGGTCGACGGCATTGGGTACACCGTCATTGTCGATATCATCATCACATACATCACCGATACCATCTCCATCCAGATCGTTTTGGTCGGCATTTGCAGTAAATGGGCAATTGTCATCCAAATCAAGAATGCCATCGTTGTCATCATCACTGTCACAAAGATCACCTATGCCATCACCATCATTGTCATCTTGTGCCGCATTGGCCACTAAGGGGCAATTGTCATTTATATCAAGAATACCATCATCATCATCGTCATCATCATCTACAAGCCCTTCGACCACAAAATCATCAACGATCGCCCCCTCTTGGTTTACAGATTGATCGGATACGAAAACAATGGCAAATTGAATGTTCGTCTCACCTGTCAGATCGACTTCTCCCCGAGCTATGTTGGCGACAAAATCGTAGGTGTATCTGGTCATGGTCGCATCGGTGCCCGTCCATTGTGCGCCAGGGCAATTAAAACAATCGGTATTACCTGAACTGGCCGCGGTACGATTGCTATTGTACCAATTGGGTTGACTGCCCAACTCACCCAAAACGTTTGATGTCTCAAAATTATCGGTGGAATATAGCACATAAACAATGTCCCAATTCTCTTCAAGATCATAGGCCATTTGAAAGCTCAATCTCGGTGCCAAGATAGATGAGAAATCATAGCATCCACTATAAATGACCCCAGTGGTCATATCAGGATGGTTACCATCTAAATTAGTGCCCAAAACCTGGGTGCCCGAACTTGCGGTATTCAATAAAGCGCCCGTCGGCACACCTCTTTCCCATACCCCACCAGCAATTGGCGAAGTGCCAGCTATCAAATCATAGGTCAGCAATGAGGTTGCATCGGTTTCAAAGTCAAAAAGTTGGTCAACAGCTGCTGCGTTGTTGGTGATGAAGAAAGATGTTTTTTGTGAATTATTGTCTGGAAAGGTATCGTTTGCTATGGAGACCGATACGCTCAAAATTGAATTGACCCCAATCTGCGTGTTCAGGGCAGGAAGAGTGAAAGTCTCTACCTCGCCGCTATTGACAGCGCCGTTGAATGTAAATGTCTCATCGCTGCCATCATTGATATTATAAGTAACATCGACCTGTGATATGGTGTTCAAACCTTTGTTCTCAATCGTTATTTCAGGAATGATTTCATCACAGGTAAGAATGCCCGAAACCGCTTCAACTGAAACCAATCTCACATCATCATCGGGCAACTGTATGGGGATAGGACTTTGCCAGACCCCTCTACCATAAGTACTGGCCACCAGCATTTCATCATCGGGACTGATTTCTAGATCACTTACTGTGGTGTTGGGTAAATTGGTTGAATATTGCTCCCATTCGGTCAAGGTGTCATCTAACCGGTATACGCCCAAACTGGTACCCACATATATGGGATTGTCACTGTTTCGCCCCTGATGGGCTATTGCAAAATAGGCTTGGTCAGAAGGTAAATCGAAAGTGATGTCTTCATTAGAAACAAGAATATTTCCATCAACGGTTATTCTGTAAACCGCTCTTCCGTCGGGTTGTACCCTTTGAGGAGCCCCAACTCTTTGCGAAGTCGTAACATATACAATATTACTATTGTTGCTGTTAATCGCTATGTCAGAGATTATGGTGGCCATAGTATCAATGGCAACAAAATTTTCACCTCTGTCCTCGCTTCTATAGAGCACGTCACTTTCAGCTAGATACATGATGTTGGGATCGTTCGGGTCTATTTCCAAATCATCGATATCACTTTCGGCATTGATAACATCAGATGCACTTTCCCATTCACTTCCATTAAGTCTATAAACAGCATTGTACGCAGCATATACAGTGCCCTCTCCATCAATGGCCAATGGGGTAATCCAGTTTCCTTGAATGTTTCCCGACCCCGTATCGGGCGATTGTATCGAGCCCACAGTCTGCCCCAGATTGGTAGTTATGAAAAGGGGATTGCCGAATTGCAGAAATCCATAGGCGATATTGCTATTGGTCGGATCAATTTCATAGTCCATGCCATCACCACCTGTATAGATGTTCCATTCGTTGTTGTTATAGACAAAGCCAGAATTGTCTTGGGTGCCCCCTACAATTCTACTCGCATCATTTTTTGCGATACCGATACGATAAAATTGTGTTACGGCTATACCATCAGAATAGTCGTCAAAAGTAGCACCGCCATCATCGGAAACAAAAACACCCCCATCGCTGCCGCAAAAAAGCTTGCTGCCAAAAAATTTGAGCGTATGGATGTCGGCATGGGTATAGGATGGAGTATTGGAGAACCATTGGTTCAATTGGGTGAACGAATCACCACCGTCGGTGCTTTTCCAAATGTTTAGGCATCCTGCATACAATTCATTTGCATCGGTCGGTGAAACCTCTATTGCCAAATCGAACCAAGCTTGGTTTGATTCAAAAATATCTTCTGTATTTGCCGTTCTAGTGAACGAATCGCCGCTGTCGGTCGATTTGAAAAGACCTAAAAATGCCGAAGACCTGTCTATGATGTCAGCCACCAGCACATAAAGAACATCGGGGTCTGCCGGCGATACGCCGAGTACCATTCTGCCCCCGTTTGTCGGAAGCACGTCTGCTATTTCAGTAAAGGTTTCGCCCCCATCGGTCGATTTGAAATAAGAGTTTGGGTCAACAGCATATATGGTATTTGAATCTCCGGGTTTCAACTTGAAATCTGTTATATTGCCAGCTAACATCACTTCCCAAGTTTCGCCCCCATCCAATGATTTTTGAAGGCCATCGGTACCTGCTACCCAGACCACATTGAAATCACTTGGGTCATACACAATCTCATTTAAGACGTCAAATTCATTTTGATTGCTAGGGTTAATACTGGTTTCATTCCAAGTGACGCCCCCATCGGTCGATTTAAAAACACCTGCGCTGAACGAGTCAAATGCATCATCATCTCCCGTAGCGATCAAAATAGTGTTTGAATCATCTGGCTTTATGGCAATGCCCGAGACACCTATCTGCGGAAAATCATCAAAAAGGGTTTCCCAAGTAGTGCCCGCATCGGTAGATTTCCAAAATCCCCCAGCGGGTGCTCCGGCGTACCAGACATTTTCATCGTTGGGGTCTACTGCAACGGCATTAATACGGCCAATTCCGGGAAGCGCTCCTGCCAGTTCGCCACTTATTACGGGTCCTACGGCGGTCCAACTGCTGGTCGGGTTTACAGGCCCTACGGCTGCTTGTTTGTTTTCATAGGCTTGCCATAGTTCTTTTGCTGTCGGCAAGGTGCCATCTGACTTTACAAAATGTTGCCAATAATTTCGCCAACGCATAAAGGGCTTATAACCGCTTCCCTTGGCACTTTTGTCTTTGTCTTTCCAATAGTTGTCAAATGCTTCGGTGATTTCGTGAAATGTATATATCTCATTGTTGCTGCCACCCTTGGCAGCAGAAGTCCTTGACTTTGATTTTTTCAGTTCTTTCATCCATGGCGCACTCTCATTATATTGGGCAAATGATATGGAACATGTCACCAACAAGAGAAGGAGTAATTTTATTTTCATGCTCAGGTCTGTTGTATTAGCTATCAATGGCTCAAAATATGGATTTTTTTTAGTTCGGTTAACAGTTTTTAACATTTTTTCGACTAGTTGTGATATTTAGTTTAACCAAACGACCATAAAACTTTCACATTTGTTTAGGAACAAAAAAATATAACTTTGTCCCTGCAAGATGCTTCCATGATACGACACCTGTTCTTTCTTTTTTTGTTCTTCGGATTATCATCACTGCATTCGCAGGTAGATTCATTGCCGAGACCTCAAAAAAGTCAAGATTCCACATTGATTTCAAAAAAGGACAAGAAAAAAAAGGGTGAGGCAAGAACCGTTTCCATAAAAGATTATTTGGTCATTTTCCATAATAGGGATACCACCTTTGTAGATACCACGCTGACGATACAAAAAGATTACAAGTACAATTTCTTGAGGAGAGATGATTTCGAGCTCATGCCCTTTTCAAACTTGGGCCAACCCTATAACAGTCTGGCAGAAGAGATGCGAGACAATTGGCTTTACCCCAGAATCGGTGCTACCGCAAAACACTTCAATTATAAAGAGTTCGAAGACGTGTCTTACTACAATGTTCCCACGCCCATGACCGAGCTCTTTTTCAAGACCACATTGGAGCAGGGTCAATTGTTGGACGCCTTGCTGACACTAAATACTTCAGAACGTTTGAACCTCTCAGTGTTCCATAGAGGGTTCAGGTCGTTGGGCAAGTATCAGTTCGATCAAGCAGAGTCGAGCAATTTTGTGGCTACATTTAATTATGTGACCAAGAACGGCAAGTATCAGGTAAGGGCACATATAGCTGCCCAAAATTTGAATACTGAAGAAAACGGAGGGTTGTCGAATCGTGAACAGTTTGAGTCAGGTAATGAAGAATTTTTAGATAGGGCGAGGGCCGATGTACTTTTTAGCAGTTCGAGCAATACCCTTGCTGACAATAGGGTCTTGGGCAAACGATATTTTCTCGACCACCAAATCAATCTTTTTAGGGCATCTAAAGACTCTTTGCAACCAAAAAGCACATTGTCGCTTGGTCATGTCTTTAGCTATGAGACCAGGTTTTATCAGTTTTTACAAGACAATGCTGCAGCGGCCTTTGGTACAGATCCGGCACCTTTTGAGGTGCCAATTGATGATAAGGCAAATCTTAAAACCATGTACAATCAAGTTTTTGCCACGTTCACCAATAAGACCCTGGGTAAGATTACGGCCAGTATCAATCATTACTCGTACGATTATTTTTTCAACAGTATTCTGATCAGGGACGATGGCCAAATCGATAATAGGTTAAACGGCGAAGAAATCAACTTTGGCGGAAAATATGAAAACACTTTTGGACGAATCTCTGTGAGGGGAGATTTCTCGCTCAATATTTCCGGTGACCTATCGGGCACGCTGTTAAATGGTCAAGTAGCGTATCAAATCAACGATAACAATAGCGTTTTCGGTTCGATACACGCTTCATCGAAGATGCCCAATTTCAACACTTTGTTGTTTCAGAGCGATTATCAAAACTTCAATTGGCAGAACAACACTGTTTTTGAAAAAGAAGATGTAAAAAGTATTGCCTTTGGATGGAACTCAAAACTACTCGGCACATTGACGGCAAGTTATGATGCAATAGACAATTATACCTACTTCACGTCCACGGCATCAGAAGAAGATATTACCAATGGTGAAGAGAGGGCTTTTGTAAGGCCCTTCCAAAGCCAAGGAACCATTGACTATCTAAAAGTGAAATTGGCCAAAGAATTCAGATGGAGAAGATGGGCGCTCATGAACACGGTCATGTACCAGAATGTTTCACAAGAAGAAAATGTATTGAACGTACCTCAGGTCGTGACTCGAAACACATTATATTTTTCGAAAGATGTGTTTAAAAAGGCCATGTATTTGCAGACAGGGGTGACCTTAAAATATTTTACCGCCTATAATACCAATGCGTATCATCCTTTGTTGGGTGAATTCTATGTACAGAATAGAGAAGAGTTTGGTGGTTTTCCCATGATTGATTTTTTCATCAACGCCAAAATACGACAGACCCGCATCTATTTGAAAGCCGAGCATCTAAATACGGTTTGGAGCAAAAGTTATAACTATTATGCTGCTCCCGAATATCCGTATCGTGATTTTGTTATCCGCTTCGGATTGGTGTGGAACTTCTTTTCATAAAGTTTTCCCAACCAATTTTCGCAATTCTTTGAAAGAGAAATCTTTAATCAATTGCAATGACAATTTGGTTTATTTTCTCTCTCAACTATTTGTGGGATTAAAATAACGTGATTATATTTGCACCCGCTTTGCCGTTATGGCAAGGTGTTTCCCTCGGGATCTTTGTGTTTTTCCGGGGGCATGTTATGTAAAGAAGTTCATGTACATATTGGGAATACAGACAGCGTAAAGAAAGAGAAGGAACCATTTTGATCGCCGGGTGCTCGGTCGTTTTAGGGGTCTATTTAAAGACAACACGATGAAGAGTTTGATCCTGGCTCAGGATGAACGCTAGCGGCAGGCCTAACACATGCAAGTCGAACGGTAACATTGGTTGCTTGCGACCAGATGACGAGTGGCGCACGGGTGCGGAACGCGTATCGAACCTGCCCCTGTCAGGGGAATAGCCCATGGAAACGTGGATTAATGCCCCATGGCGACCCGTTGCCGCATGGCAACGGGTCTAAAGATTTATCGGACGGGGATGGCGATGCGTGCCATTAGCTTGCCGGTGGGGTAACGGCCCACCGGGGCGACGATGGCTAGGGGCCCTGAGAGGGGGATCCCCCACACTGGTACTGAGACACGGACCAGACTCCTACGGGAGGCAGCAGTGAGGAATATTGGACAATGGCCGGAAGGTTGATCCAGCCATGCCGCGTGCGGGATGACGGCCCTACGGGTTGTAAACCGCTTTTATACGGGAAGAAACCTCCCCACGTGTGGGGATCTGACGGTACCGTAAGAATAAGGACCGGCTAACTCCGTGCCAGCAGCCGCGGTAATACGGAGGGTCCGAGCGTTATCCGGAATCATTGGGTTTAAAGGGTCCGTAGGCGGGCCTATAAGTCAGGGGTGAAAGGCCACGGCTCAACCGTGGGACTGCCCTTGATACTGTAGGTCTTGAGTCATGGTGGGGTTGCCGGAACATGTGGTGTAGCGGTGAAATGCATAGATATCACATAGAACACCGATCGCGAAGGCAGGTGGCCAACCATGTACTGACGCTGATGGACGAAAGCGTGGGTAGCGAACGGGATTAGATACCCCGGTAGTCCACGCCGTAAACGATGGACACTAGCTGTGGGGACTTTGGTCTCCGTGGCCAAGCGAAAGTGATAAGTGTCCCACCTGGGGAGTACGTTCGCAAGAATGAAACTCAAAGGAATTGACGGGGGCCCGCACAAGCGGTGGAGCATGTGGTTTAATTCGATGATACGCGAGGAACCTTACCAGGGCTTAAATGCATTGTGACAGGGGCAGAGACGCCCTTTTCTTCGGACACATTGCAAGGTGCTGCATGGTTGTCGTCAGCTCGTGCCGTGAGGTGTCAGGTTAAGTCCTATAACGAGCGCAACCCCTTCCGTTAGTTGCCAGCATGTAAAGATGGGGACTCTAACGGGACTGCCGGTGCAAACCGCGAGGAAGGTGGGGATGACGTCAAATCATCACGGCCCTTACGTCCTGGGCCACACACGTGCTACAATGGCCGGTACAGGGGGATGCCACCCCGCGAGGGGGCGCGGATCTCCAAAACCGGTCACAGTTCGGATCGGGGCCTGCAACTCGGCCCCGTGAAGCTGGAATCGCTAGTAATCGCGCATCAGCCATGGCGCGGTGAATACGTTCCCGGGCCTTGTACACACCGCCCGTCAAGCCATGGAAGCCGGGAGTGCCTGAAGTCCGTCGCCGCGAGGAGCGGCCTAGGGCAAGACCGGTAACTAGGGCTAAGTCGTAACAAGGTAGCCGTACCGGAAGGTGCG